>JAVKCM010000243.1:0-106544 GCA_040222735.1 Fuerstiella sp. | reverse complement strand
CCGAAGGTCTCCCGGTGCGTGTCACGCCAATGGGTGGGGCGGTCGGGAGAGCGCCCCACAACGAAAGGCCAACGCTGGAGGGCGCGACCGAAAGCCTTCGCGGCTTGCGCTACGGCGGGGTTTTCGGACAGACTGGCAGGCGAAGACGTGACCCGGTTGTGGTCGGGTCTCCCGACCCGACCACGGGATCGACCGAAGGTCTCCCGGTGCGTGTCACGCCAATGGGTGGGGCGGTCGGGAGAGCGCCCCACAACGAAAGGCCAACGCTGGAGGGCGCGACCGAAAGCCTTCACGGCTTGCGCTACGGCGGGGTTTTTGGACAGACTGGCAGGCGAAGACGTGACGTCCGCCACCGGTAGACTCGCCCGAATGATCTACGGACGCCCGGGTGACCGGACGCCCGGGTGACTGGGGCTGCGCGGCGAGGCTTCGGGCCGCTCATCTTCTCATTTCTTGACTCAATTCCGCCGGAATTCACATTTTCCGTGAGCGGCATTCTGGTTTGGCGGATCATTCTTTCCGAACCGCCAATTCCTGTCCTGCAACCCAGCCAGGATGACTTCGGCAGGATCTGCCGAACGCATTCGGATTGGGGCAACTGCGGCCTCTGCGCGTGGCGATACCTGTCAGGGAAGCTTGGCATCTGACAGCAGACAAGCAAACGCTGTCAGATTTTTCGATTGCACCGCTGCAGAGACGGTGATCGTTTTGTTCGCACATCCGGAGGAATTAGTGTGAGTACAACCACAAAGATCAGAAGAAGTTCAGATAACCAGAACCGAAGTTTTCGCAACTTCATGTGGATTTCAATGCTGATGTCGCTGGCCGTTGTGTTCTTTGGAATGCAGCTGATGATGGTCGGACCGCTCAAGGGACGACTCGACGGTATCCAGACTCGTCTGGATCTGAATGACAACAGCATGAAGCAGCTGGTGGGCACAACCGACGGCGTGCTGGCCACCAACAGCCTGCTGGGAAGCCTTGAGGATCAGCAGAACCAGCTGGCCGCCATCGAAGGCACTCTGACCCGAATCGCATCCCTGCGAACGCGGGTCAACGATGAAGCGGCCGCTACCACAGCGGCCATGACTCAGCTGGACCGAATGGCAGCGGCTCAGGACCGCATCATCTCGTCGCGACAGCAGACGGAAGCAGCACTTTCCGAAATCGCAGCAATTGAAAACCTGCGCGACGCCATCATCGGCGGTCACGATCGCACCGAAGTCGCCGACAACAGTCTGGAAGGCATGCTGGCACTGCAGAACCGCGTGATCGCCGCTTCCAACGGATACGAAGAAGCGAGCCAGAGTATCGCCAACCTGGCAGAACTGACGCGGCGTCTGGCAGACAGCGACGAGGACCTGAAGATCGCGTCGGAGAAGTTTGACAGCTTCATCGGCCTGCAGAAGAAGGTCATCGCTGCAGCCGAAGGTACGCAGCAGGCTGACGAAGGGCTGCAGACCCTGGTCGCCCTGAAGGAATCACTGAGCGGAGAAGCGCTGGATCTGAAGACGGCTCACAGCAATCTGGATCAGATTGCCGCTCTGCAGGAAAGACTGGGGCATCAGTCGGGCCAGGTGGCCGAAGCCATTCAGAATCTGGAGCTGATGGATGATTTCCACGGTGAAGTGTCCACTCATATCCAGTCTCTGGCCAGCCTGCGACGTGCCATGATGGAACTGGCGATGATGGAAACGACTGTGGGCCGCGTCGCTCAGGTCATCGAACCGCTGACCGAAATCAGCAACCTGCGACGGCTGAGCGAGAACGAAGTTCGCGAAGCAGCCCGCGTAATTCTGGATCAGCGAAGCACGCGGCTGTCTCAGGCTGCTCCGGCCATCGACAGTGTCTCTGCCGGATCTCAGTCGTCTGCCGGTGACGAAGACCTGGTGCCCCTGCCTCAGGAAGCTCGACGTTTTCAGTAAACTGATTCCGCTGATTGCAATCGACAGAACCCGGCGATACACGTGTCCTCCATCGTGTATCGCCTTTTTTACTTCTGGTGACCCGACCATGCTGCCCCGAACGCTGGAACCCGAAGTCATGGACACGGTCGCGGAGGCGACCGACTATGACCGTATGGATCATCAGTCTGTCAATCAGGCGTTTGTTGATGATCTGCTTCGCCTGGTTGGATCGGCCGCCCGGCCGTCAGCACGCGAAAACGCTCTGCACTGTGCTGATCTTGGTACCGGAACGGCACTGATTCCACTGGAACTGATGGCTCGTCCCGTACACTTCGCTTCGATCATCGCCTGCGATCTGTCGCTTGAGATGCTGAAGCTCGCCCGCCAGCATTTACGGGGGACACCGTGGGAACAGACTGTTCTGCCGGTCTTCGGCGATGCCGGGAAGCTGCCTCTGGCCGACAAATCCTGTGACGTGGTCATGTCCAACAGCATTGTGCACCACATCCCGGACCCGATCTGCGTCTTTCACGAAATGAGACGCATCATCCGGCCCGCAGGCTTTCTGTTTATCCGGGACCTGATGCGTCCGTCCACGGCCAGCGACGTCGAACACATCGTGCAGACCTATGCCGCGGACGAAAACGCTCATCAGCAACAGATGTTTCGTCAGTCACTGCACGCTGCACTGACGGTGGATGAAGTGGCCGCAATGCTGGCAGAATCCGGGTTCTCGGCGCAAATGGTCGCCGCCACCAGTGACCGCCACTGGACCGTGGCAGGTCGAGGATAGCGCGGACGCGATCCGGCAACCCAACCATTAACCCACCTGCGCCGCGGGATTGGTCCCAATTGTGTCGCCGTCCAGGCCAGAATAGAGTGGAAGACCAGGGTCCTGACGTGACGCTCGCTCCCCCGGTGAATCGGCTGAACGCGTCTAATTCTGCAGCGACAGAATCGGCATGGTCAGTGCGGCACGTTCCTGTTGCAGCACAGTCAGCTGCAGCAGCGCGTGTTTTACTGCGGTCACTCGTTCCGGATCAAGTCCCTGCAGCAGTGGCAATGCTGCCTGCAGAACCGGAGGCAGCGATGTACTGCCGATGGTCAGATGACGGCCGTCATCTTTCGGGCCGGCAATGTCACTCATCAGCATTTCCATGAAATTCTTCGGCCGAGGCACGATCCGCACGTCGTAGCCGGGTTCCAGTTCGGCGCGTTCCGCCGCCAGCGCCACGGCGTCGTGCAGGCCGCCGATGCGGTCCACCAGGCCCAGTTCCAGCGCCTGCTTCCCGGTATAGACGCGACCTCCGGCAAGGTCGTCAATCGGCTTCGCCAGGCGTTCACCCCGGATGGCCGTCACGTGGCCTTTGAACACTTCATAGACCTCATCCATATAACTTCTCATGGCGGCGCGTTCTGAGTCGGAAAAGACGGCCGCAGAACTCAGCATGGCCGCATTCTTACCCCGCTGAATCGGCGTGAAGCTGATGCCCAGTTTGTTCCACATCGCGGTGGTCGCGAACTTGCCCACGACCACGCCGATGGATCCGGTGATGGTCGAATTCTCTGCGAAGATTGTGTCCGAACCACAGGCGACGTAGTAGCCACCGCTGGCCGCGACGTCGCCCATCGAAATGATCAGCGGCTTCTTTGCCGCAATTCGTCTGCTGGCATTCAGAATGATTTCACTGGCCACGGCCGACCCGCCCGGTGAATTCACCCGAAACACAACAGCCTTGATCGCATCATCCTCAGCGGCTTCGTCCAGCGCTTTGCGAATGGTATCGGCAAACGCCGCGGCATCTGCCAGAAATGGATTGCCTCCCGCACTCCCCGGCATGATGGCACCTTCCAGATACACAATGCCCACGCCCGGTTTAGTGCTCTTGCGGGGTGTCGACGGAGCCAGCAGTTCAGCATAAAAATTCAGGATGCCGAACGGTGACGACAGGTCGATCTGCGCGGACGACTTCTTCCCGTAGCGACGGTCGAATTTCAGGTCGTCGCCATACAGCTTCTTAAGTCGGTTCTCGAACTGCTGATGGTGTTCAACAACGTCGATAATTCCCTCTTCCACGGCTCGCTCTGCCGTAAATACGCCCTTGTCGATCCACTTCTGAGCCTGCTCAGTGCTGACTCCTCGGCCTGCGGCAATCGTGGCCACCATGTTGTTGTAGATTCCATCATACAGCCACTTTGACATCTCGGCAGCGTTCTCACTGGGAGCCTTCCGCATGAACATTTCGCCCGCGCTCTTGTAGTCGCCGCAGGTGAAGTAGTCCGGGACGACGCCGATCTTGTCCAGCAGTCCTCGCAGAAAGACCTGTTCGCCGTAGAGTCCGGTGATGAACATGTACCCGGTGGGGACCATGCTGAGTTCACTGGCGGACCCGATCAGGGCCAGCTGTCCGGTGGTGAACACGTCTGTATGAACGTGAACCTTCTTTCCGGCGGCCTTGATCGAATTCAGAGCCCGGACCAGTTCTTCCAGCTGCGCCCGTCCCAGACTGCTGGAACTGTCCAGCTGCAGCACCATCGCGGGTACATCTTCATCCTGGCGAACTTTATCCAGTCTGTTCAGCAGGCTGTGCAGTGATTCCCCCTGCACGCCGCCGAAGGCAAACGGGAAATCTTCCGCGACCGGTTTCTCGGTGATCGCTCCTGTCAGGCGAAACACCGGAATCACGCTTTTCGTGCGTTTGACGGCCGCGGACTTGTCCTGAACGGCCGTTTCGTCGGCCGTGACGACAGTGTTCCAGCAGACGAACGTTACGCATAGCGCGACGAAAAAAGATCGATTCATGCTTCCGTTTCCTGTGACTGAATTCTGAGGATGATTGCTGCAGATCGTCCGACGGCGTCTTTCAGTAAGCCGTCCGCCAGTTTTACCGTGACTGCGGTTCTGCCATTGAAGTGGTCTTCGTCAGTCGACGTCGGTTCTTCGACAGGTTTTTCCGTTCTTCCGCCGAGGTCAACCCGCAGACTGACGCGGGCGGACACCGGCATGCTGCGAAACAGCGGTGGTGCGGGACTCACTCGATCAATGCTCGCGGTCAGGCGACCATCAGTAGTCGGCAGGGTCCACTCGAACCAACAGGGTCTGCCCGGCTGCACGTTCTCCGGCTTCATTCTTCACCAACGGAACAAAAGCGCGGCTGCGGCCGCACAACCACGTCGTCGAATGCGAGTGTAACCGGCCGGCCCGCCAATGTGTAGGTGCTGCGGAAGGTCGCGTTTCATACCAGCGTTTTTCGACCAGGGGCTTCCTTCGGTCGGGCCGGAATCGCAGCTGCTCTCATAACGGCAGACTGGCTATTGCGGCCGAACTCGATCCGCCTCAACCGATTCGCTCCACGCTCGCAGCGCCCGCTGCATCCGAGTTGTTCGCTCCGCATGAACCTGCGACAGATCACGGGCTTCCGTCGGGTCCATGGCGAGGTTGAACAACGCCGGTGACAGGTCAGAGTCCTGTGGATTGACCGCTCGCGTGACGTATGGCCGGACAAGTTTCCAGGGACCGTCCCGCATCGCAGCGTTGTGAGTGTAATTCGGGCGGCCGCGATTCCACTGCCAGAACCGTACGGGCGAATCGCGGTTCCGGCCGGTCAGCAGTGAATGGAAGCTGAGACCGTCGATCTCTGATGACTGATCAGGAATTCCGCAAAGTTCCATGACGGTCGGAAAGACATCCACGAAATGAACCATCCCGGTCACCGTGGCAGGGCGAAACTGCCCCGGCCAGCGAACCATCAGCGGGACCCGGATGCCGCCCTCAGACACTTCATACTTCATCCCCTTCAGCTGACGGTTGAATCGCTGCCCCGTCAGCGGGTCGGGGCCATTGTCACTGGCAAAGATGACAACCGTCCGGTCAGACAAATTCAGCTGATTCAGTTCGTGCAGCAGTCTGCCGATGCCGCGATCCATGACTTCGATCATGGCGTAGATGGTGGCTGTCGATTCGTTCAGCCCCCTGTCGCGATAAGACGCCACCAGTTCAGCCGGAGCTTCCAGCGGACGATGAGGGGCGTAGTGGGCAAGGTGCAGAAAGAACGGCCTGCTGCGGTGACGCCGCACAAAATCAATGGCGCGGTCGGAAAGATCATCTGTCAGATAGCGATCAGCAACGTCGATCTGTGCTTGATTCACCTGCAGCGTGTATTTGAAATACGACAGGTTCTGTGAGCCGCTGAAGCCTTCGAATTCATCGAACCCGTGAGTCAGAGGGCTGTAGTCGGCACCGCTGCCGCAGTGCCATTTTCCGATCAGGCCGGTGGCATAACCGTGCTGTTTCAGGACTTCCGCGATTGTCGTCTCATCGTGGCGCAGTCGCGTTAGCGCCGGGTAACGGTTCATGTTCAGCGTCACGACGCCCGTTCGGTGAGGATACCGGCCGGTCAGCAGTGCTGCTCGTGCCGGGGCGCAGACGCACGACGCACTGTACGCGTGGCTGAAACTGACACTGTCCCGAGCCAGTTGGTCCAGCTGCGGAGTTCGGCTCAACCCGTCATTGACCGATGCAAAGTCACCGACCGCCATGTCATCCGCCAGAATCAGAATCACGTTCGGCTGCTCAGCGGCGTACAACACTTGTGTCAGCATGACGGACGCGACACATGCCATGGTCTGATTCATCACGGACCGATTCCTGTTCGTACAATGGCTGGATTCCCGGGGACCGGGGAAACATAAGTGACAGGCCGTGATTTCCTGCGAAAGTCGTCGCCTGCAACAGGTGCAGTCACCCGCAACCGGCCCTGTCAATACGATCTGCCATCGCAACCTGAACAGCGATTCGCCAGACTGGGCGTGCTGTGGCAGCGAAACTGAGGCAGATCAGAGTGAATTTGACCAAAGATGGACGTCGATTGATACAGATGTGGGATCTCGGACCTTACCGCCGCACCGGAAGAGTATCGGCGACAGGACCGTGCTCACGGTGCACCGTGATTTTGATCACTCCGGATGGCGAAGCCAGGTTTTTGACAAATGACGAGCTTCATTGTTCTCACGCGTCCACTCCTGTGTCAGGCACCTTGTGAGCTGCGGAACACCCTTGCCGTCTGCGGTGAGCACCAGCAGTTCGCCTTCCTCGTTTGTCTGCGGAGTCGCCAGTTTATCCAGCCATGCTTCTGCCTGCAGCCGGACCTGGCCGTTGAAACAACTTCATGACTTCATGGCCGATCTGCTGCACGGTCTGGTGAATTCTCTGCTCCAGTTCATGCCGCGATTTTCCCTGAGTCGCCGCGACCTGAAAAAACCTGCCAGATCCCCTGCCAGCTGACCGGCCTTGCAAAACTGCGTGTCCGATGCGATGCTCATACCGGGCCTCCGTGCCGAAGAACTGAGACTGTTAGAACGCCTCAATCTTCTCATGGAGGCCCGTTTTTTTCACGACCAATTCCAAAACCACACCTGCGGACTGCCGATCACACCCAGTTGCCTCTCGCGCCAATCACAGGAATGTTCTGAAAACAGTGAAGGACAGATTTCGAAATGAAATATGTATACGGCCCGGTGCCATCACGTCGCCTTGGAAGGTCATTGGGCGTCGATCCGATTCCGTTCAAGACATGTAACTGGAATTGCGTGTACTGCCAGCTTGGACGTACTTCGCAGCCAACGAACGAACGGCGGGATTACGTCCCGCCGGATGATATTATCGAGGATGTCCGCACGGCTCTTGCGGGACGCCCTGCCAACGATGTCGACTGGATCACATTCGTTGGTTCGGGCGAACCAACGCTGCATGCAAGTCTGGGCCGAATGATTCGTGAAGTTAAGGCGCTGAGTGACCGCCCGGTAGCTGTCATCACCAACGGATCGCTGCTGTATGATTCGGAGGTACGTGATGAGTTGAGCGCTGCTGAGGCCATCCTGCCGTCGCTCGATGCAGGCAGTGAACAGCTCTATCTCCGCATCAATCGACCACGGCCCGAATTGCAATTCGATCGATTCTTGGAAGGGCTGCGTGTCTTTTCGCAAGAGTACACCGGAAGCCTATGGGTGGAAGTGATGCTCATCAAGGGCGTCAACGACACCGAAGAAGCTCTGCGAGCTCTTGCCCAGGTGCTCCATCACATTGACCCCGACGAAATCCATATCAACCAACCGGTGCGACCACCGGGGAGCCATGGGTTGAGCCGCCCGACAACGAAAGCCTGATGCGAGCCATTGGCATCCTGGGCGACAAGGCACGCCTTATCTTGCCGACTGATGGTGAATTCGACCTGACACGATACGAACATGTATCCGATGCAATTCTGGCCATTATCACTCGCCATCCCATGCGAGAGGAGGAGATTGTCCGCACGCTTGATCGCTGGTCATCAGATCGCGTCCAATGCGCACTGCAGAAACTCGTGGCGCGCGGAGATGCACAACCCATCGAACGATTTGACACACGTTTCTGGAGCTGTGCGGATGCACAGTATGTTGAGCCTCGAACGTCAGTCGCTGAGATCGCTCGGTTTGCGCACGGATGTTCAGACTCGATTGAAGAATGATCAATCCACGGAAATCTGACTCAATTTCGTTCAATTTGAACGTTCGACCGAATCTGGACGACCGTATCCTATCCCCATGGACGCTACTGCCGTGTTAGAAGATGTTTCCCCAATGACTCGCATCGGACGGAGAATTGCGATTCGGCACAGAGTTTGCCATTGTTTCCCCGGCTCACTTGTCTTAACGATTTCAGGGACCGATCAACATGAAAAGTATTCTACTCGCCACTGATGGTTCGAGTCATGCGGACGCAGCAGTACGGTTTCTGTCTCGGCTTCCAGGTGACCAGCACCGTGATGTCATCGTTCTCACTGTTGTCCAGCAGGCGCTTGATTGCTCTGCGACGCGTTCAGCGGACGCACTGTTCGGGCAGGAGGAAGCAGCTGCCAATAAGACGTACCTGAAAGTCGAGAAGATGCTCAGCGGCACGAACACGACTATTCGACATGAACTACGCGTGGGGCATCCGGGTGAAACGATTGTCAAGATTGCGAAGGATTGCGAGGTTGAATGTGTCGTCGTTGGTGCGCGCGGTCGGTCGAGGATTAGATGCATGCTGCTTGGCTGTACGAGTGACTATGTCGCCACGCACGCAGACTGTAGCGTCATGGTGATCCGTTCGGATGATTCTCGCAGCGCTGATCAACATTTGCGGATCGCCATTGGTTATGACGATTCACTTCCTGCGAAAGCGGCATTGAAGGAGTTTGGCGACCTTGCCCGGGGCGACGAAGTTGAGGTTCACCTCGTTTCAATTCTATGCTGCTTGTACGGATTCTTTGGTGAGATTCCGCTCGATTCTGAGCATGATTCAGACCTGGAACGTACGAAAGCGGCGAGGGACGCGTTGAACAAAGCGTTAACGAGACTTCGTGATGTCGTCCCCACCGCACAGGCTCATTTGATTCCCTATGAGCATATTGGCGATGGGCTCGTCAAGTTTGTGAGGGATCATCAGTGCGAGTTGGTTATGGTTGGGGAGACTCCGATTAGTTCCTTTCACCGAGCACTGCTTGGCAGCGTTACACGATTCGTTCTCCGGCATTCGCCATGCAGTGTCTGGATTGCAAGGAATCAAATCTAGAGGCAAGCGTCGGCTCTACGGCCGCTTCCCAACTTGCTGAGCGACTTCAGATCGACATGTCAGACTGATCAGTCACGTCAAATCCTGCTTTCGGAGATGAGACATGAATACCTGCAGTAACAGAGGTTCATGTCCGTTCGATTTCAGGTGCATCGGCGCTGGATTCAGCATGCAGATGTAGCTCAAGTGGATCAGTTCCCTGCAGGATCCGATCTGCCAGCGCCACGTTCACAGGGTCGCCATGAGCGATCAGCAGCACCTTGCCTTCGTGGAGTTTCTTCTCATAGACCGGTATATGGTCTTTGTGAACTCCCCAACCGTTTGCAGCGCCCATCAGCCCACCAACAATTGCTCCCATCACGATGGGGCCCGCGACAAGGAAAGCTCCCATTCCAGTGATGGCAACTGCAGTTGCCTCAGCAAAAACGGCCAGGAGAGCTCCAGCTCCGGCACCAATGGCAGCATCCTTTGCCATTTCGTCGCCAAACTCGATCGCTTCCCGCACCTCTGCTTCCAGCTTGAGTGTCTTCGTTGCCAGCGACATCTGATCGCTCGGGAACCCGGACTCCTTCAATGCCAGAACGGCTTCTTTGGCAGGATCGATTGTGTTGTATATGGCAATCACGCATTCTTCGGACATCGGCTTGTTTCTTTTCTGTGTTCTGCTTCGGTACAGGACCGCTGGGGGAAATGCAAAGGTTGTGCCAATCTGGCTGCGAGTGTTATCACGGTACCAAACAGATCTGAGGACAAATCAGAATGTTCAGTGGGAGACCTTGTCGCACACGGTGTGTTACCCGTGATGTGGGCACAGGCAACGAAGCACGAGCAATAATGCCCGGCCGGTGACAAACGACGGGAAGTGGATAGCGTTGGTCTTGAGGTCGTATCAGTTCTTGATTTCCGGTATCAGATCCGTCGCCGCAATGTAAAGAAAGTTGCCGGCCGCGAATCGCACAAGAAAAAGAGCATTGACACTTGAAGATGCGGCATAAGCAACGACTCCGCCAATGGAGAATGTCAACGCTGACATGAAGTTGTAAATCAACGCACATTTCCTCGGCCAGCCGCCGTTGATAAGAACGACGAAGTCACCGAGTTCCTGAGGGATTTCGTGTGCCGAGGCTGCCATCCATGCGATCACCCCAAGCTCTGTGCTGACCAAGAAGCTTGTACCGACAAACAGCCCGCCAATCAGGTCATACAGCCAGTCCGCGAGTAGAATCAGATACGTCAGCGGCTGTCGTTCATCCGGCGATTGGCTCTGACTATGGTGCTGTGCTGCGGGGGTGATCGACATCCCGCACACAGTGTGCGGCTCAGCGCGCCTGTCGTTCCGCTTTCGTGCTCGTATTCGCACGGCATGCCATTTGCTGAATCAACACGTCTGAAAGCCAGCCGCCATCGAACTCATGCGTTACCGCTGGCACCTGTTGTGCAACCTGCGAATTGGCGCAGATGTTGCATGAGGCCTGTTGAATGCGACTTCATCGTCATGTATAGACAAAAAGAATATTCAAAAAGCACAAGAATGGCATCTGTAACGCACACACAGGCTCATCAGGATCATACCCGCTGGAAGAATGAAGCGGCAATGTGGCGCGATGATGCGCAGCAGTGGAGAAAGGAACATGAAGCGGCGCTGCTGGCTCTCAATGAAGCCCTTGCAAGCCACGATAGTGCGCTGGGTGATCACCTTCAGTCGATCGATTTGCACGAAAAAAACGTAAACGCGGCAGAGCATTCCATCGCCGAACGCGAGCGTTCTCTGGCCGGCGCGGACCGTGTTCCGATCGGAGATCCGCACACTCGTGAATCCGAAAAGCAGGACCAGTTGCGCGATGCTCATGAACGAATCAAGCGACACCACTACGCCGCAATGGCAAAGCTCGGCGTGCTGGTTAACGCAATAGGAGCAGAGATGTGACGCCGTTAGAGCAGCCCGTTGCTTCGGACCCGAAACCGAAGGAACGAAGCGGCGATACGCGAAAGTTCCGGCCGAACCAGAAAACCTTGAATTCTCACGAGCTGCAGTCTGATGTCCTCACGACATCGGCGTCAGGTCTTCTCACCGGCTGATACTTCCGCAATGGTGTTTTCCGGTATCTGATGTGACGTTTGTCCATGTCCGTCACCAGGATCAGTTCTATGCGACAAATCAGAACATCTTCACGTGTAGTTCGCATCTTCGCCGCAGGCATCACCCTGCTTGTTGTTCATGAGAGCTTGAGTGTCGCGCAGGATACAAAAGCCGTGAGCACACGCGATGAGATGCAGTCGGTAGTGCTTGGTACAGACGAGTTGACTTCTGGTATTCCCGGAAGCGGACCGCTGACGCTGGATGAAATATCGCAATGGCTCTCCCGCGAAGAGAATCACCAAACGCTGAAACTCAAACTCCCTGTCGGGCTCAACCTGCTTCCGAATCGCCTGAACAAGTTGCCGACGCCGTTGACTCGGGCAAAGATTGAACTTGGCCGCCAGCTCTTCTTCGACAGTCGCTTGTCAGTCGACAACACAGTCAGTTGTGCGTCCTGCCATGAGCCAAGCCACGGATACACGATTCCCAAACGATTCGCCAAAGGAGTTCGAGGACAGATTGGCGACCGCAATCCACCCACGCTGATCAACCGTGTCATGTTTGCCGGCATCGGTGAAGAAGAATTCTGGGACGGTCACGCCGCATCTCTGGAAGACGCGGTCCTGGTCGCGATTACAGATCCGACGGAAATGGACAACTCCCTGGAAGACGTGATCAAGACACTCCGTCGTAATCATGGATATGACATGCAGTTTCAGCGAATCTACAAAGGCGTGACGGTTGCTTCGATCGGCGACGCAGTTGCCGCTTTTGTTCGTGTGATCGTGTCTGGTGCCACACCATTTGATCATGATCAGGCGTTTGAGCCGTTAAAAAATTATGACCGCATCACTCTCGCTGAAGACGCGGAGCTGGCCGAAAAGTACAAGCGACTGAAAGCAGTGGCTGAGGCGAATCCTCTGTCCGACGCAGCTCGACGGGGCATGAATTTGTATTTTGACATGAAGAAGGCATGGTGTGTTGGATGTCATCCCACCCCTGCTCTGACCGACAGCGCCTATCACAATATTGGCGTCGGAATGCAGGACGACACTCCGGACCTGGGGCGTTTTCTTGTCACAGGCGAGGATAAGACACGCGGTGCCTTTAAGACACCGTCGCTGCGAAACGTAACCATGACAGCCCCCTATATGCACGACGGTCGGTTCCAAACACTTGAAGAAGTTCTGAAATGGTACGGGACGGACAAATTCGAGAACCCGCATCTCGATTCCCGCTTTGAACGCATTCGACTGACTGGTGCGGAACAGAAGGATCTCGTCGAATTTCTTAAGGCCTGCACCGGAAAGCTCCCGCGCGTTGAACGCGGAAGGCTTCCGCCGGACTGAAGACCTATTGTTCAGGACTCCCTTGCACAGTGACGCATTTCAATTTCCAAACCTCTGGAAATCACGGTGGTTGCTTCAACCGCAGCTCACATTTTCTAAAGGACAACAACGATGACTGATCAGAATGCCGCATCAATGCCCCGACTCAACGAGCGTGCTCCCGACTTCGATGCAACAACAACGCACGGTCAAAAGAGGCTTAGCGACTACAGTGGTCGATGGTTAATCCTGTTTTCGCATCCATCAGACTTCACTCCCGTCTGCACAACGGAATTCATGGCATTTGCGAAAGCCTTCGACAGGTTTCAGGAGCTGAACTGTGAACTGCTCGGACTGTCCATCGACAGTCTGTTCTCGCACCTTGCCTGGACTCAGAACATTAAGGAAAAATTTGGTGTTGAGATTCCGTTCCCAATCATCGACGACCTGTCCATGCGTGTGGCACACGCCTATGGGATGATCCAGCCCGGTGCGAGCGATACGTCGGCGGTGCGAACAACGTTCCTCATCGACCCCGAGGGTGTCCTGCGGGCCATGGTCTATTATCCCATGAGCAACGGACGCAGTGTGCAAGAGTTTCTTCGGTTGCTCGAAGCTGTGCAAACCAGCGACAAACACAAGGTTGCGACACCCGAGGGCTGGCAACCAGGCGACAAGGTTATTGTTCCACCACCGTCCAGTGTTGATGCGCTGGAAGCTCGGCTGCAAGATGAAGGAATCGATTGTGAAGACTGGTACTTCTGCAGGAAGTCCCTGGATGAACAGAAGTCGGCGGCGACAGCGGCAGCCGCAACCGTCCCGTCGTAGCGTTGGACCGGAACCCAATTACGTCAATTCACACAAATAGATAGATAAGGACCGAGCGGAAAATAAGTGGCGTAAGCTTCCAGCTTTCGATGCAGAAAAACGCAAGCTGGAAGCGTACGCCACGTTCCGACACGACAGTAGTTTTCCGTTTGATCCTAACGCGGTGGCAGTCTGCCGAAGGTTCGCTGATGCCGCTGATGCCGCTGGGAAAAAGCAGCGCCGACTTGAAACCAACGGCCTGTTTCTGGAATTCGAGCAACGTTGGCTTACGGCCTCGCGCGTTCGCGCCCGACTTCTGGTAGACTCACCACCTGCCAGCGCCCCTGTTTACCCCGGAGCCAAAACTGTTCGTCGCAGTGTGCCCGGCGCGTTCCGCAAACACTCTCTTCAGCTTTCCGTCCCGAGTGCTCATGATCAGTGCTATCTCACCGGAGGAGAGGGTGGTGAAGGCGGCGAAGAAACGGAGGCAATAGGCGGAAAGCCCGGTCCACTTCGATTCAGTCCATAAGCGCCGGAGTCCTGGACTGGCCCTGAAAAGTTCTGGATCCGATGGGCTACGCCTGCCGGAATAATGACATCTGTCTTTTTCGTATTGACATAAAGACAGGTGTCGTTATTCTGCATCTATCACACCACCACACCGAATCCCCGCCGCGGAACGCGATGTTCTTGCCTGTCTTGAGCAGCTTGGGGAAGCGACCGTGAAACAGCTTCGTGAGGCACTGCACAACATTCGGCCGATGCAGGCGGCGTCCGTTTTGACTCTGCTGAATCGCCTGGAAGCTCGCCAACTTGTTTCAAAGCGCAAGGCGGAACGAGGAAAGGCGTTTATTTTCAGGCCTTCCGAGAAGTCAGCCAGAGCCTGGCGAGAGCAGGTGAAAGACCTGTTCCAGAGGGCATTTAAAGGCGACACCATGTCGTTCATGACATCCTTCTTCGAAACTCAAAAACCCACCGCCAAAGAAATTGAAGACCTGCAACAGTTACTGAATCAACTCAAAGCCGAAAATACTCGACCGAACAGGAGCGGTGATGATGAATCTGATTGATGCCGTCTCTGAATGGTTAACCTGGTTGCTCACTGCCGGATATCAGTCCGCCATCGTCGCAGTCGTCGCTATCGCATTGGTAACTGTCGCCAGCAACAGAAGTGCTCAGCTTCGATACGCCATTCTGCTGATTGCACTGGTCAAGTTCGCCATGCCTCCGTTTTGGAATCTCTCTACAGGCATTCTTTCGAACGCCCCGGAGATCACTGACCAGATCACGTTGGCAGAATCCGGCCCACGACCACAGGCGCCGGATACCAGACCAGGCGTGCCTTCGGAATTCACTTCTGAACTCAGCCCCCGCAATCGGCCAGCGGTTGTGGAGTCATCGGTCAGCAGAGATGTGACAGATGATGTTCTGGTCGGCGCGACGTCGGCAGCAGGTCTGTCGCATCGTGACTGGTGGCTGTTGACGTTATTCGCGATTCATGCGCTGGGAGTCATTGCGACGGCATCGTACGTGGCTTCACACTACCGGAAGGTCCGTCGGTTGATCCGCAAAGGGGTTCCCGCCGCGGACTCCATTCAGCGACTGACACGTCGTACTGCAGAATGCCTGTCCATTCGTTCACGGCCGGGAGTTCTGGTGAGTGAGGAATGCGACGGACCATTCGCGACGGGATTATTCAAAGAATTCATCGTACTGCCTGAGGCCACCACGTCCCTTCCGGAACAGCAGCTGAAGGTCATTCTGGCGCACGAGCTCGCTCATATCAGCCGCCGTGATCTGCTGGTGGGCTGGTTTGAGATCATCCTAAGCGTTCTCTGGTGGTTTCATCCGATGATGTGGTGGCTGCGGAGAAAGTTGCGACAGACGCGAGAAGACTGCTGCGATGATACTCTGCTGGCCCATCGGATTACGGTGCCGGAAATATATTGCGAAACGCTGATCGCCGCAGCGGCAAGCCAGACGCACCGCACGCCCGAACCAATTGTTCTGGGCTTCGCAACCGCGGAAACTCCGACGGCACGGCGCATTCGGCGACTCATGAACGGGTCGCTGATTCGGTCTGCAAAGCTCCGCTGGTCGGCGGTCGTGATTGTCGCAGTGCTGAGTCTGATGCTGCTGCCGGGCACTCGGCCTGAGAAAGCTCCCGTTTCTCACACATCTCTGACCGGAATCCTGGGCTGGCGAAATCTGCCCTTTGATCCTCCGCCCGAGGAACTGGCAATTCTGGAACAGTGTAAAGAGCTGGTGTACAAATATCGCTCAATCTACTACGTCGATGGTGAACGCAGACAACGGTTTGATGATGTCGAAACCCGTGAAATCCTTGATGACATCCTGAAACGTCACCCGGATTTCTTCTACGCTCAGCACATGCTGGCCACATGGCATCGGCGCAACGGCAACCCTGCGATGGCGAAAGAACTGTTTGCCAAAGCCTTCGAGAACGCGCCCGTCATTCTGAGCCAACGTTACAAAAGCGGCGATGGCACGCCGATCACCGGTCTTGAAATTGATGCAATCGCGATCGAGTGCAATCGAGTGAAGAATCGCAGCATCGATCAGTCCCTGGAACTCAGTTTTGTCGACCTGACAACTGATGCGAAAGGTGAGATCCGAGTGCCGGTTTACGACACAGTTTTTCGTCTGAGTTCAAGAAGCATCCCTCGAGGTTACAGCACCGAAATGCCCCGGCTGGGATTTTTCGAAGCAAAGTCTCGCGTGGGACAGCTTCCGGAAGTCACGGCGTGGCGATCGCATTCTCAACCTGACTTTGTGCGTGACGCAGAACAATCCTCGATTCTGTCAGAGGCAACCGGTACAACGGAAAAGGAACTGACCGTTGGCGCAAACACATTCAGGATTGGCCGCATCGCGCGAGCACAAATGGACGGGGCGTTTGCTGTCGATGAGGAATCCAGAGGATCGGTCAGCGACCTGCCGCCACTTCCCACGCTCACGAATACGGACTTCATGGATCATGCCGTGATCGATCTGGCGGCACCTGCCGCCGCGCAATTCGAAGTGTCCAGCGCAACCGTGCTTGATTCCAGGTCAAAGATCCCGCTTCACCAGTTCCAGCAGGCCGCGGGCGTGAAGCGAACTGCCGCGGACCGATTTCACATGTATTCCCTGCTGCAGCCGCTGCCGGACAGAATCGACCTGGCTCTGGAAGTCTACAGTTTTGCCGAGCCGTTTCGCATGAAGATACCGGTTGCCGAAAGCGGCGAGTGGACTCAGGACGGTGTAACTTTTCTCACAGACTATCAGGGTGCGGGGCAGCATGTCGGATGGAGCTCCATGAATGGATTTCATGGAGAACCGGAAGCGACGGATACGTCGTCTGAGATATTGTTTCGTGTCATGGGACGCGGACGATATTCTTTATGGATTGTCACCACAGATGGTGACAGGCACAACGTGAAGCCACACGGTTGGTATTCAGAGCAGCTGGGCACCAATCTCGAACGAATTGAAATTCCGCTGGATCGAATCCGGCATCTGGAACTGCGTCCGTGGCTGGAACCACAGCGAATCTACTTTGAAGCGATTTCGCTGCCATCACGTCGTGACCGGCTTTCGGACAACGTACCGCCCCTGCAGATCCCGCTGACTGGCCAACCTCAGAAGATTTCAGCCGATGAACTCTGGCCACTCGCGGTGGCCTGCAGAACTCAGGAGGGGCGCGTCTATAGCGGCAGTGTCTCTTCTGGTCGATTTGGGTGCGCCTTTGAGGAGCGGGATGAAGAGGATCGAAATCCGTCGGAGTTCTCAACGCTCACGGTGCGGACAACGGCTCCCGCAGCACTGGAATTACGAGCGATGATCCTTGACCAGCAGGGGGCTGAGCTGACTGTTAACGGCCGTATGAGCGGGCGTGGTGAATTCGGTTCCACAATCGCCGGGCACATCGAACGACCACTCAATCAACTGAAATCGCTTCGCCTTCAACTGCAACCGGTGAGTCCGTAGGACCCCACAGCCGCCAATAGCAGTGACCGAGTTGGGTTGGATGGGGATCTCGACTGACATTCACATCAGGATGTGGTTAACAACAAGGCATTCCTGCCCGTCTGTTTCTTGATGCGTTTCCGTCACCCGTCGGACACGAGTGTCCGGCCTGCAGGTTGTGACAGGCTTCCAAAAACATTCATCATCAGCACACGCCCGGTTAACGATGCGTCCATAGCTTCCCGACTCACGGTGGCCGGTTCTTCGGCCCTTCATTCAACCTGTTAATCCATTTTGGGGGAAGCAACATGATTCCGCGTCGTCGCAAAGGAAGCGCCGGACACCGCAGGCGATCGATAAACCGGTCGCCAGCCGTTGAATTACTGGAAACTCGGGCGCTTCTTTCGGGAATCGAACTGACTGCCGTCGGCACTTATGAGACAGGTGTTTTCGGCGAAAGTGCGGCCGAAATCGTGGCGCATGATCCGGCCACTCAGCGAGCCTTCTTTACAAATGCTGATTCGAACGAAGTCGGAATCCTTGATGTCAATGATCCGACCAACCCGATTCAGGCTGGTGCAATTGATCTCTCACCGTTTGGCGGCGGAGTCAACAGTCTGGACGTGTACGATGGAATTGTTGCGGTCGCTGTCGAAAACGATGTCGTGACGCAGCCCGGTTCAGTGGTGTTCTTTGACACCAACGGCCAGCAGCTTGGGCAGGTGACCGTCGGAGCCCTGCCGGATTCACTGACATTCACGCCCGACGGCAGCAAGGTGCTTGTCGCCAATGAAGGAGAACCCGACGGCAGCGGGCCGGCCATGGCGACCGGTGAAGGTGGATTCCAGGTTCAGGCGATTTTCACCATCGGCGAAACGTTCAGCGGAACGACGGGGGCACTCAATCCGACAACGACGGGTGACTATACGCCGGCCGGTGTGCTGGACGGGCTGGGTGCTTACGAACATCCCACGGACAATTCGCTCGTCCGTGTGTTTGGCAATCACGAACTACTGAACTTCCGCGGCTATGACTACGAAGTCAGCGATGGAGCCGGCGGGACGTTCACGCTTGATGGAGCCCGCATTTCGTACTTCGATATCGACAAGGCATCACGTGAAGTTGTCGATTCCGGAATCGCGTACAACGTCATTTACGACGCCAATGGCAGCGTGGCCACCGATGCGGGCTTTCTGGCGAACAACTTTGCCGGCTTCAGCCGGTTCTGCTCCAGTGTTCTGGTCGAGCAACACCAGTTTGGTTCCGGGAGCGGTTTGGAAGACACGATTTACTTTGCGGGTGAAGAAGACGGCGGGTTCTTCAATTCCGTCGGCGGAGCCGAATGGGCGCTGGATGTTGCCACGGGCAACCTGTGGCACGTTCCGGCGATGGGTCGCGGTGCCTGGGAAAACATCACCGAGATCGACACCGGAACCACGACCCACGTAGCGTTCATTCTGGCCGACGACAGTTCACCGTTCGATTTCGACCCCGCTGCGGCGGACGGAAACGAAGCAGCCCCGCTTTACCTGTACGTTGGCGAGAAGAATCCGGCCGGTGACTTTCTCGAACAAAACGGTCTGCGGGACGGATCGCTTTACGTCTGGGTTTCTGACACCGGCGAACTGACGCCGACCGATTTCAATACCGCCGGTACACTGAGCGGCTCATGGGTTGTACTCGACAATACTCCGAACCTGGCACTGGCGGACGAATTCGGAGCGAACGGCTTCGATGAGTTCGGATATCCGACTCAGGGGAATCTTTGGCTGCAGGCCAAAGCGGCTGGTGCGTTTGGGTTCTCACGCCCCGAAGACGTTGCCACAAATCCGGCTGACGGCACAGAGATTGTCCTGGCCTCAACAGGCGTCGACGACTTTGAAGTCGATCCCGTTACGGGTAATGGCGTTGACACCTTCGGGACGATCTACACGATCAAAACCGATTTCAGCGACTTCGTGAATCCGTCCGCCGACATCACGATTATTTACGATGGCGACGCCGACCTGACGCGAGCCCTCCGCAGCCCGGACAATCTGGACTGGGCTGATGATGGATTGATCTACGTCCAGGAAGACAAGGCCGAAGAAGACACCGTCAGCGGTGACGAAGTGCTGTTCGGACCGGGTGCCGCGAATCCAAAGGAAGCCGGCATCATTCAGCTCAACCCGCAAAATGGCGCCACTCGGCGAGTCGCCACGATCGATCGCAGCGTTGTCCTGGATCCAACCACTGGTGGCATTCCGGTCGACGTCGATGCCGGAGCGGCAGGTGAATGGGAAACGTCCGGGATCATTGATGTTTCCACGCTGTTCGGTGAAGCACCCGGTTCGTTGTTCCTTTTCGACATTCAGGCACACGGCATCGAGGACCAGGCCGGATTCAACTCAGACTCACGCATCAACGATAACGATCTGGTCGAAGGCGGTCAGCTTGCCTTTCTGCAGAAGAATTCGCTCGCCAGCAGCGATCCGGTGGGTTCGGTGAGCATCATCGACCTGTCCGGCGGAGTATCGGCCGCCACTGTGACCACAGCGTCGTTCGAAAGTTTCGACGGCCGGGAAGACGAACTTCGGGCACAGGGTGTTCGAATCTTTTCCGGCAGAAGCGTTTCGCAGGACGTCGAACCGGAATACATCGCCGTATCACCCGATGGACTCATCGCACGAGTCACGCTTCAGGAAGCGAATGCCTTCGCAGTCATCGACATTGCCACTGCGACCGTGACCGACATCCAGCCGTTGGGCTTGAAAGACCACAGCCTGCCCGGCAACGGCCTGGATGCCAGCGACAGGGACGGCGTCATCAACATCGCCAGCTGGCCGGTCTTCGGCATGTACATGCCGGACGCTGTGACGTCGTTCGAAATCGGCGGCCAGACGTTTTACGCGACGGCCAATGAGGGTGACGACCGCGGCGAAGACGAGCGGATAAAGGATCTGACGCTCGATCCCACGGCGTTCCCCGATGCGGCTACTCTGCAACTGGATGAGAATCTCGGTCGGCTCGGCGTGTCCACCATCGACGGCGACACCGATGGTGACGGCGACTACGACCAGTTGTTTTCATACGGGGCTCGCAGTTTCACGATCTGGGACACGGACGGAAACGTCGTGTTCGATTCGGGTGATCAATTCGAGCAGATCACAGCGGCGGCGTATCCGGACAATTTCAACGCCAACAACGATGAAAATGATCCGGAAGGCCGTAGTGACAACAAGGGACCGGAACCGGAAGCCATCACCACCGGTGTGATCAACGGTCGCACGTTTGCATTTGTCGGTCTGGAACGCATCGGCGGTATCATGGTCTACGACGTCACGAACCCGGCCTCTGCTGAATTCGTGAGTTATGTCAACAACCGTGACTTTTCCGAAGATCCTGAAACCGGCAACCCCGGAGATCTGGGTGTTGAAGACCTGAAGTTCGTCTCGGCCGAAGACAGTCCCAACGGTGTGCCACTGGTCGTGGCAGCCAATGAAGTCAGCGGCACGATCACGATCTTCCAGATCAGCGGTTCCATCTACAATGACGGAGTCCTGGAACTGATCGGCACCAGTGACGACGACGTGGTGACGATCAATCGACAGGGGTTCCATCGACTGCAAGTGAAAGCCAGCTTCCTTGACCCGCGAAAAGAGGTGTACGGGGCCAGTGAACTCGACACAGTTCGTGTCACGACGCTCGAAGGCAATGACCGCGTGATTGCGTCACGGTTCGTCAATGTTGACATCATCGCCCATCTCGGATCGGGCAACGATATTGGAATCGGGGGCGCGGGTGACGACGTGTTCGTTGGCAGCGACGGCAACGATCTGTTGAAGGGCGGGTTTGGCCGGAACGTTCTGATCGGCGGAACCGGACAAGACAGGCTGCACGCCGGCTTCTTCGGCAATACCATGATGATCGGTGGTACGACCGCATTCGATGATGATTCTGCAGCATTGGATCTGATCATGGCCGAATGGACTTCTGATCGATCCTTTGATCTGCGTGTGCGGAATCTGTCCCGCGGAACCGGACCCGTCCTCGGGGGAACGAGTGTCAAACTCGATACCCGCGGTCCGGACCGTACGGTATTCGACGATGGTGATCGCGACCTCATGCATGGCAGATTCTTCAGCCTGGACTGGTTCTTCGCCGATGTCTCCGGTCGAGATCGCGACCGCATCTTCGGCCTGACGTTTTTCGATCGATTGGATCGTATCTGAGTCAGTGAATTCCGGGTGGAATGCACCACGACTCGTCAAGCCATCTGACGAAGCTGTAGTGTGTCGATCACCTTGTTGTTCGCAAGGGCGTTGGTGATGACAACCAGCCATTCGCCTGACTGCGCCAACCTGTTCGCTTGAGGCAGTTCATTGCATCCAGAATCGTTTGCTCGGGGTCGTCGAAAAACTCCATGAGGAATGGCTCGACACCCCACGGCAACATGAGTTGATGGAAGACCGTTTCGACATCGGTGAACGCATAGATCGGTACGCCGCAGGCTCGCAGGGCGGCGAGCTTGTAGGCCGGGTATCCGCTTCGCGTGAAGACCACAATTCCTGACTCGCCCGGTTCACGGGCCAGAATTGCGGCGGACCGCAGCATCTTTTCTTTCGGGTCTTTGAGTTCGATGACCTGATTGATTTGGCCATGAATAGTCGGTTCGATGCTGGCGATGATTTTCTGAAGCACCTCGACAGATTCAAGTGGATAGGCGCCGGTTGTCGTTTCACCAGAGAGCATGACGGCGTCCGCCTGCTCCCGAATGGCGTTGCAGACGTCGGAAATTTCAGCTCGGGTTGGCATTGGCGAATTGATCATCGACTTCAGCAGGTCCGTCGCAATGATGACCGGCTTTCCCTGGGCCTGGCAGGCGTCTACCAGTTCGGTTTGCACCAGAGGTAAACGGTGGTAATCAATCTCGATCCCCAGGTCTCGCCAACGTGCAGCTTAAGCGGCGTGTCAATCAGCCCCGTTCGGATCTCCGGACCTTTCACGTCCATCAGGATCGCGACCTGCCGCCCAACTTCCGCAGAGACCTCACGGATGTGCCAGATGGTATCGGCGACCCACTGCTTTGTGGCATGAGCCATGTTCAGTCGCATGACATCGACCCCCGATTGAATCAAGCGGCAGGTCCGACCAACCCATGTGCACACTGCCCTTGATCAGGGAAGCAACTGTTGGCCTGCGAATATCAGGCATCGACTATTGCATGGCTGCACTCGGCATGCCAACCACCCTGCCCGTTCGCGAGTTTTTGACTGATGTGCAAGTGGTGAAGTAACGGTCACGGCTGGTAAAACAGTCGGCTGGCACCTGTCGCTCCTGGCACCTGTCGCTCTTTATGGCCGATCCCCTTCCCACACGGCAGCGAGGGCATGCACCGGAAAAAGGCTGCCTTTATGCACTCGGATGGCCATTGGTATCCGGATAGTGGCGGAAAATCGCACGGCGACGGCCGATTTTCGGAGTCCAGTACGACCTTTCCGCGTTGAAGGTGGCGGAACTGGGCGGAATTCCAAACGGCCAGTTCTGTTCGGTTGATTCGGCTCAAAGCTGCGTCAGAATGGGCCTTTAAGGCGGTATTGGGAATGACCCCCTGTATGCAGAAAGATTCGGGTGAACGCGCTGTGCTGGTGACGTAGCCTGGTGCAGATCACGTATCACGCCGACGAACTGGTGTCCGGGCGCTCCTTCCCATAAATAGCATACAGTCGAAGGCTCAGTATGGCCGTGAATGAGAAAAAATCACGAATCTTAAGCAGAATTACATGTCCGCACTGTTGGCACAAAGCGCGCCCGCACGAAATCAAGTGGGTCGCCGCACACCCCAATCTGCGGGACGATCCAAAGATTCCTGATGGACAGCGCAGATTCCTGCCGACTCATTTCGAATTATCCGGGCAGGCCGTAGACTCGCTTGGTGAAGAATGCTCAGAAATCGCCTGCCCGCGATGTCACCTGATTATTCCAAGAGACCTGGTTGAGCTGCCACCAACCTTCTTTTCGATTCTTGGTTCACCCAGTTCCGGCAAGTCTTATTTTCTGTCCTCTTCGCTCTGGTCACTGCGCACCACATTATCACGTCAGTTTGCTATCAGCTTTGAGGACTCGGATCCGGTCGCCAATCAGAAGCTGCATGAGTACGAAGAGACGTTGTTTGTGAATTCGCGGGACGATCGCCTCGTCGCTCTTCCCAAAACAGAACTCGACGGTGATTTGTATGAGCAGGTGGAGATTGAGCATGGAAGGACGATGCTGCTTCCCCGGGCTTTCGTTTTCCGCATGCGCCTGACGCCCGATCATCCGAGAATCAGCAAGCTCGAGAAAAACGGACGGGCGATCTGCTTATACGACAATGCCGGCGAGCATTTTCTGCCGGGAGCTCAGACAGCGAATGCGCCCGGAACACGACACCTGGCAATCTCAAAGGCGCTGCTGTTCATTTTCGACCCGACACAGCATCCGCAGTTTCGTAAGGCCTGCCGGGGCAGGACGGCGGATCCACAGGTCGGGAAAGATCTGGTCAGCTTTCGGCAGGATCACATTCTTGCTGAAGCGACTCGACGTATTCGTGGTGAGCTCGGACTTGGGCAGGATGAACGTGACAGACGACCATTGATTGTTGTTCTTTCGAAATACGATGCATGGGCCTCACTGGCCGGCAACGTCACCCTGAAACGGGACTGGATCATCAGGGAGCTCAGGCACGGCTTCCATGCGTTGAACGTTCAGCAGTTGAAAACTATTTCCGACAGGTTTCGTGACCTGATGTTAAAGCTGGCACCGGAAATCGTGTCCACCTCCGAAGCGTTTTCTGAGGACGTGATTTACATCCCGGTCAGCGCCCTGGGGTGTTCACCGCGTGAATTGCCGGGAGCGGAGCCGGTGGGAGATCCGCCACGACTGCCTCTGGGTGTGTTGCCCGGTGAGATCTCTCCCATCTGGTCCGAGGTGCCGCTGCTGTATGCGATTCAGAAGACGATGCCGGGCATGATCGGAACAACACTACCCGTTGAGCTGGCGAAGCAGCGCTGAATGATCGGTTAAGCAGTGTCAGGAGATTATTGATGGTTCAGGAGATCATCTATACGTCGGCGCCGAAGGGGCTGCGTCAGGGAAGCCGCGGGTTCTGTACGGTTGTGAGCACCGCCGGAATGGCCGCGAATATGGCAGAGCGGCTGGAGTCGATGAGCGGATACCGGCACGCGTTTCCGCTGCACGATCCGAACGTCGGCCTGAACCCGGTGAATTATGCTCACGTCACCACGCGGATGGCAGGACAGAAGCTGCACGTGATTTCACGAGTGGCAGATGCGGGGCAGGATTATTCAGGACGCACCAACAAACTGGCTCATCATATCGTCGTGGACGACATCGGCGCACTACCGGCCGGGCCGGCGCGGGTTCTGGCGGATGCTTCAACTGTCGTGACGGAATGGGACGGACAACTGGCATCAAAGCCGACACGAGCGTTGACGTCACCGGCAATTCCGGAAATTATTCGGCTGTCCGCGTGGAAGTCTGCGACGGGCGACGAAGGCTGGGCCGGCTATGTGGCGGAACAACTGCTGAACGGTCGTGCTCCGGTTAACGTGATCTTCGCGGCCGGGACGGACACGCTGGCATTGCTGATCGAAGTGCTTGACCTGATACCGGTGCCACAGCGGTGGGGCATCACGTTCAGCACCTACTTCACTCGTCTGCAGGCGGGAACGGAATGCCAGCTGCGTTTCTTTCTGGACGGCACGGCCGAGGCGACGAGTCTGAGAAACGACGCTCGGGCGGTGAAGGTTGATCTGACGGGAGCACTGGGGGAGGCCGCAGGCGGCGCACTGGTTGAGCAGGCCCGCGCTGGCGTACTGGAATTTCGCCGCACCGCACCGCCGAAGGTGCAGCCGGCAAAACGGCGTCCCGCAGTTTCTGATGACGAGCTGGAAGGGTTGCTGGCAGCCGAAGGAAACTCGGATTCGCAGCAGGATGCTGAAACCTATCGATTGCAGAAGCCCATATCCAGACTAGGAAGTCCACCACCGGTATCCCGGATAGAGTCCGCGTTCCGGAGGAAGGAGTCCGGTAAGGGTTCCTGGGTTATCGCGGTGCTTGTGCTGCTATTGCTGGGAGGGCTCGGAGCGGGAGTATTCTTTGCGGTTCCGCCCATCCTGCAAAATCTGAAGCAACAACGAGAATTAGCTCAGGCCGTAGCCAACGACACTTCGGATTTGAAGCCCGAACTACCATCGGACAGCGAAGCTGCAACAGAGCGGGACACGCTGGCGTTTGATGGCCAAAGCCCATTCGAGCTTCTGGATGGGAATGGTGTCTCGTCACCTAGCCAATTCGAGTTGCCGGAACTGGACAAAGCGGAAGACCGCACATTGTTTCATCTTCTGACCGACGAGATCTCAGGGATTGAATTTCGCATGGCAGATAAAGTCGGCGACTTGTCTCTTTCGAAACCGCACGCGATGGAACCGCACACGTGGACGTTGCTCCACGGAGATTCAATGCCGATTGCATCAATTGAGCTCAGATCTGAAATAGGAGTCGAAGGTGTTGAGGTCGTCTGGCGCTGGGATGACGACGTGATCAAGCTCGATGCACTGCGTGCAGCCGCCTATGGCCTCCGAGACCAGGCGTTCACGGTGGTAGCCCCCGCAAACAGGAAAGAAGCGATTGCCGAACAGCGGAACATTAGGTTCGAAGTGCCGAAGTTGTTCGGAGGCGATTCGCCGCTGTCAGATCTGCCGCATACGAAAGACGGTGAAACGTTCCAGTGGTCGGTCGAGAAGAGCCAAAATGCCCCCCTGAAGATCAAGGCGTATTCGGTGCACTCGGTGAAGATCTCGACGGTGCCGCCCAAACCCTCAGAATTGAAAATCGAGCCGCGAGTTGATGGATCAAAATACCAAGTCAGCTGGGGGCAAACGAATATTGGCGTGTTTCGGATGAAGAAGGCAGAAAAAGCAGGGATTTCTGTCGAATGGATGTGGGCGGAGTCTGATCAAGACTCCGCCTCGTTTGTTATCGGTAAATACCAGCTCAGCAAGATACAATTCAATCTGGCAGTGCATCGTGAGGACGGCATCGCCGACAGCACCCATCTGCAGATAAAGTTTCCGTCGCCCCCTTTGTTTGGAGAATCAGGTCCGAAATTCGAAGAGTCGTATTTACTTCCTCTTCCAAATCCAATCCGGATGAAATCGCTACCGGAAGAAGACCGACCACTGTTGCAACGGTGGCATGAGGAGAACGTCGCGCTTGCGCTTCATCCAGAATTCAGTAAGCTCATTAAGACACCCGGACGCTCACTAAGCCTCGTCACTGTCGAAGCTAACAAAGTATGGGAAGTGCAGATCCGAGATCGTGTGGAAAGCGATGGCACTTTGGTGGCCCGACCAATTTCACTCGGTAGGTATACACTGGTACGAAGTGTTGTGACAGGCCCGCATTATCGCCTGTCATTTGAGTGGCTTCCAGATGCTGAACGAGAATTGTCGGCAGCGGAGCTTGTGAGGTGGTGTCCGCTGATCATAACTTCGGGCAATGAGAGCCGCGCATTTCTACAGCGTCTTCCTGACCGTTGGACGATTCCGTCTTGGGGCCGTCAAAAAGGATTCGTCCTTGAACAGAATTATTCGCCTGATGACAATCGGACTGGAAGAGAGTTTGCAGACCTACGTCTTCGGGCGGGGAAGAATGCTCTGTTTCGGTTGACCTTCGATGTTGAGGGCGATGCTGGCCCGGTAGCCAAGGTGTTTCGGGGAACTTTGGAGCCAGACGAGAAAGGAGTAATCTCCCATCGCGCATGGTTTCCTGTTGAAGAGCCTGTGCGACTACAGGAAGGCGAAACACCACTAGACAGTGCCTACGGTCTGCTCGATACGAAGATTATCCTGCCAGCTGAAGACTCTGCCCATCCAACGTTCGAGATCCTGACTACGGCTTATGTCAGGCTGAATGCAGCGAGGTTTGCCGAAACAAAGTTCAGGGTACCAGCTTGGAATTCGGCTGCGGACGGTGCGGAGACAACAAACGTCTATGAAAAACCGGCCAAGGGTGAGATCGGCATTGTTCCGCTACTGAAGGTGAAGGCAGAATTGCAAAATCAGTTGAGTGAGTTGAGTCTTCATACACGGCAGGTTCGAGACCAGGCGAAACATCTAGATCAGCAAGACAATGAGTCGATCAGGGTAAACACGAAACTTTTGAGCCTCACCTCAGAACCACAGAGGAGAAAGGTGATTCAGGATGAATTGGACAAAGTTGTGGAGCGGATTAATTCTCGAGCCAATCAGATCAAGGAGCTACTGGAATTGAAACAAAAGTACTCTCTAGAGAATGCAGAATCTCCCTATTGCAAATCTCTAACAGACGCTGATTTCGTCGAGAAAACGATGGAGAACTGTCGGCTGAGCTTGTCGTTGGGGATGAAGTTGAGCACCAGCCACCCTGTCACCATCACATTTGTCGATGCGCGAATGGAGAATCCCGATGACCGTCGATGAAGTAAATCAGTTGGTCGAGGAGATTCAGCAGGTTCTGGCGTTTGCCACGGATCCGACCGAAGAAGAACTGATTGACCTGGCGGCGCGACACGATGACTTTGTCCAACAGGTCGCCGCACGCCTGAAGGCCGTCGAGAAGCTGCTGAACAAGGGCCTGCGCGCCGAAGCCATCGCCCTGGCAGAACAGGTACCCAACCTGAATGATCTGGTCACCGCACTCGATTTTCCCGAACTGGAAGTCTGGAACGACTGCCTGGTCCAGTTCGCCATCCAGCCCGTCCGCGAGCTGGACGTCGACGTCGCCGCCGAACTGAATGATGCCTACACCGTCGCGGCCCCCGTCGAACGACTGCTGAATCACTATCGAACTCAGTCGCTGGCTCGCGCTCCCGTAGCCGAACGCATCGATACTCTGCGGCAACTGGCCGTCACCGACACCGCCAATTCTCAATGGAAAACGGACCTCAGAAAGTTCGAAACGCATCGTCTTACGCTGCTGAAAAAAGAACTGCAGGCTTCCGTCAAACAACAGGATCTGGATCTGGTCGCGGCTCTGGATCAGGAACTGTCCGATGCAAAGTGGTCCGTCTCGGTGCCCGCGGCTCTGAAGAAAACAGCTCACGAAGCTCATATTCAGCTTCGGCGCCGCAGTGCTCGAGCGGAACTGCAGCCGCTCTGTCACCAGCTTTCGGATGCCTACGCCGCCTTCGATCAACCCACCGCGACCCGCCTGCAAAAGCGTTTCTTTGCGTTGTCTGAGATTCTGGATCTGGACGAAACAGACCCGCTGTACGATATCGCCGGCCCTGCCCTGGACTGGCTGAACGAAGAAGAAGCAAAGGCCACGGCCGAGGCCGACTTTCAGAATGGAAAGTCTCAGCTGGAATCCGCCCTGGAACGCCACACCACCATCGATGAACTGGAACGGCTGTATCACCAGACGGTGCGACATGGACACGCCCTGCCGGAAGTGCTTGAACATCGCCTGGCTGACCGTATCGACACGCTGAAGTCAGCAGAAGCTCGCAAACGTACAACCTTATTGACCTCAATTGTCGCCGGTTGCCTGGTTGGCATCGTGGCAGTGGTCATGGTTGTTCGCTACGTGGCGTTCCAGAACGCCGTCGCCGGACACGTCCTGCAGGCGTCAAAACTGCTGCAGGAAGTCGCTTCTTCCGGCGATCTGCAGCCTGTGGACGACTACTTTGCCAGTATGGAAACGGAAGATGTCCGCTACCTTGATCAGCCTGAGATTCTGGGACTGAAGGAACAGCTGGAATCAGTCCGCCGACAGGAACTCGGACGTCAGCAACAGCTGGAACAGTTGATCAGTGATGCCCTGAACCACGGCACCGAAAATCCGCGATGGGAAAACTTTCCGCTCGCCGAAGATGCGCTGCAGAAGGCAGAAACGGTTGCCCTGAATGAGTCTGAAAAGGCCCGCATCCTGAATGTCCGGTCTCAGATTCAGGCCGTGCAGGCCGAAATGCAGCGGACGGTGGACGACGCATTCGAAAAGGATCAGCAGGAAGTCGTGGAACTGGTGGCAAAACTGCCCACAAAATCTCTGACCGGCTATTCATCTGTAAAGACCCGGCTGAGTGAGCTGGAACAACGTGATCACGTGTCTTCCGAACTGAAGTCAGCCCTGTCTGCGCTGAAGGCAAAAGTCAGCCAGCAACAGGCCATGGTGCAGGCCGAGCTGGACATGCAGCGCAGCCTGCAGAAAGTGACTGCCGCCGTCGGCCAGCCGGCCGCTTACCGGCAGGCATTGATTGACTACACCCGGGAACACCCCGGCACCGAACGCGCCGAAGATTTTCTGCAGGTCATCAAGTCGGATCTGCCGTTGTGGGAAAGTGTTGATCAGTGGAATCGAATCAGGCGTCGCCTGCAGAATCTGTCGTTTAAGTCTGTTTCGCCGGCAGAAGCCAAGAGCGTGGTGACTGAGATCGACGCGCTGCAGGCATTTCCCGGAACAACCAATGTGACGGAGCGACTGGATGCCTTAAAAGCAGTGGCGGCCCGAGAAGGCAGTTCTTACGGGTCCAGTCGGGAGCAGATTGAACGGATGTTTGCTCCCAGAACCATTTCGCAGGCATGGCTGGTGCAGACCATCGACGGGAAAAAGTATCTGACTGAGCGGCCGCCAAGGGTGGAGGGATCGAAGATCAGCTTCGACTACTTCACCACAACCACAGGCACGCAGACGGAACAGGAACAGCTGGGTATGTCGAAGCTGCCCGGAGCAGACAATAAGACAGACGACTATTGGCTGGCACCGCAGACACTGATGAGCCGAAAGCTCCAGCCTCAGCTCAAAGTCCAGCTGGAAGCCGACTTTGAAGCGGCCATTGCATTCGGGGTGGAGGCCCTGCTGAAGGAAGATGAGGTTGATTCCATTCTGCGTTTCCTGCTGATCGAAAAGCTGCTGAGAACCGGGGCGGAAGGCAGTGTCTTCATTCAGCATCGGACAAACGGTCACCTGGAGAACATTGCCGGGGCCGGCGTGTCCCGGCTCACCAACTGGGCTGCTCCGAGGGACCGACGGGCCGACGATGAACGCCGAATGGCTGACGAGTTTCTGTCGGCGCACGGAACGAAGATCGTGGAGGACCTGAAGACAGCCCACCAGGATGTGCAGGCCATTCGAGACATCGCCCTTGGTCCGGCCATGCAGTGCGTTGGCTGGCTGCATCGGGATACCGAATCGCAGTGGGTCATTTCCCTGAGGGATGAGCTTCAGGTCCCTGAACCGACTCAGTTGCAGTCGCTCGGACACGTCGACGGCGCGCCGAAATTTCAGGTCGTAGCAGCTGTTTCCGGGTCGGCAATCGGCACCGTGCCTGCCAGCTTCGCGGCGAACGGTATTGAGGGGCAGCCTGTCTACCGTGAATCGACGTCGACCATTCCGTTGGCGCGGCGCTGAATGCTCACTTAAGACCCACCAGAACAAGAACCCATGTCTGACAATTATTACATCCGGATTCGTGGCGAAGTCAAAGGCCCGCTCTCACGCGAGCAGATTGTCACGCAGATTCGCCGTAAGCGGCTCGGCCGACATCATGAACTGTCCGCGGACGCCATCAACTGGCAGAAAGCGGGCGACATGCCCGAATTCTTTGAGCCCGCGGTGACGAAGCGTGCGCGCGTGGCGGTTGAGTCCGAAGCCGACGCTTCGGACACGTTTTCATTGCAGCCGGCCGAAAAAGAGGATGTTTCGCCGGATTCGAACGGTGACTGGTATTACGCGAAGGGCGGGAACAAGCTGGGGCCGGTCTCCGGGTCAGAAATTCAGATGTGGTTGTCCAGTGGACGACTGAATGCCGAGGACCTGGTCTGGAACGAAAGTTTTGATAACTGGTTACCCGTCGGTGATCTGCCTCAGTTTGCCGGCGCAGCCGGTAGTCGGAAGGGATCCGGGATCAGCGAACAACCTCCCGCAGGATTCTGGGAAATCTTTATGGGCACGTCTGCAGCTGCCAGACTGCCCGGCAATGCCGTTCATAAGTATCCGAACCTGAGCCGTTATCTGCAGATTGCGGAATCCTCGCTCCGGATCTTGTTTGTGCTGCTGCTGTTTCTGAATCTGGCCGGCCTGTTTTACGTTGTCGGTCGCTCGTGGTACGAAATGCAATGGGTCGTGGTTGCAGGTGGTTTGATCGCCGCTCCCCTTCAGGTGCTGTTCCTGTGGCTGGTGTTTATTACGTGCATGGCGGGTCTGGAATTCATCCGGGTCGTCATCCAGATCGAAGATAATACGTCCCCGTAATCACCCGTCGCCGCCTGGTCCGGCTGGAGGTGAAGAGGTAACGATGTCGAGTAAAGCATTCAGTCAGCTCAGGTCAAACGCGGCGACGCTGTCCTGGACCCGGCAGGACATCGAACAGCGGCTGTTCTTTTCCGGCAATCGATTTACGCGCGTCAATACGATGCTGTCGCTGCTGATGGCAATCGTCCTGACGCTGGCATTTTACGGAGTCCTGCTGCTTGCCAGCGGCACCCTGCTGCATGCGAAATTTATTGGTCAGGGACCGATTCCTGCGGCTATTGCCTTCCTCTCGTCGTGGTGTCTGACCATCCTGTTTCTGAAGTGGAGAAAGCTGGCGCTGCAGAAACAGTGTCTGAAGCTCAGCTGTATTCCCGAGGAGACAGATTTCGTGCTGTCGCCGACCACCGTGGATCGTGTGTTTGATCGCATGCACGAACTGGTGGACGAGCCTCGGCAGTTTATGCTCTTCAATCGAATTTCAGTCGCTCTTTCCAATCTTCGCAACATCGGCCGCGTTTCGGACGTCGACGAAATACTTCGCTCGCAGGCGGAATCTGACGAAGCCGTCTCTGAATCGTCCTACGTGCTGTTGAACGGCTTTCTGTGGGCGATTCCGATTCTGGGGTTCATCGGGACGGTTCTGGGGCTTTCAGTGGCAATTGGTGAGTTTGGCTCGGTGATGAGCGCCGCCGGAGGTACCGACGCGCTGCTGCCCGCACTGAAGAATGTCACCGGGGGGCTGGGGATTGCCTTTGACACTACGCTGGAAGCACTGGTCGCCGCCCTGTGTATCCAGATTATGGTGACATTTATGCGCAAGTCTGAGCAGGAATTTCTGGATGAATGTTCGGAATACTGCACGCGACAGGTGGTCAACAAATTGAAGTTGCTGCCCTTTCAGGACACCGCTGGTTCCGGTCAGATTGCATGACAGACTGGTATTACAAACTGGATGACCAGATTCGGGGACCGGTGAGTCGTCAGGAACTTGATTTTCTGGCGCGCGAGGGACGCATCCGGCCGTCCAGCCGGATCCGAAAAGGCAGCGATGGCCCGTGGAAAAGATACGAAAAGAAGAAGCAGTCCGTTGGCCGGAACCACCAGCGACTGGCCGGCTCGAAGCTCACACAGTCTGTTCGGACGGGGACCACGAATCCTGAAGAACGGCCTGCTGAAGACGATTCCGGCGCTCCGGGAGCCGCAGAATCAATTCAGATTCTGCAGCCGCGGCAGTCGGATTCGACCAGACGGCAGGCGGCCGCCGGAATCACATTGGCGATCGCCGTTCTGCTCTGCCTCTGGTTGTTCTGGGAAAGCCTGCAATCAGGTGGGTTGCCCGGTGATTCCGCCAGTCAGGGAACGGCGAACGCGTCAGAGGGCAGTAGTACCGACGTAACGGCTGCGTCGAAGCCGCCTTCAAAGAAGCCGGCCGTGTCGCAGAGCGCTTCAGGCAGCGCGGCGGACGCCCCTGATACAGTCTCAGAGAATCAAGCTGGACAACCCGCTCAGACGGACCAGGCATCCACAAGCACAACGGATAATGCTGCGGGCTCCGGCACCACAAGCAACAAGTCACAGTCGAAGAATGTCGAAGCCGAAGCAGTTGTCTCCGAACAGAATGCGCTGGCGACGGACGTCAGACACGGGCAGGGTGCCGTGGTACCCGGCGATCCGTCGTCGAAGTTCACCATTTCGGCTCCCGGGGAGGCAACGTTCTTCGGGCTGCAGGCCTCCGGACGGCGTTTTGCATTTGTGGTCGACTGTTCGGGAAGTATGAATGGAATTCCTCTGCAGCGTGCCAAAGATGAATTGATGACCTGTGTCAACAGTCTGCCGGCCCATGTGGAAGTGCTGGTTGTGTTTTTCGATGACGTCGCTCATCCCGCCCCCGGCGGATACAAACGACTCGGTCACCGCAGGCGCTCGGATCTGGATCAGTGGGTAAGTCAGGTGACGGTTGGTGGGGGCACGAATGTCAATGCCGGCATGCAACATGCGTTTGACGCTGAGGAAGTACCGGACGCCGTATTTCTGTTGACGGATGGGCAGTTCGATTCAGGCTCGCCGGCGTTTATTCGAAATCTGAATTCAGACGGGAAGGTGCGGATCAACACAGTGGCACTGGTGTCACCCTCGGGTGAAGCGCTGCTGAGACAGATCGCCGAAGAAAATAATGGGGATTATCGCTTCGTGCCGTAATCGGGCATTCCGAACAACCGCAACCAGTTGAGTACAAAAATGGGATTATTTGTATGCCCGTCGTGCCGGGCTCGTCAGGAAGTTCCGGACGAACACGTTGGAAGGAAGGCACGGTGTAAGCAATGCCGTACCGTGGGACAGGTAACCGCAGACGAAGACCACCAGTCCCGAATGGCAGGTCAGTCGGATCAGGCTGAAGATAATTCCGTAAGTTCTGCAGACGACGTCGCAGCTGATTACTGGCCTCCCATTGAACCGCCTCCTCTGACTGCTCCACGGAAGCAAAAGAAAGATACGAGTTCAGCATTGGAAGAACATGTCACGAAGAAAACGTAACAACAACACACGTTTCTCACTGTTTGTGTTTCAGGACATTATCACGTGTGTAATGGGAATTATGCTGCTGCTGACACTGATCATGTGCCTGCAGATCACCTCCAGTGTGGCGACGGCCGATGCGTCGACGGCTGCAGAGACCGTACAGCAGATGAAGCAGCAGGCGGCGGCGTTATCCGCCGAAATCGCAGCACTGCAGCAATCTGTCGACGAGCAGATGTCCCTGCTGAACTCCGGCGCTATTGACGACCAGGAACTTCTCAAAAACCGATCCGTCACACTCGAAAGCGACAACCTGCTCGCCACAAAGGACGTCCAGCGTCTGTGGCAGCAGAAGTCATCCAGCCAGACCACCCTGTCTCAGCTTCAGGCCATGGAATCACAGCGACGTCAGCAGCAGAAACAGACCGCGGCACTGGAACAGTTAAACAGGGAACTTGATGCCCGGGTGAAACAACTGCAGAGTGGAGAACGTGTCGTCTATAACGGACACAACAGCACGTCTGCGGTCTGCTGGCTGGTGGAACTGACCGACAGCAACACCTTTCAGGCAGCCGAACTGGGGAAGTCAAACCCGCCTCAGAGATTCTCCTCCATGACGCAGCTCTCCGCCTGGGTTGCCGGCCGCCATCGCTCGGGAGCCGTCTTTATGTTTCTGGTGAAGCCTCAGGCTGCGGATGTCCTTGAACCACTCACGGACAGGCTGCGCAGCCAGAATGTGACGTTTGGGTTTGATCTGCTGGCTCAGGACAGCAAAGCCATCGACCCCGCCACAGGAGCTGCCGTCCAGTGACACGCAGAGCGACGGAAAATTCATCAGAAAGCCTGGAGCTGTTGCTGGACACGATCTGCAACACCTTTGGCGCTGTCATATTCATTTCGATACTGGTCGCTGTCCTTGTCAGTCAGAGTGGCGAAACATCATCGCAGGACGACGGCCAGCCGGATGCGGCAGCGGAAGCGGCAGCGGAAGCGGCCATCGTTCAGACGGAAATTCAGGCAGCTCAGGAACGCGTTCGAGTACTCGCCGGACAGCTTCGTCAGCAGAAGCTGGTAACACGTCGCTTTGCCAGTGAAGAATCACTGGCGCTGGCCGGACTGATCAGGCAACGCACGGAGGAACGCGTTCGGTTGATGGCCCAGAAGTCAGAAGCCGTCAAGGAAATCTCTGCAGTGAAGGCCGAATCGGTCAGCCTGCAGCAGCAGTTTGAGCAACAAGAGGCGATGCTGAAGGCAGCCATGGCTGAAAACAAGCGTCTTAAACAACAACTCAACAAACAGCAGCAGTTGTCCGGTCGCACCGCACGGATTCCTCGACTGCGCAAAACTGACAAGGTCCCGGTCGTTTATGCTCTTGATGACAGCCGTCTCCATCGCGTCACCACCGCTGCTCAGACTGTCGACAACGCAGACTGCGAACGAAACACGAAACTGGGAGTTGAAGTCATCACCCCGCGCGCAGGGGCCGGAGTGGCAGTTGAAAACAGTCAGCCGGCCGAAATTGAAAGTCGTTTCGCCGGCCTGTCGAAGGACAATCACTTCGTGCAGGTGTTCGTATCGCGTGACTCGTTCGCGGCATTTCACCCGGTCAGAGACGCCCTCGTCCATCAGGGTCTCGAATATGAAGTGATCATTACGGAGAACGACCAGGTGGAACTGTTCATGGGCGAAAGCCAGCGAGAGTCTTTCGTCCAGTAGGCATGTCACGACTTCCGGTGACCTGTGAGTGATAACTCAGTATCTACGGCACAAGCTGGTCTGCCAGTTCGTTGATGTAGAATTCGATGTGTGAGTATCCCAGGTGGCGGTCGTTGCGGGACGCTCCTTCTGAAACGATCGTCGTTGCGTCGGCTGGATTGGTGAAATCCAGGTGGTGCGATTTCTCCCAGGTATCCGGCAGTCCGTCGCCGTCGGTGTCCTGAGGCGCCTCAGCGGGCTCGAGACCCGCAAGGAACCATTCGTCGGTTGGTTCAAGCGGTGCGTGGCGGCCCCAGGCTCCGGTTCCGGTCCTGACTTCATGGACAGTTCGTTGCGTCGTCCGGTCACGAGGCCAGCAACCGGCTTCTGCCAGAATCAGCTTAAATGCCGCTTTGGCATCGACCAGTTCGATACCGGGGGTTCTGGCTGCAGCATCCAGTTCCCGACCGTTTCTGTTGAACTGAATCCACTTCGGTGCGGCGTCCGAACCGCCCCAGTTCCAATGCCGAGGATGTCCCTGATAGCCCCAGTCCTCGAAGTAGTTGTCGCGGACGTAATAGCTCATGTGCGGCGACAGAGCGTATGGATACAGCCGATCCTGCGTCTGTGGTCCGCGGCGGTAGTAATTCTTGTAAAGATTAACGGGGCTTTCGGCTCTGGCACCGTGGCCGTCGTCAACATATCCGCCGCGGCAGTTGTAGATCAGGTTGTTGCAGAAATCACATGCGGCGTTCTGCCGGTAAGGGGCCATGCAGGGGACACGACGAGCCTGGTGGGCCCAGAGATTGTGATGCACCGACACTGCTCCACTGTCTTCCGCAGCCGAGATCAGTCCAAAGTTGTGTGCCCCTTTGCTGTGCCCCTGATCGTCCGATTCCTCGATCGTGCACCACTGCACCGTCACATCGTGGGCGTGGTACAGATCGATGATCTCGTCGTTGCCCCAGCTCAGAGACAAATGGTCCAGCATGATGTTGTACGTGCCCGACTTTCGGGGGCCGAGGCCTCCGATCTGGATACAATCGCCGCCGGCACCGATGTCGCGCCGGGGACGAACGCGGAGATGTCGAATGATGATGTCGTGAACACCGTAGTCGTAGCTCGAGACGACTCCTTCAACCGTGATGCCCGCTCCCGGAGCAGTCTGGCCGGCAATTGTGATCCAGGGTTTGGTGATCCGGATGTCTCCGCGGATCACGCCGCTGACCTCAAACACGACGATCCGCGGCCCGTCGGCGGCGCAGGCTTCCGCAAGGCTGCCCGGACCAGATGCGTTCAGATTCGTCACCTTGATGATTCTGCCACCTCGCCCACCTTTGCTGACCGCTCCCCAGCCCTCAGCGCCGGGAAACGCTTTCAGGTCCGCGGCGTCCTGAGCAGTGACCGGTCTGCCTGTCAGGCATACCAGCAGCCAGACAAGAGCGATCGTTCGGGTGAAACTGACGTTCATTCCGCGTTCCCTTGTGTTGTTGATTCCACCGCCGCTCGCCCGGTCTCCGGCTCCAGGGCAATGTGCTGGACGCTGACTGCCTCGCCATCATAGTTCGTGATGCGGATTGCTTCATCCCTGCGACCGGGGAGAAGCGGCATCTCAGGCCGGAGGGCTTGCGACGCGGACCACGCCGAAGCCCTCAATTGTTTCGCCTGAACGGCGAAACAATTTTCGACCGCTCCCGCTGGCGCGGGAGGGTGCGTTTCCTGTTTTTTAGTTAACTTCCCGCTTATGACCTGCCTGGTATGCCTAAACACGCCCGCACGGCGGGAGCGGCATCCAGCCGGGCGAATTCGTGGACCCAGACGGGCTGATCCTGGTCCCATTCCATCCCCTGATGCATGCGTTCGATCAGTGCCCGGTACATGGCGAGATTCGGGTAGCCTTCCCGCTTTGCGTCTTCTTCAGTGATGTCGCCCCCGCGTTCCGTCCGCAGTCCGACAATTTCAAATTCGATGAAAATTCCGCATCCGGCCTGCCATCTGGTTATACTGTTGGCCCAGCCTTTTTTGCCCTCCACAGACCGTTGTAACATCATGATTGTCCGATGTGCTTTTGTTGCCGTCCTGCTCGCCGCGACTTCCGTGTCTGGCGTCGAGGTCGACTATGAACGTGATATCAAACCGCTGCTGCACCAGAAATGCGCGGCCTGTCACGGAGCTCTGAAGCAGGAAGCCGGTCTGCGTCTGGATGCGGCCAGTCTGATTCGTCAGGGTGGTGACAGCGGTGCGGCAATCATGGTCGGCGATGCCGCCGGCAGTCTGCTGGTTCATCGGGTCACGGCAGAAGATGTTGATGAACGCATGCCGCCGGAAGGTGAAGGTGAAAAACTCACCCCCGAGCAGCTGCAGCTGTTACTGAGCTGGATCAACAGCGGAGCCGCCGCGCCCCCGGATGAAGTCATTCCGACCGATCCCGCTCAGCATTGGGCCTACCAGCCGCCCGTTCGCGCTGCTGTTCCGTCAACGGATCGTGCCGAGTGGCAGGGCAACCCGATTGACGCGTTTATCGCCGAGCAGCATGCGGGGGCCGGCGTGATTCCGGTAGATGTGGCCGACCGGCACACACTGGTGCGACGACTGTACTTCGACCTGATCGGACTGCCGCCGACGCGTGACCAGATTGACCGATACGTGAACGACGATTCGAGCAGTGCCTGGACAAATCTGGTTGACGAATTGCTCGACAGTCCGCACCACGGTGAACGCTGGGGGCGTCACTGGATGGACGTCTGGCGCTACAGCGACTGGAGTGGCTACAAAAACCAGTTGCGGGGAAGTCAGCGGCATATCTGGCGCTGGCGCGACTGGATTATCGAATCGGTCAACCGCGACAAAGGTTATGACCGGATGATCGTTGAGATGCTGGCCGGTGACGAAGTGGCTCCGGAGGATCCGGATGTTCTGCGAGCCACCGGCTTTCTGGCTCGCAACTTTCACAGCAGCAATCGCAATATCTGGCTGGACGCCACGGTCGAACATACGGCGAAGGCATTTCTGGGCATGACCATCAACTGTGCCCGCTGCCATGATCATAAATTTGATCCTCTGGCCCAGAGCGAATATTACGCCCTGCGAGCCGTCTTTGAACCTCACCATGTCCGGACCGAACGGATTCCCGGCCAGCCCGATGTCCTGAAAGATGGACTGCCGCGTGTTTTTGATGCCAAACCCGAAGAGAAAACGTTTCTGTATGTTCGCGGCAACGAAAAACATTTTGACAAGGATGCACCGGTCGCGGCAGCGCTGCCTGCCGTATTCAATCAGCCGCTGGACGTGAAGCCCGTCAAACTGCCGCCGACGGCCGTGTTTCCGGCCCTGTGGCCTCACATCGAGGTCGAAGACATCCAGCGTGCCGAACAGCAGGTCGCCGCCGCAGAAAAGCAACTCGCCCGGCAGCGTGCGGAAAACAACCATACGTCAGATTCGGTCCGGGTGGCCAAACTAAAACTGCAGTCTGCGACCGCCGGCCTGGCTTCCCTGCGGGCACGATGGGCGGCCGACAAAGCGAAGCACGGTCGCGCGGCTGCGGACGATGAGATCACGGTTCTGGCCACCACGGCGGCGAAAGCAGAACGGTCCGCCCAGCTGGCGAAGGCTCACTTTGTACTGGCCGACAAACAGGCCGACCTGGCGTCTGCCGAAGCAGACCAGAAAACCGAGCCAGCCGCGAAAAAGAAAGCCCTCGACACTGCCAGAAACGCGGTGGAAGCGGCCCGAAAACAGCTCGCGAAGGCCGAAGCCGAGGCAATGAAAGATGACGCCGCCTATACTTCCGTCGGCAAGATCTATCCCCGCACCAGCACCGGCCGTCGCACGGCGCTGGCCCACTGGATTGCAGATCCCTACAACCCGCTGACGGCACGAGTCGCCGTCAACCACATCTGGCTGCGACACTTCGGCCAGCCACTGGTCGCCAATACCTTTGATTTCGGCCTGCGTTCACCGCGGCCGCAGCATGCCGATCTGCTTGACTGGCTCGCGGTTGAACTGATGGAGCACGACTGGAGCATGAAGCACATTCACCGGCTGCTGGTCACTTCCCGCACGTATCAGCTGCGGTCGTCAGCCGGTCCGGATCGGACAACTGCAAATGAAAAAGTCGATCCGGACAACCAGCTCTACTGGCGAACCAACGTCCGACGACTGGATGCGGAAGTTATCCGGGACAGCGTACTGCACGTTGCCGGAAGTCTCGATCTTACGCTGGGGGGAGCCGATATTGATTTCACACAGGGCGAAGCGATTCCCCGACGCAGCATCTATTTCCGGCATGCTTACGAAAAGCAGATGACGATGCTGGTCCTGTTTGATGCGGCCGGGCCGAATGAATGTTACCGTCGGTCTGAAAGCATTATTCCTCAACAGGCCCTGACGCTCGCCAACAGCACGTTGTCACTGTCTCAGTCGCGAAAGCTGGCGCGATCTCTGCGGACCGAAGTCAGACAGGGCCGCGATCAGCACGCCGATGCGGAAGCGCGTTTCGTCGAACTGGCCTTTCAGCAGTTGCTGACTCGGCCACCGACAGACAGCGAAACAAACGCGTGTCGCGAATTCCTGAAACGACAGGCGTCCATTCTTGCGTCTACAGAGACGCTGACGGACATCGGAGGCACAGCCGAGCCGACAGTCGAGGCTTCTGAAGATCCGAGTCTGCGGGCGCAGGAAAACCTGGTTCACGTGCTGATGAATCACAACGACTTCGTCACGATTCGATAACAAGAGAATCACATGAGTCAATTTGAATCAACAAGACGCGCTTTTCTGAATGATCTGGGACTGGGGTTCGGCAGCATCGCGGCCGCCAGTCTGCTGCAGCAGGACGCTCAGGCCAACCTGACGTCTCAGATACAGCGATTGGCGCCGAAGGCAAAGAGCGTCATCTGGCTGTTCATGATCGGCGGCACCAGCCACATGGAATCCTTCGACCCGAAGCCGGCACTGACAAAGTATGCGGGCCTGACGATCGAGGAAACGCCGTTTAAAGAGGCACTGTCGTCGCCGTACCTGGAAAACGAACGCGTCGTTGCCTTTGACCCGAACAACGGCTTCATTCGCAACGAACTGTATCCGCTGCAGGTTTCCTTCCGCCGCTGGGGAGAAAGCGGACTGCAAATCAGCGACTGGTGGCCACACGTGGCTCAGCAGGCCGACGATCTTTGCCTGGTGCGATCCGTCTGGACGGAAGACAGCAACCACGGTGCTCAGCTGCAGTTTCATACCGGTCGGCATCGTGTGGACGGCTTCTTTCCGACAATCGGATCATGGGTGAACTACGGACTGGGATCGTTGAATGAAAACCTGCCCGAGTTTGTTGTGATGGGAACGCCGGTGGCCGACTGCTGTGGCGGCATGGAGGCTCATCGGGCCAACTACCTTGGCCCGCAATACGACGGCGTGCCCTTGACCATAGACCCGGCGAATCCGCTGCCGTACGCAAAGCCGCCACAGGGAGTTTACCGGGAAGAACAGGCCGGCGAATTTGATCTGCTGAAACAACTCAACGACATCACGGCCGCACAGTATCCGGATGACGATGCGATCCGGGCCCGGATTCGTTCTTATGAACTGGCTTTTCGCATGCAGATGGCCGTTCCGGACATCGTGCGGTTCGATGATGAAACCCGGCAGACGCAGACGCTGTACGGACTTGATGAGAAGGAAACGCGACCGTTTGGACAACAGATGCTGGCGGCTCGCCGCCTGGTCGAACAGGGCGTGCGCTTTGTGCAGGTCTATCACGGCAGCAACGGTGGTGCCGGGCAATGGGACGCCCACAAGGGGCTGAAGTCGAGTCACACAAGATTGTGCAAACAGGTCGATCAGCCGATCGGAGCCCTGCTGGCCGACCTGAAGCAGCGGGGACTGCTGGACGAAACGGTGGTGGTGTGGGCCAGCGAATTCGGCCGCACGCCTGGTTCACAGCATGCCAACGGCCGGGACCATCATCCGTACGGATTCACGGTCTGGATGGCCGGCGGCGGTATCAAAGGCGGCGTGGCTCACGGAGCCACCGACGAGATCGGTTTCCACGCGGTTGAAGACCGCCACTACGTCACCGACATCCACGCCACCCTGCTGCACCAGCTCGGCCTCAACCCACGCGACCTTGCCATCCCCGGCCGCAAACGCCTGGAAAAAGAATTCGGCGAACCCATCCACGACGTGATTGCCTGATTGTTCCCACAAGAAACGGAAGTTCAGAATTACTCATCGAGTGCCTCAATGATATTTCTTGTCCTTTCAACCCCGGGCCGCGTCAACGCGCCATGAACTCGTTGGCGACGTCCCAAACGAGTACGCTTCCATCTCTGGATGTGGAGTACAAACATTCGTCGTCGGCAAACTGCAGGCCTGTTACGATATGGTTGTGGTTATTCAGCACCAATTGCTGTTCGCCCGCGACGGCGTCCCACAAAATGACATGGTGATCATGACTACCACTGGCAAGTGTTTCTCCGTCGGGAGACAGTGCCAGTGAAATGACGCGGTCGTGATGACCCACCATTCTGTGCAACAGTCGGCCATTGAAGTCGAATATGCCGATTTGTCCATCAGCCGCGCCGCTGAAAATGGTCCTCCGACGCTCGTCGACCGCAAGGCATCGAATTAATCTGTCATGAGCCTGCCATTCCCGGATAACTTTGCCGTCGGAAAGCCGTCGCCACTGTATCCGCCCATCGATGCCGCCACAAAGAACTCCATCTGTGACGGAACAGACGGATGTTATCGTTGCCGGTCCCGAGGATAACCGCGATCAAACTGATTGGTGAAGGCGCCGAGAACCTTCGGGCCCGTAGAATGATCCGGGCTGCGGCTGAGTGTCAGTGCTCCGTGGGATCCACCTGTGGCAAGCCAGTAGCCATCGTGTGAGACTGCGGTCGCCAGAACGCTGTGCTCCGGCGGTCGCAGTCTCTGCTGCGCGCCGGGATCCGTCAGCGAAAACAGCAGACCTCCCTCATGGTCTGGGCACATGCAGGATGATGGTGGGCGAACCAGTCGCGTTTGGCTTTGGCGAATCGTTCCACATCTGCCCATCCGTTGGCTCCGCAGATCGACGCTGTCAAGGCGATGAAAATCATCTCCAGCAGATCATGATTGTGCCCTCGATCAACCCGAGGGTCTGTAACATCTACAAACGTCCTGGTAACAAGTGCTGCTGGTCCGGTCATGGCGTGGTACCTCCGTGCTAAAAGACGTCGCTCCAGAATTTGGCGACTTGACTTCACGCTCTACCTCGCAATCCTTGGACCAAAACGACAATCAACGTGCGATTGCCCTGGCCCGGGGAAGAATGACGAGCCGAAGCTTCACGACTCTTGATCAACCTGATGTCGTTGCTCGAACTCCTGCAGGAACTCGCTCATCGGACGACCAGTCTCCCCGGCTTCCATGTCTCGAAGTGCAGCTTTGACGGCCAGTCCGTCCTGCTTCAGGTAATCGTTTGACTCGTGTCGGAACTGCCATTCAGCGGCGAGGTCGACCAGATTCAAGTCCGCCGACCCAGCACGAAGACGCTGTTCTGCGAATTTACGAAACTGATCCAGTTGTTCCAAAGTAATCGACATGTTTTCCGTTCCTGTTGAAATCGACACTTCAGAAACTCAGAAAGCCCAGGCTGCCGTCAGCCCATTTTACTACGGACGCTGCAGTTCCGTCAAAGACTTTCGCATCAGCCGATTCACAGCATCTTTCAAACCAGACCATAGCGCCCACCAGCAAGAGCAGAACTTTATTCCGCTGCTGCCATCAAGGAATTTTGTCCGGCGGTACTGGCGCGATCCTCCGGAAAATGACCAGGAGCGATTTGTGGTTGCCTGCCTGGACACCAAGAACCGTGTGCAAAGCGTTGTCGACCGTTTCTAACGACCGATGCCAGCCATTTGTCGTGGGATTTTTCCGCGTTGCGCGGTGCGGACCTGCCAATGGGTAGCACTGGCTGCACCCTGTTATAAATGGGTGGCATTGGTTGCATTGACTCAGCCTGCATTGTGCCGCCGGGTTCTTTGGCCGTTGTTTACTGACAGCAAAGTGATTGACGAGTTGATTGATTTCGTTGCAAATCCGATTTTGGGGAGCAAATCAGCTGGCCATGCAGTAAACTCTGCGGGATGACAATCGTCTCTCCAAAGCTTGCTTGTCTTTGTCTGCTTGTCGGGTACTTCCCGTATTCCGCGGGGGCTGCCGAGTCGAACAGAGCTGCCGCAGCACTTCTTCAGAAGTTCTGCTTCCAGTGTCACAATTCAGATGATGCCGAAGCCGGACTTAACCTTGAAGGTCTGGTCGCCCGGGACACTTTCGCGTCCGAGTTCCGGAATTGGCGGAAGGTTGCTGAGCAACTTCAGCAAAACGAGATGCCTCCTCAGGCGGCAATCGAAGAGCCGACGCCTTTGCAGCGACGGCAGCTGGTCGCCTGGATCAAGAAGAGGATTTCCGACACCGCTCTCAGGCACGAAGGTGATCCGGGCCACGTCGTAATCCGTCGCCTCACGAGTGCCGAGTATGGATACGCGATCGCGGATCTCACCGGCATCAACATTAACATTGAACGCGACTTCGTCAGCGATGCGGTGGGGGGAGCCGGCTTCACGAATACCGGAATCATACAATTTACTCAGGATTCAACGCTTGAGAGATACCTCGAAGCGGCAAAGCAGGTGGCGGATCATGCGGTCATCGGGACTGGCCCATTGCTGTTCTTTCCGGATGCAGGTCGCACAGGCTTCGAACTTTCCGCGATCGACCGCATTCAGAAGATCTACCGCAGCCACGGGTTTCGCACTGCCGCCGGTGAAGGTGGTGAGCCGTTTGGGCTGGAAATGCACCCGAAGGCCTTGTTCGTCGCCTGGCGATATAAACACCGCCAGGCACTTGGCGAACCTGAGACAACACTCGCGTCGCTGGCGACTGAAGCCGGGATCAGCCCGCGTTTTGCCGAGTACGTTTACGGCGTCCTTATTCAGCCGGATCCTTCATTTCCGATGTCGAAGATCGCCGATGCATGGCGAAATCTGCCGTTGCCGGATCGTTTCGTGCGGCAGACTTTTGATGATGTTCGATCCCGGTGCGAACAGATTTCGCAGCTTCTTCACGACTGGCAGAATCGCTTTGGTTCCAACACGGACGCCAAGGAAGAAGCTCCCGTGCTTCGTGCCGACCTGTTCGCCGTGAAGCAGGCGCAGCAGTTTGAGATGAACATCAACTGGCCAAAAGGCACACAGACGGCCCACCTGCTGATCTCGGTCGAATCGGCCAACAGAAACGGAACGCCGGACGCCGTGATTGTCTGGGAAAAACCGCAGATTCAATTCCGCGACTACGAAAGACGGCGGGAAGATCCGAGACCGCTGCGCGACTTTCTGGCAGAAAAGACGATCGCGCAGCTCGGGATAGGCCAGCACCCGCGCGGTGGTGAAGTCGAGCCGACAGGTTTTGTCACCGTGGGAACCAGGCCAGTCGCGTTTGAACTGCCCATTCCTGAGGGAGCACAATCGGCTCGGCTGCTCGTCACCGGCAAACTCGATCTGCTGCACGGCGAAGACTGTATTGTGCGCTGCACGATCGCACAGTCCGAAGAGACCGACCAGGGAAAATCCGTTTCCGGTCTGCTTTCAAATCCCGAAAGTGCCGCGTTTGAATCCTGGAAAGAAGGTGTTCTTGAGTTCGCGCGGATCTGGCCTCAGATGTCTCACCGAGAACCAGCTCCTTCCGACCGCGACCCGATCCCGGCTCCGTTCGACACGACCTACAACAACCCCGAGCGAAACTTCTTTCATACGCACATCAAGTATTTTCGTGACGATGAGTTTCTGGTGAAGAATATTCTGAACGACGAGACCCGACAGCAGCTTGATCGCGCATGGGCCGATCTGTTGACATCATTCGATTTTCACGACACATGGCTGCAGTTTCTTGCACGCAAATACCGCATCGAACTCAATGGACGCCGGATGGCTGATGTGAACGATGGCTGGATCGCCACCACCTCGACTCAGGCACAGATCCATCTCAGAACTCTGAAGGCGGATTTCGACCAGAAGCATGCGATGCTTCGCTCGGCCGAGTCACGGCACTTGATTGAAGTCGCTCAGTTTGCTGCGCAGGCATGGCGACGACCGTTGCGTGACACTGAGGCCGGGGATCTGGAGTTCTTTTATCAGAAGTTGAGAGAAGACTCGAAGTTGGATCATCGTTCCGCAATCACCGCGCTCATTGCCCGAGTACTTACTTCGCCCTTCTTTCTGTATCGGGCGGAACGCGGTACAACCGGGGCGTTGCCAACAAGTGACGAAGTCATTCCCCTGTCACAGTGGGAACTGGCCAGTCGATTGAGCTTATTTCTCTGGTCCTCCGTGCCCGACGACGAGTTGCGCCGAGCAGCAGACGCCGGGGCGCTCGAAACCTCGGACCAACTCGCTGCTCAGGCACGACGGATGATGCTTGATCCGAAGTCACGACGTTTCTCCACTGAGTTCTTTGGGCAATGGTTTGGCTTCTATCGGTTTCCTCAGTTTCGCGGAATCGACCTGCAGCGATTCCCGGAATTTTCAGAGTCATTGCGAAAATCGATGTACGACGAAGCCATTGAGTTCTTCGACTTCATCGTCCGCCGCGATCGGCCGGTCAGCGAAATCCTGTTTGCCGACTACTCGTTTGTGAATCAGGAACTGGCCGCTCACTACGGTCTCGAATTGGATTCCGGAAACGACTCGCAGTTTCGGCGTCTGCACAACCTGGGCAAAGATCATCGCGGCGGCCTGTTGCGGTTGGGCGCAATCCTGGCAACAACGTCGGCTCCGCGCAGAACGAGTCCGGTCAAACGCGGCGACTGGATCCTGCGGAGGGTTCTTGGAACGGCGGTGCCCCCGCCGCCCGCTGACGCCGGTTCGATTGCTGCCGACGAAGTGGTAGCTGACGGACTGTCCATCCTGGAGCGATTGGAAGCTCATCGCCGAGACGCGTCGTGCCGCAACTGTCATGCAAGGTTCGATGCCCTCGGTATTGCCCTTGAGAATTACGATTCGCTTGGTCGCTGGCGCGAGCAGTACAGTGACAGCAAACCGGTGCAGACCAGCGGCACACTCCGCGGCGAAAAAGAAATTTCCGGTATCGACGGGCTGCACGAATATCTTTCCGGCCGACAGGATCTGTTTCACCAGACGCTTGCCCGAAAACTGCTGGGGTATGCTTTGGGACGCCGCGAATCCGTTGGTGACATACCGCTGGTTGACGAACTTACAGAGCATATGAACAACGACGGCGGAATGCAGGGTCTGGTCGAACGAATCGTGACCAGTCGCCAGTTCAGGTATCATCAGGCAGGCACCGCAACTCATCAGACAATCGAACAAACGCGATGACAGAAAAACGCAGTCACTGGTCTGAAAAAGTTTCCAGACGCAGCATTCTTGCCAGCGCCGGGGTCAGCCTCGCTCTGCCCTGGCTGGCGTCCATGCCCGTGCGAGCACAATCCGGCAAGCGAGCCAGCGTTGGAAGCCCGAAGCCGCCGCGACGATTCGCATGTCTCTACTTTTCCAACGGCGTGGAACCGGCTCACTGGTGGGCGAAGGGCAGCGGAGCCGGCATGGAATTTGGTCCAGGCATGCAACCACTCGCGCCGCACCGGGAGGACCTGGTCGTCATTGACGGCCTTTTCAATGAACAGGCCGTCGCGAACCCAAGTGCTCATCTCGGACGAATGCCGAATCTTTTGTCGGGTGCGTGGGTCAGCCTTGACCAGAACGATATCCGCGTCGGCACGACGATGGATCAGGTACTCGCGCAGCACATTGGCGGGCAAACTGCATTACAAAGTCTTGTCATTGGAGTTGAGCCCACGGAACTGCGGCTCGAAGACGGCCTGTCCATGATTTACGGCTCGTGCATCTCCTGGACGACCGCAACAAAGCCCGCCACCAGGGAAATCTATCCGGCGCGAGCCTTCGACCTGATCGCGGGCCAGGGCCGCTCACGTAAACTCGATCGTAGCATCCTTGACGCAGTTCTGAGGGATGCAAAATCGCTGCAGACTCAGATCTCAAAGACTGATCGCGTGAAGCTGGACGAGTATCTCGATTCGATTCGCAGTATTGAGCTCCGCATTGATCGAGCATCCCGCGAAGATCGACTTGAAGGTGTGCAGTCGCCGCCCGCGCAGCCGATGATGCCGCGTCCGAATAACCAGTTGCCACAGGATGTTCCCGAACACATGCGGCTTATGCTTGATCTGATCGTGCTGGCCTTTCAGATGGACAAGACACGTATTGTTACCTGCATGCTGAACAATGATCTCTCACAGATGAATTTCGGATTTCTGGACGGAGTTCAGGGAAGTCTGCATCTGGACCTGACGCACAACGGGCGCGACCCGAAACTTGAGGAAATGTATCTCAGGACAAATCAGTTTCACGTCAGCCAATTCGCGTATCTGATTGACCAGCTGAGGAAGATCGACGAAGGCGGGCAGTCGCTGCTTGAAAACTCAATGTTGATGTTCTGCTCAAACCTGTTCGACGGAGACAGGCACCAGGCTGACCGAATGCCGATCGTCCTCGCAGGACAGGGCGGAGGTTCGTTGCAGACCGGACGCATCCTGAATTATCTGGATCGGCCGGATGAACAACGACGAGCCTGCAGTCTGTATCTCTCGCTGATGGACCGAATGGGCGTCAGGTTGCCTGAGTTTGGCGACGCAACACAGCGGTTGGTGGAGCTGTGATCGGTTCACGGGGGGGCGGATCGGGAACACTTCTGAGAATTGCGTGGTGTCGGCTCGTGTACCGGGACGCGTCTGGAAACCATGGGACTTGATGGAATCGGGAACCGGAGATGCCAGTTCGCAGAATAGCTCGCCGTCGCTTCCTGCATTGCACCGCGTGTGCGGCCAGTGTTTCGTTGACGAACGTTTTGGGAGCGCAAAAGTCTGGTTTCCGATTGGGTCTGGTGACTTATTCGTGTCGCATTCGCCGCGATCATATGAAGAAACAAGACGCGGCGTTTGATCTCTTCGATCCGGACAATCTGCTCGATTACTGCCTGCAGATTGGCGCGGGCGGCATGCAGCTTGCCCTGGGAGACCTCGACGCGGCCGCCGCGACCCGGCTTCGCCGCAGGGTCGAAAAGTCCGGTCTCTTCATCGAAGCAATTGTGTCTGCTCCGCTCGAAAAGAAGGATATAGAAACATTTGAGGCTCAGCTGAAGACGGCAGCCCGGGTCGGGGCACTGGCGGTACGCACGACGATTATCCCCGGACGTCGTTATGAGACATTTGATTCCCTGACAAAGTTTCGCGAATACGAGGCACGTGGTCGTCGAGCTTTGGAGATCGCTGCTCCGATCGCTGAGAAGTACAGGGTTGCCGTTGCCGTTGAGAATCACAAAGATCACCGCAACGACGAACGCGTCGCATTGTTTGAGCATATCAGCAGCGAGTTTGTTGGTGCCTGCGTCGACACTGGCAACAGCGTCGCGCTTCTCGAAGACCCGGTGGAAACGGTAGAGGCCCTGGCCCCATGGGCACACTCAGTCCATCTCAAAGACCAGTCATTGCAGCCATACAAAGATGGGTTTCTGCTGGGGGACATTCCTCTCGGGCAGGGAAGCCTGGACTTGAAGCGAATGGTTGAGATACTTCGCCGCAGGAAGCCGAACGTCCGATTTAATCTGGAGTTGATCACGCGTGATCCGCTGCAGGTTCCGATTTTCACCGATAAGTACTGGACAACATTTCCAGAGCTCCCGGCAAGCGTGTTGGCACGCCACATTCGCTTCGTGCAGAACCATGCGAAAGACAACCTGCAGTACATTTCGGAATTGTCAGCTGACGAGCAGCTGGCGCGCGAAGACACCAATGTGCGGGAAAGTCTGGCGTACGCTCAACAGCACCTGGGGCTTTAAAACCAAGGTTCGGTCTGGACTCGTTCACGGCCGCTGGTCACCCGTTGGTGCCCACCACGATCGCAGTTGGACAGCAAGCATGCAGTCATCACACGTTATCCGGATTTTTCCTGCGACGATATCGGGGCTGGTTCTGGCCTTGTGTCTGATTCCGCCCTGTCGCGCAGAGACCGACGATGACAGCACGGACGAGGCAGCGCTCCGGGCCGACGCGGAACAAACTTTCAAAAAGAAGGTCGAGCCCTTCGTCAATAAATACTGCATCAGTTGCCACGGCCCACGCCCCGAAGCAGGCATCAATCTCCGGTCAGCACTCAGGAGCCCCGGCGCCACGTCTTCCTTTCTGCACTGGAAAAAGGCGGTCGCCAACGTCAGGGTGCACGACATGCCGCCCGATTATGCGGATAAGATCCCGACCGATGACGAGCGCCGCCAGTTCATCGATTGGATCGGTAAACTCAAGTACATGGCTCCGCGTGACCCGGGGCCCTTCGTGATCCGTCGCCTGAGCAGAGTGGAGTACGGCAACACGCTGCACGACCTGTACGAAGTGGATCCCTCGGTCGCCGACAGCCTGCCCGAGGAAGTTGTCGGGGAAGGATTTCTGAATTCGATCTCCCCGCTGCAGTCGGAGCTGTTCCTCGACATCGCCAACAAGGTGGTCGATCAGGTCGTGGCCCCCGAGGGTCAGCCGCCCACCACGGTCCAGCAACGTCTGTTCGGTAAGACGCCACCTGACGGTACCGATCTCCGCAAGGCGGCTCGCCAGGTCGCACGCTCTCTGGCTCGTGATGCGTACCGTCGGCCGCCGACCGAGGCGGAACTGGACGTGCTGGTCGGCATCTTTGATCTCGGCCAGGAAAACAAGCTGAGCTACACGGCGTCGCTGGGCCTGATGTGGAAGGCGGTCCTGGTCTCTCCGCAATTTCTGTTCATCACGCCTGCCGCGGAAGTCGACTCGAAGGATTCCATCGTTCCGCTGGACGATTACCAACTGGCTTCGCGTCTGTCCTATCTGCTGTGGTCCGCACCGCCGGACGCCGAGCTGTCCGCCCTGGCCGACAGTGGCGAACTACACAAGCCCGAAGTGCTGCGATCTCAGGTGGAGCGGCTGTTACAGCACGCCCGTTCGCGAGCCCTGTTCGACGGCTTCGGAGCCCAGTGGCTGGGCGTGGGTGGGCTGAAGAGCCAGACCTTTGACCCGGACGTGTTTCCGCAGATGAATCCCGCTTTACGCAGGGCGATGATACAGGAAGCTCGCCTGTTCTTCGAAAGCATCGTCCGTGAGAACCAGAGCGTATTCCGATTCGTGGACAGCGACTACACCTTTCTGAATGAGCCGCTGGCCGAGTTGTACGGCCTTGAGCAATCTGTTCAGGGGCCCGCGATGCGGCGGGTCCGGCTGAACGACCCCAACCGGGGCGGAGTGCTTGGCATGCCCGCCACGCTGGCGACGACGTCATTTCCCAACCGGACCAGCCCGGTTCGGCGAGGCGTCTGGGTGCTTGAGCAGATTCTGGGAGAACGCGTGCCGCCGCCCCCGCCCGACGTCCCCGAACTCGAAGAGCAGGAACAGAAAAGCGTGGAGGGATTGACGCTGCGTCAGCGGACTGAGTTACACCAGTCGGACCCCACCTGCGCCAACTGTCATAGAGTGCTCGACCCGATCGGCTTCGGTCTGGAGAATTTCGACGCGATCGGGCGATGGCGCGAAAAGGACGACGTGGGCGTCGCAATCGACTCAGCAGGAAAGCTTCCCGGTGGAGAAAGCTTCTCGACCCCCGCAGAACTGAAGAAACTTCTGGCTGTGCGAAAGGAAGACATAGCTCGAAACCTGACAGAAAGGTTCATGGCGTACGCGCTTGGGCGACAGCTGGAAGGCTACGATGAAATCGTAATCGACCGGCTGATGGTTAAGATTGCCGAGAACAATTACCGCATGCGGACGATCATTACTGAGGTCATCACCAGCTACCTGTTTACGCACCGAAACGTCAGATGACTCTGCGGCGACGGACTGAAAGTCCGTCCTACAACAGGATACCGACGGCTCGAAATCCATTGAACGATAGCACGACGGACTTTTAGTCCGTCAGAAACAACAACCACCGAGGCGACGGACTGAAGTCCGTCGTACAACGATGTGACACCTTCCCGCTGCTCGGGGAAGTCGAAAGACGAAAACCATGAATCACCGTACTCTTGTCGATCGTCGCAGCCTGCTGAAAGGTGCGGGAGTCTCCCTCGCACTGCCGTTCATGGATTCTCTGAGCCGGGCAGCCGATGGCGATTCCGCGAAGCCGCCGGTGCGACTTGGCTTCATGTACATGCCACACGGCGTCATCATGGACGACTTCTGGCCGAAAGACCCGGAGACGTATCACACGTCGCCGCCGCCGGCGATCGAGTCGCTGCGTCCGATTCTGGACCAGTGCCTGATGATGAAGGGGATTTCCGGCGTACCGATTGCGCCGTTCAGTGGCGCGCCGCATGCGCTGGAATTGTCGACGTGGCTCACCGCCACCCTGCCCGACGCGGACACACGCAGCCGCATCAACATTGCGATCTCGGCCGACCAGGTCATGGCCAACTACGTGGGAGCCCACACACTGCTGCCCTCGCTCGAGCTGGCGACAATGCCTCAGACCTGGAAGGAAAACCAGGCGGGCCTGCACGAGGCCTACTACTCGCACTGCAGCTACCGCTCGCCCACGCAGCCTGTCCCGGCCGAGATCGATCCCCGGAATGTCCTCAACAGGCTCTTCGGCAAAAAGGGCCAGGCCGGCCGGGTCACGAAGGCCAATCCCCTGGACCGGCAGATGCTCGACCGGGTGCTCGGCGGCGCCCGAGACCTGCGGCGGACGCTGGCCGGGACCGACCGGCAGAAGCTTGACGAATACCTTGACAGCGTGCGAACAGTTGAGCGGCGTATTGCCGCCATCGAGCATCGCCAGCAGGAGGCAGCTCTGGAAAAGGCCGGAGTTCGTTCAGCCAGACGCAGCGACAGCGATTCGCCGCCGATCGAGGTAAAGATCCCCGAAGGCGACAAACGGAGTGAGTACATGCAGGTCATGTGTGACCTGACCGTCCTGGCCTTTCAGACGGACACGACGCGCGTCAGCACCTATATCGGGTCGACGCCCAATGGTGTGTCCTATCCCGAGCTTGGCTTCACGGACAAGCATCATTCGCAGACGCACCACCAGAATCGGGAAGAGATGGTCCGGAAGGTGGCGGCGATCACGAAGTTCAATATCGATCAGTTTGCCTACATGGTGAATAAGATGGCCAGCCTGCGTGAGGGCGACGGCACGCTGCTCGACAACTGCATCATGATGTGGGGCTCGGGACTGGAAGACGGCAACCAGCACAGCCGGGAAAATCTGCCCTTTATCATCGCGGGCAGGGGCGGCGGTTCGATCAATACCGGACGCTTCCTGCCCGGTATCAAAGGCAACCAGGGCGATCTGCTCACGACGCTGCTTTCGTGCGCCGGCGTGCCCCTCGACCGCCCGATCGGCATCGCGACGAAACAGATCACCGAGATCAGGGCCTGACCGAGGCCGTCATGTTGGAGTATCCGGATGTGCTCGCATGCTTTGCGGTAAACGCGTCACGTGACGCGTTGCGTTATAACGGTGCCAAAGCGGCAAAGTTGTCGTTCTGTTTTCGTGACGTAGTTTCCGGCACCGAAGGTTCGCGACCTGTCGATTAGGAGTGTCCGGTCAGTTGTCGTACGTTAAGAAAGCACTACGACGGACTTCCAGTCCGTCGCGTTCCACCATGTTCACAGGCCTGTACCCGCACGGAAACGGCCATTATGGACTGGCGAACGACAACGTCGGGTTTCAGGTGCATCCGGAACTGTACGATGACCTGTTGCCGAATGTGCTCAGGCGGGCCGGTTACCGGACGGGCATCATCGGCAAACTGCACGTGAATCCGGAGAAGCGATTTCAGTTCGACATGCGGCAGGGTGACGGATTCGGGAGCCGCCAGGTCAGAAAGCCACTGCAATATGCGCGGGAATTTCTAAGCCAGTCAGACGATCGACCGTGGTTTCTGATGGGCGCAGCAACTGGGTGTCGATCATCCGGCGAGGCAGGCGATGGAGCGTCTGGAGAATCCACCTGAGTGGGAATTGTACGATCTCGGGGACGATCCCGTCGAGTTTGTTGACTTGTCAGATGACCCGGCACTGGCCGATGTGGCACGTCAGCTGAAACAGGCTTTATCTGCCTGGCAGAAGCGGACTCAGGATCCGTTTGCGGACGCCGAATTCCGCAAGAACGTTGCCCGGAAGTACCGAGAATTGTCCAGGTGAATCGCACGAAAGCGGTGACCGGCTTTTCGCCCGAAAAGAATCGCAACTGGCGATACTGCTCTTACTACACGTTCAATGTGTCTCGCGTTAAACGTGGCTCAGCACCACCTAATGACCGGGGTCAGATCAGGCGGTGCGGCGCCGTAGAGCGAGATGCTTCCACACGCTCTACGGCTGTGCGATGATTGCCGCAGCCCAGTTTTCCTTTCCGGGAGGCGACAGACTGACGTTTGCCCCGGCATCCAACTGCTGTTGTGGCCCGAATTCGCCCGTGTCAATGTTGATCCAGTGAGCAACCAGCGGGCCGCTGGCATCGGTGAAGTCGACTCGGACTTCGCCGCCGGCTGGAAAATAAACCGCCCAGCGGCCGCCATTGCTCGCAGCGATGTACGCTTCGTTGCTGTCTCGCTCTGAAAGCCGCTCATTCGCCGGTTCAACAGACCACAATGGAACAAGTGATTCCAGCCGGCGTGCGGCGCGCAGGCACGCGACCGCCTTATCGTTCAGTCCGAGTCCGGAATCCGGCCGGTGGAAACGAATCGACGCCGCCCCCGCCAGCAGATGCCGCCAGAACCGTTCGATGGCGTCCTGGTCGCTATGACCAAACTTGTTGCCCGTGGCGCCGTAGGTCTTCGTCGTATTCATCGGCCGAGGCTGCCCGGCAAGGTACTTCCGCACGTGCAGAAAATTGTCCCAATGCTTCTGGCCCTTGTTGTGGTTGTTCTGCGACACATCGACGAAGTCATACAGCTCGGGATGATCAAACGTCCTTTTGTGACGTTCGGCCGCAAGATTCCAGTCGTCCCACATTTCGGTGACGTAAACATGTTTGCCTTCTCGTTCCGCCCGCTGCCTGACGTACGTCGCCCAGTAGCGGCCCCATTCCTCTTCGCCGTTCGTTTCGTTGTCCATGCAGTACAAGACGTGTCCGAACTGCAGCGAAATGTCGAGCAGTTTGTCGACAAACTGCTGTTGAAACCGCAGGACCACCTGATTGTTCCGCTGCCCTGGGGTTGTGAAGAAGAAAGGCTGCCTGTTCGCCCCGGGATGATCAGGGTAGCGTTTCGCGAAACCGGACTCCTGGTACGTGTAGTTCACGTTGTTGCTTGGGTTATACGGATGAATCTGCCAGCGGTTACTGCCGCCACTGTCCGTGTAGTCGAAGCGGTCCCAGATTTCGATCTGTACCATGATGTCACGCCGAGCCGTTTCGCGCAGCATCCGCTCGAACCGCTGCCAGTATTCGTCATTCCAGGCGTTGAGGTCATATTTGTCGTCCCGCCGTTCATACGGATAGACCTCGAATCCTTTGTCCTTCCGATCACTCATCGTGTTACGAATCACGTTGCCGCCTGCATCGGCCAGGCGATCAAGTTGCCGCACGAGCTGCTGCTCCGGCCACTGAAACAGGTTGTCATCATCGCTGCCACCCAGCAGCAGGACCGGCTGACCGCGAAAACTCCAGTACCACGAATTCTGCGGCCACGGAAGCAGCGCTGGTTCAGCCGCCGTTGCGCCGGCCACGACGATCAATCCGGTTACCAGTGCCGTCAGTGATTTCATATGTCGGTCTCCGTGTTTCAAAACCAGTGCGAAGATACCGGAAGGACACCGGCGGTTTCAGATGCAACGGAATCGTGCCCGTGCTGCCGTCACGGTAGATCTGGCGGCCCGTCCAGTCCAGCAACCGCAGGCATTCCGCCACACTCAGCGACAGAAAACCCGCGTTGTTTGGTATAGAAATAATCGTCCTGATCGGCTGCCGTCAACTGAAGTGGCAATGGGCATGTTGAGCATCGCGGCCAGTTGGCGGAAGAAACACGCGTCGTTCTGTGCTGCCGAGTGTTGAGGCGCTGCGTGGCCGGAGACCCATGGTTGGAAGCGATTTGATAATGCTGGGGGGCGTTTTTTCCGAGGCAGACTGCCGGAAACCACCATCATCGGCGCGCGAAACTTTGCACGTTTCGACAGGGGGGTAGCGGCTCCTTTTTCGGCTTTGGCATTTCCGGCTCCCATCGGGAACTGTGGCATGGCTGGACGCACTTTTTTTCGCCGGGCCTGAGGAAGTGATTGTCCGTTGTATCGCATTCGGTTATCATTCAGGCAACCAACGGGACGACACGCCATGTTGACCATCATCTGGAACGAAGACGACGATGACGGCAACGCGGCTCACATCGCCAACAACGTTTTGACTTTCGAAGACGTGGAAAACGTTCTGGAACACCCGTTCGAAGAAACCACCAGCCGATCAAGTGGCCGCCCAATGCGTATTGGGGCCAACATGGCGGGGAGTTGACGGCCGTTGTGTTTGAATGGGTCGACGATTTCACCGTGAATCCCGTCACCGCGTTTTGCATTCGCAAGGATTGACCAATGGCCACCAGGAGACCACCAACCGCTGCCGAAAAGGAACAGTGGAAGAAAGCCGTTGCGGAAATCGATGAGAAAGCCGATCGGGAACAGGTTCTTGAGATCCTGCAACAGATGAAGCAAACCGGTATCGACCAGGTCATTGACCGCCTGAAGGCTTACCGCAAATCGCAGGGGATCTCATTGCGAACGCTGGAAGAAACGAGCGGCATTCCGCGCGGGAATTTGTCACGCATCGAGAACCACCAGCATACGCCAGGGCTAAGCACGTTGCAGAGTTACGCAGCTGCCTTGGGAAAGTCGGTCCGCGTCGTTGTTGTAGACGAATAGTCCGGCCGGCAAATCGCTTCGGACGGTCTGAGATTCTCGCCGACAATACCGCAGACTCTCGTTTATCAAAGTCGGCATTTCAATGGCAAGCCCCCTGGGCCGCGTGTTATCTGCATACATGATCAGACTTACCCGTGAACAAACGGCAGAAGCTGTCCGCCACCCCGATGGCGTGGAATGTCAGGGCGATGGAACGGACAAGACGTTCATTCTGATGGACACGGATGTCGTTCGTCAGCTGCGTCACGCGCTTTATCGGAAAGATGTTCATGCAGCGATCTCGGCTGGAATTGCTGATCTGGAAGCCGGTCGCATGATGACGGCGCAAGAAGCGGATGACTACGTGCGATCTGAGTGCGGACTGCCCGCCCGCCCGGAATCATGAGGTATCGTGTCCTGGTATCCAAACGGGCTGCCTACGACATCATTCAGAACGCAGTTTGATGGGCGGAACATCATTCCCGCGAAAAGGCTGCTGAATGGCAACAGGCCATGTTCGCGAAGATCTACTCGCTGGACAGCTTTCCCGACTCGAACCCAATCGCATACGAAGATCCCAACTTTCCGTACGAGCTCCGAGAAGCTTATTTCAGGCCTGGTTCGCGTCCCGGGTATCGCATTCTGTTTACGGTTGTTGAAGAGGCGGTAAACGTGCTCACAGCCAAAGCTGCCGAAGAGGACTGGATCCGGTTTGAAGACTTCGAGGAATGAGCCAAGGCCCCGGGTTTCACAATGCTCACTCCACTGCCTCAAGGACCAGTTGTCGTGACAAGTGGCGACGGCGGCAGGCCTGCGAATACCTGTCGCTGTTACGTTGTACTCAGCCACGAGACCACTTCACGTTGAGATCGATGGCACTCGCGCCTTCGGTGTAAACAGTGATGTGGTAGTGCTCGTCAGTTCGGAAGAATGGCGTGAATCCTCAAGAGTTGAGTTCGGACACGACAGCGGGATCCGGGTGATTGTGTGGAACTGCATGGCCGCTCATGGCGATAGAGCAAGAACGGTCCGTCCTTATGCAGATGAAATCGACTGACGCCGGAACGCAGCACAGGGCGAAACTGACCGCGGCCCGTGGTACTGTTTGGATCGGGTGAAGATTGTGAGTTACCTGTGAGTTAGACTTGTTGACACATTGCAGTCATCACGAGCGGCCCTGGAGTTCGTCCATCCTGAATTCAGTTAGCGGACGAAAGCTGCAGTCGTGACAACATTTTTACGCCCACTCGCCTATTTTTTTCTTCTCACCTGTGTTGTTGTGGCCTTCCTCTGGGCCGGGGTGATTCCCATGTCAATCACGGTATCGCAACGGATCGTCGCGTCATTGGAAGAAGACTTCGGATCCAGCTACCGGCTGTCTGAAGATGGACGAATAGTTCAGCTTACGATTCGTTCTGCCGACTTTGGTCCTGAACAGTGCCAGCAACTTCTCAGCCTGAAGGGTCTTGAGTCACTGGACCTTTCCGGTACGTCGGTCGATGACGCGTCTCTGGGGCTTATCGCGCAGATCAAAGAGCTGAAATCGTTGCGGCTCGACGACACATCTGTGACTGATAAAGGCCTGCAGCAGCTGAGTTCGTCAAGGGGTATCGAACTGCGGCGGGGCAGTGTCAGCCTCGCGACATTGAACTGAAGCAGGCGGCAACGTCGCTGATTCAGCTGGTCAACTGTCCGGCCGGCGATTCAAAAAAACACAAGCAGCATCTTGATGTCTTCAATGCCTCACTTTCCGACAACAGCTGACTTTTCCGTCGGCAACCAGAATCAGCAAAGTAACAGCCTGATGTGCTTTGGGCCGGAATCAAAACGGAATCTCGAAACGTCTGCCAAACAATAACAAACCGGAATACTCGAAGGGTTCTCTCATGTCGGATACGTCACGTCGCAGCTTTCTGCGAATCAGCAGCGCAGCGGTCGGTTCAATCGCATTGCCCGATGCCTTTGGAGCGTTCATGCGACGCCGGGAACTGGGCGAAACCAAACGGAAAATCGGATATGGGCCGCTGAAGCCTGTGAAGGACCGCACGACGGGCCTGCCTCTTCTGCAGCTTCCGGACGGGTTTACGTACCGCAGCTATGGCTGGACGGGAGACGTTCTGGCCACCGGACAGAAGACTCCGGCTGCGCACGACGGCATGGCCGTCATTGAGGTCGACGATGCCGGAGTCATGACGCTGACACGCAATCATGAACTGTCCGGCCACGGCACGCCGTTTGTCACCGGCGACGTCATGTACGACGAAATGGCTCAGGGTGGCTGCACGAATCTGCAGTTTGACGGCAACCGCGGAGAATGGCTTTCAGCGACTCCCAGCCTGAGCGGAACGGTGAAGAACTGTGCTGGCGGACCAACACCATGGAACACGTGGCTTAGCTGCGAAGAAGACGTTTCCGGCCCGGGCAGCGTTGATGACGGACGAACGCTGAACTACCGGAAAGATCACGGCTGGGTTTTCGAAGTCGGGATCGATGGTGGCAACCCAAAACCGATCAAAGACATGGGGCGTTTTGTCCATGAAGCGCTGGCCGTTGATCCGGAAACGGGTTGGGTGTACGAAACAGAAGACCGAGGCACCTCCGGCCTCTACCGCTTCCGACCGAAGGTCAATGGCGACCTGCACAGTGGTGGAACTCTTGAAATGCTGAAGGTCGAGGCCGCTGCCGACCTTCGTCGCAATGTTGACCCGAATCGTGAATACGATTGTTCGTGGGTCAGAATCCAGGACCCGCTGATGGGGCATTCTCCTGGTACAGCCGACGAAATGGGTGTGTACTATCAGGGCAAACAGGCGGGTGGAACAACCTTTGCGCGGCTGGAAGGCTGCTGGTATGGCAATGGCCTGATTTACTTCGACGCAACCAGCGGCGGAAACGCTGGTGCCGGGCAGATCTGGAGCTTCAACCCGGATACATCGAAGCTGAAACTGGTTTTCGAATCACCATCAAACGAAGTACTGGATTCACCAGACAACCTTGCCGTGAGTCCTCGCGGGGGTATTGTGCTTTGTGAAGACGGTGACATCGTGCCTCAACGTATGCATGGACTGACACCCGACGGACAGTTGTTCCACCTGGCAGCAAACAACGTGCAGCTAAAGGGAGAACGCAACGGATTCGAAGGTGATTTTCGAGGATCCGAATGGGCCGGTGCGTCCTTCAGCCCGGACGGTAAATGGCTGTTCGCAAATATTCAAACCCCCGGTATCACAGTCGCAATCACGGGACCCTGGGCAGACGGCGGTCTGTGATCACGAACCGGATCGACAGTCTCATGAGACCTGCACAAAAACCATAGCCAGGAAAGACTTCGTCGAAAAAGACGCCCGACGCTGTCCAGAATGCCCGATATCTCAATTACCATCTGACGCCATAGAAAGCCTTCCAAGTGATGAAATACCATCTGATCCTGATCTCCGCCCTGGTGCTCACCCCACCGACGACCGTCTTCGCCCATGACGATGACGAGCACACTCATGAGCATCCGCCGCTCGCCGATGAAGGTGAGACCTACAAGCCTTCGCTGGTTCCCGATCGCATTGTATTGACCTGGACCCGAGATCCCGCGACATCTCAGGCAGTCACGTGGCGGACATCGACAGACGTGACGAAAGCCATGGCAGAAATCGCTGTGGCCGGAGCCGGCCCCGACTTTGTCAACCATGCAGAAACTGTCGACGCAACCTCGCAGGCGTTGCTGTCAAATCTCAGCACCGCCCATTTCCACACGGCTGAATTCATGAATCTTCAACCGAAAACAAAGTATGCCTATCGAGTTGGAGACGGGGTCAACTGGAGCGAGTGGTTTCACTTCACGACAGCAAGCGACAGGGCCGAACCGTTCTCCTTTGTCTATTTCGGCGATGCTCAGAACAGCGTTCGGTCAATGTGGTCACGCGTCATCCGCGAAGCTTACGGCGACGTGCCGGATCTGAGCTTTTTTCTGCACGCCGGTGATCTCATCAACCGAGCGGAATCTGACGGAGAATGGGGTCAGTGGTTTGCCGCGGGCAAATGGCTGAACGCGATGGTGCCCAGCGTTGCCGTCCCGGGCAATCACGAACAGGCCAGACTTCCTGATGGTACTCGCCGATTGTCACACCACTGGCGCCCAACTTTTGCGTTTCCGACGAATGGGCCCACAGGACTGGAAGAATCCTGCTATACGCTGGTTTATCAGGGAGTCCGAATCATCGGATTAAACTCCAATACCCTGCAGGAAGAACAGGCAAAGTGGCTGGACACAGTTCTCGCCGACAACGAATGCCAGTGGGTTGTTTGCACGTTTCACCATCCGATTTATTCAACGGGCAAAGACCGGGACAACGGAGCAATTCGAGGACTCTGGAAACCCGTCTTCGACAAGTATCATGTTGATATTGTTTTGCAGGGGCACGACCACACGTACGGCCGAACGGGCCTTGAAACGCCGCTTGTCAGAAGTGACGGGGAACCGATTGAGAAAAACGAAATCACCGGTGTCAACAAACGAGATCAGATAACCGGCACTGTGTATGTGGTTTCAGTCAGCGGTCCGAAAATGTACACCGTGCAGCGACATCCCTTCATGAATCGCCAGGCTGAGAACACTCAGCTGTATCAGATCATCCACATCAACGGCAACGAACTCCGCTACGAAGCTCGCACAGCCATTGGCGAACTCTATGACGCATTCACTCTGAAGAAACGTGAGGGCGACATCAATGAAATGATCGAACAGGTTCCCGATACGCCCGAGCGCCGCATGCCAGTTGAAGTTACTCAGGCCGAATCCGCGGCGAAAGTGGCCGCCTTTATTGCCGAGAACGACCGCAACAATGACTCAAAACTCACCATAGACGAAGTCCCGCAGCTGTATCGCGACAGATTTCAGCAAGTGGATGCTGACAAAGATGGATTTGTATCAGCGGCCGAACTGGCGAAAGCGCTGCGCTAAATAACCGAGCGTGATTCGTAGACCACGCGATTTGTGCGGTTGCAGCCTCAGTTTGGCTTCTGTCTACGAATCAGAATCGGTTATTTAGCCTTTTGGGAGGGCGTGCCAGCGCCTGCTGACACGCCCTCGACGCCTCATCGCGATGCTGTGTTTGTGTTCCGGCTGCGTGAACGGACTCTGGTTGGCGCGTTTCATTAAGAGCTCGCGTGGAATCGGGTACTTCTTCCGCGACAACGAAGCGGCGGCAGAACATCTCCAAATGCCCCAGCCAAGTCGAGTTTCGTCCATGTAAAGCTTCAGCGCCGTTGGTCGGCCCCGCGTCCGACGATCCGCTCTTCCGCCGCAGCAGGCGGAGGATGCATCGCACAGGAAACGGCTGCCGACCGATCGCAATCTGAGAATTGCCGCTTTGAGACCGTTCCGCGCCGCTGCTATTCCTGGTAAGCTGGCGTTTTCTCGATCCAGTCTTCATCAATATCCTGCAACGCTTTGGGGACCGGCGATGTGATACTTGTCGCTGTTGGGCCGGCCTGGACGCATCGACGCGCGGCGTGAATCGTGTTGTTAGCGTCTCGAAGAGCCGACGCTGTTCGTCACGCTCCGATCAGACAGCCTCATTCCGAGGAGTAGCGATGGTACGGTCAAGCAAGTGGATCAAGGGCACCAGGCCGCAGCACTCGATCACGAGGGTCGCAAGTCGATCGCTCCGAAAACGATTCAAGGCGGTTTGGTACTACGCGCCACTCGCCGCGAAAAAATGGGAAGAAGACATCGAACACGTGCATCAGCTTCGCGTGGCAACTCGACGAGCGCGGGCGGCCCTCCACCTCTTTTCAGATTTACTTCCGCGACGCCAGACACGGTGGATGAAGCGGCGGCTGCGCGAGCTTCGCACGGCGGCGGGAAACGCGAGGGACCTGGATGTGCTTGCCCTGCGATTGCAATGCATCGCGGAGGAGAAGGACGGCAGACATGTACGTCCCGTTTTGGAGCACGTTGTGGCGCTTCGGCGTAGAGCACAAAAACCACTGGCCGCCAGCTATAAGAAGGCCAGAAGCAAGGGATTCAAAAAGCGGTCGCGCGCGATTTCGAAAGCGATTCGGTGGAAACACAAAGAGCAGGAACCAACTTTCGCAGAGGCGGCCCGAGGCAAGCTCGCCCCGCTGGTGGACAAGTTCTTTACAGCTGCCGCAGCCGATCTTTCCGACATTCAAGCGCTGCATCAGATGCGTATTTCCGGCAAACAGGTTCGCTACGCCATGGAACTTCTGGCCGGCGCTTTTGACGAGTCGTTCCGCCGCGAACTCTATGTCATCTTTGCAGAAGTCCAGGAAATGCTTGGCACGATCAACGATCACGCGAGTGCGGTCACTATGTTCCGCGAGTGGCGTGAGCGCGCAGACAACAACGGCAGCCAGGCCGTACTCGCTGAACTCATCGCAAAGGAAAAGACGCAGCTTGACGCGGAGTGTCAGGGATTTCGCGATTGGTGGACCACCGAGCGCGCTCGGGATTTAGCAGATCACTTTGCGATGCTGTTGGAGCTCTCTTCGTCGTCAACTGTGGCGAGTGCGCCCGTCGAGGAACCCCGCGAGGAAAAAACTGAAGAGATGGAAGCTGATTCAGCCGTCGGGTAAGCCGCACTGCACAATTCCAAAAATAAGGCTCGCCGCACCGTCCCGTCCCTCGCACGTCGTCTGTTGCGAAAGTCGTTTCGGTAAATCATTGCCACTGTTTGACCTGGGACAGCAATTCCAGCGGCCTGTCGACTACAAAGACCAACTCGCCGGCGTAGACTGCGCCCGAATGTCCGTCGAGCGAAAGGAAGTCGCCCTCGGCCAGCGATTGGGCGCCGATACTGCAGCGCCGATTTCTTTCGATGACCAGGTCCCGGCAGCCTACGATGCAGACCTTGTTCATTTGTCTGGCGACAACGGCGGCATGAGACGTGCGACCGCCGAGCGTCGTCAGGATGCCTTCCGACGCTGCCAGACCGGCCACATCGTCCGTCGAGATGTCGTGCCGAACCAGGATCGGGCGACCGCCCTCGCGAGCCATCGCGACAGCCGTCTGTGGATCCAGCGCGATCTGACCAATTGCCACTCCCGGGCAAGCGGCAACGCCGACCGACAGGGGCGGACGCTCATGCTCACTGGCCAGCCGGGTTACCTGCAATGAATCCAGGTCAAACTCGGCTAACCGCTCCAGGGCAGTCCTCCGATCGATCACACCCTCGTTGACCAGATCACAGGCGACTCGCAGCGCCGCCCACGGCGTCCGCCTGGCGGCGCGCGACTGAAGCAGGTAGAGCTGGCCTTCCTGAATCGTGAACTCGAAATCCTGTGTATCACGGAATAGATGTTCCAATTGTTCGCAGACCTGTCGCAGTTGGCGGTCCAGGGCGGGAGTTCGCAACTTGATCGCCGCACCGTCCTGGACAGCGTGCCTGCCAGAGACCACGTCTTCGCCCTGGGCGTTCCAGAGGAAGTCCAGATACAACGCGTTCTCCCCGGTCGTCGGATCACGCGTGAAGCCGACACCCGATCCGGACGTATTACCCATGTTGCCGAACACCATGGCCTGCACCGTGACCGCCGTTCCCGAATCGCCGGGAATGCTGTGCAGCCGGCGATATTCGATCGCGCGAGGGCTGCGCCAGGAACGAAAGACCGCCTCGACAGCGGATTCAAGCTGCGCCAGCGGCTCCTGCGGAAATGGCTTGCCGGCAAGTTCCGCATAAAGTTGCAGGAATTCCTGCGTCAGGTCACGCAGTGCAAAGGCATCCAGTTCATCGCTCGTCGGGGCTGACGAGTCCTGCAGTCGCTCGCCGATGAGCCGGTCGAACGGATCGGGCGGCAGGGCCTGGACCACTTCGGCGTAGGTCTGCACCAGCCGCCGATACGAGTCCCAGACAAACCGCGGATTCCCGGTCATACAGATCAGAGGCGAGACCGTGCGGTCACAAAGCCCCACATTCAAGATCGTGTCCATCATGCCAGGCATCGAGACCGGCGCTCCCGATCGCACAGACACCAACAACGGACGGCGCCGGCCTCCGAATTGTCGGTCGGTGACGCGTTCCAGGTGTTCGATGTCGCGGGACAACCGAGCCGGCAGATCCTCGGGCAGGCTGCCGCCCCGGTCAAAGTAGTCGCGGCAGACTCGCGTCGCGATGACAAATCCCGCGGGCACGGGCAACCCGGCTTCCGCCATCCGCATCAGGTTGGCGGCTTTGTTCCCGACCGCCAGCGGACTGATGTCCGCGGGCATCGCAACGCCGTCGCCGAATCGATACGTGATTTGTGGTTCGTTCTGCGGCATCGTTGTTTCGTCCACTGTCGGGGGTTGTGTCGCCTGATACGTCGTGTCGCTCATCGAGTGATCACCTCGCCCAACACGTAGTCCCTCAACATTAACGCCGCCCGCATCATGGCATCCGAGGCAGACTCGAGCGTGTCGGCAAACTCGGTAAACAAGTGCAGTTGTCTGTGGTCACTGGAGAAGGTCAGGATGCTGGCCTTGGTACGGCGGTGTGCGTCGTCAATCTCGTGCTCCAGCGAGATGGTGTTGTCGACGGCCGTCAGGAAATCGCCCATCTCTTCACGCGAACTGCCGCGACTAATGTGCCGCGCGTTCTCGACGGCCTTCAGGTACTCCTGCGCCGTGCAGACTAGCAGGCCGGCCAACTCTCGCAACGGATCGCGGCACTGGGGCGTGACGGAGACATTGCCATCAGAAGCAGCTGACAGCTGATCGAACAACGTGAGCAGAAACACGCCTTCTTCCAAATCGTCGGCGGCATCGTCCGCCACCCGCAACAGTTCGGCCGCGGCCTTTGATTCGACTCGCTCTCCGGGAAAGTTCCTCGATTTGGTCACCAGCTCGTCGGCCTGATGTTCCCATTTCTTGGCTCGACGCGCGGCGCGCAAGACGTAGTTCGAGTCGGTCCGGCCGCCGGGCTGAAGCAGGCAGTCCCGGGCGGCTGTCGCCAACTCGACCGTCAGCACGGCGTGTTCGGCGGCAAGTTCCAGCAGTCCTTGATGAGCGGTGTCCAGGTAGTGGCGCAACTCGGCCCGCACTTCGTCACGGATCAGCAACGCCGAGTGGCCGGCCAGCAGGCCTTCCGCAGCCGTCTTTAACGTGAACTTCAAAAACTCGCCGGCCCGCTCCGGCCCGACGATGTCCGAAAGCTGACCGCCCAGTTGCAGCGGGGCACGGGATGACAATTGCAAAGCGTCGAGCACCAATTGCTCGCCACCCGCTTTGAGAAACGCCATGTGCCCCAGGTCGTTCTCTGCCGCCCACCGCAACACGTCCAGGCACACTCGCTTCGGCGCCAGCTTTCGCAGACGCTTCCTTGCGCGGTTCCAGTCGATCAGAAACACGAGACGGGAACCGAGAAACTCCAGGTACTCCGCTCGCTTGCTCGCTTCATCCGCTTCGTATCGTCCGATGGACAAGTGATACAGGCTTTCGGTGAGTTGCGGCGAGTGCCGGGACCGCGTGTCTTCCCAGTCAACGGCAAAGGGCCTGAGCAGGTGTTGGAAGAACAGCAGGCGCTGGATATGCACATCGGTGTACGTGACCGTGACCGCCGTTGCCGTGACGTGAATGACCAGCACATGGGCGTCGGTTGTGCCAATGTCGTTTTGAATGACCAGCTTGCCTTCCGCCCGCGTGGCCGTCGTATCGAGACCCGGATGGTCGAACTTCAGCTGGCGAGTGCGGTTGACACCCCGCATGAATGCGCTGACCATCGGCCGATCGTCGTCCGCGACGCCATACACCCGCGCACCATCGATGGACTCGGCGGCAATTTGCTGCTGCAGCCGATTCAATTCCTTGTGCAGATTCATGACCAGCAGATGAATGCTGTCGCCACGGGATGACTGAGCCGATGTGAGCTGATCGATGTACGCTCCCGAAATCAAATCGTCCTCCAGCGACGGCGTGTCGGCCGTCAGCAATTCCAATCGCCGCTGGTACTCTGTTGCGCGTCGCTGAACGTCCTTAAGGGAGGTGCTCGCCGCCTCGACTGGAGCAAGCATGACCCGCACGTTCTGGACGAGCGCCTCGTGAACGCCGCTGATCCCGGGAATGCGGTAGGTGCGATCGGCAACTTTGTCGCTCTGCTGCACCAAACTATCGAATGCAGATTCTTCAATCCCGCAATCCGTCCGCTCTTGCTTCAGGTTCATGAAACCGGCGTCAGGGTGATCCGCGTGCTCGCGCGAAGCCTGCAGCAAAGTCATCAGGTACTTGGCGCGGTCATTGGCAACGAGCCCGCTGTTGACGAGGTTCGGCAACAGAAGATCGCCGAGTTCTTCCACAATCTTTTCTTTGCCGGGCATCGGTGGGAAAATTCCTGGCGGGTGAATAGAAGTGTAAAGCCCGGCTCACAAACAGCATGCCGCCGCCGTGTTAAGATTCGATGAAGAAAAGCCGAGCGGCGCTGGCAGGATTATACAGACTTCGCGTGAACAGGACTGAACTGCCCTGCAAACGCGTGCGATTCTGCGAGCGCCGATCAAGGCAAGTGGTTTTGAGAGTCGAGCCTATGACTGAAATTACGCAGATTCTCAGCCATTTTGAACAGGGTAATCGTCCAAAGTCATTCGGTTGCGTGGGGCGGTCACCTTGACCGAACGCCATTCGAGAACTGTCGAACTGACGGAGGTTGGACAAACGAATGGCACTTACGTTTTCCCAAGTTGTTTCAGCAGCTCGACTTTGGCTTCGTTCCGTGGCTTCGTCACATAGTCGCACTTCCTGAACGGGCGTTTCCGTCACCGAGGCTCGAGGCGTCACGGCCGATTATCAACCTGGTGAGCCGTGATTGCATCCATGATTTGCTCATACAGCGCCATCCGATCGGCACTATCATCGCACTGATGAGTCTGCCATTGGACGTGCCACAGAACAACCCACGGCTCCGCTAAACACCGCTGAGCCGGCGGAAAGGGACCAAAGAAGGGACCAGAGCAGAACGGCACAAGCCGGAACGGCCGTCCTGTCGCGGAACGCTCAGCCGGTAAGCCGAGCAAAAGTCGCAGGCAATTCCTTCCGGACAACAAAAAAGCCGTCCCGATGCCAGGACTGCTATTGCTCCCACAAGGACTCGAACCTTGAACCTACTGATTAAGAGGCAAATCAGGAGCATTGATGCCAGAGCATGAAACATTCGTTTCGTCAGTCTTTTATCGTCCCAAACGTTGCAGTGGCGTGCAATCAATGTCTTCGCTTTTCACTCCAAAACGAGTAGTTTCGAGTAGTGAAACGGGTAGTCGGTCTGCCAGTTCCAAGGAAACCGCGACAATGGCCCCCGCCGGTCGGAGGACCCACAAACAAACCAACCCGCCAGATTTCCTTTACGTGCAAAAAGTGTCAGCGGAGATTAACCCGCCGACGGGGCCGGAGTGCCTGGGAGGACCCGTCCTGACTGACTGACGAACCCCGTTGAAAAATTCGATACGCGAAAGATTCCTGCGGAGATAAACCGGCCGACGGTTTCGATCTTGAGAGGGACCCGCACAGACACACCGCCCCCCAGACCCCCGAGGCAATACAGCGCCGGACTGTGTGTTTCGGAATCCGGGGCTTCTCTGACCGCAGGCAGCATGAACCCCGCTCAGAGGACCCAAAGCCGGCCGGGGGCCAGTATCACCCGCTGCCATCGAATCCCGCCCGCATTTTTGCGGAAACACGCGCCCCAAAACCGCCCGAATTTTGGGGAAATTTTTACGCGGCTGAAGTGCGGTATCGGCGGCCGTGGGCTCCTGAAATATCGGCCCCTACCCAGAAAGCCCCCTCCCCACGCGACAACGTGAGCGGAACGGAACGTGTTGTTCCTGAATCTTAGCGACACAAAACGTCAGCCGGTTCTGCCCCGCGGCAAAACACTGGCATTTTTGAGGGACCCATTCTCGTTTCCGTCGGCTTCCGGGTCCTTCCGGCCGGTCACTTCAGCGGTGAACGGTCGGCAGCGATGACTTTTTTTGCCGGCACGATGTTAAACAGGCAAAAACAACACCCGGACGGGGCAGAGAAACGCAATTGAATTCAGACACAGTGTCAGCACAACCCCCGTTTCCCCAATGTTTCAGGCAGGTTGTGCTGACAGCGTTCAGGGATGGAACGAGGAGTTTACGTCTTGCCCCCGGATTGCCCGGCCGAAACGTCCTGCCAGATGACTTGAAACGGGGACTGTCGGTGATCTAGCGGCAAATCCGTCAAATCTTTCCCAATCTTTCTGCATCTGACCCGTACACTTGAGATGGATAGTCTCAAATCCCGATTCTCATTACACTTCCAGCCAGACGAACCACCTCGAACCCTGAGATGCTTGAAACCCGCCGAAAGATGCAATTGCCGCACTACGACAACCCGCCTGTTGTTGAGACTGTAGTCGGCATGCAGTTTTCGCCATTGCCGAGATTCACGAACGCCTACCTTGGGGCTTTTTGGCAGTCGCTCAGGCCGAACGACTGGCCTTCGGTTGATGACGCACCTCTTCTGCCCATGCAGGCCGAGCAATTTGCCGCGAAAGCTGAATGGAGCAAAGCGTTACGACTTCAATTTCAATTGACACAAGACCCTTCGTCGAGAATTCGAATCACTAACTCCGAACAGACAAGAATGGTGCAGTTGCAGAATGGACGAATTCACCTCAACTGGCTTGGCCGAGGAGGTGATGCGTATCCGAGTTACGAATCTGTTCGCGAAGAATTTGAATCGCTTCTTGCTCACTTGATTAGGTTTGCGGGCGACGAGAAACTCGGCACTATTGTCCCAGACCAGTGGGAGGTCACCTATGTGAATCACATTCCCAAGGGCAGTATATGGGGGCAACCTTGCGACTGGTCATTTTTTCAGCCACTCAACGCTGTTCCATCGATCGAAGGGCTGATCGAAGCGGAAAGTTTTGGCGGGGAGTGGCACTTCGTAATCCCAGAAGAACGTGGCCGATTGCACGTCAACTGGCAACACACCAAGCAGGACGACCCTGAAAATTCGGAATTAGTCCGCCTCGGATTGACCGCTCGGGGCCCGGTGGATGGGAACGACAAGACCTCCGTATTGACGGGCATCGATCTTGGGCACAAGACAATCGTTTGTGCTTTTAGTAAGCTGATGAGCGATGAAGCAAACTCCAAATGGGGACTCAATAATGGTGCCGACGATTGAATCGACCGCCTGTTTTCCAGCCGCATCGCTTCCACTTGCAGTAGACACGAATGCTGACGTTGCATCCCCGGTCCTACACAAGGCCAATCGCGATCTCTGGCAGAAGTTCATCTCGGAGAAACTTGTGGAATGGGGAGCGAACCCGGAATACTTCGATGACGAGGACGTTGAGCCACCCCGGCCTCCAATCATTGCGTTGGCTTTGCGTTATGCGAAGCAACTCAGGGACACAGATGAGCTACCGCCTCACCGAGTGGTCCCAGATGGCAGTGGCGGGATTATCTTTGAGCGTCGAAATGGAGGTGAATCGCTCAAGCTCCATTTCTGGGACGATGGTACGGTAGAACAAATAATCATGGACGGGACGCAGGTCGTTGCACGTGAACGACTTGACTGATCGAGACGGTCCGTCCCAACCAAGGCGGTGGCATGCCAAATGCACCTGTCCCGATCGATGATGACGAGGTTCTTTATCGCCGTATTCCGGTCTCGTGCGATTGGTATGAAGCCGAAGGCGGCGTTCTCTACCCGGAAGCTTTTGCCCCTCGGCGTGATGAGCACTCAGGAATCTCTGTCTATCGAAAGCGATTCAAGACGCTGGAAGAAGTTGCCCGCGGAAGGAGCAAACAGGGGTACTACGTTGTCTCGTTGCTCGCTTCGGAATTACGGGTGCGTGGGCTCAACGTCGAACCACGGCCAGAGGTAGAGGATGGCTGGGATGACGCACATGCGGAGATTCCGTCGCTACACGCGGGGATTCGCAAGACGAACGAGGCGGACGAGTTGCAGGCCATCCTTGCAGAACTGGGAATGGTTATTCCTGTCGAAGGGCCTTTCATTCCACACGTGGACCAGTAACTTTGGAATTGTAGCGAGCCACCTTGCGGAGTGTCCTGTTCAGCTAACGATGCCTACACAGTGTCAGCAGAACCCCCGTTTCCCCAATGGTTCAGGCAGGTTGTGCTGACAACGTTCACGAATACAAAACGAATTCACGCGCCGGACGGCCCCCGGATTCACCGGCCGGAATCTCTCGCCAGTTGCCGAACCCGGCGGAAACTAACGTCTGAAGCAGCAATTCAGCCTGAGTGACATCTTCCACGGCCCGTCGACCAGCAACAACATCACGTTCACGGACAACCCCGCCTCGCTGCTGAATCCACTCGGCAAGCTGGCGTTGTTCACGTTCTTCCGTGGATTCCGTCAGCAGCCCCTGAATGCGTTGTGTCTCTGACTTGAACCATTCAGCGAGCCCGACACCCGCGGCCATGCTTTGACCGTCGCATTTCCACGGATCGACGTCTTCCGTCGTCACCTGACGGACACAATGAAACACCAGGGCGAAACGAGCGGCGGTTTCTTCGAGCTTCGACCACGACGCGGCCAGGTCACCAGTCAGACCGGCTTGCTCCTGCCCCGTGTGATTGTAATACGCAATGAAGGCTTCCCGTGCTTCGGCCGACAGCAACACAATACCCGGCTTCAGTTTCTCATCGGCCCCCGTCGATGGCTTTAACTCTGACAGCCCCGTCAGCAGGTCCTCAAGAGCGGTTTCCTGGGCTGCCGGAATCTCATCGTCTGACCATTGCTTCGGCCGGCGTGGGGGATATGTCATCAGCAGGCGAGCGGCGAGCCCGTTTTCCCGGTGTTCCGTGTTGAGTACACGATTCAGAATCCCCGGTTGAATGCCACCACACACACTGATTGCGGGATCGGGAACGAACAGTGTCCTCGGGACTCCCGTCTTGCGGTCGACGACAATGGCGTCAGCGTTGTAAATGCTCAGCCAGTGAGCAGCATCACACGACGCGGCTCCCGCTTTGCTGTACTTGTCGAAACCGCCGATCCATCCGACCAGCTCATCACGTTGCAGCACCACCCCTCGCCAGTTCTCAGACAGAATCGGAACAAGTCCTTCGATGGTCGTGTCGGACACCAGACAGCGACCACAGACCGGCAGTTCTGGTTCCGAGGGACGTTGTCCTTCCCCGGTTCTCTCGAAACGTTTCAGGTCTTTCTTGTAGGCTGAGAGGTCCTCGTTGTATTCGGCCATGGCTGCCCCGTGCCTGGCAATAAGATCCTGCTGAAGACGTTTCAGATACTTGATAACGGCTCGCAATGGCGGTGACTTCTGAGTGCCGGATTCCCCGATCAGGGCTGTCCAGACGATCGGAGGAACAAACCAGCCCCGCTTGACCAGTAAGCGGCGAGCGTTGCCGATGACACCCGCACAGACCGACAGTAACGGCAGCACAACAAACGAGGGGTCACAACCAACAGCCCGGGATACACAGACCACATAATCCCGCATGATGGACGGCAGGCATTCGAGCGGTAGCGGCTGAAACGCCGTTTCAGACAGTCGATTGCGTGGTGTTTTTGTTTTTGATTTCTGGCCAGTGTCAGCGGAACCCTGTTTTGCCGAGCGGTTCAAGGGGGTTGTGCTGACGGCAGCTTCTTTTCGGCGTTGTGAATGCTGGTTCTTCAATCCCACGACTCAGCCCTCCCCACGAATCAGGTTCAGGACGGCTGACGCGAATTGTGGGTCAGTGTTCAGCGTGGACAGAAACCTTTCTTTGAACCCCTCGCCGTAGGGTTCCAGCGTGCGGCCGAAACAATCCGGCAGCTTCAACAATCGCAGCCCCATGCGGCATGGAACCCATTCCGGGTGGATCTCAAGAAGTCCGTGTTCGTCGGCGGTCAGCAGTTCATCCCGGCTGACTGGTGGCCATGGTCGATGGCCGTGCTTCGTCGCGTGCTCGAAGTGACTGAGCCAGTCGTCGGCGGAATTGAATCGTGGTCGATCGGGACTGAGCGGAATTGCGTTGTGGTCGGAATGCTCAATTGCTTGTATCATGTGTGCGTCATCCTGTGACTGGGTGAATGTTGCTGCGTTGTCGGCTTCCCCGGCCGATGATCGAATCGAAAGAAGCGGGGACCGGTTGCCGGCCGGCCCCACGCTTCGGTTCTGTGGTCAGTCGGCCAGTTTCCACACCTTCAGCGTGCGGCCATGGGCCTTACTGCGTCCGGTGTTCAGGTAGCCAACGCGCACAATCCGTCCGTCTTTGGCAAGTTCCCGAATGGCTGGTCCGATCTTCATCAGAGCAGAATCCGGAATCTGCAGACGTTCGTGGATTGCGTCCGCCGTCGCGGTTTCGTTCACTTTGAGAATCTGCAGAAACTCAAGTTGAACAGCCCCATAGGCTTCGGCATGTGTGACTTTTCTTCTCGGATTGCCCCGGGAAGAATGTCTTCCGTCCTTTTTCTTTGCCATAATCGGCAACTCCTTAAATGCCGTCTGCTTCTTTCCACGGACACAGACGACGACCTGGGAAAGTGACCTCGCCCACATCGGGCGGGGTCATGCTTCAATGTGGCCGGACGATGTCTTCCACTGCGGTTGCTCCGGTGGAATCTGTCCGTGCTGAATGACATGCCGGACCAATCGTTCCGGCAGATGCAGCTTGCGAGCAATGACGTCAGCCGGCGTCATGAGCTCATGCAGCGTGCGGATATCGTCAACGATGGGCTGAGCTTCGTCGCGTCTCATCGTCGCAGCCCCACGGCAGCGAGCTCTTCAGCGGTGACGTCTGCCGCCAGTTCTTCGGCCCGGCGGTGACGTTCGAGCTTTGCTTCGGTCACAGCCTGGAAGAAATCGTCGACAGCGTTTCGCGTGACGTAGGGCCGGTTGCCGACGTAGGTGACTTCGAGCTTGATCCGCTCGCCGTCCAGCCCTTCGAGTCCTTTTCGGACCCACCTCCAAACGGTGCTTGCGGTGATGAGGCGACCATCAGGCCGGCGAGGAATGAGATGTTTCCGTGCGTGGCCCAGTGGGACCAGTTCTGAGGTTTGAGTGACCATGAAGAATCTCCGTAGCGTCAGGTTGAATACTGATGCTCGTAGTTTCTTCAGAATCACCGGGACTACACGGGATCTTCAGGTGCACTTCAGGTGCACTTCCAGCACAGGTTGTTACCGTCCGAACTGATCTTAAGTCCAATGCTATTGCTGTTAATGGTCCGGAGCGTATCCCGAGTTCTGTCCGGGTCTAGCAACGGGTTTTTCGTGGAATCTGACCACTCGTTTGACTCGAATGCGTTCAGAACATCCAAGACGTTGTCACCGGTCTGCGGGGCAAACTTACGTTGCTTCCCCTTGAACTCCAAGATCCTCTTCTTCAAGTCCCACGTTGGCTTCGATCTGACTGGTAAAGGCATCGGTGCCCCCAGTTGAGCGATAAAGCTGTTCCTAATTTTCGTGAGCGGCACGATAAGTCTTTTCAGCCACTCCCGGAGTTGCTGCAAATTCTTTTCTGGTTCCCGAAGTAGAGCCAGCCCTTCGTCGAGAGTCACCGAGTAACGTGCAAGCGACTCATTAAAGTAATGAGCATAGGTTCGGAACGGTCCACCGAACTCCATTGTCGCAGCAATATCTATCGCTTGCCTTATTCGCCCCAAGTGCAGACGCGACTGATGAACGTTCTCAGCGATTCCATCACGTGAGTCCGTCAATGGGTGGTAAGCCTGGAACCAGTCCTCGAAGGCAGTCGTGATGGCGAGACCGTCGCCAGCAAATTCTTGGGCGAGCTGCTCCAGCGATTTGCCGTATAGCGGTGCATCTGGTGCCGCACATTTTTCGCTCCCCGGAATCAAAGAAGTCTGGCTGACGCTGCTCAACCTTTCCGACTCAGACAACCTTGCAGGTGGTAGCCAGCCTCGGTCAAGAAACTTACGCTGTTGATCCAATTCCTGCCTTCCTGTGTGCCTAGCCAACCCCGAACTGAGGGTCACAGAGAGCCCGATTCCAACCATCCAAGAATATACGTCGATAAACTCAGCGGCAGTCACTCCAGCTTCATCGAAGGCGGAAACGAAAGGTAGTGCAACTCTTATTTGGCTCAGATCGCCTTTTAGGTTCCCGTCGAATACTTCCTCAATCTTGAGCTTAGAGTCCCGCGATGTGGACTCTAACGTTGTCCACATCGAATCTATTCGTCGGACCAAACTCTCGGGGGGGAAGGGGGGGAGGTCGGATACCGAATCTGACGTGAGATGCTTTAGGCGTGACTTCCCGGCAACGAGCCGGTCCCACCAAGAATCCAACTCCGCGTGTTTGTCGTCATCACGCACACCAGTGACTCCCGAGTTTCTGGTCTCGGCGAAACCTACCAGCCCTTCAAAGTCACCCTGTGCGTCTACGCGAAACAAATAGGTCCCATCGGTGGGGCCGAGTCGTTGGCTGCTCAAAAATGCCGGAAGGGCTGACTCGCTTTGATATTCAGAGACCATTCCCCGGTAGGCACTGTGGTGTAGCAACCAAATCGCCAGGTCGATGCATGCACTTGACGTGTGTTCCGGCACATTCAGATTGCTCAGTGTGGCAAAGGTTTGAACGTGCTCGTGCGGCGGTAATCTTGAGACGGCAACCATGGTCTGTGCTACCCACGACACCCTATAAGACAGGGCCAGACGCGGTTTCGTCTTCTCCAGACTTCGGATGTCGAAAGCGATATATCCTCGCTCTGCACTTGGCTCAACCAGCCTGTTAAGTTCGTCGTTCAACGTGTCGATTTGATTTTCGTTCAAGTCGACGTCCGAGAGCAATTCGTGCCAGTCTTCTGCAGTTATTGGAAAAAGGGCAAACACAACTTCGCGGATGCAACGAATGAGTAGCTCAGGGCTGCCTCTTAGTTCGTCACCGAGAAGCGGCCTAAGAAATTTGAGGCCCTGTGGAATAAACTTGGCGATGAAGCCTTCAGATGTCAACTCAGCTTTCGCACACCAATCGTCAACATCCTGCTTTGGCGAATCAACAATTTCGCAAAGTGACTCAACAACTTCTTCGCTAACATCGTCCAACCTGCTAGCGAAGCGAGGGAATATCGTCTCAGCTCGCTCGAGAAAGTCCTCATAGAACGTTAAGACCTTGTGCCGAACAACATAACGTCTCAAGTTTTTAGCTGAGATCGTAATCTTGCCGACCAGCATTCGACTGATCGATTCGTGGAGTTGCTCAAGGCAAATTTCGTCTGGGTGTTTTCCAATCCACGGAATAGCTTCATCCAGCGATTCAAGTCGCTGATTGAAGTCATTACTTACCAAGGCATTGGCAATTAGCCCTATCCAGAAATCCGGGTCAACGTTTCTCGGTAGGTCATTTCGACGCGCCGCTTTTTCAGACGCAAGTTGAATAAATCGTGCTGCAACTGCGAGATCAATTTCTATCCCGAATTCATCACGCAAATCGGAAACCAGTTTTGCGGAATCCACCCCATCGACTCCCGAAAACGTCGACACCCGAAAAAGAAAAAGCACCAGACCGGGCGGTTTCGGGTTCCGCTTTTCAGCCGCTAAACCTAGGTCTGGTGCTCGCATCCTACTTACGCTCGGGATCGACTTCCAATCGCAGCCCCCTAACCGATGGCTGCGATTATGCTGCGTGCTTTTTCGTGGTCGAGCTCCGCGTAGATTTCCGTTGTGAACCCGGTGGCATGTCCCAGAATGGTTCGCACGGTTTCGATGTCGAATTGCTTTCGCAGACGTGTCGCTGCGTTGTGGCGTAGCCTGTTTGGCGTCCAGACGTCGACATCGGCCGTGACGCATGCGTTCTTGATGGCTCGGGAATAGCTCGTGACCGAATAACACTCACCCGGCTTTCGCTCCGGATTCTCTTTACGAGTGCGTTTCCGCTGACTTGGTGTCATAGGCGTCTGCCGATTGTCTCGACGGTCAGCGTCAAATTCTTCCCGCGATTCGGTAGGCGAAAACAGATAGCGATTCCGGTCAGCTTTCAGAAACGGCCGGATAATGTCCTGCCCTTGCGGTCCGATGAAAATCAGTCGCTGCCGGCCATGATGTTCGGTTTTATGTTCCGATGGCCGATATTCCCAGGTGTCACCCGTCATGTCGATTTCACCCGTGCGTAACAGTCGGACTTCCCCGGGACGCATGCCGGTCACCAGTTGAACCTGAATCATGGCCCACACCTGACGACTGACGTGTGGCTTAACGGCGTCGATGTCCGCATCCGGGACGGGTTTCACGGGCGACGATTCGTTCGCGTCTGAGCGGCCGTGCCGCAGCCCCGCGACGGCCGACAGTGCGGCGTGAATGCTGGGTGAAACGAGCTCGTTTTCGACGCCCCACTTGAACATTCGACGAATCCGCCCGACGTTCCGATTGATGCTGGTCCGCACAATCCCCCGGTCCACCATGTTCTGGCGAACTTTCTTCAGCCGGGCGGGACCGAAGTCTGCGACTTTCGATTTGCCGAACAATTCCGTCACCGGTCGCAGTGCGGCCTGAATTGCTGACAGTTCAGACGTCTGTCGACCATTTTTCCGGTAGTACGGTTTTGCGTGCTCGTTGATGTACTTCACGCACAAACGAGCGACCGTCAATTGGTCGGGCGTGCTCAGCTTTTCCCCGGTCAACCACTTTGCAATCAGGTGGTCGTATCGCTTTCGGGACTCGTCAGACCCGTACTTGCCGAGATAGTGAACCTTGCCGTCGAGTCGGACGAGAGCTTGCCCGGTGGCCTTGTGATACGAGTATTTCGGAATGCGTTTCATGGCGTGTGGCTCCTGAAAACAGGTAGTGAAACGAGTAGTCGGGTCGTTTCACGCCACACTGCCCACAAGGCAGGTTTCCACAAACGGTGGAATGGCAAGGACTTAAATCAATGCTCCCACAAGGACTCGAACCTTGAACCTACTGATTAAGAGTCAGTTGCTCTACCAATTGAGCTATAGGAGCTGAGTTGACAGACACTTTGAAGGTGTGGTTTTCGCGATCTCTAAGACGGGCGGCGATTGGATTCGGACGTCTGTCAGGGGCTGGGCAGGTGTAGAGACCCCGGTTTCAGAGAATTGTTCGTGTCGTCTGGTGCGAAGCGTACCAAAGAATCTGGACCTGAAAAGTCAGCAGCCGAATTTCCCCGGTTTTCGCATTCGAATGGTCGGGGACGACAAAATGGCCGGAACGCTGTGGGTATTCTGCCACTGCGAAATTTCCGAAGCGGAAAGCGGAAAGTGGGAAGTGGGAAGTGGGAAGTGGGAAGCGGGAAGCGGGAAGCGGGAAGCGGGAAGTTGCGGGATGGCGGGGCTGTCGTCCGTCCTGATTGTCCGAAGATTCCAGCTCGGCTGGAGCTCGCCTGCCGGTGGGGCGACCGGGCTTCTCGGGCTTGTCGTTACCCACATTTCTGGTCGCGACTGGACAGAGAACATGAGTATTTTCGTTGCGTGAGCCGCGACGCGTGAGCGACCGAGTTCTTGAACATGTCACCCAACCACCCGGTGCCTGACGGCCCGCGGCTTAGGATCAAACGGGAAATTACTGTCGCATCGAAACGTGGTGCAAGCTTCCAGCTTGCGTTCTTCTGGATCGCAAGCTGGAAGCATGTTTTTCAGTATCGCAAGCTGGAAGCCTACGCCACTTATTTTCCGCTTGGTCTTTCGTCTGGCGGGCCCGGATCCCTGAAACACGAGAACGGGACGATGGTGGGCATGGCCGGGGCGGTTCGGTACGGCCAGTCCCGGAAAGGACCGGTCGGCCTGAGAACCGGGTTCCCCTGCCGACAGCCATCTTTCCGGAATCCCGGCACACGGTCGTGAGTTTTCCGTTTTTCCCCGGCCCTGATGACAACCAGACCGGCAACGATGTCGGTACAATACTGAACGTTCGGAACCGCACATCCTTTCAGAACCGTGCCGAGGAGTGAACGGTGACCAGCGGAGCGAATCACAGGCTGTACGTTAATCTCAGTGCTTCTCAGACCCGGAAGCGACTGAAGGGACATGGGTTCGGCGTAAAGAGGGTCGAGACGGCCGGACGCCATCAGGCGGCCATCGTGCATACGGCCACCGGAGGTCATCTGCAGCAGCTGAAGTCTTTATTCAGCGACGCGATGCCCTCCGCTTCGATCACGGACCTGGGAATTCCGATTGAAAACCTGAAGAACCTGGGTCCCACCAGCGCCCGATGGCTGCGAGGCATCGGCGTTCAGACCAGAGCGGACCTGGAGCGACTGGGTCCGGTGGCGGCCTACAGGATGGTGAAGCAGCGCGAACCTGGCACCAGCCTGAACCTGCTGTGGGCCATGGCTGCAGCGCTGACCGACCAGGACTGCAGAGAACTGAGCGAAGCAACGAAGGAACAACTGCGTCAGCAGGCTGACGGGGCATAAAGGCAGAGAACAACACGGCACAAAAACCGGTGCGGCTCTGACCCGCACGCCCGGAATCACTTCGGTCTTCGTATCGGTCAACAGGGCCTGACTGTGGTCCTTCCGGAAGCGAGTTCAGAAAAGGAACGGCCGCATGAGCGACATGTCGACGAAGGAACTGATCGAACGGCTGGATGAAGCTCGCGCCACGCTGGCCGAACTGCCGAGTCATATTGACCAGGAACCCGCCATTCAGGCCGCCCTGACAGAACTGATGCAGGCGGAACATTACATCGTGGCGAAGTTTCGTCAGCTGAGTCTGGCTCGGCCGGACGTAGCCGTGAAGGTGCTGATGTCGGCGGTTTCAGCGCTGGTGTCTCTGCATGAAGTGGACGCCATCACCGCGGAACTGAGGCGGCGGGCAGATCAGAACTGACGCGCAAGTGACAGGCGTGGTGTGCCGGCGCGAAGGCAACTGGGGTGGTGGTGCGGCAGGGTTTGGGGCGGGTTGCGGGGAATTGAGATGTTCTTGATATGATTCTTCGCTTGTCACACCCGGATTTATTGGACGCCTCGGTGCTGCTGAGGTGCGGTGTGCCGGCGCGAAGGCGACTGGGGGTGGTGGTGCGGCAGGGTTTGGGGCGGGTTGCGGGGATTGAGATTTTTTTGATGTGATTCGTCGCTTGTCACACCCTGATTTATTGGACGCCTCGGCGGGCTGAGGCCATGTAACAATGCTGATCCGTTTCCGCTTTGGGACGTATTGTGGTTTCTCTGACAACACAACCTGTCCCGGAGTCTGAACATGTCGCGTTTTCAACTCATGCCCTTTGCCCTGCTCACACTGGTCACTTACTCGGTGTTGTCCGCCAGCGATGTTTACACGGGGGTCGCGCCTCAGCGAGTGACCGCGGTTCTCGACAACAGGACGGACCTTGAAAGGCTGCAGGACCAGGTCGACGACCTTGCCGATCAGCTGGACGATGCTCTGTTTGCTCTGGATGTCAGCAATTCCAGAATTGTGGCGCTGGAAACATCGCTGGCTGACAATCAGACGTTCATCGACGCGCTGAGGGCCCGAGTCACGATATCAGGCAGTTCGATGACGCTGTCGGCGGACAGGATCAATCTGAACGCGGCCCGGGTGGATATAAACGCTCCCCGCACGACCGTGGACGGCAGTCTGGAGGCCGATGAGATTCATACAGACTGGGTCGACGCGGAGTCCTATACGCCGGGAGCAGGGAACATCTGGTGATCGGGCAGGCGGCTGATGACTGCCGGGCGACGTGGACGAATTCGCTGGAAAGTGCGGCGATCCACGCAGAATCGCTTCGCACGGTTAAAAGGACGTCCGATTCTGGTAGCATTGGTGCTGACTGTTTGAGTCGGTAAGTTGTCGCAATCGGAGAGTTCCTGGATGCCGTCGCTGGTGGTAACGTTGGTGGGACCTGATCGTCCCGGGCTGGTGGGTGCCGTGTCTGACGTGGTTCGTCGCCATGGCGGCAACTGGCGTGAAAGCCGGATGTCTCATCTGGCCGGGCAATTTGCCGGCATTGTGCTGGTCGAGGCACCGGACGACCGCAGCGAGGCACTGGTCACCGATCTGCACAATCTGAGCAGTCTGGGCCTCAAGGTTGTGGCCCAGCTCGACACCGTCCGCGGTGCCGATGCGGGGCTGACCGGCGATGCTGACGCGGGCGATGGAACATTGTGGACCGTCAGTGTCGTGGGTAATGATCGTCCCGGCATTGTCCGCGAAGTGACTCAGGTGCTGGCGGCTCACGATGTCAACGTTGAAGAACTGACCACGGCGTGCAGCGATGCTCCGCTGGCCGGGGGGCAGATCTTTCGTGCGACGATTCGCCTGCGCGTGCCCGAAGGGCTGTCGGTGGAACTGCTGCAGGACGAACTGGAAGGCATTGCCATGGATCTGATGATCGACTTCACCGCCGAACCGGTTGGTTCGTAGACGTCCCGCAACGGCGCAGCAGCCACCTTTCGGGCGGCGTTTGTGTGTGGTGTTCCGGGGCGGAGGCGGAACCCGGACTCTGAAGACCGTTGAACGGCAGAAACGGCCGGTAGACGCCTCTGCTGAGGCCTGCTGCAGGAGCGGCAGAACTGGCCCGAAGTTTCATGGCAGCGGCGGATGCTGCGCCTTGTCTGAATTGCAGTCGTCGACGTCTGCCAGATGAATCGATCGTAACGGTGAGTTGTGTGGAACGGCCGGAGTTCGTCCATCAATCACTAGAATGCGGAAAGGCAGTTGTCGATGAAGATTCCAGTATGTCAGCTGATTTACGGATGACCAGCGCCGAGGCGCTGACGGTGAGAGCAGGCTGACACGGGCCGTTACAGCCGCGTGTGAAACGGAATTCAGAAATGACGCGACGAAAGACTACACAGAATCCCTTGCGCCGGACGGGCGTCTGGGTGCACCGCCTGATTATCTGGCAGGTGACGTTTTCCGTTGTCTTCGCACCTATGCTGTTCACCGGCTGTGCGTCTTCTGCCCGGCAGTGGGAAAAGACGGTCGGCAACGACACGTGTGATATTGACTGCATCACGTCTCAGATAGACACGCCTGCGCCGCGCATTGTGCAGGAAGTGAGCATGACGTCTGAGCCGGTGACGGCGCTGACCATTGCCGAATCAGAAGTCGTCTACTATGAGATGACGCTGGATGAAGTGCTGCGGCGAGCTATGGAGCACAGCACAGTGCTGCGTGACATCGGCGGTGTGGTACTGCGTTCGCCGGATTCCGTCAACACCGGCTTCGCCATGCAGACGCAGGAAACCGATCCGCGATTCGGTATGGAGGCCGCTCTGAGTGCCTTTGATGCTCAGCTGGCCGCTTCAGCGACCTTCAACAACAACAATCGTATCTTCAACAACAGTTTCTTTGCCGGTGGTGCCACCGCGTTTACTCAGGACCTGCACGATTATCAGGTTGAACTGTCCAAGCGTTCGGCCACCGGTTCACTGCTCGCGATTCGCGGTGTGACCGACTATGACGCCAATAATGCTCCGGCCAACACATTCCGCAGTTCGTGGGACACATGGCTGGAAGGTGAAATTCGACAGCCTCTGCTGCAGGGCGGCGGCCTTGAGTTCAACCGGATTGCCGGCCCTGGAGCGACACCCGGCGTGTACAACGGTGTGCTGATCGCCAAAGCCAATGCTGACATCAATCACGCCGAGTTCATTACCTCGCTGCGCGACTTCGTCAGCAACGTGGAAAACGCCTACTGGGATCTGTATCTGGCCTACCGGGAACTCGATGCCCGCAAGAAGGCCATGGAACGAGCCCTGGTGCAGTGGAACGAGGCCAAGCAGCGGAAGAACGCCGGCACATTCGAACTGGGTGAAGAAGCACTCGCTCGCCAGCAGTACTATCAGCTGAAAGCAGACGTTGACGAGGCTTTGTCCGGTCGACTGCTGCAGGGCACTCAGACCCGCAACGGATCCAGCGGAGGAACGGTTCAGATGGCCGGCGGCGTCCTGACGGCAGAACGTCGGCTGCGGCTGATGATCGGTCTGGCGGCGGCCGATGGCCAGCTGATCCGACCCAGCGAAGAACCCACAATGGCCGATATCCACTTCGACTGGCATTCGTGTATGAACGAATCCATTCGCCAGCGACCCGAACTGCAGCGTCAGCACGTGGCCGTGAAGAAGCGTGAAATGGAACTGCTGGCCGCTCGTAATTTTCTGAATCCTCGCCTGGACGCGGTCGGACGTTATCGCTGGCGTGGCTTCGGTGATGACTTCATCGGCAGCGGTACACAAACCGGTACCTCGCCCGCCTCGGCACTTGGGAATCTGGCCACCGGACAGCAGCAGGAATGGACGCTGGGTGTGGAACTGACAGTGCCCATCGGATACCGCCGGGCTCATGCCGCCGTCCAGAATGCGGAACTGATTCTGGCCCGTGAACGAGCTATTCAGAAAGAACAGCAGCGGGAAGTGGTCAGCGATCTGAGCGGAGCGATTGCCGATGCCGTGCGGGCCTATCAGTCTGTGCAGAACAATCTGAATCAGTATCTTGCCGCAAAGGACTATCTCACCGATCTGGAAACCCGCCGCAAGGCTCAGCAACGCGACGGCGTCGACCGCATTCTGGACGCACAGCGACGCGTGCTGCAGTCAGAAATTCAGTTCTTCCGGGCACGTGCCGAATACGCTGTTGCTCTGAAAAACGTGCACTACGAAAAAGGGTCGCTGCTCAGGTACAAGGATCTGCGCATTGCCGGTATGCCGACGCAGGGCGACTACCCGTTTGAAGTGGCACCGCCGACCGAGGAACCGCTGGCGGAACCTGTGAATGAGCCTCTGGAGGAACCGCTGCCGATGACGGATGCTGCACGCGTCAATGTTGTCTCAGAAGGCTATGCCAGCTCAACAGCCGATGCCGCCATTTCGTCCGAGACCGCCGTTCCGCCGACTCCGGTTGCTACTGCTGCTACTGCTACAGTTCCGACGCCGCCGACGTCTCTGACCTCGTCGGACGCTGACTCGGGCGAGACAATCCCGCTGCCGCCAGCGGATGTCACGCAGACAGCAACCGTGCCCGCGGTCCCCGTGGCGGTAGAGCAACGCCATGAGTGGACCGCGACAATTCGGGAAGCCAACGCGGACCCCACGACTGCCTTTGTTTCTACCGCTCCGGCATCACCGTCGAGCCTGATACCGGAACCGACCGTGACACCTGAACCTGCAGCGACACCGGAATCGTTTGACGGCTCGGCACCATTTGCCCCACCGCAGACCAGCCCGGTACCGTCCAGCCCGGTACCGTCCAGCCCGGCACCGTCCAGCCCGGCACCGTTGCCGTTTGCCATACCGTCTTCCGCAGAGCCGTCGAGCTCCCCTGGTGCCACGTTCGGACCAGCGGCGACATTTGGGGCACCTGCCAGGGCCGAGTCCGCCGCCGACACATCTGAGCCGACCGCAGCCCCCGAAACAACGACCGCGATCCGACAGAACAGCGCCGTGCGGGCGACAACTGGTTTCTCCAGCGTTCCTGAACCGACACAGTCTATGAGCCACCCGCTGCGACCTCGTGAGCCGGGACGGACCAGCCTGCTTTCCGAGAATGCTTCCCGCACGTCTGCTCAAAAACTGAATGGCGGCCGACTGTCACCGGTTACCTGCAAGCCAACGTCAGCCTCGGGGCAGCACCGAGTGGCCACGATTTCACACACGACGAAGGCTGCTGCAAAGCCTCAGACAGCGACGACCAGTGTCATTCCTGGCGGCACCTCGCCCGTTCGCAGCAGCCGCCTCATGCCGGCCACCATCAGCGACCCCGAACCCGGCAGCACGACACCGATTCCTGGTGCCATCATTGAAGCCGGTCCGGTGACTCCGATTCGCTGACGACGGTTCGGGCGGCGCCGAACGCTGAATGTTCCACGGTCGCGGCGGGGCCGCGAAGTGCCGCACCAGGTCCTGCCTGCCGGGCAGGCCCCCCAATTCGCCGTCAGGCGAACCGTTCGCTCTTGCGGCGCGTGGTGACCTTTTTTTCTTCATGCCAGTGCGTTCCGACGATTGAGTCTGAATGTACCACAGTCGCGGCGGAGCTACGAAGTGCCGCCCGGCAGGCGGCAATTACTGGGCGTGACTGGGGCTTTCGGCCGCAGGTGGTGTTTGGCTTGGGGTTTCGTTGGTAGCGGGGGGTGCTGCGGCTGGAAGCCCCAGCTACGGGGCGCTGGCCGGGCTGATACGGAAACCGGGCGACGGGACTGCAGCGATGGCCCGTTTCAGCTACTATGAGTTTCCTTAAGCAGACCAGATTCTTAGCCAGGTAACGCGAACATGCTGTACGCCCTGCTGGCGTCATTGCCGATTGTTGTCGTGGGAATTTTTCTGGTCGGCCTGCGCTGGCCGGCCAGTCGAGCGATGCCCTTGTCGCTGGCGACTGCCATTCTGCTGGCGTTGTTTGTCTGGAAGGTGTCCGGCTGGCAGGTGCTGGCGTTCGGAATCAAGGGGTCGCTGATCGCGGCCGACCTGCTGTACATCATCTTCGGCGCGGTGCTGCTGCTGAATACGCTCACGCAGAGCGGTGCGGTCGAAGTGATTCGATCCGGGTTTCACAGTGTCTCACCGGACCGGCGGCTGCAGGCCATCATTGTGGCGTGGCTGTTCGGTTCGTTCATTGAAGGAGCGGCGGGCTTCGGGACTCCGGCTGCGGTGGCGGTCCCGCTGTTGGTCGCGCTGGGCTTCCCGCCGCTCGCTGCCGTCGTCTGCGGGGTGGTCATCCAAAGTACGCCCGTATCGTTCGGAGCGCTGGGGACACCGATTCTGGTGGGGATCGGCAATGGCCTGAATCTTGCCGCAGGTTTTGCGGATGAGCCGGCCATTCAGTCGGCCGCTGTGGCGTTCGGGCTGCTGGACAACGCCGGTCAGTCAACGGCGGCTCTGCTGCAGGCGATCGGTGCTCGCGTGGCCCTGCTGCACCTGGCAGTCGGTACGTTTGTGCCGTTGATCATGGTATCGCTGCTGACCCGCTACTTCGGGGCCGCACGTTCGTTTCGTGAAGGCCTTGCCTGCTGGAAATTTGCTCTGTTTGCGGCATTCGCGATGACGATCCCGTCGGTGCTTACCGCCGTATTTCTGGGGCCCGAGTTTCCGTCACTGTTCGGCGGGCTGATCGGGCTGGCGGTCACCGTAGCGGTTTCCAGAACGGGACTGCTGTCCCCTCGAGGAACGCCGTGGCAGTTTGTCGAACAGGATGAATGGCCGGCCGCATGGACAGCCCGTGCGCCTGGTGCGGATTCCGAGCATTCCGAGCATTCCGAGTCCGCTCACAGATCAGCACAGAAACCATCTGATGTGCCACCACCTGTGCCACCGGAGCAACGGCGCGCTGAAACACCGGCGGCCCCCGCAGACCCGGCGGACGGGCCATCGGATGTTGTTGGGCGTCGGCAGCCTGGCTTCGTGCAGTCATGGCTGCCGTACCTGGTGCTGGCAGCATTGCTGGTGATATTCCGGCTGCCGCAGCTGCCGGTCAAAGGATGGGTCAATCACCCGAACGTCACGTTTGCCGTCAATGGTCTGATGGGAACATCCGTCAATCTGAAACATACTCCGCTGGCGCTGCCCGGGACCATCTTTCTTCTGGTTTCGGGTGCTACATTCGTGCTGCACCGGATGACGTTCAGTCAGTGTCGCTCGGCGGTCAGCAATTCAGTTCGGACAATCATCAAGGCCTCGGTCGCGCTGATTTTTACGGTGCCCATGGTGCAGATTTTTCTGGGATCCGGCGGGGGAGCGGCGGGGCTTCCGGAAATGCCGCTGGTTCTGGCCGGTGAGATGGCCGAGCTGGCCGGACGCGGCTGGCCACTGCTGTCGCCGCTGATCGGTGGCCTGGGCGCCTTTGTTGCCGGCAGCAATACCATCAGCAACATGATGCTGGCGAAGTTTCAGTTTGCGGTGGGACAGCAGATCGGAGGTGATCCGTTCTGGATTGTGGCTCTGCAGGCGGTAGGCGGGGCAGCCGGTAACACGATCTGTGTCCACAACGTGGTCGCAGCGTCGGCCGTGGTCGGGCTGGTGGGGCGAGAAGGACAGATTATCCGCCGCACACTTCCCGTTTTTCTGTATTACGCCGGTTTCGCCGGCGTGCTGGGGATGATCGTGGTGTCGTCGACGAATTGATTCAGAAACGTTCGATCAATAACTGACTGGCTGGTCGCCTTTCGCTCCGCGAAAGGCGACCAATAATTGACCGGACGCTCCTCAGCTTGATTGATCTGCGTCACGTCCGGTGACGGACTGCAGTGACCCGCAGACTTCAGCCAGCATGACCGTGGCAAACGAGCCGGACGGCAGTTCAAACGTGATCACGATACCGCCTGAGGAATCCGGGGCTGTCTCAACGTGCAGTGGAAATTCCGCCAGCCTGCGGCGTGCACCGGGAGTCAGCTTTGCAGACCTGGCAAAGTGTTGTTCTGTCAGATCCAGCTGCTGCAGCGCGGCAGATTCGGCTTCAAGGACGGTCCCGGTGGCACGTACCATCTTCGGGCCGGGCAGTGGTCCCATCGGCACCAGACAGTCGGCGTCGGTTTCTCCGCGCTGGTCAAACAGAAACGGGCGGATGCCATCGCGCCGACACACGACATCTCCCGAGCCCGGCCGGGAGAACGACTCACCGGCCACACGTTTGCTCAGGACCAGATTAAACACGGCCGACTGCAGGGCACTGGCCACAAACCGGTTCAGCCTTGCATTGCGTGAGCGGCTTTTCCCGGACGCTGGCGGTTCGTCCTGAAGCTGTGCCAGACCGGCGCGCACGGAGCTGCCATGATGTCCGAAACGCTGTGGGCCAAAGTAGTTGGGCATACCGGTCTGCTCAAGCTGTTTCAGTCGTGCGGAGACCTGAGTCAGCTCGTCTTCCGAAAATGCGTGGGTATCCGGCGGCCGCAGCAGAATGCGAAAGCGGTTTCCGCGAAGGTGTCCGGTTTTTAGTTTGTTGCCGTGAGCATTCACGGACAGGACCCTGATTTCCGGATCATTCCATTGCGAGAGATTATTGTCGCAGCTGCGGGGGACCGAGACATACTGACGTGTGATCGCTCGACGATCCTTCTGGCCGGCGACTCCGATATCACGGGGGCTGATCTGCAACCCGCGGGCCAGTCGAGTGACCAGATCGCCGGCCGGCACATCCCGCTTTTCGATCCACAGAAACAGGTGTTCGCCCGTCCCGCACGGCTGATAGGTCGGGATTTCTTCGACCTGAAAATCTTCGGGTTCGGCTCGGATCACGGCGGACGGCAGGACGGGCGACAACGCTCGGGGCGGGTCGATGATCTGAGTCAGTAATTCATCGATATTCATGGATTCCGATCGGGCAGGAACGGTTTTTCGGGGGCGGCTGGCGGTCGTGGCAGGGGGCACCTGAGGAAATTTCCGGCACGTTAACCATAGACTCATAGCGTCGTGGAACTCGGCAGAAACACCTTCACTGCGCGGCCGGGCCCGGATTTCGAGCGAATTCCACCACAAAATTCCTGACAGCGTTATCCGAAGGGGGCAGACAGGGGACAGATTTACGGGCACATGGCGGCATTCCGGGCAGAAAATTACTCTCGCAATCGGGAGTGTGGCGGTGGATTTCAATTTGCGGAAGTCAGGACTCGACCGGAATGCCGGAATACCGATAACATTCTGATCGCAGCGCCTTCCATCCTGGCGTCTTACCGCCGGGACAATCACGCTGGTTTGCTCGGGAAAGCGTGCGGTGATGTCGCGGTGATGTCGCGGTGTCAGCCGAATCACCGAGCCATCAACAGGACCCGGCCTGTGCTGCCGAGAAACGGCAGACCGCTGCTGCACCGGGGGCGTTTCAAATAATACAGCGACCGCAGTCGGTCCGTCACCACCACCTTCAAATTGTATTCTGATCGCATGGACCCCAGGTTTATTCGCAACTTCAGCATCATCGCTCACATCGACCACGGCAAGAGTACGCTGGCCGATCAGCTGCTGCTGCAGAGTGGCACGATCACTCAGCGTCAGTTTCATTCACAGATTCTGGATGACCTGGAGGTGGAGAAAGAACGCGGGATCACCGTCAAGGCGCGGTCGGTCACGATCAACTACAAGCATGAAGGACAGGTTTACGAACTGAACCTGATCGATACTCCCGGGCATGTCGACTTTCACTACGAAGTGAACCGCAGCCTTGCGGCGTGCGAAGGTGCTCTGTTGCTGGTGGATGCGTTTCAGGGCGTTCAGGCGCAGACCGTGGCCAATGCCTATGCTGCGATCGAGGTTGATCTGGAAATTGTGACGGTGCTGAACAAGATCGACCTGGCGGTGACCCGAGTCGACGAAGTGCTGGACGAAGTGGAAACGATTCTTGGTCTGGACGCATCCGGCGCGCTGAAGGTCAGCGCCAAGACGGGCCTGAACGTGGATACGGTGTTTGATGCGATCATCAAGAAGATACCGCCGCCGTCCGGCGATCCGAAGAAGCCGCTGAAAGCCCTGGTCTTTGATTCCAAGTATGACAAGTACCGAGGCGTGGTCACGTATGTGCGTGTCGTGGACGGCGTCGTTCGCAAGGGCGACACGGTTCGCTTCATGCGTGAAAAAGTGAACAGTGAAGTGATTGAAATCGGACAGTTCCGCCCGAATCTGGTCCCCTGCAAAGAACTGGGACCGGGACAGGTCGGCTACATCCTGACCGGAGTGAAGGAACTGAGCAAGGTTTCCGTCGGCGACACGGTGACGCTGGCGCGGGAACAGGCCAGTGCTCCGCTGCCGGGTTACAAGAAGCCGAAACAGATGGTTTTCTGCGGTATGTATCCGCTGGATGCCACCGACTTCGAAAGTCTGCGTGAGGAACTGCAGAAACTAAGTCTGAACGATTCCAGCTTTTCGTTTCAGCCGGAAACCAGTGACGCCCTCGGCTTTGGCTTCCGCTGCGGATTTCTGGGGATGCTGCACATGGAGATCGTGCAGCAGCGTCTGGAACGTGAACAGGACATGGACCTGATTCAGACGGCTCCGAACGTAACCTATGAGATACTGACCCGGGCCGGTGAGACGCTGGTCATTGACAATCCTCAGGATGTACCGGACCCGGGCACGATTCAGGAATTTCGCGAGCCGATTGCCCGCGTCAGCTTCATCGTGCCCGCCGAGAACGTGGGCACGATCATGCAGCTGAGTCAGGATCGCCGGGGCATCTTCAAGAACACGGAATACCTGGGGCCTCAGCGAGCCCAGGTCATCTACGAGCTGCCGCTGAGTGAAATCGTGTACGACATGTACGACAAGCTGAAGAGCGTCACGCGCGGCTACGGAACGATGGACTACGAAATCATCGGCTTCCAGGACGCCGACCTGGTAAAGATGGATATTCTTGTCAAAGGCGAACGCGTGGATGCGCTGTCGACCATCGTTCATCGCAGCACCGCGGATCGACGGGGACGGGCACTGGTGAAGCGGCTGAAGACGGAAATCAACAAGCACCAGTTCGAAATCGCTCTGCAGGCCGCCATCGGCGGCAAGATCATCGCGCGAGAAACTATCTCGGCCTTCCGCAAGAACGTGACGGCCAAGTGCTATGGCGGAGATATCACCCGGAAACGGAAGCTGCTGGAAAAACAGAAAGAAGGTAAGAAGCGGATGAAACAGTTCGGGGCGGTCGAGATTCCTCAAAAGGCCTTCCTGTCGGTGCTGGAAGCCAACCGCGACGAGTAGCCGTCGTTCGGCCGGACGGACAACGCTGCTGCTGCTGCTGCTGCGACTCCTGCTGCCACCGACGCTACCAACACTACGGGACAGATTAACACTACCGGACAGATCTAAACCAGGTGGCCGCCGCGTGCTCGTGGCAATTCGCAGCCCGTTCGGCTGCTGCCGGGTCCCCCCGGTTACCGCGTTGTCCGATGCGACCACAAAATTCTGATCACTTTCGAAGATAGTCTGAGAAGCCATGCTGACACTGGAAGGCTGCCGACAACGGCGGCAGAATCTGTGGGCTCACGTTCCCGAGGAATTCGACTGGATTCTGATCGGGGACGCCCGCCACGTACAGTACTTCAGCAACTTTCGGATCAATCCGCTGAGCTTCTCGGCGGACCAGCGGTGCCTGCTGCTGCTGCAGCGGGATGGTGCCGCCACACTGCTGGCGGACAACTTTGTCCGCCGCACCGCCACCACGGAACCGTTTGTTGACCATGAAGTCATTGTGCCGTGGTATACGCATAAACAGTCCGTCATCAACCGCGACCATGCCCTGCTGCAGGCGGTGTCTGAATGTCACGATCGCTGGTCCACTACTCGTGGTCTGATTGAACCGGAAGGCGTGACAGCCGCTGTGGCAGCAACGGTTTCAGAAACATCCGAATTCGGATTTGATGATCGGCACTCGGGCGAGGCCGCAACGATCGGCACCGTGATCCGACAGCTGCGCCGGCAGAAGCTTCCGGACGAAATCGAGTTGCTGAAACGCTGCATGGCGGCCTGCGACGCCGGCCACGAGGCTGCTTTCGGAGCTGTGCAGCCAGGTGCGACCGAACTGGACGTCTATATTGCCATTCAGCGGGCGGCCGAGCTGCAGGCCGGCTGTGCCTGTGTTGTGTACGGTGATTTTCGGGCCACAAATGCCGAGCGTCCGAAGGCCGGTGGGCTGCCGACCGATTATGTGCTGCAGCCGGGCGATCTGTTCATCGCCGACTACAGCGTGATCCTGCATGGATACCGCAGCGATTTCACCAACACGATTGCTGTGGGCACGCCATCGGCGGATCAGCTTCGGCAGGCAGAAGCCTGCCACGACGCGCTGGTGGCGGCGGAAGCGACACTGCGGGTGGACGCCGCTGGCAAAGACATCTACGAAGCCGCGTCAGCCGTGTTTCAGCAGCGTGGTTACCCGCCGCTCGCCCATCACTGCGGTCACGGGCTGGGGATGGAACATCCGGAACCGCCGATTCTGGTGCCGGAAAGCGACGATGTGCTGCTGGCCGGTGACGTCGTGACCATTGAACCGGGGCTGTACGTCGAAGGCGTCGGAGGCATGCGTTTCGAACACAACTACCTGATCACCGATACCGGCAGCGAGCGGCTCAGCAATCACCGGATTTCGCTGCAGGGCTGACAGATCAGCCGGGCTGGAAATAGACTTCTTCGAACGGCTGGACCACGACAAAGCCATCGCCCCTGAACAGCATCTGAATCGACTCTCCGCTGCCTCGGCCGAAGAAGGTTTTCAAAGAGATATCGGTTTTGAATTCTGGACTCAGGTTTCCGGACCAGGCGATGGTTGCATTGGGATCGGTCACCACCGGCTGGTTCGGGCGGACGCGGAGCGTCATGGGCTGGAAGTGGGACGTGATGGCAATCATGCCGGTGCCTTCCAGCTTCACGTTGAACAGCCCGCCGGCCAGCATGCCCGTGATCTTGCGCATCATTCTGATGTCCCATTCAATCTGAGGTTCCATGGCCAGCAGATCATTGCCGTTGACGAATATTGATTCGTCCTGCAGATTCAGAATGCTGATGCGTTTTCCGGAATCGGCGACATACAGGCGACCGCGACCTTCGACTTTGGTCAGCCGCGTGCCTTCACCGGTGATGGCTTTCTTCAGAAACTTGCCGACGCCCTTTTCCAGAATGCCTTCACGTGTGAACTTCATGTTGCCGACGTAGGCGATCATGGCGCCCAGCTTTGTCCAGACCATGCCGTTCAGATTGATCTCCATCATGTAGGGGCTTTCGAGTTCGAACAGGCCCTGGTTGCGGTCCTTCTGAACGGTACGTTCCACGAATTCATCAACGGAGTACCGGGAAGCACCGGGATCATCACCAAAGGTGTTGTACGGTGTTGCAACAGCGTAGGCAGCGGCGTCGTCCTGTTCTTCCTCGTAGCTTTCCTCTTCGTAGTCGTCTTCGAATTCGTCGTCGTCCACTGCCATCGGCGCCGCGGGTATCAGAATTTCCTGCTGGCACCCGGGGCACTTTGCTTTTCGCCCGGCGTACTTTTCGGGGACACGCAGTTTCTTCCCACACTGACAGCGAACTTCAATCGGCATCGACGGGCTCCGAATAGCAGGTACGAATCTCAGACACCGGCAGACTACGGACATCAGCCGACGTTTACCACTTCAAAGGTCGCAATCGTCCGCCGTACGTGTCGTCTTTCCTTGGGCGGCGGCGGACTACACACGCCGCGGTTCCGGGTCGCCCTGTCCGCTGAGGACTGGAGCTACACCGACCCTATTGGCAGTTCACCGCGGCCGAGTCTGTCGTCGATTTCCTGCAGCACGGGCTGCAGGTCGGCCACGCTTTCCACGATGAAATGAGCACCCGCGGCTTCAAGCTTCCCGGCGGCGGCAGCGCATCGCTGCTGTCGTTCGTCAGGTGACAGCGATTCAATATCCTCAGCCGACAGCCCCACACCGTTGCCGGTCCGTGTGACACCGACGGTCCAGCAACCGGCATTGCGACCGGCCTGAATACCCACCGGCGTATCATCCACCTTGACCACATGCCACAGCGGATATACTTCGAGTTGTCTGGCGATTTCGTACAACAGATACGGCGCCGGACGGCCTGCGGGAGCATCTTCTGAACACAGCACACAGTCCGGTGCATAGCCCTGAGCAGCGGCGGCCGGCGTGACGACCGACATCAGTTCTCGTGTGTAGCCGGTCGACGATCCGATCTTCAGTCCGCGGTCACGACACCATTCCACCATCTGAGGGGCTCCGGCGATCACATCGCAGTAGTCGGCCAGCGTCTGCTTCTGCAGCGGCAGAAAATCCGCATACATGGCATCGATGTCATCGTCACTGCAATCGGCTCCGTACTGCTTCTTCCATGCGGCGGCCACATCCGGCATGGCGGCGATGGCGGCGATGTGGTCGCGTTTGGCCCGGCCCATGGGTTCACGAGCCTGCTCGGGCGTGATATTAATCTGACGCCGCCGAAAGATTTCCTGGAAGACAATCGCGGGAGCGAGACTGCCATGGTCGACGGTTGTGCCGGCCCAGTCAAAAACGACCGCCCTGAGATACTGAAACTTCTGATTCACGATTAATTCCTTATCCAGTCCGGCGATTCCAGAATCGTTCCGCCAGTCCAAAAGACATTGTCATTCCCGCTCCTCCGGGCCCGACACAGACGTGTATATTCGGTTCCGGCGTGGCTTCAAACACCGACAGTTCGGGATGTCTGGCATACACGCCATGCCAGCGTTCGCTGATCGACCAGTCGGGCAGGCATATGATTTTTTGCAGTTCCTGCAGGATCAGGCGGTCGATTTCAGGTTTATCAAAGGGAGAGATGTCGGCATCGTATTCGTGCGAATCTCCGAGGATGAATTCTGAATCGGCCGTCTGCGTGGCCATGACATGGATGCCATAGCGATCCAGTGTCGGAGATTCCGTCGCGACGCGCCGTCGCAGAGCTGCCAGAGACGGGCAGTGTTCGAACGAGGTGTAATGTCGCAGCGTCAGGCCACTGGCGATATGTGCGAACTGCTTCACCGGCGACGGCTGAGCCACGGTACGCAGCATCTGCAGTTTACAGAGCCGCAGTCCGGAATTCTTCAGCACCTCGGGAAACAGGGTCTGCAGATCGCTGCCCGAGCACACCACGACACGATCAGCCCGCCATCGACAGCCGTCGGCCGAGACCACAGACCCGTCGTCCACCTGCAGCACCGGCGTGGCAAAGCAGCGAACGACACCATGGTGTGATTCGAGCCATGCGGCAATCTGTGCTGCGGCCACACGAGGATTGACTCGCAGTTCGGTGGGACTGAAGAGTCCGCCCAGCAGCCCGTCCGGACAAGCGATCGGTGCGTGGTCCAGCGTTTCATCGCGCGACAAGACCCGGCATTCGTGGGTTCCGGCGGCACAGAATTCTTCCAGCACCGCCAGCTCGTCCGGGTGATGAGCAAGATGGACGGCTCCGCAGTGATCCGCCTGAACCACGTTCTGATCATGAAGTGCCAGCCACAGGTCACGGGATCGCAGCGCCGTGTCGTACAGCTCACCGGCTGGCTGACCGATCGGCCAGATCATGCCGAAGTTGCGGATGGTGGCTCCTTCGGCCTGAGCCGACCGTTCGAACAGCACCACGCGAAGTCCGCGCCGCACCGCCATCCATGCATGAGCCAGTCCGAGAATTCCGGCGCCGACAACTGCCACATCATAATGTCTGCTCACGATGGTGATCCCTGTCTGACGGCGGCCATCAGGTGCGGCACAAAATGGTTTAGCGACGGCGTCTGCAGGGCCGGATCCTTGCCCGTGTCATCCCAGCGCCGCAGGCGCACGGCGTCGCCGGCAAACTCAGATTTCATGAACTCATCGGCCTCCGCCGCCGACATCGGACCTCCCTGGAGCTCCAGGCTGACCATTGATGGCGGACTGAGCCGGGCCAGGTAATCCGGATCGGTCGCACACAGGTACCGCTTGGCCGGGACATGCAGCCGCACGGGCTCGGCCACGGAATCCGGAAAGATCCGGCGCAGATATCGGTAGCCCAGTTCCTCATGTACGTCGTCCACGCCGGCTTCCGGCGCGTCATCCGGCAGATGGTGCAGCAGATGGCCGATATCGTGCAGCAGCGCGGCGGCAATCAGGGTCGAGGCTGCCTGTTCGCGTTCTGCCAGCAGAGCGCACTGGAGAGCATGCTGCCGCTGCGTTACGGCTTCACCGCCGTACTCAGAATCGCCGCGTTTCACAAATAACCGAATAATGTTATCGACGTCAGGCATCGGAATCGTGATCCCTGGGACGAACGGCGACTCGAATCGGCCGCTCCTGCACTGCATAATCAAAGGCTTCATCGACGGCCGTCAGAGGAAAGGAGCGTTCGACCAGTTCGGCGAATGGGAATGACGTGCCATGAGCATCGAGAAACCGCACCGCCGACAGCAGGTCGTCGGGACGATAGTTGTGCACGCCCTGAATGGACAGCAGGCGACGCACGACGCGTTCGGGGTCCACAGCGACCGCGGGCGACGGGCTGACAGAACCGACCAGCAGCACGCGACCGCCGATACCGGCCGCCTGGATGGCCGCTTCCACCGCTGCCGGACTGCCGGACATTTCAAAGACCACGTCAAAATCGTCAGTCGTCAGTTCGGGGCCGGTTTTAGTGGCGCCGAACCGCTGTGCGAACAGGCGTCGATTTTCATTCAGGTCACAGACGCAGATTTCGGCGGCCCCCTGAGCGGCGGCGAACGCACACGTGGTCAGCCCCAGCATGCCAGCCCCGCAGACGGCCACACGTTTCTGATGCAGTGCTCCCGCCAGACGCACAGCGGCGGCGACGGTTGCCGTGGCACAGTTCGCGGGGCAGTAGAGCTGATCGTCGGCATCCGGCGACAGGCGTACGATGGCAGTGCCCCGCTTCAGCACACAATAATCGGCCAGACCACCGCTGAGTTCGGTTCCGGGTTCAAATAATTCGTGCCCGTACTTGAACAGCGTCTGACACTTCTGAGGCAGGCCGGCAACGCATCGGGCACAGGTTCCGCAGGAGGCCGCCACGGACCAGGTGACGCGGTCTCCGACATGCAGCGGTTGCCCCGACACGTCCTGCAGCGGTTCTCCGGCGAAGCTTTCCAGAACGCCGATGATCTCGTGCCCCAGAACGGTCGGCATCGGGCTGTGACGGTGCCCCGACAGTGTATGCAGATCACTGCCGCAGATGGTGCAGCACGTAATCCGCACCAGTGCCTCGCCGGCGGCTGGTACGGGCAGGTCCACATTTCGGATCTGCAGCGGCTGGCCGACGGCTGAAAACACGGCCGCGCGGGAAGTCCGTTTCTGCGTTGTATCTGTCATCACGGGACCGTACGGGGCACAACATCCGTGTGCTGCAGGGTTTCAGAATTCGTTAAGTGTGCTTCGGCCGTCAGCACCGTGTGGAAATACTTCAGGGCAAAGAATAACGCCAGGATACAGAGGATGGACGTCAGCAGCATGGCGATTCGGAAAAACGGCAGGACACCACCCACTGGCGGATCAAACGTCTTCCAGACGATCACGGCGGCGTAGCCAAGGTAGCCGATCGAATCGGCCAGATACATCAGGAAGCCCAGGTTGCCGCGTCGCCGCGAGGCGGCAATCAGGCGTTCAAAGACCGTCGTGTGAAAGGCGACGTACGGAATATACAGTCCGATGCCGCAGGCCACCATGAAGGCAAACGGTGAAAGGTGTCCGAACCACTGCCCCAGAGCAGCGGCCAGCACCAGCAGAAAACCGCTGCACATAAGCAGCGTTGCTGCGGTGAGCGCCTGCAGATTTCTGACAATACAGATGGCGAACGCGTTCATCAGCGTGGCCACCAGCGCCACAATGGTTTCCGACTGAGTGAAGATTTCGGGCTGCTCCTGCACACCCAGATCACGCCACAGTTCCACACCGAAGTCATCCCGCATGGTCCGGATCACGGTGAGCACCACGTAGACCAGCAGCAGCGCCAGCAGTCCCGGCAGATAGGTGCGGAAAAAGTCTCGGCGTTCGCTGCGATTCATGACGGTGCGGACTGACCGAAGACGCCGGTCATCGTCTCCCGGTTCCGGCGTCCGCTGCAGCAGCCAGACGAAGAACAGCATCGGAAGAAAGAACAGCAGACCGGTGAGGTAAGGCATGTGGAACTCGGATACGCCATGTTCATCAATCAGCCATCGCCCGACCGACTTGACGACTCCGGAAGAGACGATGAAGCTGGCGCACAGACCGGCCGTCAGTGCTTCGGTATGTTTCCGGCCTTCCAGATAGGCCAGCACCAGTCCGAAGATCATGCCCAGCGGCAATCCGTTCAGAAACAGCATCAACACCTTTGCCGGCAGCGGCAGAAACGCAAATCCGATCAGCGCCAGTTCGGCAATCCCCATCAGCAGTACCATCGTCATTGCCCGCTGCGAACGCGGCATTTCGGACACAACTTTCACACCGATGAATTTTGACAGCATGTAGCCGCATAACTGTGACAGCACCAGCAGCGTCTTGAGTCCCAGTCCCAGAAATTCCTGACCCTCAAAGGTGCCGGCAGTGAACGGCTTGCGAAATGCGTACATGCAGAAATAGGTGCAGAACGCAGCGGCGGCCGCCACTGCGGTGGAAACACCCGAATTTCGATCAGAACCTTCCAAGAATCACTCTCCGCTATTTTTTCGCGTCTGTTGCCCGCCAGCGTTGCTTGCGACCGTCCGTCGCGCCGTCATACTATCATCCTGTCGGCGTCGCTGCGTCTGACACGGGCCGATTTCAATATTCGTTTTTTGTGAAGAGCTTTAATGATGAACAGAATCGCAATCACCGCTGTATTGCTGCTCGGAACCGCCGTGGCGGCTGAGGACCAGATCTTCACGGACCCGTCCAAGGCGGGTCCCGATTTCCAGGTGCAGGGCGAGTACCAGGGAATGCTGGGCAGCGACGGCGAAGAAGTGAAATTCGGCCTGCAGGTGATCGCGCTGGGTGATCACAGGTTTGATGCGGTCGGTTATATGGGAGGCCTTCCTGGCGACGGCTGGAACCGGGAGAAGAAAATCAAAGCCACCGGCGGCACGGAAAACGGGGTCACCACACTGACGTCAGAAAACGGATCGGCCACGATCAGCAACGGCAAGGCCACGATTTATTCTGAAGACGGCGAGGAAGTCGGGACGCTGAAGAAGGTGGAACGCAAGAGCCCGACGCTGGGAGCGAAGCCGCCAGAAGGTGCCATGGTGCTGTTCGACGGCACGTCAGCCGACCACTTCAAGGGCGGCATGATCACCATGGGCGATCTGCTGGCAGCCAACTGTGAAACCAAAGAAAAGCTGGGCGACCATACACTGCATCTGGAGTTTCGCACACCGTTCAAGCCGGCTGCACGCGGGCAGGCACGAGGCAACAGCGGCGTGTATCTGCAGGGGCGCTACGAGTGTCAGGTGCTGGATTCATTCGGACTGGAAGGCGAAAACAACGAATGTGGCGGCATCTATTCGATTGCCAAGCCGTACGTCAATGCCTGCTTTCCGCCGCTGTCATGGCAGACCTATGACATCGACTTCACAGCCGCCCGGTGGGAAGACGGCAAGAAAGTAAAGAACGCCCGCACGACAATCCGGCACAACGGCATTGTGATCCACGACGATCTGGAACTGCCACACGGGACGCCCGGCAAATATCCGGAAGTCGAAGGTCCCGAATCACTGTACCTGCAGGGACATGGCAACCCGGTGGTGTATCGCAACATCTGGGTTGTCAGAAAATGAGCCGCGCAGGCCGGCGGAACTGTCGTCTCAGTCAGTGAAGCGGCAGCGCGCCGGTGTCTCGTGCTAAGGATCAAACGGAAAATTACTGTCGTGACAAAACGTGGCGCAAGCTTCCAGCTTGCGCTCTTCTGCGTCGTAAGCTTCCGGCTTCCGCTTTTCTGCATCGCAAGCTGCCAGCCTGCGTTTATTCCGCGTCCTAAGCTTCCGGCCTGCGTTTTTCTGCATCGCAAGCTGGAAGCTTACGCCACTTATTTTCCGCTCGGTCCTGAGGCGTGTCCTGCTGAATCGGCAATCGAATCATGAAGGAATACTCACGGAAACCTGACGCCTTTGTGATCACCGAAGAACTTCAGCAGCTGCTGGATGAATGGGAGCGACGGCAGGCAGACGGGGACCTGGTCACGCCGGAATCACTTTGTCCGGGGCGGCCGGAGCTGGTGCCACAGCTGCGTCGCTGTATCGAATCGCTGCAGGCCTTTCAGCGACTCACGGCAGACCCTGATGGTGTGGCAGAGACCGACATCCAACCGGATCGCGTGGGCCCCTATCGCATTGTGTCGCGGCTGGCCCGGGGCGGGTCCTCGGTGATCTACATCGCCGAACAGGAATTCCCCGATCGTCGAGTTGCCTTGAAGCTGCTGGATGCCACGCCAATCATCCGTCGGAATCGAACGCAGTTTCGGCTTGAGGTCGAATTGCTCGGCACACTTTCACATCCCGGTATTGTGCAGATCTTCGACGCGGGAATCGCTCCGGTTCAGGGACATGAACGCGCCTTCATTGCGATGGAACTGGTTGCCGGACAGCACGTCGGAGCCTACATCCGCCGGCAGCGTGAGCGTGACGGCTGGACGGCAGCGGAGACAATTCGGCTGTTTCTCGGCTTTTGCGATGCGCTGTCCAGTGCACATCAACATGGCATCATCCATCGAGACATCAAGCCGGCCAATCTGCTGGTGACGGACAGTGGTATCACCAAAGTCATCGACTTCGGCATTGCCCGGCTGCGTCCGGAAGCGCGGACGGACCAGACGCCTCATCCGACCACCGAAATCTGGGCCGGGACTCGGTCTTACATGAGTCCGGAGCAGTTCGGCGACGATCCGGGCGCCATCGACGCCCGCTCTGATGTCTTTGCCATGGGAGTGGTGCTGTATGAACTGCTGTCCGGCCGGCTGCCGTTTGACATTGCCGGGGCTTCGATCTTTGAAACGGCAGAAAAGGTCCGAAACATGCCGCCACGGCCGATCGGACAGCTGGATCGACAGTTCCGCGGTGATCTGGAAATCATCCTGGAAACGGCGCTGGCCCGGGAGCCCGACGAACGGTACCGCAACATGCGGGCATTCGCAGACGATCTTCGCAGCTTTCTGGCCGGGTATCCGATCAAGGCACGGCGGGCCAGTGCGCTGAGCCATCTCGGTCGCCTGTGTCGGCGCCATCCCACGGCCGCCGTCCTTTCTTCACTGGGATTTGCAGCATTGATCATCCTGACAGTCTGGGCGGTCACCTCCCGTCAGCTGGCTGATCGTCGCAGTCGTGAACTTCAGCAGGTCAATCACGAACTGGAACTGAACCTGTCGCGGATGCGCAGAACTGCGTTGAACAACACGCTGGTCCGTCTGGGCACGCTGGCGACTGGTCATCCGGATTATGTACAGCGGCAGCTGAATAATCCGAACGTGTGCCCGCCGGAAATGCGGGGGATTACCTGGAGCCTGCTGCATCGCACCACCGATCGACAGTTCCGACGCTGGACAGCCGACCGATTCGGACTGCTGGACGCAGTCCTGTCTGATGACGGTGAATGGCTGGCCACCAGCGGCCCGCAGGGACTTCGAATCTGGCAGTTGCCGGCCGGTCGACAGATCGCAGGCTTCCCGGAGCGGCTGGATTCGCCCGATGTCAGGCTGGCTCTGGACTCGGCCGGAAGACGCGTGCTGTTTTCACGGAATGACGGAATGGTGGGGCGACTGGATATTGGTTCAAACGACACGATTGCTCTGCCACGACATTCAAACGGCCGGCCCACCGCCCTGGCTGCAGTTCCCGTCAGCGACGCCTGGCTGGTGGCAGATGACCAGGGTAACGTTGAGTGCTGGTCGTCGCCGCACTCAGCGCTCCGCTGGACCCTGACAATCGACGCCGATCCGGTCATCGGAATCACCGTGGCCGACGATCGTGAACGCGTCGGAATGATAACGCGGGGCGGCAAGCTGCTGATTGCGAATCTCGCGGACGGTGCCATTCAGGCACATTCACAGATCACCACGGATCAGTTGTTACGGGGACGTTTTTCCGGTGATCTGCGATGGGCCTTTTGCGCTCGTCGACACAAATCTTCGCTGATCTGGAACGTTGAAGAACAGCGCGTTCATCTTTCCTGGAACCATCAGGGGATGCTGCCGGATGCCGATCTGATCGCTGCATACCCGGGCGATACTGAACCAAAGTTTGCCGTGGCGGGCCGAGGCCGCGTGCAGATCTGGACCAACACGAACCAGACCTGCACGCTATACCAGGCCGACACGGCGGACGTAGCCGTCGAGCCTGACCAGAATGCTGCTGGCGGACTCCAGCCTGTCTCTGGTGTGGACGTCCCGACACAACCCATGGCCCTGGATGTCGCCGGTTCGGCCGATCGAATCGCGTTTGGGCTCCGAGGTGGAGACGTGTGTGTGATGTCTGTCGGGACGGCACAACCATTTCGCGCCTGGCCTGTGGCGGGCAACAATGTGAATCACGTGGGTTTTTCACCCGATGGAGGCTGGCTGGTCGTTTCCTGTGGCTCCGGGGCAGTCATGCTTCATGACGCGAAGACGGGCCGGCCGTCAATAAAGATCTGCAGCTCAGGCACGCCCCCCAACCGTCAGGTCATGTTCGCCGGAGACGACCGCCTGCTGGTGCTCAATCGTCAGCGACAGCTCAGATGCTTTCGGCTGTCCGACGGTGAACCGGTCGGCACCGTCGAACTGCCACGCGGCCTGGGTCGAGTTCTGCCGGTCGGTGACCGGGTGCTGCTGGGTATCTGCGAGGATAGTCTTTGCTGGGTACCAGTGCCCGGGAAGGACGACGCTCTGACGTTTGAGCGACCCGACGAATTTCGATCATTGCTGTCCGTTGCTGAGCTGAAGTCAGCGGGGCTGGTCGCCACGGTCTGCAACAGGGGTGAACTGCGGCTGTGGCGGGAAACGGATTCCGGAGAAATGACGTCGCACCTCGATGCGACCACGCTATCCGTCGACGAGGCGGTCACGTCGATTGCATTCGCACCGGACGGACGGACACTGGTGACGGGTTCCGAAACCGGCCGATTACGGGCGTGGCATGTGCCGTCTCTTGAATTGATTTCGGAAAGACAGGCCAGTGCATTACGCCTGGCAGCACTGGTCTTTTCGCCATGCGGCGAAGTGGCGGTCTCGGGGTTTGCGGACGGTGAACTGGTGATCTGGGATCCGGTCAGCTGGGAGCCGCAGTTGTGGCTGCAGACCGGTCTGCGGCCGATTCGGAGTCTGGACTTTTCGCCAGATGGTGACCAGCTGGCCGTGAGTGGGCGCAACGACCGGGTGCTGATCTACGCTACCGGCCGGACCCGAAGCCAGACACCGACTGCGGCTGGAAGCCCCAGTTACGTTCAAGAGGCGACACCAACCCAAAAAGGTTCCGGCAATGACGCCGAAACCTAGTGTTTTTCAAAGCCGCCGATCGGATTTGAACCGATGACCTACGCTTTACGAAAGCGTCGCTCTGCCAGCTGAGCTACGGCGGCGTGGGGCCTGAACCCGCGAGGCGGATACGGTAGCGGACAATTTCAGGCAACGCAAGAGACCCCGGCTCCCCTTCCGGTCAGGACTGAGAGGGTTTCACGGCCGTGTTTTCCATGGTTCCGGCAAAATGACTCAGATTCTGCGAAACCACACGGCTGAAATCAGGTTCACCCTCAGGGAATCGGGTTCGTTGCTGCCCGGTCTTCGTTTTCTGATGTGAAAGACACGTGAAGATGCGGAACGTCACGTTTTTTTTGATTGTTTTCGGCTGCTGCCGATTGATGACTGCCGCAGAGATCCCGTCGCCGCAGAAAACAGCTGCCGAGGTCGACCGGTTGATTCTGGAAGGGACCGATGTCGAGCGTCTCACCGCGGTCGATGACGCGACGTTTCTGCGCCGAGTTTCGCTGGACCTTGTCGGTCGTCCGCCCACTGCCGGCGAAGTGACGGCCTTCGGGCTGAATCCGTCCTCAGAAAAGCGGAATGCCGTCGCACAGCGGCTGCTGCAAACCGAAGAATACGCGGCCAACTGGAGTCGCTACTGGCGAGATGCAATTCTGCTGCGAGCCACCAATGTTCGTGCGAATCTGGTCACGGCGGCCTTCGAAGAATGGATGACGCAGAATCTGTCCAGCAACCGTTCATGGGATTCTGTTGTCACGGACCTGCTGACGGCCACGGGCCCGGTCAACAACGACGGTGCCACGGCCCTGATTTTTGCCCACGAAGGAGTGCCGGAAGAAATCGCGGCTGAAGCCTCCCGACTTTTTCTGGGCATTCAGATTCAGTGTGCCAACTGCCACGATCATCCCTGGGACAGCTGGAAACGGGAACAGTTTCACGAATTTGTGGCGTTCTTTCCCCGCATCAGTGTGCGGCGAGACCCGAATTCTGATCGGATGTTTGACTATGTGATCGCTTCCGTCGACCGCGATCGCTCACGGCGTCGGGGCGTGTCGCAGTTTCTGCTGACTCGTCTGGATCGCAATCGAGATCAGATTCTTTCCGAATCTGAAGCCAAAGGCACACCGCTGGAACGTCTGTTGACGGGAGCCGCCATGTCCTATATCGACAAGGACGGTGACGGCCGGCTGTCGCTGGAAGAAATCAAAACGGCTCAGCCGCCCGACAACAATCGGCCGGGACAGGGCGAAACCGAACACTATATGGCGGACCTGTCAGACCCGAGTTCCAAAGGGACACTGATCAATCCGGCCTTCTTTCTCGGCGGCGATTCGATTCGCGCCGCACAATCTGATCAGACGCGCCGGAAGGCGATCGCCGATCTGATCACGTCACCTGAAAACCCGTGGTTTGCCAGAGCTCTGGTGAACCGACTGTGGGCGGAGCTCACCGGTGCCCCCTTCTACACGCCGATCGATGATCTCGGTCCGGAGCGGAACGCTGAACACGAAGCTGCTCTGAATGTGTTGTGCGAAGGTTTTGTCGCCAGCGGTCACGATGTGCGCTGGCTGCTGACAGCCATCACGGCCACCACATTCTATCAACGACCGGTGCAGACTGAGGCAGACGGTTTTCTGCGACTGGAACCGACTCGGCTGCGATCAGACCAGTTCTATGATGCGTTGTGCCAGACACTGAACGTGACCGCACTTCCGCTGCGATTCACGGGCCGACGGGCACCTTATATGGGACGTCAGGACCAGGGTCGAATACAGTTTGCCACGACCTTCGGCTTCGACCCGTCCACACCGCGAGACGAACTGACCGGAAATATTCCGGAAGCTCTGTTCATGATGAATTCGCCTGAGCTGCACAATTTTATTCGGGCAGAGTCACCAAACAGCACGGTCGCCCGCATCTCGCGACAGGTACTCAGCGACGAAGACATGGTGCGTGAACTCTACGTGACAACCGTGAGCCGCGAGCCCACCGCGCGGGAAGTGGAGATCTGTCTGGGTTATGTTTCGACAGCCCCCAGCCGTCGGGAAGGTTTTGAAGACGTGCTGTGGTCGCTGCTGAATTCCAGCGAATTTCAAAGCAAGCGATGACGGAACCGCCACACCGGATGCTGGCTGGTCGGGGTTGAGCGGAATCGAACTTCCGTTTTTTTGCAGGCTTCGGTCGTGCGATCTGCTCAACCCCAACCAGCACGCATCCGGCGGCGCCGTCAAAACATCCCACAGCATACGACCGCACCTACCCGATCGCAATTGGGGCATTTCCCCCGTTGTTGTGAATCCGATTTCGGCAGGGCCCGGAAAACGGCCCACCACCAAAGGCACCGAAGATGACCAGATCGATTCTTGAAAACGTTCAGATTCATCGTCAGGGGTTCTCACGCCGACGCTTCGTTCAGTCGATTTCGGCAGCGGCGGCGTCTGTCGGAGCACTCAGCTTTCGGGATCTGATGGCACTGGAAGCGGACAATCTTCGCCGTCAGGGCAAGGCCATGATCCTGCTGTGGATGCAGGGCGGCCCCAGCCAGTTTGAGACCTTCGATCCCAAACCCGGTACCGAAAACGGCGGCCCCACAGAAGCCATTCAGACAAGTGTGGATGGCATCCGGATTGCGGATAACTTTCCCAAAGTGGCCGGGATCATGGATGACATCGCACTGGTCCGTTCCATGACCAACAAGGAAGGCAGTCATCCGCGGGCCACCTATCAGATGCATACCGGGTATATTCCTTCCGGCAGCGTGAAACATCCTTCCATCGGTTCCTGCATTGCTCAGCAGATCGGCGACGCGGACAGCGAACTGCCCTCGTTTGTATCCGTCGGAAACACACAGGGAGCCGGGTTTCTGGGAATGGACTACGAACCATTTGTCGTCAACAATCCCGGACAGATGCCATCCAACGTGACTCTGCCCGTCCCGGCGGATCGATTCAATCGACGCATGGGCCTGCTGGGCCAGCTGGAAGAAGAATTTGCCTCTGCCGGCGCTGAGCAGCTGGTGCAGACGCATCAGTCGCTGTATCGCAAGAGTTCACGACTGGTGCTGACGCCCGACGTAGCCGCCTTTGACATCTCTGAAGAACCGCAGCCGCTGCAAAGCCGTTACGGCAACACCAATTTTGGCAAGGGCTGCCTGCTGGCGAGGCGACTGGTCGAACGCGGCGTTACCTTTGTTGAGGTGCGTTCGGGCAACTGGGATTCACATCAGGACAACTTTGAACAGTGCGCCAACAATGCGGGCGAAGTGGATCCGGCGATGGCAGCCCTGATTTCTGACCTCAAGGATCGCGGCATGCTGCAGGATACTCTGGTGGTCTGGATGGGTGAATTCGGACGCACGCCGAAGATTAACGCTCGAACCGGCCGCGATCATTACCCGCGTGTCTTCAGTCTGGCGATGGCGGGCAGCGGCATCCGGGGCGGCCAGGTGTACGGTGCTTCGACCGCCGACGGTACCAGTGTCGAGGATTCTCCGGTCACCGTGCAGGACCTGTTTCAGACAATCTGCGGCGCACTGAAGGTCAATCCCGGTCATGAAAACCTGAGTCCGCTGGGACGCCCCATGAAGATCGTCGACGGCGGCACCGCTATCCCCGGTTTTCTGTCGTAGGAAAGCGGAAAAGGGGTCGGGTTTAATTTTACCCCGCCCCGTGATTTTCTGATAAACAAAGACCGGAAAAAGTAACCCCACCCCCTTTACAGCACACAGCAAATACGCATTTATTTAGGGTCTAAGGT
>JAVKCM010000242.1:0-14452 GCA_040222735.1 Fuerstiella sp. | reverse complement strand
ACGTTCGCGGCTGGACGGCGTACTTCTGTCTGGAGCAGCGCAAGACGCTGTTCCGCGAACTCGACAAGTGGCTGCGTCGGAGAATCCGAGCATGCTATTGGAAGTGGTGGCGGTTACCGAAAACCAAAGTTCGGAAATTGTTGCAACTCGGCGTTCGTCGCGATGTCGATCGCGGGCTGGGAGGGGACCAGTTTGGCGGCTCAGCGGGGACCAGCGGGTGGGTTGCGTCGTGAGTTGCGCGTGAGTCGGGTTTGCTGCTGAGCGTGCCAGGGGACGGAATTGCCGGTTTGGTGGCAGAGGTCGATGGCGGCGAGATACAGATCATGGCTCGTGATCGACACCCACAGGTCGAGCTGATTGCCGTGACGGCCGCAGGCGAAGCAGTGCCACACCTGCTTCTCAGGATGGACGCTGAATGTCCGGCTCGACGTGGATGGACAGTTCGGCAGCGGACAGACGCCACGCAGTTGAGTTCCTCGAATGACAGTCGGCTCCCACGACAGCAGGTTCAGCACGTCGTGCATCGGGATCAGCGCACGGAGCTTTGCAAAGTCGATCAGCTTTCCCGGCGAGTCGCGCATCGGTGTCAGTCGGTCGTGGGTTTCGGCGGTGGTGCTTTGCGTGATCGGTGGGCTCGGAAGCTGCGACCAGCGATCTTCAGCACGATGGCCCCGTCGACGAGGCGGTCGAGAAACGCCATCGCCAGTGGCGGGTCGCCGAGGTAATCGGCCCAGGCGTCGAAGTCGATGTTGGTGGCCAGTGCTGTCGAACATCGGCCATTGCGTGCGTCGATGACCTTAAACAACAGGTTCGCCGCCTGCGGAGATTCTGCACGTTCGATGTGATCGAAGCCGAATTCGTCGATGATCAGCAGGTCGAAGCGCGACCAGTACCGCAGACGTCTGGCCAGCGTCTGGTCGGCCAGACACGCCGTGAGATCTGTCAGCAGGTCTGCGCTGGTCGAGTACCGGACGCGCAGACCCAGTGCACAGAAGCGGCGACCCAGCGCCTGCAGCAGACAGCTTTTTCCGACGCCGCTTTGACCCACCATGACCAGGTTTTCGTGGCGACGGACGAACTCACCGCTGGCCAGATCTTCGATCTGCACTCGGTCGATGGTTTTGGCGTTGAACTTCCAGTCGAAGTCTTCGAGTGTCTTCGCTTCGTGGAAATGAGCGTCGCGGATGCGACGGTCGATGCTCCGCTCGCGGCGGCCTCCGGCCTGTTCGCCGATCAGCAGACTGAGGAACTCCAGGTGCGAGAGCGCCTCGTGCTCGGCACGGTGCAGTGTGCGGTCGAGCTGCTCAGGCGAAACGGGGATCCGCAGCGTTTCGAAGTCGGCCAGCAACTGGTCACGCCGGTTCGGAGTCGTCAGACGGTCCGGCCTGTTCGTCGTATCCTGTGTCGTCCGATCTGCCGTCAGCGAGTTCTTCTTCGCCGCGGAATCGGGTGTGGTCAGCGTCCTTCCCAGGCTCCTGTTCAGCCGCGTCCTCGGCGCTGCCGTCGGCTTCGTGGCGCGTTTGGTGACTTTGCGTCGGGTCATCGGAATCAGTGTCCTCGAACAGGAGTTGCTGGTAAGCGGACGTCGGTCGTACAGGCAGCGGCGGCTCAGACAGCGACTCATCGAGATGTCGTCGGCTGTCTTCGGCCAGTTGATCGAGCGGGCTTTTCGGTTTCGCCTGCGCCGCCAGAATGCGTTCGATCGCATTGCGGGAGTACGCACCGTAATTCACGCCCCGCTGCAGGGCGGCCAGCAGATCGGCGCGGTGCCACGAACCCAGCAGCGCGAGGATCGTCTGTGCCTGGTGCCAGCCGTGACGCTGTGTTTTGAGCAGACCTTCAAGGAACGTCACCGCCACTTCGCCCAGTCCGCCGAACTGTTCGCGGAGCACTTCCCGTCGACGCTGCTGATCACGCGGCGGAACGTGATTCTTCTGCAGACGCTGTTGATGCGACGCCGTCGGCGGGAACCGCGGATGGCGGGCGATCTCGTTGATCCGCGGGCCATAGATGATGACTTCCTGTTCTGTCACTTTGACGGGCACGGCCTGACCGGGATGCGCGTGCTGCCACGGCACCGAATAACGATTGCGGCCGAACGAGACGAAGCCTTCGCAGTCGATCACGCGGTACACGACTTCGCAGACGTCGTACGGCTGATCGGGCAGCGGTATCAGATGCGGCTGTTCTGCGGCGTGGCGGTCGACGGGCCGCTGCTGCGTGTGACGATGAAGACGCTGATCGGCCGCCTCGGCCAGCCACCACGCGGTGACTTCGTTGAGATGTTCGAACGATCGGAACGTGCGACCGTTGAGCAGACTCGTTTCGACATAGTGAAACGGCCGCTCCACTTTGCCCTTGGTCTGCGGCCGCCGCGGCTGACAGGCGATCGGACGAAAGCCGTAATGCGTGGCGAAGGCCAGAAACTTCGGATTGTAGACCGGAGCGCCGTCGTCGTGCCGCAGCACCACGACTTTCATGTTGTCATACAGGCACGTGGCGGCCGCTCCGCCCAGATGTTCGAAGGCGCGGATGTGTTCACGGACAGTGGTCTCGAAGTTCTGCGACTCGACGAAGTGCAGATACTGCCGCCGCGAATACCCCAGCAGATAACTGAACAGGTTCACGCGGCGACGGCCTTCGTGTGAGAACTCCATGGTGTAACTCGCGTAGTCCATCTGAGCCTGCTCACCGGGGCCGGTTTCGAAGCGCTGCACGAGTTTCGGCGATGGCCGCGGACGTAGTTCGTTCACGCGTTCCCGCAGGATCGTGTACCCGCCCGTGTAGCCGGCTGATCGCAGTTCCTCGAGCACGCGTGTCGCCGTGATGTCGGGGTACCGCTTCAGCAGTTCGCGAATGGTGGCTTCGTACTCATCCACCTGACTGCCGCGGCGCTGGCGTGGTGTCGGAAGCTCGCTGCTGTCGGCCCCGTCTGTGCGCTGGTGTTTGTGCTCGTCGATCACCCGCCGCACTGTTTTTCGCGAAACGTGCAGTTCGTGGGCTATGCCGCGCATCGACTGGCCGCTGTAGAAACGGCGGATGATCTCATTCTTCGTTGCGGCGTTCATGCGATGCTGCCATCACCTCAGGTCTGTCAGGAACTCGTCGGTCAGTTCGGCCACGGATCGCGTCTGCCGGCTCAGCCGCTCGAACGGATCGAGCAGAATCTTCCGGTCACATAACGCCAGCTCCGAGCGGCCGCGATGATGCAGCCACGTTTCCATGCGCGCGAGCTGATCCAGCACCGCGGCCAGTTGCTTACTGATGCGATTCCCCGTTGGACTCAGCCTCGCATCCCACGCCGGGACTGTTACGGCCTGCGCCTGCCGGACCGCTTCGCGCGGCTTCTCCAGAATGAACTCCGTCTGCTGTCGGGTGCCGGCTGCCAGCAGCAGATCCACCACGCCCTTCAGTTCGTCCGAAGTCAGCGATTCCCGCCGCGACGCTGACAACGCGTCCGCCTGGTTGCCAGCTGGCAACCGCGTCAGTTGCCGTGCCATCGACGGCGTCAACAGCCCCAGCTGCAGTTCTTCTCGAGCGTCGTCACACAACTTTTCAAGCAGTGCCAGCCGGCGGCATACCCAGCTTTTGTGATGCCCCAGCAGCTCAGCCGCTGCCACCTGCGAGAGGCCGTCTTCACGGACCAGCGCCTGCACAATCCACGCTTCCTCCAGTTCCTGCGGTTGCCGGCCCACGCAGTTGAGCAGGTACAACGCCGCCTTGGCCGACCGTTCGTCGGCTGCGATCCAGCGCACCGTCAGCGTCGAAAAGCCTTTCAGACTTCGCGCCGCGGTCAGACGTTTGAAGCCATCGATGAGCACCAGCGTCTGCTCCAGCCGGCACACCACCAGCGGCGACATCTGGCCGTACCGCCGCAGTGATCCGACCATCGCCTGCGTCGCGTCCGGGACACTCAGGCGATAACGTCGGAAGCGTTCATCGAGCTGATCCAGCTCGATGGCACGCACATCGTCTTCGTTCCACATGTCCCGATCTGTTGTTTTCATTCGTGTCGTCTCTATTCCAGGCGGCAGCTCGATTCGGCTGGCGGTCGACACCGCCTCGATGCCGTTCCGATCGACAGAAGCCGGCGGAAGCGCGGAACGATCCCGCCACTCCCGCCGAACTCCCGTCTGTGGAACCCGTTCTGTCCGACCGGTGAAGAACATAGACAGCCTGCGACACAACACCAATATGGTGCCGTTACGATCACGGCCCCGAGCTGCGATCCGGCGGTCTCGGAACGCTCTTCCACACCGCGCTGCGACACAACTGCAGCCAGTGGGCTTCGCGCCGCCGCACGCGTCGTAAAGCCTGATGGCACTGGGCCGTACAGAATGTCTTCAGCGACGAACGAGCGGAGGCCGGAAACACTTCGTAACATCCGGGCCGCGAACATGCGATTTTTTTCGAATCGGCCGGATACTGATGGCCCTCGCAGGCCTCGTCACTGTCGGCTGTGGCAGTCTCCGGGGTGCACTGCTGCCGTTTTCGAACACACTGGCGATACCGACGAGCCTGTTCGCGGCGAACCTGTTTCCCCGGTTCGCTCGCCCGATACCGACGAGCCGCTCGCCAGCGAGACCAGCGGCTGGCTGCCTGCCGACACGCGTCACTGCAGTAGCGGCTGAGGGCATGGACAGGTACGAAACTGCTTTGACAATCCTTCAGCAAACACAGTCGTCTGCGCGGACTGCCAGCGGTGGCGCCTTGAATCGTGCGCGATCGGGGATCATGATGCCCCGAGCCCACGGGAGTGTCTGCTCCCTGACGGTCAAGTCTCGGAGCGAAGCCTCTAACTCCGCTCCGAGGCGTTTTGCAAAACGTCGCGCACACGCCCGCGCTGACATGCCCGCCAGTCTACCCTCCGTGCAAATCAGCCGCACCGAAAAAAAACCGCCACTGGTCCCCAACGCCGCGATCAACAATCCGCGAACCGGCTCCCCCGGTCCCCTCTCGCTGGCCCCCTTTTTCGCCGCCACTCACATCCGGCCGGCAAATCAAAGACCTGATCCAAACAGCACTCAGGCCGTCGCCGTGAGCCTCAAAACGAGGCCCTTTCACCAAATTCACCTGGCCTGGTTTCAAGCGCCCCGTGACAACTTCCTTCAAACTCATCTCGTCTGAGCTGCCGCAGCGTTCAATTGCGCTCATGAAGGTTAGACGCTGAGTTCACGGCACCTGAAATTGCGCTCATGGTACCTGTTCGTGGCTCAGTTCCTTTGTCACCACGAACCGATGTGTATCCAACGAAAGTCCAATTCGTCGGTCATCGGCGTCAAAGGCCTCGACAGACCATCCGCCGGTACGGCCGGTCAGCAGATTTTCGGTGAGTGCCTGGCGATCTGCTGCCGCCAGATTGTCGGGACGGAGTGAGGGCTCAGTTGTACGGATGACGGCGAACATGGTACTTTTCGGATGGGGAGATTCGGTGGTGTACTCGAATCTCACCTGGTAGTACGAGGCGCCAGCAACTTCGCGCCAACTGAATTCTGCTTCGTCCAGATTGATCGCTGCCCCGTTGGCCGGTGTTGTCAGTGTTAGCTCCTCCGCCAACCACAATCGAGCTGGGGGAAGCTTGAGGAACTCATTCGTGATGGTCACCTCGCTTGTCCAGTGGTTGGTGTCGATCTGCAGAAGTCGCATGAATCGTGCGCTCTCAGTTCCCCAACGAGCCTGATGGCCCGAGACTTTCAGACGATAATTTCCGGGCAGGATTCCAATCGTTGACTCACCTCCGTTCGCGGCAAGTGCAAGTCGCGGCAACTGGTAGGGGAGTCCCGCGTCAAGACTGGCAATCTGCGGATCGCACAATTCGAGACGCAGAGCCAGGACGACATCGCTCGGGAGCGGAACGCCATCGAGCGTGATCGTCACCCCGCCGCTGGCGGACACCGCGTCACCTGGCGAGACACGCCGCAGGTCGGCCAGCAGACCCGCGATCAACTGGCATTCCTCGGCATCAGCTGCACCAGTGTTAAGCATACCTTTTCCAAGCTGTGACCTGACTCCGCTGTAGTACGGATAAACCGGTCGCAGTAACTCAACGGCCTGCCGATACGATCGTGTCGCTCCCGAGATGTCTCCGTTTTGTTCGAGAAGCTGTCCTGTTGCAATGGCAGCCTTTCCCCGGTTCCACGAAGGTTGTGAATCATCACCAGCGAGGGCTTGCAGTTCTTCCAGAGTGCCCGTGGGAAGTTTATGGAGGAAGTCAGGTGCGTAGCGGATGTTTGGTCTTCCTGCGTCAAGCACCAGTTTTACGGCTGAGAGCGTCTCCTCCAGTTCCAGCCGCCGAGCGTCGGGAACGTCACGTTGCAATGCCAGTTCGAGTCTTTGGCGGACCAGTTCCAGCGACTCGCGAGGCCGTTCATGAAAAATGTCAATCGAGCCACTCGGTGAAGCTGCCCGTTCGCGGGTGATCAATGTCTGGGCAATCAGCACATCGAGTTCCCCGAACGACAACGTCGGATCAAGGGTGATCACGTTGAGCGCGAGTTCGACAGCCAGGGCTGGGTCATCAGAAGTTCGACACACCTGCCGAATGCGGCCGATCAGTTCCCGTTGTTCGGACTCGGTCCCCTTGTTCCACGCCCGTGCGTAGACCTGCGCCGCAGTCTCCGTATCCCCGGTCGCCAGTTCTTCATCTCCCCACGCGACGAGCTCTTCGTAGGACCGGTCAAACATGGGGCCGACGAGGAGAATCGCCAACGTGGCAGCCATGACGGCGGCCGCAGCCGGCTTCCAATGACGCCGACACCAGCGTGCGGCGAGCGAAAGCCAACTCGGGCGTTGTGCCTGCAACGGTTCTCCCGCCTCGTAACGGCGGATATCTTCGAGCAATGCTCCGACGCTGGCATACCGGGCCGTGGGATTCTTTTGCAGGCACTTCAGACAAATCGTGTCGAGGTCTCTCGGAATGCGATTATCGAGCCTGCGGAGAGATTCCGGTTCCTGATGCAACACTTTCACCAGGACATCCGCTGGGGAACTCGCTTCAAACGCCGGACGCCCGGAAAGCATCTCGAACAGGATCAGTCCAAGTGCATGAATATCGGTCGCCTCGCCAACAAGTGACGTTTCGCCGCGTGCCTGTTCGGGAGCCATGTATTGCGGGGTTCCCAACACTTCTCCCGTCTGCGTGAGTGACGAGTCCTGTTGCATCTGTCGCGCCAGGCCGAAGTCGGTTACGAATGCTTCGCCTTGATGATTGAGCAGAATATTCGCGGGTTTCAGGTCGCGATGCACGACACCATGTTTATGTGCATGCTGCACTCCCGTGGCAACCTGCTTGAACAGTTCCACTGCCTGCGTTGGCGAGAGCGGACCCCGTCGGAGTCTCTCCGTGAGCGATTCACCTGCGATGTAGTCCATCGTGAAGTAGGGCTCGCCGTCGGCGTCTCCGATTTCGTGAATCGCCACGATGTGCGGATGCCGCAATTTCCCCAGATGCTGAGCCTCATACAGGAATCGGTCCACGAGATTACGAAATTTCTGGTGAGAAGGCCGCAACACCTTGATCGCAATTTCGCGCTGCAGCGACTTCTGCCTGGCGAGATACACCACTCCCATCCCGCCATGCCCGAGTTCGCGCTCAATCGTGTAGTCACCCGGCAGTTGCGGTGGCGTCCGCTCGTCAACAGTGAGAGGCTGCGCGATAACCGTTCGGTCCAGTAGATCGCGGAGCGCGGCATCTGCGGCGACGGCCTGCTGAAAGTCTGCGACGAGTGAATTGGGCACATCCACGGATTCCCCGGCTGCATGACGTTCCAGAAGCTCTTGCAGGTCGTTGTTCGTCTCAGTCATGGGTGCGACTCCTCGTTTGACTTCATCTGTTTTCCCAGTTCCACAAGTGCGCGTGACAGCAGGTTGCGTATTGCGCCTGCCGACCGCTGCATCCTCTCGGCAGCCTCGTCCGACGTCAGTCCCTGAAAGTAACGCAACAGGATGACTTCGCGATGCTCATCCGAGAGCAGAACGAGCGCCGCCTGCAAACGTTCGCGATTCTCCGCCCTGGCGAAGGCCGTCACCGGGCCGGTGGGTGCTGATCGGGGAATCTCATGAATCTGCCGTTTCGCCGCGGCGAAGTAGTCGTTCGTATCACGGAGTCGGTTGTCGATGATGCGACACATCCAGCGCAGATATGCACCGTCATCCGTATAGTCAAACTGTTGAAAGCCCTGGAACGCCGCCGCGTAGGCGTCCTGCAGAACATCCTGTGGCTCGATTCGCTCCCGCAAACGGCCACCCATTTTCGCGCTGATAAAGACCAGTAGTCGCTCGGTATGGATCGAGAACAGTTGGTCGAAGGCGGCCTTGTCGCCCTCTTTGGCGCGTTTCCACAATTCATGGGTGATCGATTCGTGAGGCATTACAGCAAGCCTCCAGATCGAGCGGGGACGACTCCTGCCTCTGCGTCACTGCCGATTCGTTGCTGCCAGGACGCCCAATCCAGGATGCCGAGATCGGGACGCGGAGCATCCGGCAGCATTGCCAGATACTCCAGCAAGTGACCGTCGGGATCGCGAAAATATACGGCTGCGGCGGGCATCCAGCAGAGGACTGCTGGCTCACTGGTTGCATTGCCTGAGAAATCAAGCGGCTCGATGCCCGCTTGCTGCAACAGCGTGCAGGCGTTGAACAGGTCAGCGACATCGACTCTGAAGGCGGTAGGCAACTGCATCCGCTGGGGGCCACTGCCGACCTTCCAGAGTCCCAGCATCGAGTCCTGCTCCGGTCCAACCCGGAAGAACGCACATCTCCGATCATCAAACCGACGCTCCAGGGGAAGTCTCAAGACATCGCCATAAAACTCAATGGACCGCTGCAGGTTCTCGACCGTCAAATGCGTTTCAAACAATCCGGTAATCGGAATCATGCTGTTCTCTTTTCTGTGGCTCGGTGAATCTGAACCGCAACCTCGCGACAGCTCACCGCGTATCCCAGGCTGCGTTTCAAGGTGGGAAACACGCGAGCTGCGGCGATCGCCAACGAGATGTCAACCAGTGCCCGTTCTCCAAAGGCAGTCCGAAATTCGGCTCTCAACCGCTCCTGTTCGGGAGAATCGTCGAGGACAGCTCGCGCGAACTCCGCCGCCAGTCGAGTCTCAGAATCGAGCGAATCGTCATCACCATCGACCATGGCAGCTACGATCTCGGAATTTACTTTATCTTCAATCGCCTGGTTGACCACGATCTGCAGGCACGTTTCGCAATCTTCGTATTTCGTCGCCACGAATCGGGCGGTGAACAGCAGGTTGCGGGGAGTCACCCCGCGATGCGCCGCTAACGGCAGCAATCCCATGAACTTCAGGAAAGCAGCCGTCGATGTCCGGGCGATGTGCCGCAGGTAGTCGACCGATTCGCCTAAGCGTCGCTCCAGTGAATTGAGTTGCCGGTTGATGATCCAGGTGACCATAGTCTTCGCTGCCGCGCAGAGAGTGTGTGAATGAATGACCTGCTTACTCTTCAATTCGATGGACCGTGTCCGGGGAGAACGCCGGACGACAAACGGCAATGTATTCGGCCCCATCCGCTTCCGGCGTGCTGTAACGAACACGTTCCCCAGGTTGAGCCACAATGGCCTGTCCGGCACGGACGTCAAACACTTCGTTCTCAGCTTCAACTCTCACCATGCCCCGCAATACGATGGTGATTTCAGTAAACTCCGGCTGCTGCGCAGGCTCCTGCCAGCCAGCGGGCGAAATCATGCGGGCAATGCTGATCTCCTCGTGATGGGTGTTCACCCGTCCGACGAATTCCTGAATCTGCTTCGGCATATTTCCGGCCGCCGTCACAGTCGCAGGGGTTTTAATGAACGTTGGCATAGGGTTTCTTTCTTAATGACTGAATTGCGACGGTTGTTGTTGGCAATGAACACGTCACCGGTTGATGGTGTGATTCGATTGAGCAACACGTCGGCACCGAAGACGATGCATCAGCGTTCCAGTTTACAAGTCCACCGGCACAGGGGACACGCAGAAACACGTATGCAATTTGCGACAACCTGAGCGGAACGACTCGATTCCACGGTGCCAGTGTGAGCAGCCGCAGCAGCTGACAATAGCCCGCGACCACCATCGGCGTCGTACCGATGAGCGGAACCCAGTGGAACCACGCCAGCCCCGCAGCATCCCGCCGCCCAGGACGACCAGATACGCCGGTCGCACCGGTACCGCGTATGGCCGGAAGCTCTTCAGCCTTGTCAGAAAGTAACCGGCGAACAGACCGCACAACGCCATCGCACACCAACCCGCCCAGGCGTGCCCTGTCAGGTTCAGGATCAGCAGCGGAAGGGTCGCTGTCCAATGCCACCAGCCGGGATCACGCAGTGCTGCGACATTTAATCGTGCAGTGATCATTGTCATTGTCCTCGGTTAATCTCTGTGCCAGGTTCGATTGTTTGACGAGTTGGTTTGGGCGAACGGATCACTGAAATCATTCAGCAGTCTGACTCTTAAAACGCGACCAGCGGGGAATGAGCATCGGCACTCTGCGACGATAGTCCGCATACGCACGATGGAATACGAGCAGGTCGTGCTCTTCAAGTCGGATCGCCACCAGAATGTAGGCGGTCATCGTGAGGGCGAAGACCAGGTGTGCAATGGTCATGGTTGGTGTCGCCCAAAAGGCCATCAGCCAGCCCACGTACAGCGGATGCCGAACCAGTCGGTACGGTCCCGGTGTCACGAACGGCAGCGGCGTGTAAGGGACTCCGCGAAAATACAGCCACACCTGACGCAGACCGAACAGGTCAAAGTGGTTGATGAGACAGGTCGTGATCAGCACCGTCAGCCAGCCTTTCGCGAACAGGAACCACAGCACGATCTGTCCCATGCTCGACTCCACATTCCAGACCATTCCGCCCAACGGTCGCCATTGCCAGAACAGCAGCAACAGCACACAGTTAGTAGCCAGTACGTAGGTACTCCGCTCGATGGGTTGCGGAACCCAGCGAGTCAGCCACGCTTTGAAGCTCGGCCGCGCCATGACGCTGTGCTGCACCGCAAACAGCAAAACGAGCAGCAGATCGATGAGTACGGCGGAAGAGAATGTGGCCATATCGGGATGTTCCGGTGGGGCGTCGAGGCGAGTCGGCGTCAGAAACCCGCCCACAAAGCCCACGGCGTACAGAAACACGCCAAGAAACACGCCATAACAGCCGAGACCATACAGCAAGACGAATAGACGTTTCATTTCGTGACTCCTATGTCTTCCCACCGCGACACCTCGCGAATCCGACTGATTCGAAGCAACTGAGTGCTGGCGGATCGTTCTGACAAGACAGCGGAAATCGACCTTGGGCGTGTCGCAGGATTCCAAAAAGATTTCTGCTTTGCCGAGTCAGGGTGACGAGCACTTCAGAGTTCAAATCCAAGAAACAACCCCGGTCAGTCTCGCCCATTCACTGCCCCACCGGCGACAGGCGAGCATGCAAATGTGACCGTATGTCCGAACCGTTTTCTGCTGCGACGGCAGTCCATCGTCGTCGCGATACTTGCGTGCTGTCTTCTCACACATTTCCGCCATCCTTGCCGAATCAGCCGGAGTTCTGCCCACGACAACGCACCGGTGCCAGCCATTTGTAACGGACTCTCGGTTAATGCCTGTCCCCCTTCCGTCCGATCTTGACTCATTCAAATTCAACGAACCAAGGTATGGCCACTGCCCCCGATTTGATACGTTTACGGCTGTTGTTGCAGAAGGCCGGTCAGAAACGCTTTGATGCCATGCCCCCCAAACGTTCGCGTTCAGCAGGCACGACACATCAGTGAGCAGACCGGATCAGCGCCGCCTTCTCCGAAACTGCGCAAGTTCAGCTTTCGCATTTATTTGTTTACCCTGAATCTCGCCGACTGATCTGCCATGACGAGCCGCTGGTTTTACCTGATTGTGATTCTGTGGACTTCCGGGGAATTTCTTTCGGCTGCGGATCCAGTCAGGCCCGAACGGGTCCACCGCATCACCCTGGAAGAATACGAAGCGACGCTGAAGTTCTGGGATCGGAAGCATGCCGACGTGTGCCAGCTTGAACGAATCGGCGAGTCCGCAGCCGGGCTCGGGCTGTACCTGTTGCGGGTCACCGACCCCGAGGTGAACGACGACTTCAAGCAGGTCGCACTCGTGACGTCACTTCATGGCGGTCCCGAGCGGTCCGGGACCACCACTGTGCTGCATTTCGTGGAGTGGCTGCTGGGAGATTCTGAGGAGGCCCGCGAATCCCTGCGGAAGCAGGTTCTGCTGATCATGCCTGTCAACCACCCGGAGGCATTCTTCCAGACCGATCGCTTTCGGAATTCCGAACAGATTGATCCCTATACCGGCGGCGGGCCGCAACACTGGGACATGGAAAAGCTGGAGTTTAAATCGCCGGACAAGGCGCCGGAGGTGAAGGCCGTGCTGGAGGTCGTCGACCGCTGGCATCCCGATGTGCACGCGGATATGCATGGAACCGGACTTCAGGAATATCCGCTGGAAAAACTGGGCGACCGCACGCGCTATCAGGGACAGACCATGTTCGAAGTGACCGGCTCGGCCTATTCCAACTATGCCCTGCGTCCATGGGACTGGCGGGTCACCGAAGCCATGATCAGGGCTGGCGAAGACGCCGGTTTTCCGTCCGATCGGTTTGAGGCCGACGGACAGCGCTGCTTCCATGGCCCGGTCATGAACCCGATTGCGGACCGCACATGGAGCGGGCAGCCCAACTTCTACACCGCGCAATATGGCTACGCGAAATACCACACCATGGTCAGCGCCCTGGAAGTGGGCTGGGAAGAAAGTGGGGTCGCTCGATTAAAAGGGCTGCTGCGGATCGGTAACAGTCACTGGCAGAACGAACCGCATGAAGGATATCCCGTTGATCGAGTGAAATCCTTCGTCGGGAACTTCGTCACGTCGTCCGGAAGCACGGCCGCGGCGCGGCGGCACAGCCGCGTGAATTTATGGCAGCAGCAGGGGCGGTTCACTCAGGCCATCCTGTATCCGCAGACGGATGGCCGGGCCACATACTTTGTCGCCACATCGGCTTCCGCCGGCGCGTGCTTCAGCAGAGACATTGACGAATTTCTGGCAAACGTGACCACGCGTGACGATGTCGATGCCGACGCCTTCCAGAAATTGGTGCGGTCGGGGCCGGAGGTTCTGCTGGCCATTGATAAAGCTCGAGTGACGAAGGCAGTCGAGACGCCACTGGAACACGGCATCGGGTTTCGGCTGCGGCTCCCGTATCGCAACCCGACCATCGACTCCGTACGGGTCAACGGTCATCAACTCGACCGCAGCAGCAGCCACGGCTGGCAGTCCTGGTTTGCCAACGGTTTTACACAGGTGCAGATCAATATCCCGCCGCAGGTTGCCTCGCAACAGGATCTGTTTGCGATTTCCTGTGAGTATACTCCTGACGTTGTCCGGCGCATTGGCTGGACTCCGCCGCCGGAAGTGCGGCAACAACTCGGACAATGACGCACTGCCACGCAACCGGTCCCCGGCAGCACGTGACTCATACGCCCACACATTCACATTGATGATGCTCAGCACCCGCAGGGGTCCCGCAGTCCGCGACCGCCGCTGTTCACCAGACTGCCCGCACCAGCCGGCCGGTCTGAGCACGCATCACGTCCGGAACCTGTGGGTCAAACAGATACCGGCTCTGATTGAGGCCCGCGTTCGAGACGTTCAGTGCCCCGGACAACAGTCCGTTTTCCAATGACATCGCCGGCGGCGCCTTTGTGACTGAAGGTGGAACGCACCGGTGCCAGCCGTTTGTGACGGGCTCTCGGTTAATGCCCGCCCCCTTCCGTCCGGCTCCAGCTAAAGCAATCGTCAACGTCAACGCTACGTCCGCGAAGGCCGCGGGCGGACGGGCTGTCGTGCGACGAGCCATGAGGCTGACGGCGGACCGCTCGACGCTTCCTTGAGCGATCACGAGTCAACGGCGGGGAGTTCGTGCCCGACGTGCAACAAGGAACTGGAGTCACGTGGAGCACGTGTATTGCACGAGCTGGCGTAATGTGTCTGGCGATCGGCGTACATGCCCGGCATGGTACTGGACGTGGGAGCAATCCGGATGAACGCGTTCCCTTAGGAGAGTCTGGTCAATTATTGTCGCCTTTCGCTCGGGACGTCGATTCAATTACTGATGCTATTGCCAGGGTCTCTCTGGCTCCGTGTCCCCCGAAAATTCCGACCAGACAGTTGCCCCGCCTCGGTCCCAGGCTCCGCCTGGGACCGCATGCCCTTCGCACGGAGCGCGAACTGTGCGCAGGGCCCACGTCCGAATTGTGGGGGACGTGTGGTTCGTGGCAGCGGGCTGAATGAAGTGGCGTGTCTGTTGCAACCACAGTCGCGGCTGCGCCGCGAAGTGCCGCCCGGCAGGCGGCACCTACAGTAAGAGCACGAACCGTTGGTGCTCTTTCGCCAGGGAGAAACGATCGAGTCACTCCGAATGCTTGCCA
>JAVKCM010000241.1:0-39481 GCA_040222735.1 Fuerstiella sp. | reverse complement strand
ACGCTGCGCTGTGTGTAAACCCCGCCGTCCAGCACTACCAGATTCCCGCGGCGACACCCCCCAAATCGCGTGCACAGAAATCAGCAACTCGCACAGCAGCCCCCGTGCCGAACAGTATTGTGCCTGTCCCCATTCGGCCGGCAGCCAAAAAGGGGACAGGCACGACGGCGGCCGCCCGGATGCTATGTTCAGGTAACACTGGCGCCGTCGAGCCAGTCCTCTTTTGGCTCGGGTCAGGAAATGGCGACAGCATTGTGCCTGTCCCCTTTCAATCTCACCCCAGCCCGAATCGGGAAGACGAAGAGAATGATGCCTGTCCCCATTCGGCCGGAGACCTGCGGTCGAAGGTGTGGGGCGGTCGGGAGACCGCCCCACAACGGGAGTGCGTCCTTCGTTCGGTGCCTGTCCCCTTTCAATCTGTGCCTGTCCCCTTTCAATCTCACCGGGCCAGTTTTGAACCCGGACCGGGACACGTGTATTTTCGGGTGGGGTACGCGGTCGTCGGCGTCACCGCCGCGCTGACCGGCTGTTATCTCGCGTTCACCGCCCCGAAAAAAGAAAAACCATAGTCCGCCCCGTGGCGTACGCATCCTGCGTGCGAACGAGGCATAACAGAGTCACATCGGCGCGATTCGCCGGCTGCCGACATCGGTGGTCTTCACCACGTGATCTTCAAATGCCTCAAGAACCAGTTCTGCCTTGATCGACGCGTGTTCGGCATCGTCCCACAGGTTGTGAAATTCCTTTGGATCGTTCTGCAGGTCGTAGAGTTCTCCCAGACCGTGACCATGGTAGACCACCAGCTTCCATTTCCCCCGGCGGTACATCGTTCCGAAAGCTCCCGTGCCGCCGGTGAAGTGGGGATGCAGGGCGTCAAAGTATTCGCAGCGGACTGAATCGCGAAAATGTGACGGATCGGCGTTCCCCGACAGAATTGGCAGCAGCGATCGCCCCTGCATGTACTCCGGCTGCTCAAGTCCGGCCAGTTCGACCACGGTGGCCGTCAAGTCCAGCAGTTCAACCAGCGCGTCACTGCGCAGCGCTGACTGAAATTTTCCTGGCCAGCGAAAGATCAGCGGCACTCGCACCAGTCCTTCATAAAAGCGGCAGCCCTTGAACATCAGACCGTGGTCACCCAGGGCTTCCCCATGGTCGCTGGTGTAGATCACGACCGTGTTGTCCGTCTGTCCGGCACTGTCGATGGCCTGCAGCAGGCGGGCGAACTGGTCGTCGATCTGAGCGATCATCGCGTAGTACTTTGCCTGTGCGTCTTTGGCATTGTGTTGTTCCGGCGTCCGGACTTCGTCCTGAAAATCGATGTCTTTGAACTTTGCCTGCTGGGTCAGGTCGCTGTCCTGAAACCACGGTCCCGGCATGTCCTCCGGATTGAAGCGGTCTGCGTAACTCTTCGGCGGAATAAAGGGGGGATGAGGATCATAGATGTTGATGTTCATCATCCACGGCCCGGAACGGTCCTGCTGCAGAAATTCGATGGCCATATCCGTGGCCCATTTGGTCTGATGCTGTTCCGGAGACACGCGTTCTTCTGAGTTCCGCATGGCATCCAGATCGCCCCCCTGAGCCTTCACCCAGTTGGCGTAGTCATGTCCGCTGTCCCAGTCGTCGCGTGGCGCGTGGCTGAACTTCCAGAAGTCGTAGCCGTCGTCCAGCCGTGGTTCCGTGCGATACCCCGAACTGGTCAGATGAAACTTGCCGATCATGCCGCAGTCGTAACCGCTGTCTGCCAGCAGTCGGCTGACCAGCGGCGGATGATCGGGAAAGGTGTCGTTGCCGTTTCGAGTGTTGTGCACGCGGCTGGGATACATGCCCGTCATAAAGCTGGAACGACTGGGAGTGCAGATCGGGCTCTGGCAATAGGCGGTCGTGAACGCAACGCCTTCATGCACCAGGCGATCAACGGTGGGCGTGTGCACGAATTTGTTGCCCAAAGCCGCGATCGTGTCAAATCGCTGCTGGTCGGTGCAGTACCACAGAATATTGGGACGCGAATCGGGCATCTGACGGGCCGTCTGCTAAAGGAAAAACGTCGGAATCAGGTTGCGATTGTAGAGATCCTGCCACCACGCGTCGATTTGTCTCAGCCCGGTCGGTCGGTTAAAAGTACGGATGTTGCAGCGCTGCACAGGTACGTGAGGCCGCTGTCCCTGTACTCGTCGGCCGATGGCTCTGGAAATTTCATGCACATCTGGATTGATGCGGATGCCTGTCCGTCTGAGGCGAAGGACGTGCTGTTTAAAGCCGCTCGTCAGATAGGCCTGCGCGTGACGCTGGTGGCCAACCAGCCTCTGTATTTTCCGAAGTCTGATCTGATCAGCTTCGAACTGGTGAAAGCCGGAGCCGACGCGGCCGATCAGCGCATCGTGGAACTGCTGGCGGAAGGTGATCTGGTGGTCACGGCTGATATCCCGCTGGCGGGTGACGCTATTGAAAAGGGGGCCCACGTCATCGATCCGCGCGGGGACCTGCTGAACAAACACAACATCGGCTCGCGACTGTCCACACGCAATTTTCTGGCCGACTTCCGGGCGGCCGGAGGACAGATTCCGGGACCACCACCCTACTCTGCCAAAGACAAACGCAACTTCGCCAATCAGCTGGATAAACTGCTGACAAAGTTGCTGCGGGCGGATCGCCGAAGTGGCCCGGAAGATTCGTATTAGCTGAACAGGGCCGCGCCCAGTGCGGTGCTTAAGGAAATTCAGAAGCTTCCCGCGGAGAATGAACACAGCGCCGTCTGATTTGCTGAACACCGCACGCAGGCGGCGGAATGCGGAATCGGCGACGCGTGGATCAGTCTGCATGCTCCCCGTTGGGGATGCTGATGGTGAACGTGGTGCCCGATGGGCCTGAGTCCACATCGATGGTGCCGTGGTGAGCTTCCACCAGTTGTCTGGCGATGGCCAGTCCGAAACCGGTTCCGCCTACCTTACCCTTCGTGGCAAAGGGCTGAAACAGCTTGTCCTGTACTTCCGGCGGCAGTCCCGTTCCGTTGTCGGCCACCCAGACCCTTGTGACGCCGTTCTGTCGGCTGGCGCCTACCGTGACCCGGCCGTCGGTCCGTCCCGCCTGTTGCAGCGCTTCGCCGGCGTTCTTGTACAGATTGCGGATGACTCGAAAGATGCGATCAGCATCCGGATAAAGATTCAGGTCATCGTCCGCCTCGATCGCAGGTTCAACCTGCTGTTTCTGAAGATCGAGTCGGACCAGTTCCAGCCGGCGGCTGATCAGCTGTGACCACGAACCCGTGACCGGATCCACTCTGGTGGTGCCCCGCGTGAATTCCAGAATGTCGTTCAGCAGCTGTGTCGTGGTTTCGATCGAATCATTAAGAAACTCCTTTACCTCAGTCCTCGACAACAGTGCCGGACCCTTACCGGTGCCCAGCACGTGGACGTGCGGACGCAGAAACCCGCCAAGTCGCTCAATATTCTTTTCTGAAAGGCGGGTAGCTCTGCATCGTCAAAGTCTGGCGCTACTGTCGACACGGCGTTGTTCTCCAGCAAGACAGGAATCCAAACACTGCTGCGGGATGGTAAACGTGCCGCCCCCGGAAGCAGAACCCCGAAACAGGCTGTTACACGGGAAAACCTGTCAGGAATCCGACTAAGAATCGCCCCGTTCTCCGTAGCTGGGGCTTCCAGCCGCAGCGGCTGGCGATGGCGGCGGCCGGAATTGGTCGTCACGGTCGTTGGTACGGCGGCTGGAAGCCCCCGTTACGGTTGTTGGTACGGTGGCGGGCAGTGGTCGAGACAGTTTCCGCGTCTGGGGCCAGCGGCGTCAGGCGAGGCTGATCACGCATCCCTGTTCATGGCCGACCGCGGTCAGCGCTGAGCCATTTTCGTTCAGCACGAAATCGTGGACGTGCATCGGAGCTTTTTCCTGAGCCAGCAGCTTTGCCTCGGTCTCGGCCGTACCGTACACGCTGACAAAGCCTGAGTTGTCGCCGCCGGCTGCCACCAGCCAGCGATCCTCAGGGCCGAACGCCAGACATTCCACCAGACCCTTGTACTTGCTGTCTTCGATTTCGTGCTGCCGTTCACCCGACTGCCAGTCAAAGATTTCAATTCGGGAATTGCCCTGCAGATGGTCGATGTTTCCAACCTGCCCCATGCCTCCGACTGCCAGTCGCTTCGAGTCATGCGAAAACGCCAGACTGCGGACGCCGCCGATGGAATGGCGCCGCGCCTTCGGATCCCAGGTGTACATCACGGGGGTTTCCAGCTCAGCGGCCGGTTCGCCTGTGGCCACTGCCCGGACCAGTACGCGGCCGGTGCGATTGCCGGTCGCCAGCCATTTTCCGTCGGGGGAAAACGCGACCGCATACAGCATCGACGGGTACCCGTGGGGAGTCGTTGACTCATAGCCGTCCCAGGCGGCGATTGCGGCATGTGTTTCGGCGTCCCAGAGTCGCGTCTTCATGTCGTCGCCCACACTTGCCACGATGCTTTTGTCAGGACTGATGGCCAGTTGACGAATCCATTTGTCATGCGCCCGCTCTGCACGATGAATGATCTCACCGGTTTCTGCCGTCCACCAGACGATACTGCCATCGTAGCTGCCGGAGACCAGAACCGGGCCTCGGCGCACGATACCCGTGACGTAGCTGTGATGCCGCTGTTCTGAGATAGCGACAGCCTCGGGCTTTTCTGCGGTCGACTCAAGTCGATACACCCCGAAGTCAGAACAGCCGAAGTACAGCGTCGATGCCTGTTCGCCGGCCGCGGCGCAGAAGGCGACGCCGGGCAGGCGGAAGTTTGTGTCGACCTTCACCGACGTGAGTGTTTTGTTGTCGTCTGTTTCCGTCATGGCTGATTCGCAGAAAAAGGTTGTCGGTTCCGGCCGGTGGCTGGTGTAAGAGTTCAGGCCGGCGGCATGATCAGGCCAGCACTTCCGCGATCGGTGTTGAGCCGAAGTCGGCGATCGGCACCGGGCGGGAACCCACCATGTATTCGTGCTGATGGTCGATTCCCAGGGCCGCCAGAATGGTGGCAAACAGATCTCCGGCCGAGGCTTCTCCGTCGACCACGGTTGCTCCTTCCGGCGCCGTTTTTCCATAGGCAACACCGCCCCGGATTCCGAGACCGGACAAACTGCAGCTCCAGGCACTCGCAAAATGGTCCCGCCCCAGACTCGCGTTGATCTTCGGTGTGCGACCGAATTCACCCAGCGTGATCACCAGCGTATTTTCCAGCAGCCCCCGTTCGTGCAGGTCATCCAGCAGCACTGACATGCTGTGATCCAGATCCGCGCACAGTTCCTGATGAGTTTCAAAATTCTGTCCGTGACTGTCCCACCACGCCCGGGCGACTTTGACAAAGGGAACACCGGCTTCCACCAGTCGACGGGCAATCAGACACTGTTCACCGAACTGCGTGGGTCCATAGCGAGCACGCACCTCCGCTGGTTCGTGTTCGACATTGAACAGCTGTTCGCTGGACATCAGACCCCGCACACGCTGGTAGGCAGACTGATGGCTGGCGACCGTCTCACTCGGGTGAGTCTGCGTAAACGCTCGGGCAAACAGATCGCGCAGGGCCGCTCGATCCTGATGGGCCACATCGCTGACGGATTCCAGACGCGTCAGGTTCGGTGGCACCATACTGTCGGACAGAAACATGGGTGCGTATCGGGCACCGAGGAAACCGCTGGTCCCCTTGCGACGACCTTCCGTGGCGGTATACAGCGACACGTAATCCGGCACCCTGCTGTCAATGCGACCCAGCTCACGTGCCACAACGGCCCCCATGTCGGGATAGCTGAGTCCCGGGTCGGCCACGCGACCGGTTTCCATCAGCGAGGCCCCGTTGCCGTGATCGGCGATCTTTGTATTCAGCGAACGGATAATGGCCGTGTGCTGCATCCTCTGAGCCAGCTGCGGCAGCAGTTCACTGATATGCACGCCTGTCGCGTTGGTGGGAATGGCCTGAAACGGTCCGCCGTTTCGAGTACCCGGTTTCGGATCCCAGGTTTCAAACTGGCTGGCACCGCCGGCCAGCCACAGCAGAATGACTCGTTTGTCGGTCTGCTTCAGGGCGTCCGTGTATGGAGCCGCCTGCAGCGTATTGATGCGGCCCATATGAGCCGCCGCGGTCGTCAGTCCCGCCGCAGTGGTGGCCAGCAGGCCACGGCGGCTGAGTGTCTGCAGAACGTCCGGTTCTGAATTGTGCAGCATGATGTTGTCTACCTGTCGAACCTAAAAATGGCGGCCGAGACACAGTCAGGTGTGACGGGCGTCAGTGATTGAATCGAAATTCGGGCCCGGACATCAGCGCCCAGGTCAGCTGTTGCACTGCAGACGTTCGGTTGTCGCTGCGAGTCAGCCAATCCAGAGCCGCCTGCCGTTCTTCGGGGGTGGGAGACCGACAGACAACGGTCTGCCAGAGTGTTTCAATCTGCTGGTCGTCGTTGTCAATCGTTTTCAGACAGCCCACGATCCGGTCGCCCGTGTCTCGCAGAAGGTCGTCCTGAATGCGGGCGTTGTTGCTGAAAAACAGAGCCTCGTCGACGGCCACCTGAAAGTTGTCACCGGGTTGTTCAAATTCCCGGACCCACCCGCCCGCCTGATTTTCCAGGTCTTCACGGACCTTTGCCCAGTCGCCGTCTGTGTCGATCGCCGGCCACTGATCCGGGTTTCGGGAAGCCACCTGCAGCGACACCGCCAGTTGGTACGGTGTCAGCGGTCGGGTGCGAGCCACCGCAAACAGCTGTGCGGACGGAGGCTCGTCGTCGGACGTCCATTCACTGGAACGAGCATATACGTCGCTTAAGACGATGCCGCGAATCAGTCGCTTCAGGTCATAACCATGCTGCTGCAGATCGCGTGACAGCCAGTCCAGCAGCTCGGGGTGACTGGGAGGATTCTCACTGTGCATCTGGTCGAGCGGCGTCACCAGCCCGGTCCCGGTCAGGCGAGCCCAGATTCGATTCACGATGTTTCCGGCAAAGAACAGATCAGTGGTGTCGTTCAGCGCCAGTTCAACCAGCTGCCGGCGCGGACTGAAGTCCGGAACGGGAATTTCGCTGTCATCCTTTCGTTCGGCGTTGCGAACCTTTTCCTCAATCGCCTTTCGTTCCTCATCCGTGTACTCAGGTGTTCCGTCTTCCGCCATGCTGCCGGTCAGAAACAGATAAGAGGCCACGCGGCTTTCACCTGCGGTGGTCGTGAATTTCACTTCGTCGAACAGCTTTTCAGCAATCGTGTTCTTCTTCGTCTGGTACGTGCGACTGAAGAACGACTGCATGCCGTAAAAATGATCCTGTTTCCAGTCCGCCACCAGCGGGTGATCGTGACACTTGGCGCAGCTGATGTTGACGCCGAAAAACAGGACCGCCGTATCGTTGGTCACATCATCCACCTGGCGGATGCGTGACTTCAGAAACTGAGTCGCTCCCTGCAGCGGACCCTCAGCTTCCTGTGCCAGCAGCAGATCACGGAAGATCTGGTCCCAGCGACGGTCCTCGCGCGCGGCCCACAACAGGTAGTTTCGAAATTCCCTGTCATGCGGCCGGTTGTACAGCAGCAGGGCATCCAGTTCGTTGCGCTGATGAAAGGCGGAATCCGGCAGCTGCAACAGTCGATCAACCAGCAGCGCGCGACGTTGTTCAACCGGCTGCTGCAGATACCATGTTCGTTCCGCCGCCGTCGGAATTCTTCCCGCCAAATCAAGTGTCGTTCGTCGCAACAGAATGTCGTCAGACGTCGGGGCAACCGCCGCCGTCCCGTACGACTGCAGTTTTGCATCGACATAGTGATCGATCACGGCGGGAATGTCGGCCGTTGGCGGCAGCAGATCAGAGCCGTTGGCAGACGGAAGCAGCAGCAGCAGCGCTGTCAGACCGTGCAGGTGAAAACGTGGAGGCAGCATCATGGGCGGCGTCAGCGGGCAGGATGGGAGGGTGGGAATCGGCCAGTAATCCGCATTCCGGCGCCGGCCAACCTGTAGACGGTACCAATCCGGCCGTCGTTGTACAAGAAGTTTCAGGTTCTGCCTGAGGTCAAGGCACTGCTGTTGATGGAAGAATTTAACGGGTCTGCTCACGCCAATGGGTGGTGCGGTCGGGAGACCGCCCCACAACGAGGGGTGGTGTGGTGCGGTCGGGAGACCGCCCCACAACGAGGGGTGGTGTGGTGCGGTCGGGAGACCGCCCCACAACGAGGTGGTCGGACCGCCGGTTGTGGTCGGACCGCCGGTTGTGGTCGGGTCTCTCGACCCGACCACGAGATCCCGTGATCCCAGTGATGCTGTATACCTGGCTGGAATCGGTTTCAGCGCCTGAGTATGGTGTCGAGATCCGTCAATCCAGTTCCAAAGGAACGCTCGCAATGAAGTTTTATCTGGCAGGTGAGTGGCAGGACCGGGCCGAAAAGATCGAAGTGCGGAATCCGTTCCGCGGGGATGTCGTTGACACCGTGCCCAAAGCCACCAGCGATGATGTCGAGGCGGCTCTGTCCGCGGCTGTCCGCGGTGCCGAGACAATGGCAGCCCTGCCGGGATACGACCGATATCTGATTCTGCGCCGTGCGGCCGAGTTGATGCAGGAACGCGCCGAAGACCTGGCTCAGACGCTGAGCGCCGAAGAAGGCAAGACGCTGCGGGAAGCTCGGGGCGAAGTGGACCGTTCTGTCCAGACCATTGAACTGAGCAGCGAAGAGGCCAAACGGCTGGGCGGCGAGGTGCTGCCGCTGGACGGCGGTAAGGGCACCGCGGGAAAACTGGGATTCACGCTGCGCGTTCCCTGTGGCGTCGTGGTCGCCATCACGCCTTTCAATTTTCCGCTGAACCTGGTCTGCCACAAGATTGGCCCGGCGCTGGCGGCGGGCAACGCGGTCATTCTGAAGCCGGCCAGCGACACTCCGCTGGTGGCTCTGAAGCTGATGCACATTCTGCTGGATGCGGGTCTGCCTCCGCTGGCGATGTCCTGTATCACCGGCAGCGGAGCGACCGTCGGCAACGGGCTGTGCGGGGACCGTCGCGTGCGGAAGATCAGCTTCACCGGCAGTCAGGCCGTCGGCGAACAGATCTGCAAAGTCGCCGGCCTGAAAAAAGTCACCATGGAACTGGGATCAAACAGCCCGCTGATTGTGATGCCCGACGCTGATCTGGAGATGGTGACAAAAGCCACTCTGGCCTGTGGTTATGCCAATGCCGGACAGGTCTGTATTTCGGCGCAGCGACTGATCGTGCTGGACGAAGTTCACGACGAGGTGATGGAACGACTGCAGCCGGGCGTGGAAGGAATTACGGCCGGCGACCAGCTGGATGAATCGTTTCAGATGGGACCCATGGTGCGCACGTCCGACGCCGAACGTGTGCAGCAGTGGGTTCAGGAAGCCGTGTCGGCAGGTGCTCGTCTGGTGTGTGGAGGCGGCCGCGACGGTGCTCTGGTGCAGCCGACTCTGCTGGACAACGCGACCGGCGATATGAAGGTGGTGCGGGAAGAAATTTTCGGACCGGCCGTGGCTGTGCTGAAGGCCGCCGACATTGACGCAGCCATTCGTATGGCCAACGACACAAATTACGGCCTGAGCGCCGGAGTCTTCACGCGGGATATCGATGCCGCCGTCAGGTTTGCCCGCGAAGTGCACAGCGGCAACATCCATATCAACTGGGGCCCGATGTGGCGGACCGATTCCATGCCCTATGGCGGGCTGAAGGACAGCGGTCTGGGCAAGGAAGGTCCCAGATACGCTGTCGAGGAAATGACGGAAATGAAAACCGTAATTATTCACTCACACGGCTGACGCTGATCGAACGTCCTGATTACCACCAGAGGCTGGCAGGAAAGAACTGATCAGCCAGCTGCTGATAAAACGGTGTCAGAGCTTGGACATCCGGAGGCACGTCTGTCTTCGTGTACAGATCGTAGCGGTTGAATTTCCGGACCCACTGAAACATCTCGCGGTCATGGTCATTCATCAGCCACTGATAGGCACCTTCCCGATGAGCCGCGTAGAACGAATGATACCGAATCATGTACAGTGCCGGTTCCGGCAGCCAGGGCTTCACCACGTGGTACAGATATTCGTCGTGGCCCCATGACATCAAAACGCTGTCCAGTCCACAGCCTTCCGCGTAGATGCCGCACTGCGTCTGATAAGCCGGCTCGTTGCGATCCGGGTTGAATTCAAAGAACTCCGGGTACACGATGCGGTCGGACCACGCACAGCCGACCGGAAACGTGTCTCCCGTGACGGCCCATTGAGGTTCGTCGAACAGACACAGCACTTTGCCCATGTCGTGGATCAGGCCCGTCAGCACAAACCAGTCCGGATGGCCGTCAGCGCGGATGGCTTCGGCCGTCTGCATGGCGTGGGCGATCTGAGGCAGCTCGATATCCGGGTCGCTGTCATCGATAAGTTGATTCAGGTACTCCATCGCCTCCCACAGACTCATCTGCCGCGTTCGAGGCGGCAGGTATCTTTGCCGAATTGTCCGAGCGAATTCGACCGTCTGACGCTGATGATTCTGCCGATAGAATTCCGTCACACCGTCACGGGTGTTCTGCGAGTAATCACGAAAACCATCGTCGCCATCTGCCGGATAGCGACGCCGTACATCATCGTCCCAGTCGTCAAGATTCCGGAGCGGGCCGGAGGCAGCAGGTTCAGGAATACCTGACATGGATTTGAGTCCGTTAAGGGGGATGATGTTGAACAGATGCACCGGCCGACTACGGCTTCTGTTTTTGTCGGTTGCGGATCACCCGTGACGTGGGATTGTCTTTGCCACCGCCAGGTGAAGCTGCGGGGTCAGTGGCCGGCACGTTGAGTTCATCGCGGAGCCGGGCCAGTTCCTGCATCATCGACTGCTGGACAGCCGCGCTGTCGGGCTGGCCACAGATGCTGTTCGGCACGTAGCATCGGTCAAAACGCATGCCGTCGCGGGCAATGCGATCGATATTGGGCGTGACATTGATCTTAGATCCGTAGGCACTGATGGCCTGGTACGCATGATCGTCCGTGAAGATGAACAGAATGTTCGGTGGATCTGCAGCGCAGGCGGACAGGCCGCTGCTGATCAGGAAAATCAGGAAGGCAGCAAAGCGGGACATAGTGATTCTCGGCGTCAAAAGGTATAAGGCGGCGGTTGGACCACGCCGTTCAGCGACCACGGGCAGCCGGATTGTCCCGTACCTGCCGTCCGGAAATCAACCGCGCACGTTCAGTGGAGACTCTGATGAATCAAAAAGTATTAATCCTGCTGCTGTTGGCCAGTTCCACGGGGCAGGCGGATGACTGGCCGCAATGGGGCGGGCCGCAGCGGGATATTGTGTGGCGCGAATCCGGGATTGTGGAGCGGTTGCCGACCGACGGTCTGCTGCCCCGTGTCTGGTCGGTACCTGTCGCTGAGGGTTATTCGGGACCGGCCGTGGCCGATGGCCGAGTCTTTCTGACAGACCGCCAGCCCGCCGAACAGAATGAACGCGTCCTGTGCTTCGACGCCGACACCGGACAGGAACTCTGGAAGAAATCCTATCCGGCCCGATATACCATCAGCTACCCGGCCGGCCCCCGCGCGACCCCGGTCGTCGACGAGGGCCGTGTGTACACGATCGGTGCGATCGGTCAGATGTACTGCCTGCAGGCCGATACAGGTGAAGAAATCTGGGAGAAGGATTTTCAGCAGGACTACGGCACCAGGCTGCCCATCTGGGGCATGGCGGCCGCGCCGCTGGTTGACGGTCAGCGCCTGATTACGCTGGTCGGTGGTTCAGACGGCGCTCTGGTGGTCGCGTTTGACAAATCCACCGGGCGGGAATTGTGGCGATCGCTGGAAGACGAAACGGTCGGCTACTGTCCGCCGGTGATTTATGAATTCGGCGGCCGGCGGCAGCTGATCATCTGGCACCCGTCGGCTGTGTCGTCGCTGGATCCGGAAACCGGTGACGTGATCTGGCAGATGCCCTGGCAGATCCGGTCAGGACTGACTATTCCAATGCCGCGGCAGTCCGGCGATCATCTGTTTCTGACGGCCTTTTACAACGGTCCGCTGATGCTGAAGGTCGGTGCTGATCAGGCTGAAGTTGTCTGGCGCGGCCGCAGTAACAGCGAACAGGAGGACAAAACGGACGGATTGCATTCCATCATGCCGACGCCATGGGTGAACAGCGACAATATCTTCGGCGTCTGCAGCTACGGACAACTGCGCGGACTGGATGCCGCAACCGGCGAACGACTGTGGGAAACGACGGAGGCGACGGGCAGAGGGCGCTGGTGGAACGCCTTTATCATTCCGCACGAAGACCGATTCTTTCTGCACAATGAGCAGGGAGATCTGATCATTGCCCGACTGTCATCCGATGGCTACACCGAACTAAGCCGCGCGAAGCTGGTCGAACCCACGCGAAAGGTGCAGCGCCGGATGACCATCTGGTCCCACCCGGCCTTTGCCATGCAGAGTGTCTTTGCCAGAAATGATCGGGAACTGGTTCGAGTAAGTCTGGCAAAGTGATGTGGAAGCTGTTTCTTTCGAGCAGGCGGGTCGGCAGCAGCCGTCCGCCTGAGGCCGGTGCTTCGGTATCGCGATCTGAGTTCCACAAGGACTATGACCGCATCATCTTCAGCAGCGCGTTTCGTCGTCTGAGCGACAAGACGCAGGTGGTGCCGTTTCCCGAATCAGATTACACCCGGCAGCGGCTGACACACAGCCTGGAAGTGTCCTGCGTGGGCCGGTCGCTGGCGACCAGTGTCTACGAAATGCTGCGGGGCGACATCGATTCGCTGGTCTCGCAGGGTGACTTCGAAGCCATTGTCGCCGCGGCATGCCTCGCCCACGATATCGGTAATCCGCCATTCGGCCATTTTGGCGAACGGGCGATTCAGGAATGGGCCCGGCGTTTTCTGCAGGCCTCCCGGTTTGACTGTCTGAACGATGCCGAACGCAGCGATCTGACACGGTTTGAAGGCAATGCTCAGAGTTTTCGTGTACTGACACGACTGCAGATGAGAAACCGTCACGGTGGCATGCGACTGACCGCGGCCACGCTGGGAGCTCTGGTCAAGTATCCTCGACCCAGCTGCGTGGCAGGCTCGCCTCGCTATCGCAAACACGGCTACTTTCAGGACGATCAGGTGCTGTTTCGGGAAGTCTTCGAAACGGCCGGGCGGTCTGCTGATCAGGATGGTCAGTTCGCCAGACACCCCCTGGCTCTTGTCTCAGAAGCGGCAGACGATATCTGTTACGCGATCATTGATCTGGAAGACGGCTGCAAGGCCGGTCTGATCGCCCTGAACGATGCGCTGCAGATTCTTGAGAACCTGAAGACGGGCTGCACCGGGAGCTCAGATATGCCGGCCGCAGATCGCCTGTCCATGGGGCGGGCCATGGTGATCAACGAACTGGTGAACCAGTGTGCATTCGTGTTTCAGACGCATCTGCACGATATCCACGACGGTCGCTTTACCGGTCCGCTGATCGACCAGACACCGTCGGCCGAAGATTATGCCACCGCCAGGCAGACGGCATTCGAAAAAGTGTTCAACAGCGAACGAGTGCTGGAACTGGAAGCGGCCGGTTACCGGGCGATCCAGGGCCTGATGGAAATTCTGGCGACCGCGGCGCTGGCCGATCATCCCGACAGCTTCGACAAACACGTGCGCAAACTAACCAGCCTGAAGGTCGAGGAACACATGACCGTGTATCAGAAGCTACTGGCCTGCACGGATATCGTCAGCGGCATGACTGACCGTTATTGCATCGAATGTTTTCGAAAACTCAGCGGTCACGCCATCTGACTCAAAACCGGCCCCGCCGCTCCGTAGCGGAAGCGGCGCAGGTTTTCGGTCTGTCTCAGGCCACGGTGCCGGAATTCTTCCTGTCTCGCTGGCGTCGGTGTCGCGCGCCAAACAGCGAACCGATCAGCATCAGAGCCGCCATGGAATAAGCCGGCTCCGGCACTGCAGTGCCAAAAGCCTGGAACTCCGCCAGCGCGTACAAGCCGTCTCCACCGCTGGCAAAAATCTTCAGGTAGCGGGCCGCGACGGGACTGAAGTCCATGTTTGCGATGTATTCAGGATCTCCGGCGATGCCGGTGCCGGTGTCCATGCCGCCACCGACTTCTCCGTCGCCTTCCACGATCGAGGATAACGGTAAAAAGCTGACACCATCTGTCGAATGATGGACGTGGTATCTGTCATTGTTGTCAAATGAATAGCGGATGTCCTCGATATTCATCACACTTCCATAGTCGAACGTGAAGGCGACTCCGCCAGCACCCGGCTGACCTGACCAGTGTACATTGGTGCTGGCAGTCCATACCGTTCCTTCCGCGGGAAAGAATCCGTCGGTCAACAGCGAGGCAGAGTTTGTGAAACTTCCCTGACTGGAAACGCTGACGGCGGGGATCAGAGACGCTTCGCAAGCGGCAGAGAACGTCAGAACACAACAAAAGCACTGGACAGCAGATTTCATCGACAATCTCCAGACTTCTAGCAGTCACCGGCAGGTAGATATTTTGAGACAAGCCATTACGACCCCTTTAAAGTATTAAGTTCCCAGAGCCGTCGCAACTACATCTTTTGAACATTCCGCGCCAGCCCGGGAAGTCCGGGCCGGCGTGGCATTGCGGCGTCAGATGAGGTAAGACTTGGTCAGGCTGATTGCTCACAGGATGAACAAATGACCAGGTCTGTGTGTCACGATTCATATTCCGCCAGCCGTGTTGACTGCCGAGCGACATATGGCCGCGGGCGCTGCGGCGTATCGCGCGCGTTTGTCAAGCTGGTGCTGGTGGCGATGCTGACGTCCGCGGCTGTTCGGGCGGCTGAACCTGTGCGGGTGACCACGATCCGGGACAGCCAGATCGGCGAAAGCAGCGGCCTGGCCGGCAGTTACACGCATCCGAATGCCATCTGGATCCACAATGATTCCGGCGATCAGCCGCGTCTGTTTCTGGTGAATCTCAGCGGTGAGACTCGGGCGGTCGTGCATCTGGACGGTGCTCAGGCGGTGGACTGGGAAGATATGTGTTCGTTCGTCATCGACGGACAGCCGTGGCTGCTGGTCGGCGACATCGGCGACAACAATCGTGTGCGTGGAAGAAACCAGCGTCCGCCCTGTCTGTACCTGCTGAAGGAACCCGTCATTCCACGTTCCAACGGCCTGCCGGTAATCCGCTGGGAAGTCACCGCTTCGATCCGATTCACTTATGAGGATGGTCCGTGGGACTGCGAAGCGGTGGGGGTTGATTCGGAGCGAAAAGAGATCCTGCTGCTGACCAAGAGCGGGCCGCAGCACAACGGACTGTTTGTCCTGCCATTGGATCTGCGGCGACGGAAACAGCAGCTGACGGCTCGACGGATCGCTTCGCCGTTCATCCCGTTTGCCACCGGGCTGGATATTTCTCCGTCTGGAAGGACAATGGTCGTTTGTACGATGCTGAACGGCATTGCGATCTTTCGGCAGCCGGGTGAATCATGGCAGGACGCTTTCCGGAAACCCGGTGCGCCAATTGATCTTCCGCCGCGAAAGCAGGGTGAAACCATATGTTTTGACCGCGGCGGTGCATGGCTGTATCTCAACAGTGAAGAAGCCGGGCAGCCGCTGTGGAAGCTTGCCGTTCCAACCGCTGATTAGTTGTTATTAGATCCCCCCCCGCTGACGGAGAATCAGACATGTCCCGCCCCGAACAAACTCGCCGCCATTTTCTGAGGTCGTCGACTGCGGTTGCGACCGCCATTGCCGGAGCGCCGCTGCTGAACGCGGCGCCGCAGACAAAAACGACAGACACCGATCGTCTGCGGATCGCGGTGATCGGGTGTGGAGGCCGCGGTGGAAGCAACCTGAAGTCGGTATCGACCGAAGAAATCGTGGCACTCTGCGATGTGAATCAGCAGAATCTGAATCGCGCGGCGGCCGCCTATCCGAACGCCCGCACGGAAACCGATTTTCGCCGGCTGTTTGAACATGCTGACGAATTTGACGCCGTGGTCGTCAGCACCTGTGAGCATACTCATGCGTTTGCCACACTGCCGGCGCTGCAGCTGGGCAAACATGTGTACTGCGAAAAGCCGCTGACACACAACGTGTATGAAGCGCGCGTGATTCGCGAAGCCGCGGCCAAAGCCGGCGTGGCGACTCAGATGGGAACTCAGATCCACGCCGGTGACAACTACCGCCGGGTGGTCGAGCTGATTCAGTCCGGAGCCATCGGGCCCGTTCGCGAATGCCACACCTGGGTCGGACGCGCCTGGGGACGGCAGTCAAAGGCTGAGGCAGAACAGCACAACGACCGCGTCTACGTGACCGAACGCCCCACGACAGCGGATCCGATTCCCGAGGGGCTGGACTGGGATTTGTGGCTCGGCCCTGCCCCGTACCGGCCGTTCAGCAACGTCTACTTTCCCGGACCAAAATGGTATCGCTGGTGGGATTTCGGCAATGGCACCATGTCCGATCTTGGCAGTCACTGGCTCGACCTGCCTTTCTGGGCACTGCAGCTGCAGGCTCCGTTGACCATTGAAGCCAGCGGCCCGGACCCACACCCGGAAATTGCGCCGGCGTCGATGCAGGTCCGCTATGAATACGGTGAGCGCGGTGATCTGCCGCCTGTGGCCGTGCACTGGTATCAGGGCGTCAACAAGCCGCAGATCTGGCTTGAAAAAGGTATTCCGCAGTGGGGCAGCGGTGTGTTGTTTATCGGTGACGACGGAATGCTGCTTTCTGACTACGGAAAGCACGTGTTGCTGCCGGAAGAACAGTTCAAGAATTTCGAACGTCCGGAACCGTTCATCCCGACGTCGATCGGACACCATGCTGAATGGATTCACGCCGCAAAGACCGGCGATCCGACCACCTGCAACTTCGAATACGCAGGCTGGCTGACGGAAGCCAACCACCTTGGCAACGTGGCCTTCCGGACCGGCAAGCGTCTCGAGTGGGATGCCGCAGCCATGCGGGCCACAAATGCTACGGAAGCCGATCAGTTCATTCATCGTGAATACCGGGACGGCTGGAAGCTGGGTTGACCGACAAGAGCCGGCACCGGCGTCTTCTGAAACAGGGACGCCGGGGCGCCGACACCCGGGGCGCTGAGGCTTGTCGTTGCGACTTTACAGAGCACATAAGTATTTTTGCCTTGTGAGCCGCGACGCGTAAGCGGCCGGGCCCCGGTGCGATGCTTGCATAGGTCGAACGTCCCACAGGGAAGCCACCCCGGTGAACGGCCCGGTGCCTTACGGCACTCGGCTCACGGCCTTGTGTCCAGGTGCGGTTTGCCTTGTGAGCCGCGACGCGTGAGCGGCCGGGCTCCGGTGCGATGCTTGCATAGGTCGAACGTCCCACAGGGAAGCCACCCCGGTGAACGGCCCGGTGCCTTACGGCACTCGGCTCACTTTTGAGTTCTTCGATAACGACCGGTGTTGACCCCCGAATTTGTGGGTAACGACAAGGCGCCGAGGCCAGGGTAATGGGTGTGGTACTGCTGTGATTTGCGGCTGCCGTGTCCAGCTGCCGCTCACGGGATCACTGCGGCCAGCACAATCCACGGCTCGACGGCCCTGGTTTTGACTGAAGCTGCCGACGGAGTAAACTGGCCACTGTCCTGTCACAGGGGTGAGTCATGGTTCATTCCGAATGTGCCGTCTGCGGTGATCCCATACCTTCGCTGTCTCGGGGGCGATTGCAGGAGCCGACGTTTCCGGTCTGTCGCGCCGCTGAGTGCCGCATGGTGGCGAGCGAGTGGTCGACGATGGACCCGACCGTGTTCCGACATCAGCTGCGAATCCGGCGCCGGCTGATTCGGGAAAGACGCCAGCGTGCAGCCGTTCGCCGGCAACGCCTTGCTGAACGCAGAATACGAGAAGCAGCCGAAGCGCAGCAGATTATACGTGATGTGCTGCACCGCCATTCTGAGCTGTCAGCGGACGACTTTGACACGCTGGAAATTCCGTCAGGCCACACCGCCACCAGCATGCTCGAACCGGACCGCGTCGAAAACTACACACGGCATCTGCGAGAGATGGTCAGCCGGGCGGCACAGTCTTCTTTGGAAGCTGCGCCGGTGGAGGCCGACAAAAAGGCACCGCAGGAACTGCAGCGCAGTGAAGCTCGCTTTGCGGAAAGCCCGACGCTGCGGATCATCAGCGATCGCCTGTGTGAGATGTGCAAAGGAGGTTGCTGTACCGCAGGCGGTGACACGGCCTATATCCGTGTCGACACCGTCCGACGGTTCATGAACAGGCATCAGGAACTGTCGCCGGAAGATGTACTGCAGGCCTATCTCTCAAAGGTCAGTTCCGAAACCGTCACGGGTGCGTGCATCAATCAGACAGGCTCGGGCTGCGGTTTGCCCCGAGAAATGCGTTCTGACACGTGCAATGGATATTACTGCGATTCGCTGCGGAACTGGCACGAACGGCCTGCTCAGGAGCGATGCGACACCGTGCTGGCCGTGCAGCGAAGCAATGCAAACTGGTGCCAGACCGACCTTGACAGCCCCAACAGCGTGGTCGACGTGGCCCTGGTCAGCACCACCAGCACAGAGCGTATGAACATCCGCCCGGAACAGGCCGCAGGTGAGTAACAACCGGGCGAACCGCCGCACGGCACGGCGGACACGTTGTGGGGCGGTCGGGAGACCGCCCCACAACGAGGAACAGCCGGGGGTGGGGATGAAAGGCACGTAGCGGAACTCGCCAGAGTTTCGGTCGGGATAGGTTGCCATCCCGTCATAAGGCAGACCGAAAGCCCTGGGCGGCTTGTTGATTTAATGGAAACCCACATCGGTTGTGGTCGCACCATCGGTTGTGGTCGGACCATCGGTTGTGGTCGCACCATCGGTTGTGGTCGGACCATCGGTTGTGGTCGGACCATCGGTTGTGGTCGGACCATCGGTTGTGGTCGGGTCTCCCGACCCGACCACTAGATCGACCGAAGGTCTCCCGGTGCGTATTACGCAAATGGGTGGGGCGTTGGGGAGACGGCCCCACAACGAGGGCCAAGCACGTAGCGGAACTCGCCAGGGTTTCGGTCGGACCACGTTTTCACCGGGCCTCAAGGCAGACCGAAAGCCGTGGGCGGCTTCCGCTACGGGGTGGGTTATCGGCAGTAGCGCTGGTTGCCAAATCCGGAGCTGGGGACGCGGTAGCTGCCGTAGGCCGGGGTGAAGCGGTTGCCGTAGATCGAACCGTAACGATAGCCGGGACTGATCAGCGGTGCCGGCGAGACACGGGAGTAGCTGGGTGAAATATAGGGTGAGACGTAGCCGAGGCCGCCGCGGTAGTTATAGCTGCTGCGATGACGGTAGACAGATCCGTGGTACCGCGAAGTGCTGAATCCGGATCGCCCGCGACCGTTGTCATGAGCACGGGCGTCGCCGTGGCTGGCCAGAATCAGACCGCCTGCGAGCAGTGCTGTTATGAATGCTGATTTCATCGTCGTGTTCCTTTAACTGTAACAGAAACTCTCTGTCCCGCGGCACCTGAGAAAATGTCGGTAAAGCAGACTCAGGCCATGTTGCTCCGTGGTGAGTCAATCCTCAATGTGCCGCGAGATCAGAAAGCTTCTGAGCGATCTTTGCGTTTCACGATGACCACTCGACCTGACGGTGAAAGTGGTCCTCTGGCAAAGATCCAATTCCGCTACTATGTGATCTCAAATCCCTTTGAGGTTATTTGTGTTTCTGGAAACGATTAGATAGCGAATCTTGTGCCGCAGTTTCTGCCGCACTGTAGTTGTGTTGTAACTGCCTTGCCTTAAACAGTTTAGGGGTTCAGTGGGCGGGTGGCAGGATCGCAGCGGCGGCACAACTGGACATCAAGTTGACCACGATTGAAGTCTTTCTGACCACTGGGATGGAAACAAAATATGCCGGATCGCTTGATTTCAGACCAGCCAGACCAGCCAGGAACGCCGTTTGGCCCGTGGCAGATCCTGAAAACGACAGATGTTTACACCGACCCGTGGTTAAAGGTTCGCCGGGACGATGTGATTCGGCCGGATGGTGATCCCGGAACTCACAGCGTTGTGACAATCAAACCGGGCGTCTGCGTCCTTGCATTTCAGGGCAATGACGTCTTCCTGACCGAAGAATTTCATTACGCCGTGGGTCGCGTGACGCTGGAGGCGGTCAGTGGCGGACGTGAGTCGGACGAACCGCCCCTTGATTGTGCGCGGCGAGAACTGGCCGAAGAACTAGGAATATCCGCTGAAATATGGACCGAACTGACAACGGTGGATCCCTTCACGGCCAGCGTGGTGTCGCCGACATGCCTGTTTCTGGCCACCGACCTGACGTTTCATGACCCGGACCCGGAGGGAACGGAACAGATTCGGTGTGTAAAAATGTCGGCTCGGGAAGCTACTCAGGCCGTATTTCACGGCCGAGTGACTCATACGCCTTCGTGTATCGCTATTCTGCTTCACTGGATTCGCCAAAATGGCCAGATTCCCTGATGTGCCGGCCGTCTGAAGCCCGGCAAAACCTTGCAGGTTATTGCAGATCAGCTGAAAAAGGGGCTTTTTGGCGTCGAAACACGGGCGTCTGGCCGTCTGTGATTGCGTTCCCGGACTGTTGAGGTTGTTCGGCTGCAGCCGGCTGTCGCGGCCGATGCTGGTGCCGGGGCGGCAAGCGTCGTTTCAGGCTCGGACGCGTTTAGTCGCCGTTTTTGCGGGCGAATTACCCAGTCTGAACATTTGAGAAGGTGACCGTCCGGCCGTCGACAAATCCGCCGGAATAGTACGTGAGACCCTGTAAAACGCTGCGTATAGTGGCTTTATGGACGCGTCCACGCTGCTGCTGCACTTTGATTCTTCACCAGCCATTCGGCTGCTGCGGGCTCAGAATGCGCCGTATGTCATTGGTTTTCTGTATGGGCAGTTCAAACAACCCGGCATCATCACGATTCCGCAATCGGAACTGTTGCCGGCGCTGGGAACGTTTCGGGAGGATCTGCAGCAGTCCTATCCGGACGCACTGCGAAACAAGCCGGAAAGCTATCTGGCGGACTGGTGTTCGCGAGACAAGCTCTGGCTGCATCGCTTTCTGGAAGCCGGTCGGGATGAACCGGTCTATCAGCTGACTCCGCACAGTGAAGAGGTGATTGAATTTCTGGATCAGCTGCTTCGTAAGGACATCGGATTTGTGGGAACCGAATCCCGCCTGCGGTTGGTGATCGATACGCTGCAGCAGCTGGTGGTGGGGGCATCAGATGATCCCACGATTCATCTTGAGGAACTGCAGAAGCAGAAGCGGGCGATCGAACAGCAGATTGAAAAGATCACTCGCGGCGAAGCGGTGCAGACCTTCAGTCCGACGCGTATCCGCGAGCAGTTCGGGCTGGCCGTGACGATGTTGAAGGAACTGCAGCGGGATTTTCGGGCGGTTGAGGAACGATTCAAGGACATCACGCAGGACGTCCAGCAGAAGCAGATCCGCGGCATGGATTCGCGGGGCGGTATTCTGGGTGAGGCGATGGATGCGGAAGACGCGCTGCGAACCGACGATCAGGGCGTCAGCTTTTATGAATTCTTCCGGCTGATTCAGTCTACGGAACAGCAGCGTCAGCTGCGTCACATCATTCAGCGGCTGAATGAGATGAAAGAGCTGGCTGAACAGACCGAAGGGCTGCAGACAGTTCGTCGCATGATGCCGCTGTTGCTGAGTGAAGCGGCCAAGGTGACTCAGACAGAACGTCGGCTTTCGTCGACGCTGCGCCGTCTGCTCGACGCCGAAGCTCATCAGGAACGTCAGCGGGTGGCGGAACTGCTGCGCGAAATTCGGGGTCTGGCGGCGGCGATGGCGGCTCGACCACCGTCAGACAGTGTGGCTCTGGAGGTAGATGAATGTATCCAGCTGCAGTCTCCGGCCGGCCGGCAGTTCTGGACGAAGCCGACTGAATTCGAAACCGTCGATCTGACTCTGCACACGTCTGATCATGATCAGCGTCAGCAGATGTTTCGGGAATTCGCGAAGCTGCATCGCATTGACTTCCGGGCGATGCGGTCCCTGATTCACGCTGCCGCTCAGAATCGTGGTTCGGTCACACTGGGTGAGATTCTGGAGGCTAATCCCCCGAAGTCCGGTGTGATGGATGTTCTGGGATATCTGCAGATCGCTTCGGATGACGGCCATCTGATCGACCGCGATCTGCCGGAACAGGTCGTGATCCCGGGTGGCCTGCAGGGTGAACGATCACTGCTGGTGACAGTCCCTCGCGTCACGTTTGTGGCGAAGGAGGTTCGTACCTGATGGATATTTCGGTCAACGATGAACTGCCTGAGTTCCGTGAATGGAGCAGCGTGGCTGTGCGCCTGTTCCAGGGCGTTGTTTATCTTGAGGACGGCCGGTCGTGGGATATTCTGCTGCGCAATGTGACTCCGCTGCAGGAATACATGGGCCGCGTCGGCCTGCAGCTGGTGGTGGACGAAGCCGAGGGATTCGCCTTTCTGCGTCAGCTGTCTGCTGAGGAGCTGCCGGAAGGTTATGACGACCTGCCCCGCATGTTTCGACGCAGTCGCCTGAGTTACGACGCAACTCTGCTGACCATTCTGCTGCGCGAAGAACTGCGACGTTTTGAAGAAGAGGAAGTCCATGATCAGCGGTGTGTGATTTCCGGAGACGCTTTGTTTGAACAATGGAAACTTTTTTTTCCGCGCGATCGTGACGAGGTGAAGCTGCGGAAGGCGCTGAACGTCGCGATCCGGACGCTGGAAGGGCTGAAGTTTGTGCGCCGCTTTGGAAAGGATACCGACGACTGGGAAATCCGCCGCATTCTGAAGGCCCGTGTCATCGCGGAAGATCTGGAAGCCGTCCGGGAACAGTTTGTCGAAGCGTTCCGCCCCGGGACCACCACAGGGACGGACTGAACGACCGCTGGCGGCTCTGCCCGTGCACTTTTTCTGCGAATGACCCTCACGTTGTTCCTCCACGACCATCCAACAGGCTCACCATGTCGACACTGCTTCCTTCCACGACCGTTACCAGACCCGGCTTCCGTCTGCATCGACTGGAAGTCTACAACTGGGGAACCTTTGACAGCGCGAGCGAAGGAAATCGCGGCGAGGTGTACTGCATCGAACCTCAGGGTGAAACCACTCTGCTGATCGGCCGCAACGGTTCCGGCAAATCCACGCTGGTGGACGCCGTGCTGACACTGCTGGTACGACCGGCGGTGCGAAACTACAACGTTGCCGCCGGCGCGAAAAAGCGGGAACGGGACGAACGTACCTACATCCGAGGAGCGTTCGACCGTCGCAGCGGAGACGAAGACGGCGGAGCGATGGTTCGATATCTGCGACCCGGCACCGCTCATTATTCGGTGCTGCTGGCGTGCTTCCACAACCGCGCGCTGAAAAAGGATTTCACCATTGCTCAGGTGCTGTACATCACGGCCGACGGGCAGGCCGAACGTATCTACTGCTTCGACGACCGGGCGCGGTCGATCGCCAAAGACTGTGCCGGGCTGAACAAGTCGGACATGCTGCAGCAGCTGAAGAAGCGGGGCTTCCGGACCACCCGAAACTTCCGCGAGTATCACGAATGGTTCCGCCGCGCGACGGGTGTGCAGAAGAAGGCGATGGACATGCTGAATCAGACCGTTGCCGTCAAGGATATTCAGCGCCTGAATGAATTCATCCGCGAGCACATGCTGGAAGCCCGGGCCTGGGGTGCCACCGTGGACAGCCTGCTGACTCACTTCAATCAGCTGAGTGAAGCTCACCAGTTGCTGGTCAGGGTTCGAGACCAGCTGAAGCTGCTGGAGCCGATCGAAAAGTACGGGCTGCGCTGGCAGGAACAGACGGAACAGCTGCAGACAGCCGAACGTCTGATGGCCGCCACGGAAGCATTCTTCCGGCAGAAGGTTGTGGACGTGTTTGCACCGGAATGCGACGCCCGACGTTCCGAACTGGTTCAGGTTTGCAGCAGCAGAAACGAGCTGGCTGCGAAGATTGCGGACGTCCGGGGAATTATTCGTCGTCTGGAGAACGAGATTGACAATGCCGGCGGAGACCGGCTGAAGGAAGTCCCGCGCCTGATCGAACTCGAACAGAAGGACGCCGCTAACAAGCGGCACAACAGTAAGAGATTTCATGACTTGCTGCATGCAGCCGGCGTTCAGGAAACCGTGGGCGATGCCGAATCGCTGCAGGAGATCCTGGCCGAGCTGCCGGTGTTGAAGGGTCAGGCCGCACAACAGCTCGCTGACGTCCGGGCGAAATTTGAAGACGCCGTTATCGAACGAGGAAATCTGCGGACTCAGCTGCACGAAGCTCAGGAAGAACTGGCAGCTCTGGAGAAGCGGCAGTCCAGCCTGCCCCGGCGATTTGTGGAAGTGCGGCAACAGCTGTGCGACGTGCTGGGACTGAACCCGCGCGACCTGCCCTTTGCCGCCGAATTGATTTCAGTGTCACCCGACGAACCGCAGTGGGAAGCATCCATCGAAATGGTGCTCCGCAGCTTCGCTCTAAGTCTGCTGGTGCCGGACAAACACTATCGCATTGTCAGCGGCTACATGGATCAGCATCGTCTGCAGGATTCCCGCGGTTTCGGACAGAAGATCGTTTATCTGCGGGTGCGTGAACGCCAGCAGCGACTGGACGGATCTGTGCTGGATCCTGATTCGCTGGTTCGAAAACTGAAGCTGCGGGAAGGCCACATTCTGCTGCCGTGGGTGCGGTCTGAGCTGGAAGATCGCTTCGACTATCGCTGTTGCCACGACATTCAGGATTTTCAGTCGGTGCACGGGCCGGCCATCACGGCGGAACGGCACGTGCGCAACCGGGATCATCACAGCAAGGACGATCGCGATCGAGTCAGCGATCCGGCCGGCTTTGTGCTCGGGTGGGACAATCGCGACAAGAAACGTCTCCTGGCCGAACGTATTGCTCAGCTGCAGCAGGACCTGAGCCGGATTGAAAACACGGTCAGTTCGCTGCAGCAGAAAGAGCAACTGCTGCACAGCCGGCTGGCAGCCATCGACGTCGCTCATCAGGTCCGGGAATTCTCAGACATCGATTTCATGTCTCACGACGCCGCCATTGTTCGGCTGCAGGAAGAACGTCGTCAGCTTGAACAGGACAACGACGTGGTCCGCGTGCTGAAGCAGAAACTGGCGGAACACGGGATCGAGGAAAAACGTCTGGCGCTGGAACGTGATGAACTGGGCAAACGCGAAGGAGCTCTTGAGAATCAGCTGCAGGAAGCGGAACGCATCCTGGAAACCGCGCGTCGCACGCTGGATCAGCTCAACAGTGCCGGTGAGCTGGCAGAGTATGCAGAGTCATTCTCTACGCTCGAAGAGCGGCTGGGCAATGTGCCTCTGGACGTGTTCAGTTTTGACCAGCGGGAAAAGCAGTTTCGGCGAACTCTGGAAGGCGAACGCGACCGGCTGCGAATGAAGGTGCAGCCCGTTCAGGAACGATTGCTGAAGGAAATGAGCCGATTTCTGGCGAAGTTTCCGGAAGAGAAGGCAGATCTCGATCCGTCCACCGCGTACCTCGACAGTTTCCTCGGATTGCTGGAAGCGATCCGCGAAGAAGATCTGCCTCGTCACGAACAGCGATTCAAGGAACGACTGAACGACAAGGTCACGCGGGAAATCGGCCTGCTGAACAGTGAGCTGGAACGGGAACGTTATGCGATCGAAGACAAGATTGATCTGCTGAATCAGGCGCTGATGCAGCTGGAATATCGTCCCGGCACTCACATGAGACTGGAGGTGCGGCTGGTCAGTGATCGCGAGATCCGGGACTTCCGCAACGAAATTCACTCCTGTCTGGAAGATGCCATTGCAGAATCGTCTGAGGCCGACGAGGCTCGGTTTGTCCGCATTGAAAAGCTGATTCACCGGCTTCGCGATGAGGATCGCTGGCGAAACAAGGTAATTGATGTCCGCCGCTGGTTTGACTTCGCCGCCCGCGAAATCGACGAGGCCACGGGTGAAGAACGCAGCTACTACGAAGACAGCACCGGGCAGTCCGGCGGCGAGAAGGCCAAACTGGCGTTTACCATTCTGGTCGCGGCCATCGCCTATCAATACGACATCGAACCCGGGGACGACGACAGCGAACGGTTTCACTTTGTGGTGGTCGACGAAATGTTCAGCAAGATTGACGACCAGTACTCAGAATACGCTCTTGAACTGTTCCGCAAGTTCGGGCTGCAGCTGTTGATTGTGGCTCCGCTGGACGCCAAGGCCCGCGTCACCGAACGACACGTCGGCTGTTATCTGCTGGTCACCAAGGATGAACAAAGTCATTCCCGGATTCATTCGATGACTGCCCGTGAGTTCGAAGAACAGACGACAATCGGGGAACCGGACAGCCGACCGCTGAAGCCGAGGAAACCAAGGTGATCAGGGATGATCACCCCCGAAGAAATCAAAGCCAAAGCCGACCGGCTGTATCCGAGATATTCAGAGAACTGCGCCCAAAACAATGTGCGGCTGGAGCAGGAAGGAATGCCTCAGGCGGTGGTTTCGACGCGGTGTCTTGAAGCTGGCGGGACGACGGATTGATGCCGGCAATTACGCCTGGCATTGCTGCGGCATCTGCGGGCAGTCAGCGGCGATCCCATTCGCACATGGGCCAATTCGCACAGTTCTGTGTCAGGTTCCGCGGTAAAATCGCTCAAGCGTGTGGCTTGATGCAGACAGAGCTCCGGAAGCGCCCGGCACGGTAAACGCGCGTCCGCCAAAGGCGGCTCATCGAATGGCAGACATCGGTCCTTTGATTTTCGAGACGAACGGAATTCCGCGGCACGAAACTTGCCACCGGGGTAGCAGCAGATGTTGTTTTTGTCCTCCGGAGTCAGCAGCACAGCCGGGACGGGTGAGTGCGCGCGAATCATCAGAACGAATCAAGAAAGTGAACCTTCGAAATGGAATCGATTTCCGATCTGCTGGGTGAATCCGCCAGTCTGCTGCTGGACCATAAGTGCAAAGGAATTCCGAAGGAATCGTTGCATCTTCCTTCGCCTGATTTCATTGAGCAATCGTTTCTGGCCAGCGATCGCAGTCCGCGTGTCCTGGTTAATCTGCAGCGTCTGTTCGGGCATGGGCGGTTGAGTCAGACGGGGTACGTTTCGATACTTCCGGTAGATCAGGGCATTGAGCACTCGGCTGGCGCGTCGTTTGCGCCGAATCCGCTTTATTTTGACCCGGAAAACATCGTCAAACTGGCTATCGAAGGTGGTTGCAATGCGGTTGCTTCCACCTTCGGAGTGCTGGGCAGCATCAGCCGCAGGTATTGCCACAAAATACCGTTCATCGTCAAAATCAATCACAACGAACTGCTGACGTATCCGAGCAAGTTTGACCAGATCATGTTCGGCAAAGTGCAGCGGGCCTATGACATGGGTGCCGCGGCCGTTGGAGCGACCATCTATTTCGGTTCTGCCGAATCAGGCCGCCAGATCGTCGAGGTGGCCGAGGCTTTCGCGTGTGCCCATGAATTAGGCATGGCCACGATTCTGTGGTGCTACCTGCGAAACAGCGCTTTTAAGAAGGACAAAGATTACCACGTGGCGGCCGACCTGACCGGACAGGCCAATCATCTGGGGGTCACGCTGGAAGCCGACATCATCAAGCAGAAGCTGCCCGAGAACAATGGCGGATACACGGCCGTCAACTTCGGAAAAACGTCGCCGCTGGTCTACGAGCAGCTGACCACCGACCATCCGATCGACTTGTGCCGCTACCAGGTTGCAAACTGCTACATGGGCCGCGCGGGTCTCATCAATTCCGGTGGCGCGTCGGGCGGCGCCGGCGACCTTGCCGAGGCGGTGCGCACTGCCGTCATTAACAAACGTGCCGGCGGGATGGGACTGATCAGCGGTCGCAAGGCGTTTCAACGTCCCATGACAGAGGGCGTGGAACTTCTGAATGCGATCCAGGATGTGTATCTGGATCCGGCCATCACGGTTGCCTGAGCTGAGTCAGCCGCTGGTCTGGGCGTCGCTGCGGAATCCCGCCGGGCTGCCCCCGGCTGCCCCGGCACGACGCGGATCATCTCGTCGATTTCGAAATCGACGCCTGCCGGATCAGCTCTGACCGGTTCTCGGCGAACGACAGTTCAATTCTGTTCTGAAGACTTCAAACGAAACAGTCACATGCTTTCGTCGGTGGCTCGAAAAAACCTGATGGCCGGCACGGGTTTCTTTCTGTGCCTGTTTCTGGTCATTCATTTGCTTGGAAATATTCAGTTGTTTCTGCCGTTGCCGGATGCTCAGTTGAAGTTCAACTGGTATGCCGATCTGCTGTCGCGGCTGCTCGTCATCAAGGCAGCCGCTTACGTGACGTACTTCTGCATCTTCGTGCATTCCGTACTGGCGGTTGTGCTGGCCGTCACGAATCGCAGGTCCGCCGGTGAGCGATACGTCGGCAGGGATCCGGAAGCCAGCTCACCGTGGCATACCCGTATGATGGGAATCCTGGGAGCACTCATTCTGCTGTTCCTGATCGTCCACATGATGGACTTCTGGTATCCGTACAAATTCGGCAATTCAATCGGACTGGATGCCGCCGGAAAGCGAGACCTGTACTCTGTTGTCGCCGAAGCATGTCGGCGGTGGTGGTACGCGGGCTTCTACGTTGTCTGCATGGTGGCGCTGGGTTTTCATCTGCACCACGGAGTGTACAGCGGCTGTCGATCACTGGGACTTTATCACAGGGGGGTTGCTCGCTGGGTGAAGTGGTTCAGCCTGGCATTTGCCATCGCGATCACTCTTGGTTTTGCGGCCATGCCGGTCTACCTGTTCCTGATGCAACGTTGATTAAAGAATGACATTAGACGCAAAAATTCCGGACGGTCCGATTGAACAGAAGTGGAGTCGTTACCAGGCGACCTGCAGACTGGTAAACGCCGCGAACCGCAGGAAGCTGGACGTCATTGTTGTCGGCACGGGGCTCGCCGGCGGAGGCGCGGCCGCCGCACTGGGAGAACTCGGGTATAACGTCAGGGCATTCTGCTTTCACGACAGCCCTCGCCGAGCACATTCGACGGCTGCCCAGGGGGGCGTCAATGCCGCGAAGAATTACCAGAACGACGGCGACAATATCTACCGCATGTTCTACGACACCGTGAAAGGCGGCGATTTTCGTTCCCGCGAAGCCAACGTCTATCGGATGGCCGAACTGTCTGTCGACCTGATCGACAACTGCGTGGCTCAGGGCGTTCCGTTCGCCCGGGAATACGGAGGTGTTCTGGGAAATCGTTCCTTCGGCGGCGTACAGGTTGAAAGAACTTTCTACGCCCGGGGACAGACAGGTCAGCAACTGCTGCTCGGTACCTATTCCGCACTCAGCCGACAGATCAAAGCCGGCCGTGTCACGATGCACAGCCGGCACGAGATGCTGGACGTGGTGATCGTGGAGGGCAAAGCCAGAGGGATTATCACCCGCGATCTGATCACCGGTGAGATCCAGCGTCATGCAGCCCATGCCGTGGTACTGGCAACGGGCGGGTATTCGAAAATCTTCTACCTGTCGACCCTGGCGCTCGGCAGCAACGCGACGGCCATCTGGAAAGCTCATAAACGCGGAGCATATTTCGCCAACCCAAGTCTCACGCAGATCCATCCCACCTGTCTGCCGCAGTCGGGCGAACGACAGTCCAAGCTGACGCTGATGTCCGAGTCTCTTCGCAACGACGGCCGCATCTGGGTGCCGCTGAAGGCCGGGGACAATCGTCGCCCCGGTGATATTCCGGAAAGTGAACGCGATTATTATCTGGAACGCCGCTATCCGGCGTTCGGAAACCTCACGCCGCGAGACATTGCCTCTCGCGCCGCCAAAGAACGGATCGACGCCGGACACGGAGTCGGCCCGCTGAAGAACGCCGTGTACCTGGACTTCCGCGATGCGCTGCACGATCACGGCCGAGACGTCATTGCCGACCGGTACGGCAACCTGTTTGACATGTATCAGAAAATCACCGGCCTGAATGCGTACACCGAACCGATGCTGATCGCTCCGGCCGCCCATTTTTCGATGGGTGGTCTGTGGGTCGACTACGAACTGATGACCACCGTCAGCGGTCTGTACGCTCTGGGTGAATGCAATTTCGCCGACCATGGAGCCAATCGCCTGGGAGCGAATTCGCTGCTGCAGGCCTGCGTCGACGGGTACTTCATCATCCCGACCACCATCGGTAACTACCTTGCTGACCAGCGCAGCGAACCGCTTCCGGAAACCGATGCTCCTGAATTTGAAGAAGCGGCCCGCAGGGCCGCAGCCGCCATTGAACACCTGCTGAATGTCAACGGTGACCGCCCGGTTGACGATTATCATCGGGCTCTCGGAAGGATTCTGTGGGATCACTGCGGTATCAGCCGCAGCCCGGAAGGACTTACCATCGCCATTCGGCAGATTGCCGATCTGCGAAACGACTTCCACGAAAACGTGCGCGTGACCGGCGGCAGTCACGAACCCAACAGCGAACTGGAAAAGGCGCTCCGCCTCAGCGACTACCTGGAACTGGCGGAACTGATGTGCCGTGATGCATTAAGTCGCGACGAATCGTGCGGAGCCCACTTTCGGACGGATCATCAGACCATAGACGGCGAAGCCGTTCGCAACGATGACGATTTTGCCTATGTCGCCGCCTGGGAATACTGCCACGACGAAACACCCCGGCTGCACAAGGAACATCTCAGTTTTCACGACGTCATGCTCACAGCCCGCAGCTACAAATAATCGAGGCCGGTCGGCAGGTCGGCAGAGAGTCGATTGCCGCCGGGGACAGAATCCTCAGCACAGACGGGTTGCTGGTCTGATTGAATCCGGCGGCAGCACGACCTCACATCGGGAAGTTGTCAAACCATGAAGATATTGTTGAGAATCTGGCGACAAAAGGACGCACATGCGACGGGAAAACTGACGAACTACCCCGTCGACGATGTCGACCCGGACATGTCGTTTCTGGATATGCTGGACATGCTGAACGAACAGCTTGTGCGCAAGGGTGAGCGAGTCATCGAGTTCGACAGCGACTGCCGCGAAGGCATCTGCGGCACATGCGGACTGGTGATCAATGGTCGTCCTCACGGCCCGCTGAAAGCCACGACAACGTGCCAGCTTCACATGCGGACATTCAGCGACGGCGACACAATCGTTGTCGAACCATTTCGAGCCGCCTCGTTTCCGGTCATTCGAGATCTGAAAGTCGACCGGTCGGCACTGGACCGCATCATCCAGTCGGGCGGTTTTGTTTCGACGCACATCGGCACCGCGCCGGAAGCCAATTCGATTCTCATTGCCAGAGACGCGGCGGAGGCCGCCTTCGATGCTGCCACGTGCATTGGCTGCGGAGCCTGCGTGGCGGCGTGCCGGAACGCATCGGCGGCTTTGTTTACCGGAGCCAAGGTGTCGCACCTTGCCGACCTGCCTCAGGGCCGGGTGGAGGCAAAGCGGCGAGTCGTCAACATGGTGAACGCCATGGACAGTGAAGGATTCGGCAGCTGTACCAATACCGAGGCCTGCGAAGCCATCTGCCCCCAGCAGATTTCTGCCGACCGGATTGCTCAGATGAACTGGGAATACAACATCGCCCGCCTGAGTCAGTTGGGAAACGGTGTCTGAACAGCGTGTTTTGATACCGGTTAAGCCGCAGACAGTGCAGATCCGGCAGAATTGATCTTCGACAGTAGCCTTCACGGATGCGCCAGTGTTTCCGCGTGTGGGTGTTTCCGGGTGCGGGTGCGGCTGTCGTTTGCTGGTGGCGGGGGCGTTCCGCCGATCGTTGTGCTTAGAAACGTTCGATCAATAACTGACTGGTTGGTCGCCTTTCGCTCCGCGAAAAGCGACAATAATTGACCGGACGCTCCTTACTGACGGATCACGACCGGAGAATCCACGCCCAGCAGATAGAAGACTTCCCCGATGTCGCCGTCCGCAAGGTGAATACAGCCTCGGGAAGCGGCTCGGCCGATCGAATCCGGGTCGATGGTGCCGTGAATTCCGATATGATCTCCCAGGCCCAGCCAGTATTCGCCCAGCGGGTTGGTCGGATCATCTGCTTCGATCACGCCGCCGTCCGGGTTATACCACGTTGGGTTTTCCAGCTTTTCCCGGACCGTGAATTCTCCGACAGGCGTCTTCTGGTCGGCGCCGATGCCGATCTGGTAGCGGCGTACGAACCAGCCGTGAGCATGAATGGTCAGCGCGAAGTCATCGAGATCGACCACGGCGCCAAACGGACCGGTCAGCACCTTCAACTGCTGCCCGGCCTGCAGTGTCTTCGGCGTCACTCGATTCAGACGGCCCAGATACTGCCACGGCACCTTGTACTGTTTGGCAATCTTCTCAAGCGTGTCGCCAAACTCCACCATGTAAGGTTCGGCAAAATGAGTTGCCGGATTGGCATAGATTTCGGCTGACGTCTGTTCAATTCGCTGCTGAATGAAGCCGCGGGCGTCCGGCTGCTTCCAGTAGAGCCGTGACAGGGCGGCATGGGCATTCAGTGTCTCACCATCTTTGATCCACTGGTCCACCTGCCGCAGTTCCGCGGCGATTTCGGCCGGCAGAATGGCTGGTTCAGACAGTGATTCGGGCTGTTCGGGTTCCGAGATTTCGAAGGACGCCTGCTGCACCTCGCCTGCTTCGCTGCCGGCGTGACCAGCTGTAGCTGGAACGGCAGCCATTGTGCCCAGGCCGGGGCCAGAGTCGTCACCGGGCTCGGACTGAGCGGCCAGCGCGGCGATCAGCGGATCTTCACTCAAAGGCGGCAGTCGCGGTTCAGCGGATGCGTCAGCGTCAGCCGATTCGGCGGCCGGAGCAGATTCCAGCATGGCGATAAATTCTGCCTCATCCAGCTTTTCACTGGTCGACGCAGAATCCAGTTCTCCGGTCGGGACGCTGCCCAGTTCCGGAAACAGGTCAAAATACCAGATGGAAAACGAAACGCCGGCAAGCGCCAGAAGGATCATCTTTCGCGTGCCCGCACTGCGGGGCTGTTGTGCAAAGGGTTCCATGCCCGGATCTCCAAATCTTCCCTGACGTGCCGATCACCAGACAACTTCCGGTCCGGCTGGCAGGATTCTGGCATAGTTTCAGAATCCAGGCTATGCGAATCCGACGGCAATCGATCGTCCCCGGTTTCGCCCGGAAACAGGCCCCGTATACTTCGTCAGGACGGTTCTTTCCGGCGGCTGTCGGTTGGGTCCGCAGATTTGCTGTTCAGCCCCAGAACACCGGAAATTCCGGTGTTTTTGTGGAAAATTTTCAGAAGAAGATCATCGCCGTTATGTCACATCGAAGTGTTCCCGTCTCACCTGAAGTCCGCCGAACAGTGGCGCGGACCATTCTTGACGGAGTGGAAAAGCTGATACAGGAAGCGCAGGCGGAGACCAAACCGCTGGAAGTCGACCCGTTTCGCTCGCAGCTGTTCGAATTCTTCGTCACGGCCGATGGTGCCGGACTGGTCGGCGATGAGCGATCTTCCGGACTTCATTCTGAGTCAGAACAGGATCAGGACACAGATCTTTCAGCGGACGGGCTCTGCCGTCTGCTGGCCCGCCGCTGGGGTCTGGATATGGCCACGCGCGATTCTGCCGCTCAGCAGACCAGACTTCCGCCCGACCACCTGGAGAAAATGAGACTGCTGTGGTCGGTGATGCGGATGTGGATGGAATGGAATTACGCCTGGTGTCGGTGGGCCGAATTTCATTCAGCGCCGACCGAAAAACCATCGGCCTGATCACGCCAGAAGTCGGCCAGGGCCGTCGCGGCCGTCTGAATGGGAAAACAGGTCTGAACGCGGTGCCGAGCCGATCTGCTGAGTTGCTCTGCCAGCACCGGAGTGGTCGTCAGCCGTTCGATTGCTGTCTGCAGCGCTGTTACATCGCCGGCTTTCACCAGCAGCGCATCCTTGTCCCGTCGCAGCATCTCGGATGTACCGCCCACATCGGTGGCGATGATCGGCAGTCCACTGGCCGCGGCCTCCAGCAGCGTGCGGCCGAACGGTTCCTGATGGGCGGCATGAACCAGAATATCGGACGCGTTCATCAGCTGTGGAATATCTGAACGATAGCCGATCATATGCAGGCGGTCGCTGAGTCCGCGACCGACAAACTGCTGACGCACGGCCTGTTCAAATTCTGCACTCTCGCGCTTGGTCGAATGCCGCTGGCCAGCGATCACCAGATGAATTCGGTCGTCCGTCGCAGGTAGCTGAGCGGCCGCTTCAGCAAGGATCAGCTGGCCTTTGCGCAGGCAGATCTGTCCGACGCTGAGCAGCACGGTGGCATCGACCGGCAGCTGCGGCAGAACCAAAGTTCGCTGCCCCGAACGCGGCCGGAACAGCGTCGTGTCGACGCCGTTGTAGATGACCCGGCAGCGTTCCGCGTCCAGTCCCTGAGCCACGTGAAAGCTGCGGGTCGCTTCAGAGACCGCGACCAGAGCATCGTTCTGGTTCAGATCCGCAATGACCTTCTGCTTCAGCCGAATAATGTCTCGCAGGTGACCGGTCCGACGACATCGTGGCAGCTCGGTGAGCTGCAGCTGTCCTGTCATGCGGGCCATCGACAGACTGTTGGCATGCAGGATGTGCGGCTGCAGCTGAAGCAGAATGGCCTGCAGTTCGGCCTGGATCTCAGCGGCTGGCCGCCGGATTTCGTCGGAACCGCGGAAGCCGAGAGGAACGTGCGGAATCTGAAGCTGCCGCAGCCGATCGGCCAGACTGCCGTCGGGCGGAGCGATGGCAGTGAAGCGAAAGTTGTGGCTGTCGCGCAGACGCTTCAGCACCGCCAGCATTGACTGCTCGCCGCCGTTCAGCGTCGGGAATTCGAACAATACCGCCACATGCGGCATGTCTATGGCGTCTTCCGCGAAGTCTTTGCGGCCGGCGAATCATCGGCCGCTGGGGCGGCTTCCGGCAGCGTGGGCGGCCCGGTCAGCCAGCCCAGTTCGGCCAGAAACTGATCTGCGGCGCGGACGGTTTTGACATAGGGCACGTTCTTGTACTTACCATGGTTGAAGAAACCGTGCGGCATGCCCGGAAAGATCATCGTTTCGCAGCGGACACCCGCATGCTGCATTTTCGCCTGAAACGCTTCCAGCGTCTTCACCGGCACCAGACTGTCGCTGTCGCCCAGAAACACGATCGCAGGTGGTGTGTCTTTGGTAATATTGTGAGCCGGAGAAAACTCGGGGTAACGACTGCCGACGCGTTTGGTGCCCCAGCCGTCCGGACCATTGTCGAAGACCGGATTGAACAGAATCATGGCGTTGGCCCGCCACGGCAGCGACGCATCTTCGCCTGGTTCATCGTGACCGTCGATGGTCCCCAGTGTTGCGGCCAGGTGTCCGCCGGCTGAGCCGCCGGCGGCCGCGATTCGATCGGGATCGATGCCCAGCAGGACGGCCTCGCGGCGAACCCAGCGAATCGCAGAACGAGCGTCCTGAATGCAGATCGCGGGCGGATCACTGTTTTTTTTGTCCAGCAGTCGGTACTGAGCCTGGCAGCAGACCATTCCGCGCGAGGCAAAATACTTTGCATGTTCTGTGAACTGACCGGGTGCGCCGCCGGTCCAGCCTCCGCCGTGGAAAAACAGAATCGCGGGCCGCTGATCGGTGTCTTGCCAGTCAACCGGTCTGGTCACATAGATCGACAGGTCCCGACCGTCGACCGTCTTGTAGGTGAATTGTTCGCCCTCCGGGGGCGCGGCAGAGAGGCTGTGCGGAAGAATGACCACAGACAGGATTACCAGACACAGAAGACGCATCGCAGAGCCTCAGACTTTCTGACAGAAGAACGGTGGCAGGCAGCGACAGTGGACCCTGACCGGTCGTTACTTCAACAGCCAGTCAACCACGCGCCAGTCCATCCAGCGGTTATCCGGGTCGACACCGTTTCGTCCGATGAACCCCAGATGCCCGCCCTGCCTGGTCACACATAGTGTCAGATTGGCGGGCAGATGAACAGAGTTCCATGGAAGGGCGGATACCATCGGGTCATCTTCCGCGACCAGTACAGAGGTGTGGACCCGAATGTTGGGGATATGGTCTTTGGCCGAGGCGTGGCTGTAATAATGTTCGGCCGATTCATATCCGGAGGCGGGTGCCGTGTAGAGTTCATCAAATTCGATGATTCGCCTTGGCGGTCGGGCCACATCAGCAATCGGCAGATCATCCCGCCACAACGGTGTCCTGACAATGTGACTCAGCAGTTGTCGTGCGAAGTACCAGTCGTAACGCTGGCCCATTCGAGTCGAGATCAGATGCCGGACACAGTGCTGCAGATCGATCGGCGGACACACGGCCACAGCCCGGAACAGACTCAGCGGCAGAGAGTCCGGATCCTGTCCGAGGTATCTGAGCAGCAGATTGCCGCTGAGGGAAAAGCCGGCGACCGAGACGGGCGAACCGGGACACAGTCGTTCCAGCATCCGAATGGCTGCTTCGACATCACGCGTGCGACCGGCATGATAAGGATTCTTTGCCAGCATCCGACCGGCACCGGCGCCACGGTGGTCCATCCGAAACACCCGCACGTTCTTCTGCATCAGTCGGGCGGCTGTTCGAGCCATATAGCCGCTTTGATGACAGCCGGCCATCCCGTGCATCAACAGTGCTACATGCCCTCCGCGTGACCAGCCCGGAGGGCGGTCGTCATGCATCACGGCATAGTCGCCATCCGCAAAACGCAGGCGTCGCTGAACCGTACCCTGAAGTCTGGGCCGAGCCGGCCGCAACACGCCGTACATCGTCTGCACATGAGGATTACTGAGTCCCGCGCGCGGCACAAACTCTGGCACTTCCGACGCAGTGCCCGGCGACAGGACCGCTGGCGCAGCCGAAAGCGGTGACCCGTTTTCGGCGGCCTCGGTAGAACTTGTCGGTGGCTGGCCCTGGTGTTCGGACATGCCTCTGCGGTGATGCATGGATCGGTTGGAGAATTCGGGCGGGGCAGGCGGCGGAACCTCAAGCATTCTGTCATGGCCCGCAGATCTGTCCAGTCCCCCGACACGTATCTGACCAGGATCTTACCCCGGCGGCCAGAGCGAGATATTCGGATCTGGGATTTGTCTGGTTTTCCCCCGCTGTTACGACTGGATCGTGGCCGTTGTTGCTGGAGGTTTAGGGAGACCGGGGCTGATGGGGTAAATGCCGGGCCGATCCTCCGCATACCATGCCGTCAGCACCTGATCCCACATATCGGCATCACGACAGGCGATGAAGGCCGCTCGAACGTGATCGGCACGGGGATGCCAGTCGGCGTATCGCATGCCGAACTTCCGCAGTTGTCTGGTAGCACGAGCCGTGGAATAGACTTCGGCGGCCAGTCGAAAGTGTTCCTGCAGCACCTCGCGTTGTTCGTGCACCGTGGGCGGCGGCGGCAGGGGGCGACCGGCCAGCAGTTCTGCGGCCTGATGAAAGATCCAGGGGTTGCCAATAGATCCTCGTGCCGCTGTGACCCCATCGACACCGGTCTGCTGAATCATGCGCACACAGTCTGCTGCGCTGTACAGATCACCGCTGCCCAGAATCGTGTGCTTCGGAAACGCGGCCCGCACGTCGGCCAGAAAATTCCAGTTGCTGGGACCCACGTAGCGCTGCTGAACGGTGCGGCCATGAATGGTCACAGCGGCGACGCCCGCCTGAAAGGCTCCTTCAAGAATCCGAAAGAACTGTTCGCGGCTCTGCTCACTGTCGTCCACCCCGCGGCGCATCTTCACAGAGACGGGAATATGATCCGGAACGGCGTTGCGGACGCGGTGAATGATTTCCAGCGCTACATCCGGCTGGCCAAGATGGAATCCGCCGCGACACCGTCCCAGCACTTTTTTTACCGGACATCCGAAGTTGATGTCGATGACGTCAAAACCGGCAGCGACCAGCCGTCGAGCGGCAGTCGGAAACTGTTCCGGATCGGCTCCCATCAGCTGAGCTCCGGCCGGATGATCGTCGTCCGTCACCATCAGAAAGTGCTTCGTCCGATCGCGATCTTTCAGCGAATTGACAAACGTGTCAATCATGACTTCCGCAATGGTGTACGGAGCCCCCAGCCGACGCGCGATGGCGCGCATGGGCCAGTCGCTGTACCCGCTCAGGGCCGCCTGCACGACGGGCAGATCAAGTTGAATATTTCCGAGTCGCAGCATCCGCGTAGTGTAACCCGTTTGTCGCCGCCGTTCCTGTGGTACCATGACTGTTGCCGCAGGTTTGCGCAGGAGTTCACGGAATGCCGACACAGAATCGATTTTGCCACCAGAATTACCCGACGCAGCCCGCGGTCCCGCCATCGTTCCACAAACTCAGCGCTGCCGCGGCCGCAGACGGGCAGTTTTCAGGCCTGCACACGGATTTTGGTGTGCGGGAAGTGATTGTTGTTCACGGTACCTTTATGGGTGAGGATTCGTTTGCCGTTGCGGACGTGCTGGAGACCATCGCGGACGGTGCACCGCTGCTGCAGGCCCCGCTTAGTGCCGTGGCAGAACGCATCCGCGAACGACTGAGACCGATGACCAACTGGATCACGCAGGACATCGGCAACTATACAAATGCTTTTTGTTCCGAATTTCAACGGCTGGTTGGCCACGATCCGGCGGTCCGTCTGCTCAACCCCACGTGGTCCGGCCAGAATCATCACCAGGCCCGGGCTGACCTGGCGGTGCGCCTGCTGTGTCGCCTGAATGATCTGCAACCCGGGCCGGACGAACGGATTCTATTGTGGGGACATTCTCATGCAGGCAATGGCTTTGCACTGCTCAGCAACCTGCTGGCGAATGAACCCGCCGCGGTCCGCCGGTTCTTCGATGCCGCCGGACCACGGTCCACCGCGCACTGGGAGCAGGCTCGTGCAATTCTGGACGCGGCTCCCACACCTCATCCATGGGCCTCCCGGATCCTGATCGCCAGCTTTGGAACTCCGGTGCGGTACGGATGGGATTCCGACGGTTACAAGCAGCTGCTGCATGTTCTGCACCACCGCAACTACGATCCTGACAACCGCTTCTGCACCAGGCCGATGTATCCGCCGCACAGCATGGCGGACACTTTAAGTGCCAGGTACGGCGACTGGGTGCAGGCCTTCGCTATTGCCGGAACAGATATCGTTCCCCCGACCGCGCAAAGCGCCAATGAAGCACTCAACGTTCTGCTGGAAGCCGGTCTGAAAGAACCAGAACATGACCTCGACACGCGCTTTATTCTGCCGCGCCGAGTGGGCACAGCCTGTGCCCGGTGGAAGACCGGAACGCGGTGCCATGCCGATGGTCAGAATCTGCTGGTGGAATATGAACCCTGTGGACGGCTCACGCCGCTCGGGACACCGATTGAAGAATCAATTCTGGGTCACGGCGTTGCCACAACCATCGACTGGCTGCCCGCTCATCTGGACCTGGTCCTGAACGCTCTGCCTGTGCCATAGTCTTCACATGGTGTGCCGGCGCGAAGGCAACCTGGGGTATGACGCCGGTGGTGTTTTGGACGGGCTTCGTCGTTTTGGGGGTGGTTGGACATTAGGCTTCGCTTGTCACACACTGTCAGGACAGCACGCTTTTTCAGTGTCAAACCGTAGACAGG
>JAVKCM010000240.1:0-9685 GCA_040222735.1 Fuerstiella sp. | reverse complement strand
GCCCTCGTAGTAGTGCAGCCACGTGGCATCAATTTGGTCTGCCGCGAAGGGAGTTCGCTCGTGCCGGGGATGACCGGGCTGGCCGCCTCGTTTGCGGCGGCCTCGGCTCTGCTTCTTCTTGCCTTTACCGGCATTGACAATGTCGCTGGAAGGCGGTTTGGACGAGTTTCCCGAATGCTTCCTGGCTTTGGCCAACTCCGCCTCGAGTTCGCTCAAACGCTTCTCGAGCTGCGAGATACGCTCCGCATGCTTCACGCAGTCGGAGCAGCCGGACTGATCTTTCTGCTCACCATCCATGATGGCGACAGTTTATCCGCAACCTCAGATTCCACCAAGATCTGTTCCAGAATCCGTGAACGGTTACAAATGCTCTGATGCCTCGCTCTGAAATACTCATCAATTCCTCCCCGTAAACTGCCCTGCGTTGAACTGTCATTTCGTTCAACGGAACACAAATCAACGTTAACTTGCTCAGCCTCTGGCGCGTTCCCGACAGTGAGGGGTGTGATCGGGGATTTTGACTGTTGCCTTTGCCGATTTGAGAGCATCGTTATGTGTGTGCGGCAATGACTCACATTCGAACTGTAGGCCGATTCTTTCAGAATCACTGTAACGGTCTGTCAGATTTTTCGCTCAGGCGTGTGTGAACCAGTTTTCCCACACACACGTCTTCAGCACAAGGATCGAAATCATGTTCTCGGCCAAACGCATTCTGCCATTGTTGATGCTGGTCGCTGCTTTCTGTACCTCACCCCAGGCGCAGGCCCAAAGCTCGATACCCCTCTACACCACGACCTACTGTGTCGATGTGGAATGGTATTTCTGGCGAAGCGGCGGGTCGTACTGGGCGACCGAATACGAAACCAGTGATCTCGGCGAGGCGGAACTGATTTTCGACCTGTTCGAATCGGCGCTGGAAAACGGAACGCTCTGCGAGATTCTCGGCTGCAACATCACCACCTGGATCCCGGTCGATGTCAGACTCAGGACAAAGTACAACTGGAACATCTTTCCGATCGTGACGTCATACGTCAACACGACGAAGCTGTACTATCTGCAGCAATAGTCGCATGTCCGGCCAACAAATGTCGAACTTGTCATCACCCCATCACCCCCACCGGCGGGAATCGGTGCCGTAAACGGCCAGCCGCAAAGGTCGCAACGCCGTTTCTGCAGGCAATAGACAGTTGCGTGCACCGATGCCTGCCGGATCAACCCGGAAACCAACAATGTTACGAGGCGAAAGTTTCATCAGTCAGCTGGCACCTGCAAGTTGAGTTTCGACCCACAACCGGGCTTCGTGAATGCCATCAGCTGTGTACTCGTGCGTCAGGTGTCCCGCGAGGGACGAGATTTGATGCACCATCGCCCGCCTGGCGTCGGGCGTGCCTGTATCAAGTATGTCCATCATACACCGGAGCCCCGTGGATGGAGTGCACAAGTACAATGTGGTTGCGGCCGCGACCGACCAGCTGCACGTCCCCGTTCTGGCGAGGTCGAGCACATGATTCGACGCGTCGCGATGCTGAAAGTGTGTCAGGGCCAGCGCGAGCGTGTTGCGATCTTCATCCGTGAGGCCTGCGTCAGCCCAGCGCTGCTCCAGAATCTTCATTGATGCATCACCGCCAAGCAGGCGAAGTGTTTCGACTGCAGCGTTTCGCGAGCTCTGGCCGCGAGTAAGCCAATCCTGACAAATCGAAACGGTGCTGGCGTCGTTCATTTGTGCGAGCACACAGAGTGCTTCGGCAGCAATCGCATCGTCGTCATGGTGTTTCGCAAATTCCCGAAGTCGCTCGCGGATCCCGGGACAATCAGGATGGAACGATCGGATCACGGAACGCCAGACAGTGAGATCGGGTTCGTCGAACAGCGACAGCACCAGATCAGAGAGGCGGTCGTCGTGGTTGCGGATAAGCACCAGGATCGATTCCAGACGCGCGGCATCCGACTCGGTTGTGTCCATCGCTATTTGCCACGCGTCGTCAGCAGAAGCATCGGCAAGGCGTTTGCGTTGTGCTTCGCACTCGGCATTCTTCCGATGAACGAACGCGGCGACTTCTGGCGACCGTGCCTGGTATTCGGCCATCGAAATTCCCTTCACAGATAACGAATTGTCAAAGAGGGTAAGAGTCGAGTCGATCGTGGGCGGAGGTTGGTTGGCCACGGCTGCTTGATTCGAGTACGAGCACGAGCACGAGTACGAGCACGAGTACGAGTACGAGTAAGAGTAAGAGTAAGAGTAAGAGTACGAGTACGAGTACCGTTTCACTGAGTACGAGGATGAAGAACGGGGAGGAGCGACTCTCGAAGCTGGAGCGATGTGCCATACAGGAGAGCTACGTGCCTGTGCGCGACTTCAACGTCCGACAAGATACCCCGCTTGTCAAGATTTGTTGGACTGGTTCCGGCAAGGTGGCGTCTTGGAAACGGTCGATCCATAACGGTCTGGTTGGTCGCCTTTCGCTCCGCAAAAGAGCGCTCTATCGCGGAGCGAAAGGCGACCAATAATTGACAGAATACTCCTTAGGACCGAGCGGAAAATAAGTGGCGTAAGCTTCCAGCTTGCGATGCAGAAAACCGCAGGCTGGAAGCCTACGCCACGTTTCGACGCGACAGTAATTTTCCGTTTGATCCTTAGTACATCCGACGGCGGAATAACCACGCGGCCGAGGTCAGGGTGAATGCGGCGATCGCCGCCATGGGCCAGAACTGATCGACTAACAAGCGAATCGGGGTTCCTTCCAGAAACGTAGAACGCAAGACAACCAGAAAAAATCTCAGCGGATTGAACAGTGTGATCGTCTGAAGGAATGGGGGCATGTTGGCGATCTTAGTTGAGAATCCGGACAGAATAATGGCCGGCACCAGAAACAAAAACGCGCCCAGCATTGCCTGTTGCTGCGTCACCGAAATCGCAGAGATCATCAGTCCGACGCCGATCGCAGCAAGCACAAACAGCTCGATACCGACATACAGCGTCACCAGACTGCCGATCAGAGGAACCTGAAACAACCAAACACTCATGACGACCAGTTGCACCGATGCTCTGCCGGCCCGCCTGAGCTGTTAAAAAATTTTCTCGCAGATGCAGGATGGCATCGACGCGACGCTCCATCATGGCCTGCTTCGCTGCTGCCATTCCGTGGATATAGACCGTGTCGAAGTACACTGAATGTTCCAGTTCGGCACAGAGGCTGGATGTATCGGCGGTCGGCTTGTCAACCACAATCGCGATCGGCACGTGTTCCGAGTCGAGAGAAACGCCGTACCCAGACAACAGCAGCAGAATGGCAGGCAGCACGAACGCAATCGCCAATGAACTCGGGTCACGGATGACCTGCAGGTAATTTTTGCGTACGAGCCCGGTCAGCCGCATCGGCCAGCCGCCACGGTTTGTTACCATTGGTTAGTCCTTGCGAATCAAAATCGCCCCAGCCCTTAATCACGCCCGAGCCATCGCAACGCTTCGGGTCTGAAGTGCACCAGCCCTTCCAATACGCCCGCCGCATAGTTGCCGTTCATTCCCAGGAAATCGCCACGTGCGATGAACAGGCGTTTCTCAACTTCCTTTTCCTGTACAATCCGCAGCGCTTCCTCTCGCACCTCAGAGCGAGCGTTGTGCACCAGAACAGCCTGCAGGCCAGACGTCAGCACCGGCAGATCGTTGCCGCTGTCGCCGGCGAACACCGTATTCCCTTCATCGAATCCTTTGCGCTCCATGAGGAAGCGGATGGCGTGGTACTTGGTGGCGTGCCGGGGCAGCACGTCGAGCAGTCCGACAGCTTTGGCCTCATCGATGCTCCAGATCACGCTGGCCTGCACTCCGACGTGGTCCAGACGGGTATTCATCTCGGCCAGCAGTGCGTTGCGATCTGTTTCTGTCGGTGCGTAGTAGCTCAACTTGAAGGTATTCTGCTTCTCAGGTTCCTGCAGCGTCAGGGAATCAATGTCCTGAAACAGCGATGCCAGGTCGTTGTGATCACGTCCTGCCCAGTCAGTCGCAATTTCTTCCGCCCAGGCCTGCAGAGGGCACCATTGGTCGCCATGAATCTCGTAGATGGTGGTGCCCACGTCGCCGACAGCGAAATCGGGAACCGGCAGGTCATAGTCGTGAATGGCTTCCAGCAACAGTGACTTATCGCGACCGCTGACGTAGGCCAGCGTGAGATTCTGGTGTCGCGCAAGCGTCCTGAAAATTGGCCTCGCCTCGGGCGATTCGGGCTGGACACCGTTGGGCAACAGAGTGCGGTCCAGATCACTGCACAATAAGATCTCAGTCATGATTGATACCTCGTAAACAATGGGCTGCCTTGTTCAGACGGTCGCCTGTGTGTGTTTGCTCGCTCTGGACGTGACTTTCAATCAGATGAATAAAGGCATCTTCCATCGTTGGTTCCGGATTTTCTCTGGTACGCGCCTGCCGTTTGATTTCACTCTGGGTATCAAGAGAAAGGATTTCTCCCGCCAGCATGATGGCCATACGGTCGCAATACTCTGCTTCCTCCATGAAGTGCGTTGTCACCATGATCGTGACGCCCTGCGCGGCAAGGGTTTTGATGCGGTGCCAGAACTCGCGACGCGCCAGTGGATCGACGCCCGACGTCGGCTCGTCCAGAAAAATGATCTCCGGCTCGTGCATCAGCGCGCAGGCAAGTGCCAGCCGCTGTTTGTAACCAAGCGGCAGCTCGCCACTGTTGTCATTGGCCACCGGCCCAAGATCGAACTCGGCAATTGCCCAGTCGATCCGATTTCGACGGCGACCGCGGCTCAAACCATAAGCGCTGCTGAAGAATCGAAGGTTGTCGGCAACACTGAGTTTGCCATAGAGCGAGAATTTCTGGGACATGTAACCGATACGCGCTCGAGCTGCCGCCGCCGTTTTGCGCACATCAACACCGACCACCTGAAGCGTTCCGCCACTCGCGGGAAGCAGTCCGCAGAGCATCCGAAACATTGTTGTCTTGCCCGCACCGTTGGCCCCGAGCAGGCCAAACACCTCGCTGCGCTGCACCTCAAATGATACGTTTTTCACCGCGTAAAAACTGCCGAATCGACGCTCGACGTCGTGAACCTGGATCACCCGTGGCTGCTGATTGACGAACTTGTGCGGGACATCTGCACCTGTTGTCTGCGATGGACCTTGTGGCGCCGTGTGTTGTTGTTCACGGAGCATGGAAATGAAACCGTCTTCAAACCTGCTCGGCACCGCGACGATCGACACGTCTTCTTCGTCAGGCAGTAATGTCTCAGCCGATGGCTCAATGGCCGGCGCGAGTACCAGTCGGACGGCATCACCCTGAATCACCGCATCAGTTACGTTGCCTTTCACGGAGAGTAGCTCCTGCACATCGCGATTTCTGCGACCTGGAATTCGGACTTTGAATGTACGCCCTTCCAACGGTTCGCTGAACTGATTCGGCGGGCCGTGCCCGATCAGTTTCCCCTCATTAAGAATAATGACCTCGGGACAACGTTCGGCCTCGTCCAGATACGCGGTACTCATCAGTACGGTTGTGCCTTCTTCCTGCACAAACCGGTTCACAATCGACCACAGCTCGCGGCGGGAAACGGGATCAACGCCTACCGTCGGTTCGTCGAGCAGCAACAACCGGGGCGGATGGATCAGAGTGCAGGCCAATCCCAGCTTTTGTTTCATACCGCCGGAAAGTTTGCCAGCCAGGCGTCTGGTAAAAGGTTCCAGCCCGGTCATGCGCATGAGTTCTTCGTAGCGTGCCGCGCGAGAACGGACGGGAACCACCTGGAGATCTGCGTATAAATTCAGGTTTTCCTGTACCGTCAGGTCTTCGTACAAACCGAATCGCTGCGGCATGTAACCCACGGTCGCCTGGACCTGCAGAGCCTGCCGATTTGCGTCCAGCCCCAGCACCTTCACCGTCCCGTTGTCTGCCCTCAGCAGTCCCGCCGCCAGCCGCATCAGCGTTGTCTTGCCGGCTCCATCGTGTCCAATCAGCCCGGTGATCTTTCCCGCTGCAATGCGGACACTGACATTTTCCAGCGCCACAACCGTCCGTTTCCCTGAGCGAAAGCGTTTGATAACGGCGTCGAAATGCAAAGCGGCTTCGTTGGGTGTTTCGGGCAACCTCATTTCGCCCCAACATCTTCTGTTCGCGGGCCAGCAATCACCAGGTCGAGGGTTGCCTGCAAGGCTTGCGTGCGGGCGACAGCGGACTCGTAAGCGGCAACGGCGTCATCGGCTTCCTGCTGCGACGACGCATTAGATTTGGCAAGCTGGGCAATACGTTGTTGCGACCACTTTGCGTCGGTTTCGATCGCCTTTGCCGCCAGAACGTCGGCCTGCGCCTTCGCGATTTCTTCCGGCCGTGAACCGGCCTCAAGCCGGGCAACAACCTGTTGCTGCGTTGCGATTTGTGCGTTCGCGCGTTCGACGGCAAATTCCAGCCGGAAGGTTTCCAGTCTGGCCAGCAACTGCCCTTTCGAGACGGCATCGCCTTCTTCGACGAACAACTCGGCAATCCGTTCGGTCCCGTTGATTGCCAGTTCGACCTGCCGGACGTCAACGTTGCCGTACAGCGTTAATTCGTTTGCATCGGCGAGTTCCCTGCTTGATCGCCAATACCAATAGCCTGCGACCGCCCCACCAATCAATGCCAGCAACAGGGTGAATCTTATGACAGTCTTCATAGATGCGTTTCGGCGCCGGGCATACCGTTTGGAGCTTTTTCACGGGACGTCGTTATGGTCGTTCAGACCCGCTGCGCGGGGTCGTTGCAACGTCGGCGACGTCAACGTTGACATCGTACCATGATTCCCAAACGATTCACGCCCAGGCACACCTGCCGGGGATGCTTTGTTTGAGTCGGGTGTGATCCGGATGTTGCGTCATCTGATTCGTCCATGACGCGGCTCTGGTGTTGATCACGTTGCTGACGGCTGGTTAAGCCGCAAACCCGTTCTTATTGTCTGCCGACTCGGTCAGCGGCCGCCAGAGTGACTCCGTTCTCATGGCCCACTGCATCGATGTGGCATGGTATTTCCGGCGAAGCGGACGGGCGTACTGGGCGACGGGATACGAAACCAGTAATCTGGGCGAGGCGGAACTGGTCTTTCAGCTGTGCGAATCTGCCTTGGATAGCGGAATGCTCTGCGAGATTCCAGTGAATCAAACCAGCACTCCGGAGTTTCTTCGGAGTGCTTTCCCTGAACACAGTCCGGACGCCGCCGTGAAATCTGCGCAGCGTGAAGCCTGTGGAATCCTGGTTGGTTATCGTGTCTGGCGGCGTCGTGAAGGGAAAAAAGTTGTGCCCTGCGGAGGTCGTTCCTGATGATGCCCGAGCACGACCGTTCACCCGGTGTTCGGGATCCGCCGACTGCCTCCGGAGCCCCCATATCAATCCAATCAGCTCGTCTTGTAAGAAGTCATGGAGTGGAGTCGTTTCCGTCAGGCTGATTTACAACAACTTTCGCTTTCCGGTCACTGCCTCTTCTTGCACAATCGACGGCGACGCCTCCGAAAACTGATCAAGCCCACGGTTTCAAGTCCGAAAATTGCCAGCGTCGCAGGTTCGGGAACCGCGGCGATGTTGTCACCCGTGAGTATCAGCTGTGCCGGAACGCCGAGATTTGATTGCTGGATGCTGTAAAATGAGGCCGCAAGACTGCTGCCCGAGTTTGCTGTAAACAGCAATCCTCGATTGTCGCCCGGAGTCGAAAGCCAGTCCTGGGCGGTGGACGTAATCAGAAAATCGGTGAATCCGCCTCCGGGGCCCGATGAGGCCGAGTCGAGAACCGTCGTAGCCTGAAGAATCGGGTCGAGACCACCATTCATAGAATTCCATGTGACGGTCGACTCATCCCAGTCAGCCCCGGTGAACCTGCGTGCGTCGACACCAATGGAATTCGAGGTTGTCCACTGGACTCGGACCCGGGCTTCTGTGATGGGGCCGACAATTCCCGACAGGTCAAACTTGACCGCTGTGTAGACGGGCTGAGTCTGCCGGATTGCAAGACTGTTGTCCAGATTCGTGTCAGGTACAACCTTGTGGATCTGCGCATCATGCGTTGCCGTGAGCGTGATGACGCCGGCTTTCGTTACCTGCTCCGGGACGATTATACATGCAGCGCACAGAACAGCTGTGAAAGCATGCGGGAACAGGCGACCAGGCACTGTGAGCGCGCCATCATTTGCTCTGCGTCTAAAGGTAACTGTGCGACGGTACATGGAATCTCCGGTTTCGTTGCGTTGCAGACGCCATGAAACAACGTAATACGACAAGTGCAGATCTACTGGCGATCGAGGAATGTTCCTGACGACATTTCTGTATCCGTCAGGTCTGGAGCAGCCGGCACGATTCAAGAAGGCGATGTTCAGGAGACCGCCGACCGCGCGGGCATTCTTCTGCGCCGCGCGAACAGAATGCTGCCGCCGAGACCAAGACTGAACAGGATGCCGGACGACGGCTCGGGCACTGCGGTTGTGCTGGTCTGATAATTGACCGTCAGCAGTGGCAACAATTCCGGTGAATTCCCCGACTGACTATCCCAGATGCTGTATTTCTCACCAGAGGAAGACGTGGATTGAACTCGAAAGCCGACAAAACTCTGGCCTGCCGTCACGCTTGACTGAATAAACGCCTGAACTCCCAGTTGAATGACCTGAACCGCACCGTCAGCGATATTGGAATACAGCACGGTCGTATCGCCGGTCACCAGATCTGAGTTATCGATAATCCCATCTGCCGTGGACGAATAGCCAAGAAGGCTAAACTCTCCGCCGAAATCCCCCCGTTCACCGAATCGCAGCGTGGCGGAAGTCACGGTAGCCGTGTTCGGCAGTGCAGAGATGTCGAATTCCAGCGCGAAGCGTGATTCGTAGTTGTTTAGTTTTCGCGCATTGAGCTGATCATCATTCACAATGTTTTCAAACGTACCATCATGCGGCAGATCATCGACGCCCCATCGGTCTGCCGCCGGGCTCAGGGCGAGCATGCTGCCGTGCGACGGCGCTACCAGAAGAAGCTGCACAACAACAGATATCAGACAATAATTACAGAATCGCATCGCATCAGATCCTCTCAGGTTCAGCAACGGCCTGAATCACAAAATACCAACACATCGTGTCCCCAGTGCGTCCTTGAAAGACAGCTGGTTCTGCCGGACAGAGTCTTCGGTTGCGAGCTTCGGCCGTTCCATCTGCAACATCAGGCACCATCCGAGATCAAGATTTCCGTGGCGTCAAAGGGGTAGGCGAAATACGAACCTGAGCTGCCCACGCCAATTGCGATTTTTTGAGACCTTGTGATTCGCCCGGCTGTCACCAGCTGCCTGACTGGCACACCCGAACAGTGCCACCCGGACGGAAGTCATCGAGGCAGGATCACCAGCTTCAGGTTGATGGGCAATGCCACCGTTCTGTGTCCGCACCAGTTGTCGTGGCTCGTGGATCTCCGGAACACCGACACCGCGGCACACAGGTTCTCATCTGCGCGACCAGGGCAAGGTTTGCTGATTTCAGCGAATCACTTAGCGATGTGGGAAGGAACGCTTCCGCAGCGAACAGGACCATGACGTAGCTCTCAGTCTGAAGGCGAGGATGAACGAAACCAGTAATCTGGGCGAGGCGGAACTGGTCTTTCAGCTGTGCGAATCTGCCTTGGATAGCGGAATGCTCTGCGAGATTCCAGTGAATCAAACCAGCACTCCGGAG
>JAVKCM010000239.1:0-23665 GCA_040222735.1 Fuerstiella sp. | reverse complement strand
TCCATCCCCAATTCTTGCCCACGCCCGCTCACAACCCTCCGCCCCGCAAACCCAGAGCGCGTTGGTGCGCCGGCGCGAAGGCCATTTGTTTGCCGCGCCACACATGTCTGGCACGCGGTTTGGTCGGTGGTCGGTTTCCGGGTTTGCTTCGCTTGTCTACGGAGTTGAACCGATCGCGTGCGACTGATATCTGCCGACGACGTGTCCTCCGACAACTCCTGCGATATACCCAAAGGGAATGGGTCCGGACACGGCATTGCCTACGTAGGAACCATAGGCCGGATACAGGATCTCATATGCCTGCTTCAGATTCCGAGCGTCGTCGGTGGCACCGAAATAGTCCAGCGCATCGCGGGTGGCAATCGCCTCGTGATACAGCGAGACAGCGGGAATCAGGTAGGTCGCGGCGTATGTACCCTTCCATTTGCGCCGGGCAAAGTCGCGGGCATGGCCGCCTTCATGCACGGCGATGGCCGGGACACCGGAATACACGTGCACCGTGTTGGTGAACGGGTTGTAGTGATCGCCGCCAAACACCCGCCCTGGCAGCAGCGTTTCGCCCGCCACGCTCAGTGCTCCCAGTGTGTACCGCCATCCCGCTCCGACAGATTTGTTGGCCACAAGTCGCTTCCAGTCATCCCCCGGATGGTATTGATTGAGCCGAACCTTGACCGTGTCCAGCTGATTTCGATCAAGGTATTCAGCAATGGCCGCTTCCGTCTGCTGATCGATATCGTGGTTTTCGACTCGTCTGTTAAACAGCAGAATCTTCTTCGGAACACCCCACACCCAGCCAGCAGCGTCGATGATCCTGTTCGGCTGGCCGCGTTCCATCTGAGGTCCCGTGAGTTCCGCCAGCTCCTGGCTGATTCGATAATGGTCTGCACTGCCGAACCGATAACGACCTGTCGCGCAACCGGACAGCAGAACGCAGCTCAACCAACACAGCACAAGATTTGCAATACGGCTTCCCGGTCTGAGATTCGGCATTCGTTCTGGTCGCAGACGCATATGTTTTCCCGCCCGGCGATCGCCTGACAGTCCGTCGGTATTCAGCCTGGCCGCCTGCCTGGCGACAGGCATTGTCTTTCAAGCCACGAAACATCGATTGGGCAGACCGTCAGCGTATCAACACAGCGATTCCGGCATCCCGCCCCCAGCTAACCGTATTCTGGCTCCAGCGAGTTTCGTACGGCACCCCGGCAGCCTTGAAAACGGCGAAATCTGACCGGCACACGACGGAGCAAGGTGCAGTTTCGGCCAATCCTGCCGACAACCGGCGCGAAGGAATACGGCTTTGGAAAGGAGCCCGGCGCGCGAAAAAGCCCGGCTCTTGTCAAAAGCCGGGCTTCTGTATTCCTGAGCGGGCAGAGCGATCAGTTTTCCGTAAAGTTGGAACCGATCATGCGACCGACACCGCGGACAAAACCCAGATCAAAGCGGGCTCGCATTCTCATACCGTTGTCGGTCGGACGCGCTTCCACCTGAATCCGGTCGTCGCCTTCGGCCAGAGCTTCCATGAACAGACGATTTCTGGCTTCCCGGCGTTCGCGCCACTGATTCCGGCGTTGCTGTGCCTGACTTAACTGTTTGGCCTTGTCGGGGCTCTGAACGGCTTCAAGCACTGTTTTCACGTCGGCTTCGGTGGCTGCAGCCCGCTCTTCTTCACGTTTCTTGCGATTGGCAGACTCAGCGCCCTGCACCAGTTCGATCATGTCGTTCACGTGCACGACCAGCCTCATCGAAGCCGGGATCTCATGTTCTGTCGGGTTTTCATAAGCGGAGGTCAGTTCGTCCATCACGCCCTTCAGCACATCAAACGATTCTTCGCCCCCCACGCAGATCCAGAGAGACCGGGACCCGCAGCCCACCGTAATTCCAGGCCCCGCGCCAAACAGCTCGGTCGCGCCGGCGTCCGGGTTGTCGAATTCAATTCGGTGGAACGTGACTCCGGCATGCTGATCAAAGCCGGTTTCAATTTCACCAACCGAATCCCGTCCCTGAAACCGCATCAATGCATCCAGCAGGCCGGCCGCGACGGCATCGCCGTCCTGAACTCGCAGGGCACCAACAACAGCCAGCTTTTCTGCTGAATCGCGGTACATCTGCCCAAACAGGTCCAGGTGTCCTTCCCGCACGGTTGACTGCAGCGCCGACAGGGCCATGAACAAAGGGCTGCCTTCTTCGGGCACCGTCCCCAGATCATTTTCTTCTATGCCGCGGGCGAGTTCGCCCTTGAAGCCTTCCAGAACCCCATCGTACCGCTCGCGGTCGCGTTCAGGCATCACACCGGACCACGACAGCGAAATCGGCGATTCGTTGCTCAGCAGCGGCGTGAAATAGCTGGGCTTCGTGCTGGAAGCCATGATTTCTTCCAGCATTTTGGTGCCCTGGCGGACATCGATGACAAAATCGATGTTGGCACCTGGTTCGTCCGGCGTCAGATTCAGGCCGATCGACATCCGCTGGCATTCATCCAGCAGCAGTTTGAAGCCGTCGATATCCGCCTGCATCCATGAGCGTCGCATCTGATAGCGGCTTTCGGGCTCATCGTCACGCCGCTGAATCTGAGTCGACATGGTCGATGTCATGACATTCAGAATCAGATCGCGAGTTGCTTTGGGTACCGCTTCGACGTCCAGCGTGATGCCGATGTCAAACTGACTGGTCAGACCGGCAGTCAGGACCGAAGGTTCCGGCAGTTCCCGATCAAATGCCGGATCGGGATCCATCGGCGGCAGTTGAATAAAAGCGTAGTCACCCTGAGTTCGAATCTGAATATTGCGTCGCTGGGTAATCAGTTCGTAGCGACCTTCTTCGGTCGGGTCCTGTCGCATAATCACCGGTCCCAGCTCCATCATCTGCTGGAATTCGTCCGGGCTGGACATCGGCAGAAATGCGACAAATTCAAAAGAAGGCGGATACACACTGTTCAGAAAGACCATCACGCCGGCCGGTCGATCCCAGTTGATGCCTCCCAGACCGTTCACGTTCTCGTCCAGACGCGACAGAATCGCATCAACGGCCTCGGGGAACCCGGCCGCGTCAAACATAAACGTGGCTTTATCCTTCAGGCGGTTTGCACTGGCCGCTGTGGCCACCACAAAAGGACGCTTCCCCAGCGAAAAGATCGGGGCAGGATCTTCTTCGCCACTGCTCTGAGCCAGACTGGTGGTCGTCGGAAAGATCAGCAGCAGCGTGGCCGTCAGAACAAGCCTGGGAAAGAGGGAACGGGCAGGCATCATCATGAAAAATCCATTCAGGGAAATGATGGAAAGAGAGAAGGTCCGCAGGTAACTGATCAGGAGTACAGGTGGGGACAGAATCAGGATGCGGATCACAGAAAACCGGGTCTGACCGCGGCCCGGCCATAGAGTTGACGTCAGGCGGTGCTGGTCAGTTCGTCGAGCACTGGCAAATCCAGGCAGACAATTGTAGAAACAATGGCAGACTGACAAGGGGTCGCCGGAAAGGTATATTCAGTGGTGAAAACGCTCAATTTGCGAAAAACCTGGCTGTTTCTGGCATTCGTCTGGCTGCTGGGATGTGCGGGACTGCTGGCGGCCAGCCTGCTGTCAGACGCCTTCACACCGGGATTGTGGGCGGAACTGTACTTCGTCAGCGTCACGCTGTTCAGCCCGCTGGCGCTGGCGGCATTTGCATGGGATAAGTGGAAAGCCGAGCGGGACGGTCGCCGTATTTCTGAGAAAGCCCTGCATTTCCTGGCCTTTCTGGGTGGCTGGCCGGGAGCGGTGATCGGCCAGCAATGGTTTCGGCACAAGACCCTGAAGCCGGTCTTTCGCACGATCCTGTTTGTGATTGTGGCTTTGCACCTCGGGCTGAGTGCGCTGCTGGTCTATCGCCATCTGGCCGGGGCCTGATGCGTCTGTAGCGGTGCAAATCGCCGGTTGTGGCCGATCGGTGTGGCGAATTCTGCCGCGTCGCGGATCACAACGCGTTCTTTCCGCTGATCTGCCGGGCCGTCGGCCGCCATCCTGTTTTTTTTGGGTCGCCTGCCCCCCAAAGCCGTGTTGCTGCCCGTTGCCGGCAGAGTTACAAACGCCGCGTCTCTTAGCGAGGCAGAGGGTCTGTATCGCGCCCTGCGATACGGGCCGCATCGTTGTCGGGCTGCGGCTCGGTGGAAGAAACACGCGGTTCCCGCGTACTGGGTTCTTTCGGCAGCGGTGCGGGGTCCTTCTGTCGATGCGGACCTGTTGTTCTCTGCGTCAGGCTCGGCACCGTACTGACGGAACCAAGCCTGTCGCCCGGCCCTTCTGATCCTCCTCTGATTATTGGCTGTCGTCGCACCGCAGGATGCATCGCAACGGTAGTCAGTGTGCCGTCCGGCACACGCTCTCATATCTGATTTGAGGAACGTCATGACGAACGTTCGTAATTCCCGACGCCAACATCGCCCTTCTTCACCGTCTATTGCGGTGAGCGGCGACAGCGCGACCGGTTTCTGTATTCGCCTGTCGTGGCGTGCCCGTCACTGTGTGACAATGCTGTGCCTGGCCGCAGCCATCACCGGAACGGCCGCCACCGCTGTAGCTCAACCCGAAACGGCGCCGTCCGGCGCGGCGGGCGGCGTGATTGACGTCAACCGTCAGGGGCTGGGCTTTGCGGCTCGCGCCGGGCACGTGGCCGGCGGCACCGTTGGCCGGGATGAATCGGCATCACTGTTCAATCTTTCTCCGTACGTGAACGTCGGCAACGGCCTGCTGTTCGGCGACGCGCGCCTGACGTACGCCAACGAAGGCGGTCTGGCATGGAGCTTCGGGGGTGGCTATCGTCACTACGTCACGGCCTGGGACGCGGTACTCGGCGGCTATGCCTATGCCGACCGGGATTCCATCACCGGTGCTCATTTCAAACAATGGAGCGTCGGAGCTGAAATCCTGGCCAATGGCTGGGAAGCCCGCGGCAACATCTATGAAACCTATGGCAACCAGTCCCGGCAGACCGGCAGCCGAGTCGCTCCCGGCAGTGCCGTCTTCGTCGGCAACAACGTGGAATTCAGTCGGATCAACACCTTCGCCGAAGCACTGTCCGGTTTTGATGCCGAAATCGGCTGGCTGCTGCCCGGAGAGTTGTCAGAACGGTTTGATATCCGGGCCTTTGGCGGCGGTTATTACTACGAGGGCACGGGCGTGCCGGGATTCACCGGCTTCAGCACGCGACTGCAGACGGACATCGGTGACTGGCTGGAACTGGGCCTGAAACTGACCGACGACGAAGTTTTCCACACCAATGTTTCATTCAGCGCCATCGTCCACATGGGCGGATTCAGCAGCCAGGAACACACCAGCCGGTCAGCCATGCAGAGGATGGCGGAACCGGTTCGCCGTAATCTGAACATTGCCGCCGTGACCACCGACGTCACCGTCGGCGGGCAGATCGCCAACAATGCGAATGGCACACCGCTGACCATTGTACACGTCAACAGCAACGCGCCGGTGGGAGGCACCGGCACCGTCGATAATCCATTCAATCAGCTGTCGGCCGGACTGGGAGTTCCCGGTGCCGACGTGGTCTTCGTACATGCCGGAAGCAACTTCAATTCAGCTCCCGACAATGTTGTGGTGCTGGGTGATGACGTGAGTCTGTTTGGTGAAGGTCTGGTCCGCGTGACCACTCAGACTGGTTCATTCATTGAAAATCGCAAGGTCGTGAACACAGTGCTGCTGGATGAAATCGGCGAATTCGTACTGCCTGACTCGCCCACCTTTGCGGCCGATCTGGCGAGCTTTGGTCCGGATCCGTTCGGACCACTGGCCGCCGCCACACCGCTGGATCCGCTGTTGCTGCGACCGACGCTGTCCGCGACGGCCGGCGACGCCGTTACGCTGGGCAACAACAGTCGCCTGGGCGGATTCATCCTGGAAGCTCCGACCGGACACGGTGTGGTGATCGACGGCGTTTCCGGAACGAATGTCCGCGACACCCTGATTTCCAATGCCGGCGGCTCCGGAATTCTGATTCAGAACACCATTGTGGGCAGCTCCACCACCATTCTGGACACCATCATCAGCGGTGCCGCGGGACCCGCGTTTCATGTCAACGGCGGCGCCGGCAATATCGGATTCAACGCTTCCAGCAACGGACTCGATCCGGCCTACGGAGCCATCATCAACAGTTCGCAGGAAGCGGTGCTGATTGAAAATCGCGTCGGCGGCACGGTCAATATGGTCGGTTCGACCATTGACGATGACGGCGGCACCGGCGTCGTGATTCGCGGCACGGTGGCCAATCCGACGCTGGGCAATATCGTGATCGACAATGCCAACATCGAAAACAGCACCGCCACCGGCATTTCAGTCACGAACGCGACCGGAAACATCACCTTTCGAAACTCGGTCAACGCCGCGACCTCCATTGACAATGCCACCGGTGATTCCGTGCTGATCGACGGCCTGACAGATGGCAGTGTCATGACCTTCGAGAATCTGAACATCACCAACCCGAACCTTGGCGGCATCAACATCGACAACCTCGGCGGCACGTTCACCTTCACACAGAATCTGACCATCGGAGCTCCGGGGCCGACTGCCGTGGCGGCGCCGGCCATCAGTGTCGCCAACAGCCTGTCCACCGGCGTGGTCAGTTTCGGTCAGGCAGTCACCGTGAACGGCAGCCTGGGACGCGGCATCGAACTGGTGAACAATGCGGCCGGCAGCAGCTTCACGATCAACGGACAGAAGTCGGTCACCGGGGCAGCGGCAGAATCGCTGGCCATCATCAACAACGCGGGTACGGTCCGCATGAACAACGGAACACGGATTTCTCAGCGCGGCGACATCGGTATTCTGATCGACAATTCGACCGGACCGATCACGTTTCTGACAACCACCACGGTGCTGAACGAAAACGTGGTCGATCCGACGGCCGTTCAGATCAGCAACTCAGAATCCTTTGTGCGGTTTGAAAATCTGCAGATCGACAATGCCCAGGCGGGTGGCGGCGTGAACCTGCTGAACAACATCGCCGGCGCCAACGGGCCGGCCACTCTGATCTTCAGCAACACCGACATCACGTCCGTCAACGGTGTCGGATTCGGCGGCGACAACAATACCAGCATCCGTGTGGATGACGGTACCATCACCTCACTGGCGGCCGCCGGCGTCAATCTGTCGAATTCCGGCATCAACATCACGCTGGAAAGCGTCAACAGCACCGGCAGTCCGGACTTCGGTATCAGCCTGGTCGAAACCAATGTCATGCCGAATCTGAACACGTTCACGGTCACCGGCGACACCTCAATCGTCAGCTTCGGCACCGGAGGCACGATCTCCACGGCCGCCATCGCAGGTGTGAACCTGCAGAATGCCGGTGAAGTCACGCTGGTGTCGATGACCTTTGACGACAACAACTACGGCCTGTTCGTCCGCAACAGCGGCCTGCTGCCGGATGACGAACAGTTTCTGGACCTGCAGTTTGCACAGGTACTGGAATCTGATGTCCGCGGCCTCGACAGCGAAAACCTGTCGCGACTGGACATCACCGACTCCGTCTTCGACGACAACGGCGACCTTGCCGGAGCACCCAACCCGGATCCGAACGGCAACGTACTGCTGGTCAACCGCGAGTCCGTTTTCCTGAACTACACCGAACGTCTGAACGACGAAGACTTCACGCTGTTCACGCAGTTTGACAATCCCTACGAAGTCAATATCGAACGAACCACCTTTGTGGACAATTCGGATGACATCATCGTGATCCGGAACGACCCGTTCGCCTCGGATGCCTACATCGATGTCAATGTTTCAGACAGTGACTTCACCATGAATGACACACTGGACATCGACATCAATGACCTTGATGAATCCGCCTTCGACATCAACTGGGACGGTGTGGCACGCGTGAATCTGTTCAACAACGTGGTGTCCATGAATGGCCAGGATACGGCCGAGAGCCAGACCGCGTTCGCCATCGAAATGGATTCGTTCACCGACGAACTGATTCTGGATATCGTCAGCAACACCATCCCGATCAGCGTTCAGCCGAATGCCATCGGAATCGATCTGACCACCGAAGCCCTGTCGTCCAACCTGATCAGTAACAACAACTTCACCTTCAACGGCGAAGAAAGCATCGGTATGGAGTTTGACCTCGGTCCCAACAGCGAAACCGCTCTGCTGAACAACGTTCTGCTGTTCCAGAACGATGGCGGCACCGGCATGCTGTTCAGCATGGTCGAACAGCCGGCAACATTCACGATCAGCGGCAATGCCATCGGGCTGACCGACCTGGCACTGGGAACCAACGAAGTCGGTATTCTGTTCCGGACCGTTGTCGGCACGCCGAATCTGCAGGGTGCTCTGAACAACCAGATCGTGCTGCTGAATCCGGGCTTCATCGGCGGACTGTTCGGCGTACCGACGAACATCGAAATCGACTTCGCTATTCCACGAGCCAACGGCCAGATCCTGATCAACGGCGGACTGCGGCCGTAACCACTCGTGAATGTCCACCCGTAGCGGAAGCCGCCCAGGCTTTCGGTAACCCGGCCCCGGCGGCAAATCGCCGAGACGCTGCGGTCCGGCGGCAGATTCCGAAACCCTGCGCGGGTTCCGCTACGTAAACTGCTCCACTCCGCGCCGCCGGGTTCATGCCGAGGAGCACCCACGGCAACCGTAGCGGAAGCCGCCAGGGCTTTCGGTCGCCCGGCCCGGCGGCAAATCGCCGAGACGCTGCGGTCCGGCTGCGAATTCCGAAACCCTGCGCGGGTTCCGCTACGTAAACTGCTCAGCTTGAGGGGCATTTTCCGGGCCCGGCAGACCGTTCGTCCGCTGGCATGGCCTCGAACACAGGGATCGCTACAATCCCCGCAGCATGACCAGAGTAATTCGGCAGGTTCCCGCTTCGCTTGCTGAACTGACTTCGCTGATTGCCGACAACCCGGACTTTGCGAACATCCTGCAGGAACTTCGCTCAGGGAACAGTGCCGCAGTCGACGGAGCCTGGGGTTCTGCCTGCGCGCTGAGTATCGCGGCAATCGCCGACGCGATTCCCGACCACACCCTGCTGGTAGTGCTGCCCGGCATCCGCGATATCGACGAATTTGTGGACCAGCTGGCCGACTTTGTCCCGCCTGACACAGAACTGCGACAGTTTCCGGCCTGGGAAACGCTGCCCGACGAACATGACGTGACCGACAGCGTGTTTGCAGCGCGCCTGGCTGCCATCCGGCTGCTGACGGAAAGTCAGCAGCGCCGCCACCAGGGCCATGGCAGCGATCAAGATCGGTCGGCAGCCGCCGCACCGGCGGCCAGTGAGCCGCCGACGGATCCATGGCAGTTCACCATCGACACCAGCCAGCCGCCGGGCGAGCCGACCGCGCTGTCCTCGGCTGAGCCGACCACCGGCGGCGGACAGCCCCACCGTTCGACTCAGCGTGTTCAGCAACAGCGAGCCGACGTCATTGTGACGTGTCTGCCGGCGCTGCTGCAGCCGGTGCCGGCCCGTCGTGATATTGAAGAAGCGACGCGACGGATCAGGGTCGGTGACGAACTGTCGCTGGAACCGCTGCTGGACTGGCTGGTGGAACGCAGCTTCGAACGCGTCACGGCCGTCGAACTGCCCGGCGAATTCTGTGTCCACGGCGGCATTCTGGATATCTATCCTCCGACGGAAACAGATCCCGTCCGGATCGAACTGTTCGGCGACGAGGTCGAATCAATTCGCAGCTTTGACGTCGAAACACAGCGCCGCATCAGCGACCTGCAGGAAGTTGGGGTCACGGCCACCAAACCGGTTCGCCCGCAACAGACGCCGCAGCCGGGAGACAGCCTGCGACCACATACCGCCATTGCCTCGGCCACCGAATCCCTGATGGATGCGCTGCCGGAAGACACAATCGTGGTGCTCAGTGATCTGGCTCAGGCCGTCAATGAAGGCAAAATGTATCTGCGGCGGCTGACCAATCCCATCGGGATGTTCAGCGTCGATGCCACTCTGGCCCGGCTGACCGACTTTCCATCCGTCACCATCGATGCACTGGGCGCCGACAGCTACGAAACATCGTGCCACCTGAAGATCGAATCCGTGGATCGGTTCAGCAGTACCGGTCGGGATGCGCTGACCGACCTGGCCGAATCACTGGGCCCCGAAGACCATGTCCTGCTGTCCTGCCACAACGAAGGCGAACAGGAACGACTGCAGGAACTGATTGCGGAAACGGACGCCTCAGACAGACTCGACCTCGGTGGACGAATCCGGCTGTGCGTCGGACGCGTGATGAAGGGCTTTCGCCTTGTCGAACATGGTCTGACGGTCATCAGCGACAACGAGCTGTTCTCGCGATCTCAGGCCCGCAAGGTCAAATCCCGACGGCGCTCGGCAGACAGTCGCGCAATCGACAACTTTCTTGATCTGAACGACGGCGATCTGGTCGTCCACGTCACTCAGGGCATTGCCAAATACCGCGGCATGGCCCTGATGGACAACGAAGGTGAGAAGGAAGAACACCTGCTGCTGGAATTCCGGGACGGCCTGATCGTCTACGTTCCGGCCTCGCTGATCCACCTTGTTCAGAAATACATCGGCCCGGCGAAATCGATGCCCGAACTTTCAAAGTTCGGCGGTACGTCCTGGGAAAAGAAGAAGAACAAGGTTGCCGATGCGGTCACGGACATGGCCGCCGACATGCTGAAGCTGCAGGCCGAACGCAATGCCAAACCGGGACTGCAGTGCCAGCTCGATTCCCACATGCAGCAGGAATTCGAACAGGCCTTTCCGTTTACCGAAACGGTGGACCAGGTCACCGCCATTGCGGACTTCAAGGAAGACATGCAGCGGACGCGGCCGATGGACCGCCTGATCTGCGGTGACGTGGGATTCGGCAAAACAGAAGTGGCCATGCGAGCCGCTTTCAAGGCCGTTGACAACGGCCGTCAGGTTGCCGTGCTGGTGCCGACCACCGTACTGGCCGAACAGCACTACCGCACGTTCCGCGACCGCATGGCTGAATTCCCGGTTTCCGTGGAAATGCTGTCACGCTTCCGGACCGCCGGTGAACAGAAGAAGATTATCGAAAAGCTGAACAAAGGTGAGATTGACATCGTGATCGGCACCCATCGGCTGGTGTCAAAGGACGTCCGCTTCAAGAATCTCGGCCTGCTGGTGATTGACGAAGAACAGAAGTTCGGCGTCAAGGTCAAGGACCGCCTGAAGCATCTGCGACTGGAAGTGGATATCCTGACGCTGACCGCCACCCCGATTCCCCGCACGCTGCACATGTCCCTGCTGGGAATTCGTGACATCAGCAGCCTGACGACCCCCCCCCGAGACCGCATGCCGATCGAAACCAGAGTCGGCCGGTTCGATGAATCACTGATCCGCAGCGCCATCGTCCGGGAACTGAACCGCGGCGGTCAGATCTATTTCGTCCACAACCGAGTGCACGATATTCAGCTGATCGCGGATCGCATCCGGCAGATCGTTCCGGAAGCATCGCTGACCATCGCCCACGGCCAGATGACGCCGGACGAACTGGAACTGGCAATGCTGGATTTCGTCACCGGCAGGGCCGACATCCTGCTGGCCACGACGATCATCGAAAGCGGCCTGGACATTCCCAACGCCAACACGATGATTATTCATCAGGCCGACATCTACGGCCTTGCCGATCTGCACCAGCTGCGGGGACGCGTCGGCCGGGATCGACACCGAGCCTACTGCTACCTGATGCTGGAAGAAGGCAAAGTCGTCACCACAAAAGCCACGCGACGCCTGAAAGCCATTGAAGAATACAGCGAACTCGGAGCCGGGTTCCGGATCGCGATGCGGGACCTGGAAATCCGCGGGGCCGGAAATATCCTGGGGACTGAGCAAAGTGGCAACATCGCAGCCGTCGGCTATGAACTGTACTGCCAGCTGCTGGAAAATGCGGTCCGCACGCTCCGCAAACAACCGCTGCGCTACCAGACTCATGTGAAAATCGAACTGCCCGTGTCCGCCTATCTGCCGGACCGATATATCCCCGAACAGAAGCTGAAGATCGAAGTCTATCGAAGGCTGTCGCAGGCGAATTCGCTGCCGAAACTGGCGGAACTGGATGAGGAACTGCGGGATCGCTTCGGGCCGGTCCCCACGCCGGCTCAGCGGATGTTCCGCCTGCGCGAACTGAATCTGCGGGCCCTGAGCTGGAAGATTGAAAATATCCACCTGGAAGACGGCTACGCCGTGCTTCGCTATCGCGATGCAAAACTGATCAGAATGCTCAGCCATCTGCATCAGGGTCATCTGCGAATCGTGGACCAGTACGACGCCTACTGGCCGCTGGAAGCCAGAGAGGAAGACGGCACCGCCGTCATGGATGAACTGATCGCAGCCCTGTCCGAAGCCGAACCACCCGTGCCGGATGAATGACCATGCCAGGTATCAGGCAGATCGTCAAAGAGGAGATCGTGCTTTTCCTTTCGGTCACGGTCGTACTGCTGTACCTTGCCGCGGTCGGTATTTATCACTTCGAGCACGACGACCAGCCGGACATCAAACCATAGATCCCTGTACCATGACTCGCCACCCGATTGTCGTTGTCCCGGCAGATGCTCCGCCGCTGATAAGCCGCTCGCAACACCTGAAGACGCTGCGTGAGATCGCAGACGTGAGACTGTATACCGACCGGCCGGTCAGTGATTCTGAAATGCTGAGCCGACTGCAGCCGGCCGAGATCCTGCTGAACTCACGCAGTGCAGTAAAGATTTCCGGACGCATCCTGAGCCAGCTGCCAAATCTGAAAATGATCGCTGTCTGCGGCATCGGCTACGATGCCATCGATCTGCCAGCCGCCACCGAGCACGGAATCGTCGTCAGCAATATTCCGGGACGAACGGCCACGGTTGTGGCCGAACACGCATTCGGACTGATGCTGGCCGTCTCACGACGGATGGCCGACATGACGGCACAGCTCAGAAACGGGCAGTGGTCGGCCGAACTCGGCCTGTCCCTGATCGGCCGGCGGATCGGTATCATCGGCACCGGTAATATCGGGTCTGAGATGCTGCGTCTGTGTCGCGGGTTCGGCATGGAAACCGTCGCCTGGACACTTCACCCGGATTCGGCCAGAGCGGCCGCGGGCGGTTTCACTTATGTATCGCTGGACGAACTGCTGCAGACCAGCGATGTGGTCAGCCTGCATGTGAGACTCTCGGAACAGACCCGCGGTCTGATCAATGCGGCTCGACTGCAGCAGATGAAGCCCCGGGCCATTCTGATCAATACCGCCCGAGCCGCGGTCGTCGACACCACAGCCCTGGCCGCCGCACTGAACCGCGGACATCTGTTCGGAGCCGGCGTTGATGTCTATGACCAGGAACCGGTCAGCGGAGACCACCCGCTGCAGAACTGCCCCAACGTCGTGCTGACACCACACAGTGCCGATCAGACACCGGAAGGGCTGGATATCCTGACGCTCGGTTGCATAGACAATATCCAGGCTTTTCTGAACGGCCAGCCTCAGAACGTGGTGTCGGGATAGCGCCGATGCCGCCGTGCGGACACAACGAAAAAAACGGTTTGCCAGCTTCAGAATTGAAGCCGGCTGCGATAGTGTGCGGCCTGCAATGCCCTCCCGACCACTCTCTCCCGGCTATTCTCATGAACACCGACTCACCGCCCGGCGAGCCTGCTGCTGTTTCCGATCTGATTCCCCCGGACCTTTCGGCAGCCACCGGAGTACGGCATCGCGTGGTGGCGGTCAGCGTGCTGATGGCCTTTATTCTGTATCTGGATCGCATCTGCCTGGGCGAGATCGTCAAGTCAGATTCCTTCAACCGCGACGTGTCGCTGTCGAAGGAACAGATCGGCGATGTGCTGGGAGCATTCTTCTTTACCTATGCCCTGTTTCAGGTGCCGGCCGGCTGGCTCAGCGACCGTTTCGGGGCTCGACGGATGCTGACCGGCTATATTTTTTTGTGGTCCGCGCTGACCGCCCTGACCGGATTCATGACCGGGATGCTGGGGCTGCTGCTGGCCCGCCTGGCCTGCGGTGTGGCTCAGGCCGGCGCTTACCCGACCAGTGGAGCAATGATCCGCCGCTGGGTTCGTCTGGACGGTCGCGGCCGCGCCAGTGCACTGGTGTCATTTGGCGGACGACTGGGTGGCACGCTGGCACCTTTCCTGACGACCATGCTGATCCTGTCACTGGGCGGCTGGCGCGTGACGCTGTGGCTGTACGGTGGTGTCGGAATACTGATCGCCGGCGTCTACTGGTTTGTTGTCCGCAATCGACCGGCCGAGCATCCCGACTGCAACGAACAGGAACAACAGCTGATCGGCAGACCGGAAGACGATCGTCAGCCGGAACTGAATGACATGCTGACGCTGCTGTGGGCCTGCTGCACCAGCCGCAGCCTGTGGCTGAATTCTCTGGCCCAGTTCTGCATCAATATCGGGTGGGCGTTTCTGGTCACCTGGCTGCCGACCTATCTGAAGGAAGACCAGAACGTCCCCGACGCGAAAGGAGCCGTCATGGTGTCCGCCGTCCTGGCCATGGGTATGCTGGGACAACTGATTGGCGGCTGGGCCACGGATAACAGCGTGCGGAAATTCGGTCTGCGGATCGGCCGCGTGCTGCCGATTTCATCGGCTCACCTGATCGCCGGCTGTGCCTACGTTTCCTGCCTGTGGCTGGATTCTGTGTGGGGTATCATCGCCTGCTGCGCCGTGGTCTCGATGATGACCGATGTGGCCAATCCGTCCATCTGGGGCTTCATGCAGGACGTGGGCGGTCGCAATACCGGCGCCGTGTTCGGCTGGGCCAACATGTGGGGCAACTTCGGAGCTTCCGCCAGTGCGATCATGGTGCCGAAGCTGCTGGAATACGGCAAACAGGACGGTTCCGGTCAGCAGATGGTCTTCATGGCCTGCGCCGGAGCCTTCTTCATCGCCAGTCTCGCCTCACTGGGCATGGATGCCACACGCCCGCTCGAAACCGGAAAGGATCACGACTGACGAAGGCCCCGCGTCAACTTCCGCGAATCAGCATCCCCGGAACACTGGTATCTGCAGACATGGCTTTACTCTTCCCCGGTCGAGCACAGTGAGCGGAAAGCGACGGCCGTGTGAAAGCGCAGCAAATCTGAAGCGAAACCGAAAGTGAAGCACAACGTCACAACGTCTCAGACCGGATACCACCACCGACACACGATTTCCATCACCGTCACTCAGGAAGAAGTTTCATCACATGCAGGTATTCACGTTCACGGCTCCCACACCCGGCCCCCATCTGCTGATCACCGCCGGCGTGCATGGAGACGAATTCGAACCCATTCGCGCCGTGCAGCTGCTGGCCGAGCGTTTCTCCGGCAGCGAACCAGGTTCCGCCGACGCAACGCTGCCGCCTGGGTTCACAGGACAGCTGACACTGGTGCCCTGCGTGAACGAAGCCGCCTTTCTTCGCGGAAGCCGCTTTGCGGACGACGACCTGGACCTGGCGCGAACCTGCCCCGGTGACGCATCCGGCAGCATTACCGAACGGACTGCCGCCGAACTTAGCGAACTGATTCGTTCAGCCGATTATTACATCGACCTGCACACCGGTGGCACTGAGTTCTCGCTGTATCCACTGGCCGGTTACATGCTGCACAAGGATCCCCAGGTGCTGGAAGTTCAGCGGCGGATGGCGGCGGCCTTCAATCTGCCGGTTGTGTGGGGAACCTCCGGAGACCTGGACGGACGGTCGCTGTCTGTGGCTCGAGATGCCGGCGTGCCTGCAATTTACTGTGAGTATGGCGGAGCCGCCACCATGTCAAAGGATGGCGTCAACGCCTATGTGGACGGCTGCCTGCAGGTCATGCGGGAACTTGGCATGCTGAACGTCGAGCCGCCGGCCAGCGAGGTTGCTCATATCGTCGAAGATGACCGCACGGCGTCCGGTCATCTGCAGGTCTGCAATCCGTCTCCGGTAACCGGCCTGTTTGTACCGGACGTGAGTCTGGGCGACATCGTCACCGCCGGTCAGCCCCTGGGAACCGTGCACGAACTTGACCACCTCGGCTCGACAACCATAGCAGCACAGACCAACGGCCTCGTCCTGATGCTCCGCACGTTTCCTCGCGTACACAAAGGAGAGTCCGTGGGCGTGGTCCTGGAAGTCGACGCCCCGTAAAGACGCCTTCCCCTGCCTGAAAGGCACGACCAATTTCAGTGCGACCAGGTTTCATCGCCCCCCGCCCCCCGCGCGTACGACGGACATTCCTGTCCGTCGCCAGCTGAAACACAGGACACCATCGACATGAAGCCGGCCGGTAAGAAATATTCGATCAGTGATGGCCGCCGTCAGCCATGCAGATCTGCCACCGGGTCCACTGCGCTTTCAAACAACTATCTCCGGGCGTGCCGCTGAATGACAGTTCGACAATGACTGCGGACACCACTCACCGAACGACAATCGCCGGGCTCATTGCCGTCCTGACGATCCATGCGGGCCTGCTGTCGTGGTCTGCGGCAGCCCATAGTCCTGTCAGTGACGAACTGGGACACCTGGCCGCTGGTCTGAGTCACTGGAAGCTGCATCGGTTTGAACTGTTTGCGGTGAACCCGCCGCTGGTCCGCTCCCTTGCCACGGTTCGCGTGGCCCTGGGTGACTATTCTGAGAACTGGACGCGATACGCTGCCAGCCCGGCACGTCGCCAGGAATTCCGTCCGGGGCTGGATTTCGTCAGGGCCAATCCGGATTCTTTCATTGGACCGCACTCAACGGTGGACCCACCCACAACGGTGGACCGCCGACGACCGGGCCCCGCCCACACAACAGTGCGATCCCGAGTCAGCGGCAGGGCGTTCGTGCCCGACGTGCGGCGAGAAACTGGAGTAACCGGAACGGGTGTATCGCGCGAGCTGGCGTGATGTGTTTGGCGATCGCCGTACGTGCCCGGCATGGTATCGGACGTGGGAGCAATCCGGATGAGCGCGTTCCCTCACACTCAGAGCTGCCGGCCTGTTTCAGACGTTGGTGCGTTGCGGAACTGTGTGCTGCTGCGCGATCAGCAGGTCGGCCACAGCGGTTGGCCACGGTACGACCGATTTGTCCGCCCGCCGCCGCAACATCGGCAGAATCCGAATGCCGCACAATGCGGCTGCAAGGGTGACATGACGTTCTTCCCACAGTATGATGTGCCGCCGGCCGTACAGTCACCGTGACTGATACCGCAAGAACTTCGTGAGCCCACCATGTTCACAAAGCGGTAAAGTTCAACGGACCATCTATGAGTTCGCATCCCTGCGGCCGCATAGATGGCAGTTCGTTATGCACCAACGTGAAGCATTCTAAGCTCAAACGCGCAGCTTTCATCATTGCCCTCGGCGTACTCTGGTTCATCGCCGTTGACTGGTCGTGGTTCGTCCACGATTGTCCTGACTGCGGACATGGCGAAGACACCGCGGAATACCGAGTCTTCTCTGCAACGATCCACAAAACCAATTACGAATATCCGTCCGTTTTACAGCAGGTCGCAACTGATCTCGGAACCCCATGCACGCACCCGAACATGGAGACTTGGCATAAACAGCGACGATGGGGGCTTCTCTGCTGCAAATGGCCCTGTATCAACGGCATCCATCGACTCACCGGACGCACAACTTGGTATGATCAATCCGCTGCAACCAAAATTTCAGCACTGACAGACCGCGAACCGACTCTCTACGACGAGTATAAGGATCGCGTTTTCAAACAACACGATTTCAAATTTCTTCGCGTCGTTCTTGACCGTGCTGGTGTTGACCATCCGATCCCTGACTGACGCATAAGTCGGGTAAGGGCCATCCTCGCGGATGACCCTCCCCACACCACCTGCCGTGCGGGGCCGCGGTAGCCGGTTCCTCGAAGCGGAGCAAGGTCGCACCAGAGTTGCTTGAGCGAAAGAAGTCCTGACTGTTCGTGCAGCCATTTGTTGGGCATCGCAAATCGCATCGCTGGCGTTCTCGAGAGACGCCAGTAACTCTTGCGACTCACCGCGTGCTTGATCGTAAAGTCGAGGCTCCTGGAATCCCTGCTGCCCGACCTCCGGCTGCAGCATAACCCTCAGCACCGATGAACCATCACACAGCGACGCCAGGAAGAGCGGCCGGCGAAACTCGAATCGCGGTAGTTCACCGTGCGTTTACGTTTAACCGCGTGCCCAGCGGGCCGCGCGTTCGGACCCGGACGACGGTGCTGAGAGTCCGGAACTGCCATTGCGGTAGCTTTCTGCAGTTCATTCCGCGGCAGGCAGGTCGGGTCTCTGTCGTTTTCCCGTTTCGCGGCCGAGCGATCCTGGAGAGCGCCGCAAGCCGCGTTAAGTCAGCGCATTGGCCACATGGACCGCAGGGATACGGCTGGGAGGCATACAGCCCCTGTCGTGGGTGGGTATCGTGCACCGACCACACGACCGACCGAACATTCTTTGCCGCGACAAACGTATTTCCCGCTGAATCGGGCGTTTCAGCTTCATGGAGTTCTGCGGTCCACAGTGTGGGACCGTCGGGAGACCATCCCACAACCGAGGTACTGTTCTGCAGCGGGCTGAACACATTCTTCGTGGCACCCGCGGACCGGGCTGGCAGTGCTGAAGGTACCACGGTCGCGGCTGCGCCGCGAAGTGCCGCCCGGCACCCGGCACCTACTTTCGCTGCCGGCAGGGATGCCTGTGACATGTGCACGCGCGGTTCTGATCTCACTCCCCGGGGAACCACATTCTTATCAGTCTGCAGTTCCGACCGGAGCGACTCGGAACGGGGCTGTAGCTTTACAAACCAGAACCACCCGGGGACAACGTCGGGGGCTTCGACCGGCTGCTGTCCTGCCTCTCAAGTGACTGGTTTCAGGCACTTCCGTCGGAGTCTGCTGATGACCACAACACGAGACAGAAGCGGTGCGTTAACGGTGCCCCAGCAGCAGGCCGGCGTAGCCGACAACTCGGCTGGTGTCGCCAGAGACGTCGGCACTGGTGGCGTAGCTGACACGCTGGATCGTGGATAACTGCCGGCGACAGCGCAGAGCCTCCATCACCATCACCGCCGGCAGCACACCACACATGCTGATGCGATTGAACGTCACCACTCGATACAATTCGGCCGAATCCAGCGTCTCCATCGCCTGCAGCGCCATTTCGTCAAGACGACGGTTTTCTTCGTCGCCGGCAAAGTGATTCATGTCACTGGAAATCACCAGCAGCGGCGGGCGGGGCAGTTCTGCCATCACGTCCGCCAGTTGCTGACCAAACCGCAGACAGCGTTCCAGACTGCCGCCGCCGATCGCGATGCCCACGACCTTTGCCTGCGGCGCCAGGCGGGCCAGCAGTGGCAGCTCTACTTCGACGCAGTGTTCCTGAGCATGAGCGGCCGAATCCAGCTCAAGGCCGTCGATCCGTGCCGCCAGATGCTGTGCCAGTTCCGGGTCGGAAGCCACCGAAGTACCGGGCAGCTGCCAGATTCTGTGAGGGGCCACTGCCCATTCAACTCCGGCACGCGTGTGTTTGGGGCCGATCACAATCACCGTGTCCGGGATGTCGATCTGTTTCAGCACATCACCGGCAATGCGGCCGGAATACATCAGGCCGGCATGCGGAACCATCACCGCCGGACAATGCTGTTTTGTTGCTGGAATATCACCCAGACACTGATTCACGGTGGCCGCCAGTTCCGAGCCCGTGCCGGGATAGAACCGGCCCGCCACTCCTGGTGGCCGCAATTGTGGCCCTGTCTGCGGCTCAGGAACATTGGTATGACTGATGGCGGGCGTGCTGGACCGCACGGCAAAGCTGAACACCTGAGCGGCGCCGGGTGTGTTGACGTGCACCGCAGCGGCCGCGTGCTGCAGAAGATCTTCGGCACGGGCGTCAGGCTGGAAACACCAGGCTGAACGCTGTGATTCCCGAACCAGAACGGCACGATTCAACGGATCAATACCCCGCAGATCGGCAGCCTGCACGGAACCGTGCATCGCCGGGTCGGCAAACAACACCAGGTTGACCCGCATCCGGCGAATCGAAGTCGCATCCAGTCGCGACGACCGCAGCCATGCAGCGGCCGATTCCGTCAGCTTCAGCAATGTGGTCTGCAGGGGAAATCCATGGCGAAACTGAATCTGCGAAAACGTCACTTCCTGTCCGGTATCAGGAATGGACAACTGCAGGGCGATGCCGTCGACCGTACCGTCAGGACACGCCGCCGGAAAACATCCGGGTACGGCTCCCTGATACAGTGCCATGATGTTGGTTCGGGCAAACGTGGCCAGCGATTCCACATCCGTCTGACTGAAGGGGTGTGTCGATTCGGTCAGGTCGTGCAGCGCGGCAGCATCGAATTCTTGTTCGATCAGCCGTCCTTCAAACCTCAGCAGCTGTGAATCCGGATGCCGCCATGCCGTGACCGGCAGACCAGCCTTCAGGCACACCTGATCCAGAAACGTGCGTGAATCCCAGCCACGTTCAACAGCGACAATCGGCAGCAGCAACCCGGACTTATTGCCACGCATGATCTTCAGGCCGTGCCGGCCGATTTCGACCGCGGCCACTCGCTCTTCTCCGACCGCTTCAACAGGTTCAAAATTGAACAGCAGCGTGACATCCAGCGTCAGCCAGGGAAGCTCCGTCACGGATACCGGAGGAAACCGATAGTCGTCGGTCGCCGTCTGAACGGCGGATTGACGCAGTGCCGGCAGCAGCTTCATCGGCTGATCTACAGAACCGCGGCAGCCACGCAGCTGACCGTTGCGTTTCAGCGTGACAAACACGCCCATCACACTGACGTCGGCGACATCGCGCAGCGACGTATCGGATAAGCGGGGCGAACGCCGGGTGACGGCGGACGCCACAAATTCGCACGCCGCTTGATGAACGGCCGATTCCTGTTCCGGTGTCAGTTGTGGATCCTGTTCAACCGTCTGCATCGGTGGCTTTGCTTTCTGAAGAGGTTCCCGTTGTCTGTCCGAAGCCACCTGCAGTTGTACCAGATCGGCGGGAACCGCGTCGCGCCGAGTTTTGTCGGCCGCATAATCACCAATGCGAATCGGCAGTCGGCGGCGGCCCCAGGTGCCCGGTGTCTGTTCAAAATGACCGGGAATCACTGTCCCGCAGTGCCGGCAGCGATTACCGTCCAGCTGCCAGGTGCCCAGCTGATGCCAGTCGCGTTCGATCAGCAGTTCACCGCACTGCGGACACCAGGTGCTTTGATGCTGAACATCGTTGACGTTGCCGACGTAAACGAACCGCAGTCCCTGATCGATGGCAATCTGCCGGGCCTGCAGCAGCGTCTCATGAGGCGTGCGACCGCGGTCCGTCATGCGAAAATCCGGATGAAAGGCGGTGAAGTGTACGGGAACGTCAGCTCCGACGGCCTGCAGAATCCAGTCACACATCTGCCGCAGTTCGTCCGGCGAATCGTTGGCATCGGGAATGATCAGATTTGTGATCTCGAACCAGACATCGCTCTCATGCTTCAGCCAGCGCAGCGTGTCCAGCACCGGTTCCAGATGAGAGTACGTGATTTTTTGATAGAAGTCTTCGGTAAACGCCTTGAGATCGACATTGACGGCGTCCATGGCATGGAAGAATGCCGGACGTGCTTCGGGCATGATGTAACCAGCCGTCACCGCAACTGATCTGATACCGGCAGCTTTGCAGGCCCGCGCGGTATCGATGGCGTACTCGGCCCAGATCACGGGATCGTTGTAAGTATAGGCCACGCTGCGGCAGCCGGTCTGCCGAGCCGCTTCGGCAATGGTTTCCGGCAGCGCCAGTTCGCTCAGGCGTTCCACTTCGCGCGACCTGGAAATATCCCAGTTCTGGCAGAACTTGCACCCGAGGTTGCACCCGGCGGTACCGAAGGACAGCACCGCAGTCCCCGGCAGAAAATGATTCAGCGGCTTCTTTTCAATGGGGTCGATGCAGAAGCCCGTGCTCTTGCCGTAGGTGGTGAGTTTCATTTCACCGCCCTGATTCTGCCGCACAAACCAGAATCCGCGGTCCCCCGGCTTCATATGACATTCGCGGGGACAGAGATCGCAGATAATACGACCTTCAACCTCAGCGTCCGTATGCCACCAGCCACCGGCAACCACACCGCTGCGGTCGGGTTCGGCGGCGGGCGGAAGAATGACTGTTCGCATGATCCGACTCCCGGTGAAACAGTTTTCGAGTCACAGGCCTGGTGGAGCAAATCCGATACCGCAGAACACCGCAACGGCGGATTCCGGCCGTTCGCCCGCCCCTGATGTGATTCAGAGATTCGTGAAGTCTGCGCAAGGCAGTGAAAACGTCTCGGCAACGGCCCGGTTCGTGACGCGCCCATCAACCATATTCACCGCTGCCAGCAAACCTGGATCGCCGGCCACGGCAGCCGACAGGCCGTGATCGGCAATACGTTTGACATAAGGGAATGTCACATTGCACAGCGCATATGTGCTGGTTCGCCCGACCGCTCCCGGCATGTTGGTCACGCAATAATGAACAATCCCGTCGACCGTGTAGGTGGGATCTGAATGAGTGGTCGGTCGCGAGGTTTCCGTGCAGCCACCCTGATCGATGCACACGTCAATAATGACGGCCCCGGGCTTCATGTACCTGAGATCGTCAGCCGTCACCAGGCGGGGCGCCCGGGCACCGGGAATCAGCACGCCGCCGATGACCAGATCCGCGCGCTGCAGCTGGTTGCGAATGCTGTGCCGGTCGCTGAACACCGTGTTGACGTTGGCCGGCATGATATCTTCCAGATACCTGAGGCGATCCACGTTGATGTCCAGGATCACCACGTCGGCCTGAAAGCCGGCGGCGATCTGAGCCGCATTCTTTCCGACCACGCCGCCGCCCAGAACCGCAATATGAGCCGGTTCAACGCCGGGAACGCCGCCCAGCAGAATGCCGCGACCTTCCTGAGGACGTTCCAGAAATCGGGCTCCTTCCTGAATACTCATCCGGCCCGCCACTTCGCTCATCGGCGTCAGCAGCGGCAGGTCACCGTTCCGGCCCCGCAAAGTTTCGTAGGCAATTGCCGTGACCCCGGTCTGCAGCACCTGAAGCGTCAGATCCCGGTCAGCCGCGAAGTGAAAATACGTAAACAGCAGCTGCCCGGGCCGCAGCAGTGGCCATTCCGCAGACAACGGCTCCTTCACCTTGACGACCAGATCGGCCGCCGCAAACACTTCTTCATGAGTCTGAACAATGGTGGCCCCGGCAGCCTCGTATTCATCCGCCAAAATTCCGCTGCCCTGCCCTGCTCCCTGTTCAACAATCACCTGATGCCCGCCCGCCACCAGTTCTTCCACACCGCTTGGCAGCATGGCGACGCGGTACTCATCCGTTTTGATTTCTCGAGGAACGCCGACAATCATGGAATCGCCTTTAGTGAACTTCGCTTGTCTGAACAAAACCAGGCTGCTGTGTATACGTTAGGAAAACGGTCAGACAAGAACCAACAGTCAGAGACAAATATGGCAACTGTCGGTATCCGGGACGCAGTGGGCTTCCCTGGTGCCAGTGTTTGGTTATCGGCAATCCGGAAGAATCATCGGAATTAATTGAACTATCCGCGTCCGCAATCATGACGGGGTGCGTCCCGTACTTCATCGACCGAACTGGGGAAAAGGGGTCGGGTTTCTTTTTCACGATAGTCCGTCGTGCTGTCAGTGAGGGTGGCTGAAAAAGAAACCCGACCCCTTTTCCGAGATCACAGCACAAATCCGCGA
>JAVKCM010000238.1:0-4998 GCA_040222735.1 Fuerstiella sp. | reverse complement strand
CTGAAACAACAGAGAGGGCGATCGTCGCGGCCAGATGCCGCGACGAATAAGCTGCAGTGCGTCCGGTGGACGGACGGTTCTGATGACACTGAGCAGGACGCGGATGCTCACGGTATTCGACGGATTCCTCAACGCCAAAACGACTGCCTGCCTGAAAATCCTCAGATTCCCGGTTCGGGTCGCCGATTTTCCTGCCGGATTCCGAGATCCGCCGCCGATTAACACCCGATCGATCGCCGATCGGCCGGCCTGACACGCCCGGATACTCAGTCGCCGAAAGCCTGGAATGTGCGAGTCCCGCAAATCCGGATCGTCCGCCTGGCTGCTGTCCCCCCCCCGCTGTTTCCGGCACCGGAAGGGCCATTTGATGGAATTCCATCCGATCCGTGGATACGTTTCGGCCATGGCTGAGAATACTTCCCTGAGTCTGCTGGATCGCGTGAAGAGCATGTCGGACGCCGATTCATGGAATCGGCTGCATGACCTTTATGCCCCTATGCTGCGCGGCTGGGCTGCGAAAGTACCTGGTCCAGGATGCCGATGCCGATGACCTGGTCCGGGATGTCCTGACGACCGTCGCACGCGAACTTCCCTGCTTTGTCCACGACCAGCGGACCGGCGCCTTTCGCAACTGGCTGCGACAGATTCTGGTTCATCGCCTGCAGAACTTCTGGAGAGCCCGTCAGTACCGACCAGCCACGACGGGAGCTGATGGAGTCATTTCCTGAGCAACTGTTCGCAGAGAATCTGACAATTGCGGAAGCCGACACGAGCTTTGTCGGTCCGATCGTTCAGCTGCTGCTTGCGGGTGACGTCGGCCTGGCGATTGTCAATATTCCGGACAGCAAGACGCAAACAGTTGTCTGGTATCTGCTAAATCCCGACAGTCCGAGCCCAGTTCAGATTCCCATCTATGCGGCCGTCGACGGTGATTCGAAGCGTCTGTTCAGTAAATCTGTTTATCGACAGATTGCAGAGGCGGAGCGAAAGGCGACAATAATTGACCAGACAATGCTTGGTCAGGTTCCCAGCAGGTAGGAACGAAGCTGCAGCATGACCTGCACGCAGCGGAGTTCGAACGTCGGTTTGTCGGGCACCTTGCCGACCGGTGCGATGGCCACGGCAACTTTGCGCCGCGTTTTTCCTGTTCCGGGGCCCTCGACAGATTCTCGCACGGTTTCGAAACGGATATCCATTTCGATCGCCTGGCGTTCCGGCTTTGTTCCCCAGCGTCGCAGAAATCCGAGTGTTCCCAGCCTGAGTTTCAGGTGACCATGCTCCTGGTGGGTGACTCGGATGTCTTCGACGTTGGAAATAAACGCATTCAGCTTCATTGCCGTCAGTTCCAGCGATGTGGACATGGCAATGTCCTGCCCGAACAGCAGGACGCCGTTGACTTCTGTTACACGTGATTCGGATTCTTCCACGACGGCCTCTTCCTGTTCAGGGTCATTCTTTTCCTGATCTTCCCAGCAGGTTCGATTGCGGCCTGTCTGTTTCGCGCGATACAGACAGGCATCAGCACGCTCCAGCAGCGTCTGCACGGTATCACCCAGATGAGCGGTCGAAACGCCGAACGAGGAAGTCACGTTCAGACTGCTGACACCCCCGACGGAACTCTTGTGAATCGCATCGCGCAGTCGTTCAGCTCGGCGGACGGCCGCCTCCAGATCCGTATCCGGACACAGCACCACAAACTCCTCGCCGCCGTAGCGGGCGATGATTTCCCCGGAGTACGTTTCGTGCTGAAGCAGTCGGGTCAGGTCCACCAGAACCTGATCTCCCGCCTTATGGCCGTAGGTATCATTGATATTCTTGAAGCGGTCCACATCCAGAAAAATGGCGCTCAGCGAACGCGAGCCTTCATGGTTGTGAAAGTCATCCAGCAGATGACGCAGCTGCGTTTCAAGCTGTCCGCGATTGGCCACGCCGGTCAGCGAATCGCGGGTCGCCGCCAGTTTCAGTTCCACATATTCGCGACTCTGGCGACGCACGCCCCCCTTGCAGCGAAACAGCTGCACGACGCCATGTACGCGGTTTGGCCCGTCAGAGATCGGCATCGTGTAAACATCGACACTCAGCTGTCCGGCCCCGCTTACCTCACACACCCGACTGGCGAATAACGCCCGACCGTTGCGAAGCACCTGAGGCACTAGTTCTTCCTGCGGCTGCTCATCCTTTCTGGCAGTCTGCGTGATCGGCGCCAGCGGCACGTCGAACGGCTGCCAGCTGCGTCCCATCACCTGCCCCATGCTCTTGCCCGACAGATCCGGCATGCCGTCTGACCAGACACAGTAGTTCAGATTGGCGTCCACGATAAAGAAGCCATCGTACAACGCATGAAACTGATACAGAATATTCAGGATCTGCGTCAGTACCACCACCTCGTCGCGTTCTTCGTCGGACATCGGCTGCGGCAGCCGCTGGTCACCCAACGGATCACTCAGGCTGAACAGCTGATCGCCGTCGGCCGCATACCAGCGATTCAGCGTCCGAATGACGTTGCCGTCGTAGCGGACTCCGGACTGGTCGTTCAGAATCTTGATCACTTCGTCGTGAGCCAGACCGCGGCGATACGACTTGGCGGAACTAAGCGAATCATAAGCATCCGCCACGGCCAGAATTCTGGGGCCCAGCGGCAGGTCATGTGACATGCCGGCTCCCTGAGCTTCCACGCCGGCACCGTCAAAATTATGGTGCAGCATGGTCAGCATCGAAACCAGGCTGTTGTCCACGTGCAGCGCCTGCATCAGACTGGTGGCCGCCAGGTGATACAGACTGACATAGTCATATTCTTCGCTGCTTAATTTCCCTGGTTTGCGCAGGATATTGTCCGGGACACCGATCTTTCCGAAATCATGCAGCAATGCCGCCAGTTCCAGTTCGGCTCTCAGGGAATCTTCCCAGCCCAGCAGCGCAGAAATGCCACGTGCAATGGTCCCCAGCCGCTGGCCGTGCAGAATAATGCCCGGATCGCGAATCTTCATGGCTCGCAGCAGCATGGCACAGACCCCCCGCGGCACCATAGAGCGATGCGAACCGGAGGAAAGTTCCAGACGCGCCTGTTCGGACAGCCTGAGCAGTCGGTGAAGCACGGCGCATGTGTCCGTCGGCACTGCCGGAGTCATCGGGCAATAGGCGCTGGTCGATGGTGTTGAGGCGGTAATCCGGGACACGGGTGCGGACATACAGAGGGCAGAATCAAGTGTGTTCAGACAACGCAGCCGGAGGGGATCAATTGCAATGTGGTCATCCGGCAACCTGTGATGCAAGTCTAGGTCAGATTCGCTGCAGCGACCGGGAAGAGTCCCGAAATCACTGAAAAGAGAATTTCTGCTACCCGGTATAACCCGGTACAAGGTGCATCACAAGCCGCGCCACGTGGTTGACCGCACCGTTTCAGGCTTCCCGCCCTGCCCTTTTTGCGTCACACTTCGCCCGGCACATGGAGCTTCTGATGGCGGAACCTGACACCTAAATATGATTCTGTGGCTGATCAACCACTTCGGATTTGTCCTCAAAAACGTGGCTTCCCGAACAACCGGAGATTCCCGCGTCTTTCTGACCGCCAGAATTGCCGGTTCCAGTCTGGCAGCGTTCCTCGCGGCCGTGCTGCTGGGGCCCGTCGCCATCCGCTGGCTGAAACGGCGTTTTCGCGAACGGATCGCCAGTGATTCAGCAACACTGAATCGACTGCATGCGGCAAAACAGGATACGCCCACCATGGGCGGAATCTTCCTGATGGCCGCCGTGCTGCTGTCGACGCTGCTGTTCGCCGACCTCACCAGCCCGCTCATCCGGATCGCCGCGGCCGCCGTCGTTTCACTGACGCTGCTTGGAGCATGGGACGACTGGACCAAGCAGCGCACCACCCGCAACGGACTACCGCCCCGTCAGAAACTGCTGTGGCAATCCATCATCGCCGTCAGTACAGGGTTTCTGCTGTTCCGAGAACAGCGGGAACTACTGTTCGGGACCGACCTGGTTTGGCCGCTGGGTAATCTGGTGGTTCCGCTCGGTAGTCTGTTCGTGATCTGGGTCGCGTTTGTCATCGTCGGCACCTGCAATGCCGTCAACCTGACCGACGGTCTGGACGGTCTTGCCGCCGGATGCACCATCCTGTGCGGCGCCGCCTTTGTCGCGCTGACCTACCTGGCGGGGCACAGCACGCTGGCCGAGTACCTGCGGATTCCTCATTTCGAAGGAGCCGGTGAGCTGGCTGTCATGGTCGGCGCGCTGGTGGGAGCCATGCTGGGCTTTCTGTGGTTCAACTGTTTTCCGGCACAGGTCTTCATGGGCGATGCCGGTGCTCTGCCCACCGGCGGCCTGCTGGCAATCGCGGCTGTTGCCGTCCGCCAGGAAGTTCTGTTGGCGGTGATCGGAGGAATCTTCGTGGTCGAAACGCTGAGCGTGATGCTGCAGGTCGGATGCTACCGGCTGACCGGCCGTCGAGTCCTGCGCTGCAGCCCGCTGCACAACCATTTTGTGTTCCGAGGCGATTCAGAAACGAAAATCGTGATCCGCTTCTGGATCGTGGCCGCTCTGCTGGCCATCGCCGGCGTTGCCAGCCTGAAACTGCACTGACCGGCAACTCCGGGGCGGTCGGCCTCGTTGTGGGGCGGGCCTCGTTGTGGCGCGGGCTCGTTGTGGGGCGGGCTCGTTGTGGGGCGCACCTCGTTGTGGGGCGGTCGGGCTTGTTGTGGGGCGGTCTCCCGACCGCCCCACCGTCGCGTTGCTGCAGGAACCGGCTCGGCAGATCCTGGCGTGATGCGGGGTGGGAGACCTTCGGTCGGTCGTGTGGTCGGGTCGGGAGCCCCGGCCACAACAACGGGTTCGCCCCGGCCACAACACGGGGCTTGTTGTGAGGCGGGCCTCGTGTTGTGGCCGGGTCGAACCCGTTGTTGTGGCCGGGGCTACCCACCCCACCACACCACCCACCCAAGGTCTCCCACCCCCCCACACCCCAGGATCAGCCCAGCCGGGTGCGGCCGCAACCCC
>JAVKCM010000237.1:0-40796 GCA_040222735.1 Fuerstiella sp. | reverse complement strand
GGGTGGACGGGTCGGGAGACCCGTCCACAACTTATTCACCCGTCACAACGTGTGCCCTCCACAACGTGTGCCCTCCACAACTTGTGCAACGGTTTCAGGCTGTCGGTTATGCGTTGCCGGACCGGTTGGCCAGCTGCTGGACGTCGGCCAGCGACGGCATGGCTGGCTGAGCTCCCTCGCGCGATGCCGCGAGGGCTCCGGCTGCGCAGGCAAACCGAACAGCGTCTTTAATCGATGTGCCGGCGGCCACCTGGACGGCCAGCGCGGCGGCGAAGGCATCTCCAGCCGCGGTCGTGTCCACGACCGAGACCGCCGTCGGAGCCACATGGTTTGTCTGACCAGCGGTGCAGCACACCACGCCCCGGTCGCCCAGTGTCACGATGACCACGTTCGCGCCTTGAGACTTCAGGGTCAGCGCCGCCTGTTCGGCGTCGTCGATTGTTTCGACCGTCCGCCCGGTCAGCAGAGCGGCTTCAGATTCGTTGGGGCACAGGTAATCCACGTGCAGCAGCTCGGCCGGAAAATCGGCTACCGCCGGAGCCGGGTCCAGCAGAATCGGAATACTTCGTTCTCGCGCCAATTGCTGCGCTGTCAGTACAGTGTCAAGCGGAACCTCCAGCTGCAGCATCAGCAGGTCGATATTCGTGAATGCCGACTGGTGAGCCTCAATGTCATCCGGTGTCAGCCGGCCGTTGGCGGCGGGAATCACGGTGATGCAGTTCTGGCCGCTGTCTTCCACGCCGATAATCGCTACACCGCTGGAACACTCCGCCGTCGGCAGCACATGTTCCAGCGTGATACCCTCCGCCGCCAGATTCTGACGCAGCACCCGGCCGAAGCCGTCCTCGCCCAGTCGTCCGATCATGGACACCTGTGCCCCGAGTCGCGCGGCTGCGACGGCCTGGTTGGCACCTTTGCCGCCCGGAGTTTCCTGCAGGCTGCGGCCCGTCAGCGTTTCACCCGGCGCCGGAAGGCGGGCTGAGCGGACCACCAGGTCCATGTTGATGGAACCGACCACCAGAATGCGGGGCGGTCGGTCAGCTTCAGAACTCACTGAGTCTGCTCCGCCCGCAATTCAGGAAGCGTCTGCGGCGGCTGGCTGGAAAGCTGGACCAGTGCCTCCACAACGCGAATCTGCTGGGCGTCGGACATGATCAGATACTGATGTCGGCCATTGTCATCTTCTGCGAACGTCGTCAGACCCTTGTCCGTTACCGTGACTGTGCCGGTCGGAGACAGGTCGAAATAGCCGGCATCCGGGTAGACCGCATACAGGACACTGGTCAGATCCCATGTCGGCCGATTGTGAGGCGGCGGATTGTACAGATAGTAGGCTTCCTTCAGCGGGTGGTGCAGCACGTAGTTGTAGTCGCGGTCGATGCTGACCGCCGGATAGGCCGCGGACAGCCCGATTTCGAATCCGCTGTAGACAATTCTTCCCGGCCAGCTGTCGGCCAGTTGCTGAGCGGCCGGGATATCCTTCACGATGTTGTATTCGTAGTGATCCTTTCCGCCGATCGGTGCGAAGGCGCCAGCCATGACGGACAGCAGACGCACCTTCTTTTTTACCAGATCGGTGCCGCTTAGTGGAGAAATATCGTCGGCTTCGGATCTCAGCAGGTCGGCCAGGTTTGTTGAGAAACCGACCTGAGCGATGACCACACTGCCGTCCTTCTGTGAGGCCAGAGCCCGGCGCAGCACCGGCACGGCCTCGTCCGCATCCCGGCCGCTCCGCAGATCGTGCGGATAACGGTCGTGATCACCCTGCTTTTCATCCGCCAGCACCGTAAAGCGACTCTGACCCGGCGTGACACCGCTGCGGCAGACACCGATGGGCACGCTGCCGCGGCCATAAAAGGTGTTCACCGCGTCGACAAACGGAGCACACTGATCGTGATCTTTGGTAATGGTGACCGCCAGCAGACGGCATTCGCCACGCGTCTGCAGTGAATGGATCATGCCCAGCGCCAGAACATCATCCACATCGTTGCCGATGTCTGTGTCAAAAATAAAAGGAATCGGATCGGCAGCGTCAGACGCCAGTGGCGCTGCCATCACCGTAACCAGCAGAAGGGCGGACAGAATGTTTTTCATGCGAGATTCCGCGTGGATGATTTTTTTCCGGACGGGTTATTGTCGGACGGTCAGCGTAGTGAGAAGTCGCGGTCGTGGCAACTGTCGTGGCTGCCGTCGAGGCGACTCAGGCGAGCCGTTATCCAGCCCATCAGCAGCCTGTCCGGAAACACCCGGCCGTCGCGGAAGCCGCCAGGGCTTTCGGCTGCGTTCTCCGGTGTCAGTCGTTGTGGGGCTGTCTCCCGACCGCACCACGCATTGGCGTGATACGCACCGGGAGACCTTCGGTCGATCTCGTGGGCGGGTCGGGAGACCCGACCACAACCGCGGTCGATCTCGTGGTCGGGTCGGGAGACCCGACCACAACCGCCAGCCACCTGACAGTCTGTCCGGAATCCCGGCCGTAGCGGAAGCCGCCAGGGCTTTCGGCTGCGTCCTCCAGTGTCGGCCACGTTCTCCCGCGTCGACCGAAGCTCCTGGCGAGCTCCGCTACGGTATCCGCACAGCCATCCGGGCCTGTATTCCGTGAATTTCGCGCTTGACACAATCCACAATAATTGTACTATTGTATTAGTACAACGTTGGTGGAGGGCGGCGATGCAGATCAGGATCTCACAGCAGGACGGAACCCCGATTTACGTACAGCTGGTTCGTCAGATCAAGCTGCTGGTGTCATCGGGGCGTCTGGCCGAAGACCAGCAGCTGCCCACCGTACGCGGGCTGGCAGAGCAGCTGGTGATTAATCCGAACACGGTGGCCCGCGCGTATCGGGAGCTGGAATCCGAAGGCGTGGTTCGCTCGAAGCGCGGCGCCGGCGTCTTTGTGTCGGCCGGCGGTTCGCCGCTGTCGCGTCGGGAAAGAAATCGGATTCTGAATGAGCGCGTTGACGCTCTGCTGTCCGAAGCGGCTCATCTGAACTTTGACGTCGACACCGTCGTCGAACTTGTCCGGCAGCGGGGTAGTCGTTTTCCGAAGGGAGATCAGGCATGACTGAGGCGATGGTTGAGATACGTTCGCTGGAACGCCGGTTCGGTGACAAGCAGGCACTGGACGACGTGACGCTGGATATTCCGGCAGGCGTGGTGTTCGGGCTGGTCGGAGAAAATGGCGCCGGAAAAACGACGCTGCTGAAACATCTGCTGGGCCTGCTGAGGCCGTCCGCAGGCAGCGTCCGTGTGTTCGGTCTGGATCCGGTGGCCGAACCGGCCCGGGTTCTGGGGCAGATCGGATATCTGTCAGAAGATCGGGATCTGCCGCTGTGGATGCGGATCGACCAGCTGATGCATTACACCAGCGCGTTCTATCCGCACTGGGACCATGACTACGCCGCAGAACTGGTGCAGATGTTTGAACTGCCGAAGGGTCAGCGTCTGAAGACGTTGTCACGCGGACAGCTGGCCCGCGTGGGTCTGCTGCTGGCGATTGCTCATCGGCCGCCGCTGCTGCTGCTGGACGAGCCGTCTTCGGGCCTTGATCCTCTGGTCCGCCGGGACATTCTTTCGGCCATCATTCGCACCGTGGCTGACGACGGGCGGACGGTGCTGTTTTCGTCGCATCTGCTGGACGAAGTGCAGCGAGTGAGTGACCACGTGGCGATGCTTCATCAGGGGCGTCTGCTGTTGTGCGACGCACTCGATGCCGTCCTGCAGCAACATTCTCGGTGGACCATCCGGCTGCCTGAACCGCTGCAGGATGCTCCTGTGATTCCCGGTGCACTGAGCTGCCAGGGGGCCGGGACTGAATGGAGTCTGGTGTGCAACGGCCGGCAGGAGGAAACCGAAGCCTGGCTGAATCAGGTTCACGGAGAAGTGGTGGAACGGGCGCGGCCTTCGCTGGATGAGATCTTTATTTCCCGCGTCGGCGGCGAAGGGACATCGCGGTCGACCAGGTTTTAGTCAATTGTGTGTCGGTCAATTGAGTCGCGGCGGTTGGCGTCGGATCAGCACGATCACGATTCGCAGGCTCGGTATCACTGTCTGTGGAATAGGGTTCAGAAAAGGCAGTCACAATGTTCCGTATGCTGAAAGCTTTGACCTGGGAATATCTGGCACTGGTGCTGCCGAGCGCCGTTCCTGCCTGGATCTGTCTGGTGGCGGGGCCGTGGGCCGCCGTGGCGATGCTGGGAGAGGCAATCGGCTCCGATCCCGGTGTGTCAAACGCCTTCTATTCAAGCTATGTGGGTGTCATGATGATTGGTGTCGGCGCTGTGGCGGCCGTGCCGATTGCACAAATGGCATCGCGGGCGCGTCGATTGCCCGTGTCGTCAGGCGTGCTGAGTACGTTTCTGCTGCTGGCTCCTGCCCTGCTGGTCTTTTTGTTGAATGCGGCGACGCTGCAGATGTATCGTCTGCTGTTCCGGATTGACTGGCCCATTCTGACCACCGGCATCGCGCTGAGCCTGGTGTTCATGATCGGGGCAGCGGGAATCTGGTGGCTGCGAGACTGTCGACTGCATCGTCTGGCGCTGATGGCCGTGACAGCGGCAGTGTCGCTGGGGGGGATTGTGTCTCGTTATTTTCCGGACGGATTTCAGAGTCCTCCGCAGCTGTGGCGGCAGCTGTCCGTGTCAGACGGAATTCTGATCAGTGTTGCCGGTCTGATGGCATGGAAGGTCGCCGGAACTGCCTATCAGCGGTATCGAGAAGGCGTCCCGCTGCGGGGCTGGCTGGCATGGATTGTGGAATTCCGCCTGACGGAAATCACGTCGCATTCAGAAACGCCGGACGCTCCTGCCGTACAGTCACCTGCGCGGGCGCTCAGGGCACTTGCGTGGCAGCAGTGCCGCTTTATGACACTGGTCGTGACGTCCCTGTGGTGTTTATATCTGGTGACGATGGTCCTGATTGGTTTCGGCAGCCGCACAGATTCGCTCGAAGGCATCCTTGTAATGTTTCCCGTTTTGTCGGGCCTGGCCGGGCTGATGCTGGGGCTGCTGATGGGACAGGGACTGTGGCAGCAGAAGGATGGCCGGTTGAAAACTTATTCGGCGGTCCTGCCTGTGTCGGACGCAGAGCTTGGTCGTCTGATCCTGCAGTCCTGGGTCCGGCCGCTGGCCACCTGCTGGGGTGTGCTCATGCTGATCGTGACGGCGGCGGTGGGGACGTGCCTGCTGCTGAAGGGTGCTCAGAATCCTGGCAGTGCCGGCAGCATCGGGGTGTTTCAGCAGCTGGGCTGGCTGGCTCCGGTGATCTCGGCGGGGGTTTCTGCGCTGCTGATCTGGATCGTTGCCGCCACGGTGGGAGCAACTTTGCTGATCGGCCGACAGCGACTGGCGGCAGCCTTACTGATGATTGCGCCAGCCGTCTTTGTGCTGATCGTCTGGCTGGGGAATTTTGTGGGACCGATGGGGGCTGAGATTGCCTCGGTGCTGCTGATCTCACTGGCCCTTGCCGCGGGTATCGGAGTCAGCATTGTGCTGCTGGCAACTGCTTTTCGCCGGCAGCTTTTGTCACCGCGGCAGATTGTGGCCACGGTCGCCTCAGGCGTGCTGCTGTTCCTGACTGTCTGGCTGCTGGTGTCCGGCGGCCTGTACTGGAAGGTGGTGGCCGCCAGCTTCGCGCTGCTGGCAATCGTGCCGGTCCCGGCCGTGCCGATGGCGGTGGCCTGGAACCGCCACCGCTGAGTGGCGGTTCCAGGAAGCCACCGCCGAACCGGTTGCGTTCTTCGGCAGTTTCCGCCGGTCGGCAGATCAGAAACAATGGTTTCTGATCTGCCCGGTAAGTTTCGCTGCTCCGCCTGCGTCTGTTGACGGGAATCGGGCGTTGTCCGTCGGCCCCGATATTCTACGATTCGGTCAACTGGGTAAGGCAGTGGAATAATGCGGTTGGGTCAGCCAGACACGAGTGAACGGCGCGGCCTGCTGGAATTGTCCGCTGGCGGTGCATTTCAGCGGTACTCGATTTCGATTCTGGTCGATGACGGTGGAAAAGAAGCTATTACCGCGGGCCCGCTTTCGGCTGAGAGAGGTGCTCCCAACGCAGCGCCGTCCGCTGATGAATACTGCATGACCACACCATCCTGCACACTCATAGGGAAGATGTTCAGAAGCATGCTGCTGCCCTGCGCTGCAGCCGTGCTGCTGATCGCTCACGCGCCGGCGGATGAATGGAAACCGGTTCTGCTGGCGGACGACCACGATTCGGCACCGCGGCAGAATCTGCCGCTGCACTCGGCTCCACCGGTATCGGCTGAACTGCACGCGGTGCCGCCCGCTTCTGCACCGCTGACCTCGGCACCACGGGCCTCCGCACCACCGTCCTCCGCACCACGGGCCTCGGCACTGCTGTCGTCAACGCCGTCTTCGTCAACAACTTCTTCGCCCGTGCCGGCTGCGTCCAGGCCGTACTCGTCGGCTGTGACGACGTCGGCGGTCGAATCCGGCACGCATCAGCTGCCGCATTACCGAATGGACATCGGCCTGCAGACTGGTCGTCGCCGCGTGACGGTCAATCAGACGGTGCGGTGGACCAATACGGGAACGGCACCGACACAGCAGCTGGTTTTCCAGACGGTCGCCAATAACAAACTGTCTGAGGAAATGATTGCCTCAGGCGAACGTACGGTGGAATCACTCAGGCTGGAACCCCGCCACAGCATCGACTACCAGGGTCGCCGCTTTCATCTGACCGGTGCGACCGTGGATGACAGCCGTGTGTCGTGGAGTTTCAGTCGCCGGCATGACACTCATCTGCACGTGCAGCTGCCGCAGGCGGTTGAGCCCGGTGAATCCGTGGAAGTCAACCTGCAGTACTGGATCGACATTCCGCCGATCATGGGGCGGCTGGGGCAGCACAAGGGCGTGACCAATCTGCTGAACTGGTATCCGGTGCTGGCGGTGTATCGGGGCGATGCCTGGCAGCCGGTACCGTATGTTCCCTGGCATCAGCCATGGCACAACGAAGCCGGCAATTATGACGTCAGCCTGCGTCTGCCGGCGGACCAGCGCGTGGTGACCGGCGGGCATGTCGTGAACCGACAGATCACGGCGGACGGACAGCAGCAGCTGCAGATTCGAGGTACCGGTCTGCGTGACTTCACCATTGTGGCCAGTCCGCGGTTTCAGGAACTGACCTCTGAGGCGGACGGCATCCCGATTCGTGTGCAGTATCTGCCTGAGCACAAGTCGCATGCGGAAGTGGCTCTGCAGACGGCCCGGGAATCGCTGCTGCTGTATTCCCGCTGGTTCGGCCGTTACCCGTACCGGGAATTCGAACTGACAGAATCCTATTTCGGCTGGAACGGCAACGAATCATCCGGTGTCGTGATGATTGACGAACGTATTTTCGCTCTGCCCGACTATGCCGCTCGCTATATCGAACACCTGGTCAGTCATGAAATCTGTCATCAGTGGTGGTATTCCGCCGTGGGGACGGACGGATACCACGAACCGTGGATGGATGAAGGCCTGGTGACCTGGTTCACTCGCGTGAAGATGGAAGACAAATATGGAGCGGACGCGCGGCTGCTGGATGTCCCGGGTTACGGGCCGCTGCAGTTTCCGAACGTGGAATATCGAAGTCTGGTGCACAGCGGGTATTCAATGTATCAGGGCCGCGGCGGCAGGGGAGCATCGCTGGGGTCGCTGGAAGAAATCGGACACCTGCACAACCTGTTTTCTCTGGTTTACGACCGTGGAGCCCGCATTACGGGCATGATACAGCACCGGATGGGACGGGAACGTTTCTTTGAATTCATGCACGGCCTGTTCGGGAAATACAGGTTCCGAATACTGACCGCCGCCGACTATCAGCGCGAACTGGAATCCTTCACAGATGAGAGCTGGGAGGACTTCTTCCGGAAGTGGCTGAAGAGCGACGCCAGCGCCGACTGGCGGCTGGAGGATGTGACGGTCACGGAGACGGCTGACGGCTATCAGACACAGGCCCGCGTCACTCAGTCCGGCACGATCATGGAACCGACCGAAATCGGATTCGCTTTTGAAGGTGACGCAAAGCCATTCCGCCTGGCAACGCTGGGTGAATCGCAGCAGCTGCAGCAGGATGGCGTGCAGGTGCAGCAGACGGCGCCCAACGACTGGCTGGTGACGATTGTTTCTGATGAAAAACCATCGCAGGTTGTCGTTGACCCGGACGGCCATGTGGTGGACTCCGACCCGTTCAACAATACGTGGCGGTCGGAATTCAGCTGCCGGGTGACACCTTTTTATACGCCGGTGGATGAAGCGTCACTGATGCAGCCATGGCAGCAGCACGGGCTGGTCGCCGGTTTTGGTGTGGATGGCGAAGGACGGCTGGGGCTGCGTGCCTCGATGATTTCTTCCAACCGCTATCGCATTTCACCCTTTCTGGCCTACACCGCGGCCACCGCCTCACGAAACGATGATCACCTGTCAGCCGGGGTGGATGCGGTGGTCTTCAACTGGCCGACGTCCAACTGGCAGCTGCTGGCACGCTACGAATATGCGCTGCTGTCGACGCTGGCCAACGACCCCGGACATCAGGCCCGGATCGCCGTACGCCGCATTCTGAACTACACCACCAGTCTGATTTATCCGAATCTAAGCTACGTCGATATCTATACCCGGTTCGGCGACAACTTCTTTCCGGACGAAGACAATACGATCTCGGCGGATCCGCGTGTTGAACAGTTTGACAATGTGCGGGCCTTTGGTGTGGACTTCCATATCGATTCGCAGATGCCATACTGGGATCCGGATCGCGGCATGCGGTTCGACAGCAACTACGAACACGGATTTCAGGCCTTTGGCGGCGGAGCCACCTATGACCGTGTGTCCGGACAGCTGGGCGCCGTGCAGCGGCTCAGCAGTGCTCCAGGCTGGCTGAGCGAAACAAAGATCGCCGGGCGCCTGGCCGGCGGCTATGGGTGGAGCGACAACGGAGAACACTTCCGATTCGGTGGTCCGGGACGGTTTCGGGGACGCGACGCCACGGCGACTGAAGGAAATGCCTTCTGGCTGTCATCGCTGGAATGGCGGTTTCCCGTCGTCGGCGAACTCGACTATCAGGTTCTGGATAATACGGCCGGACTGCACCAGATCGATGGTTCGGTCTTCTATGACGTCGGTCGTTCGTACCTGATGGACAACGCTCAGGGCAAGGTCGATCATGCCGTCGGCCTGGGAATGTATTTTCAGATTCCACTGCTCAGCTTCGTGGAAAACCTGACGGTCAGAACCGAGTACGGTTATTCACTGACCAACAGCACCGGCGCTTTCTGGTTCGGCCTGTATCGCGCGTTCTGAGGTTGCGAGCGGCACACCCGGTATTGCCTCGCCAATCCGAACGCAAAGCGGGATATCCGGGGAGCCGGGAAGGGGGACGCGGTCTGGATGGCCGGGATTCGCTCGTTTACTGTATGCCGGTCGCTGGCTGCGATCAGCCCAGCCCGGACGCCGCACACACCTGATAGGTGAACATGGCCGCCACATAGGCCAGCCCCGACATATATCCCAGCTGCAGGGCGGCCCATTTCCACGACCCCGTTTCTCGTCGTGTGACGGCCTGAGTCGGAAGGCACTGCATCGCGAGCACAAAAAACACCAGCAGGCTCAGGCTGGTGGCGACCGAGAAGACAGGACTGCCATCCGGTCGCTTCTGACGGCGCAGCGTCTCCACCAGAGTGGATTCGTCTTCTGCTCCGCTTTCGCCAATGCCGTAGACGATCGCCAGCGTGGATACGACTACTTCACGGGCTGCAAACGATGTCAGAACGCCCACGTTGATTTTCCAGTCGAATCCCAGTGGACGAAACACGGGCTCCACAAACCGACCCACGCGTCCGGCCACCGAATAGGCCAGTGCTTCCTGAGCAATCCGCTGCTCGATCTCATCCACGTCACGGCCATCGCCAGCATCGCCTGCCGGAGCCGTCGGCAGGTTCGCGGCTTCTTCGCTGGCCATGTTTCGATCAGATGCGTCTTCCGCCGTCTTCTGAGCGGCAACAGCAGGCGCGTTCTGCAGTTCGGCGATTCGCTGTGGCGGCAGTTTGGGATAGGTGGCCAGAGCCCACAGGATCACAGAGATCAACAGAATCACCGTGCCTGCCTGTCGGACAAAAATCGTGCCGCGCTCGAAAACTGTGATGAGCGCATTTCTCAGCACCGGCATGCGATACGCCGGCAGTTCAATCACCAGAGGAATGGCTTCACCCTTCAGAATTGTTTTCTTCAGGCACCACGCAGAAAACAGGGCCGCCCCGATTCCCAGCATATAGGCGCCGACAAAAACCAGCGCCGCGTTGAACGGGTTATCTGCAAATAACAAAGCGGCGATCATTGAGTACACCGGCAGCCGCGCAGAACAGGTCAGCAGGGGCAGGACCAGGATGGTGACCAGACGATCGCGCCAGTTTTCAATTACCCGAGCCGCCATGATGCCCGGGATCGCGCAGGCATGAGCTGACAGCATCGGCACGAAAGCCTTGCCCGGCAATCCGACAAAACGCATCAGCCGCTCCATGACAAACGCCGCCCGGGCCATGTAGCCGCTGTCTTCCAGCAGCGAAATCAGGAAGAACAGGATGCAGATCTGAGGCAGGAAGATCAGCACGCCGCCAATGCCGCCAATCACACCGTCAACCAGCAGACTCCGAAAATCCTGCGTCGGCAGCAGAGCAACAAGCACCGACGTCAGCACCGCCACAAAGCCACTGCGCCATGTCCAGCGCACCCGCGCCGTCGGGTAGGCGATGGCAAATGTGCCCAGCGACAGCCCGAACACCACCGGAAACCAGATTATGCGGTTCACGGCACCGGACGGGACAGCCTGTCCCGCCAGTTCGCCCAGCCGGGCAAAACTTTCATCCACCAGGTCCATGGGCACGCTGGCCAGCGAAAAGATCAGATAAAAAACGCCCAGCATCAGCGACAGAAAGGCGACGACTCCCCAGGCCGGGTGAGTCAGTATACTGTCAGCCCTGGCCATCCCACGGCCATGAGTCTCCGGAGTGTGTACGGTGGACTTCGAAATGCGTTCCGCCCATTCATAACGAGCGGCAAAATGACATCCCATACAGCCGGTCGTGCAGGACTGGCGGCTTTGTTCAAGAATCGGTAACCCGCCGGACAGCTTTTCCTGGACGCGACGCTTCAGTTCTTCCGTGCCCTGCCCGGTCTTCGCACTGACCGGAATGACAGGACAGTGGAGTTCTTCCGCCAGTCGCTCGACTTCGATCCGGATATCTGCCGCACGAGCGGCATCAATCAGATTCAGGGCGACGACCGTGGGCAGCTCCAGGTCCAGCACCTGACTGGCCAGAAACAGATTCCGTTCCAGGTTGGTGGCATCCAGTACCAGAACGACGGCATCCGGCACCGATTCACCCGTCAGGTCGCCCAGCAGCACGGCTTTTGCCACCTGTTCTTCCGGGCTGAGGGCATCGATGCTGTAAAGCCCCGGCAGATCGATGAGTTCAGCGGTCTGGCCGTTCAGGTTCAGCGGGCCTTTTCGCAGATCAACCGTGATTCCGGGATAGTTGGCCGTTCTGGCCCGCAATCCGGTCAGGCGATTGAACAGTGACGTCTTGCCGGCATTCGGGTTTCCGACCAGCACCACAGTCGCGGCTTTTGTCCGCGTGTCTGCCATTTCAACGTGTTTCGTAACTAGGGTTGCAGTCTGAAGGCCGTCCCGAAACCGCGTCGCGCTGCCTCACCAACCGTTCATCTTCATCAGGCACAGTTGCAGGACAAAATCAGGCACGGGGACGAATAACCTGGATTTCGTTGCGTGACCATTCCCCCGCTCCACCGGGACGACTGGCGGACGGAATCCCTCCGTCTTCGTCGGAACCGCAGCTCAGACGCTTTCCGCCACCAATACTCGAACCGGCCAGACCTAAACAGGTGCGGCTGCAAGGACTCTGTCTTCCGCACAGACAGGCAATACACTGACTGACTGAGCCAGTCTGCGAGAGATCCCGATCCGGCAACCGACGACCCGCACAATCATGGGATCTCCGGCATGCAGCAGTTCCAACACCCGTTTTTCGCAGATTCCCAGCCGTTTTAGACGAATTGTCTCTTCACCCTGCTCATCAAGGTGTTGAACCCGAAAAAAACCGGGCTGAGTCAGATCAGAAAGTCTGGACATGTCAGGGGTTATCCTGTGTTGGGCAGGTAAGCCGAGGAATTTCAAGTTGCCGTCCGGCGAAAGACAGGCCCGCCCCGTTGGTGGCTGACACACTGAAGATTATGTTGTGCCATCGTCAGTGGGTGACGTTCGGGAATACGGGCGGTTTGTGAGGGTGAGACTCAGTCTCAGCATCGATTGTAACCGTCCCTGATGGGGAATCCAGTCACACTCCAGCACAGACTGATTTTTCCCGCGCGTAACAATTCTGAATATCGGTTGCTGCCCACCGGCCTGTTGACAGTGACCCGTGACCCTCCGAAAGGCAACCAGCCCATGATGGCAGATTCTCCACGGATTCCCCGCTTTCCGGCGGCGCTGGCGGGTGCTGTGTGCGGTGCTGTGCTGGGTTTTCTGGCCTTTTCCATGCTGCTGAAGATCGGCTTCTACGGTATGGTCCTGCCCGGTGCAATGGTGGGACTGGGCTGCGGTGCCCAGGCACGCGGGCGGTCTAATGTGCTGGGGGTCGTGGCCGCGGTGATGGCGATCGCCCTGAGTCTGTGGATTGAATGGCACTTCTTTCCATTCAACGCCGATGACAGCCTGGGCTACTTTCTGAGAAACGTCGGTGACCTGAAAACCGCCACCAAACTGACCATTGCGGCCGGCGGTTTCGCCGGCTTCTGGTTCGGGCGGGGCCGATAGGCCAGTCGCAGATCGCTGCCCCGGCAGTCCAGTCTGATTCAACATCGCCGGTTCCCCGTAGCTGGGGCTTCCAGCTGCAGCCTGCGCTGGTGACGACGGCCGAACAGTATTGTGACTGTCTCCTTTCCTCTTCCGGAATTCTCCGTACGCCGCCCTGCGAAGCGCGTTGGAACTATGGTGGGTTTTGCCAGTGACGGACCTGGAAGTCCGTCATACAGGAGTATCCGGAGGGGCTGCTGAGCGTACCTGCGCAGACGGCGTGCCGAACACCATTGGCTGGAAGCCCCAGCTACGATGCTGCAGCCTGTGCTGTTGACGACGGCGGCTGGAAGCCCCCGTTACGGTCTTGGGGACGTGTCAGGGCGGCGGTAACAGGGTGACACCTGGTCCTGCGTCCGCTGAGTCTGAACATATCAGTCAAGCGGCAGGTCGCCCGTGATCAGACTGATTCCTTCGACAGGTACAGTCGCTGAATGTCTTCCAGTGTGACGGTGATGATCCGTGTGAACCCGGTGTGGCTGCGTTCGTAAGCAATATTGGCCGCCAGTTCCGGCTGCCTGTGGATTTCCGCTGCGACCCAGCGACGATCCTCTGCCGACAGATCGCCCACGGAATCATCCCACAGGGTGCGTGTCTCCATCACCAGATTGTCAACTCGAGGATCGAATTTCGCCATTACTCGTACTCGCTTAGCAACACCGTCGAGTGTCACGACGCACACTGAAAATCTGACTTATTCGCCGGTACATGAAATCCGGCCTGCGCAGTCTACTCAACCGTGGCCATACTGACCAGTTTGCGGGCTCGTTCCAGTTTGTGGGCTCGTGCCGCCATCTGCTCGTCGCTGGTGGCTTTCTCAGACCGGGCATCGTCCAGTTCCCTGGCCGCGGCGGCACGACTGATGGTCGACGTCGGGATTGCCGCATTGGTGAGCACGGAAACCTGTGAACCCTTGATCTGAATAAAACCGCCGTCAATGAACCAGGACTGACTGCCGCCGGTCGTTTCACTGGCCTTCAGCTCGCCGATTCCCAGCCGTCCGACCAATGGTGCGCGCCCCGGATAAACGCCGGCGCTGCCGTCGAACATCGGGACACAGATCGACGCCACGGGAGCGTCGAACAGCGTCCGTTCGGGTGTAACCAGTACTAATCGAAGGTCAGCCACGATGGTGTCCTGTGGTCTCATATTCCGGCGACAGCCGGTGGTCACCGATTGTCTGAAAATTCATCTATTGTCATTCTTGCGGCCGCAGCCGCAAGGCATCGTCTATTTGTCAGCTTCTGCCTGCATCTTCTTGTACTGTTCTTCTGCTTCTTCGATCGCTCCGACGTACATGAAGGCAGATTCCGGCAGGTGGTCCCACTTGCCATCACAGATTTCCTCGAAGCTGCGGATGGTGTCTTCGATCGGAGTAATTTTGCCGGCCTTGCCGGTGAATACTTCCGCGACCAGGAACGGCTGAGACAGGAAGCGTTCGATTCGACGAGCACGATGCACGATCAGCTTGTCTTCTTCGCTCAGTTCGTCGACACCCAGAATCGCAATGATGTCCTGCAGTTCGCGGTATCGCTGCAGCGTCTGCTGCACGCGCCGAGCGATGTTGTAATGGCGGTCGCCGACATACTGAGGATCCAGAATCCGGCTGGATGATGCCAGCGGGTCGATGGCTGGATAAATCCCTTTTTCTGAAATCTTTCGTTCCAGATAAATGAACGCGTCCAGGTGAGAGAACGCAGTGGCCGGAGCCGGGTCAGTCGGGTCGTCGGCAGGCACGTAGACGGCCTGTACCGAGGTGATGGCCCCGTTTTTGGTTGACGTGATTCGCTCCTGCAGTTCGCCCAGTTCGGTTCCCAGCGTTGGCTGATAACCGACCGCGGACGGCATACGTCCCAGCAGGGCGGATACTTCGGAACCAGCCTGGCTGAAGCGGAAGATGTTGTCCACGAACAGCAGAGTATCGGAGCCCGTGGCATCACGGAACCACTCAGCCATTGTCAGGGCGGACAACGCAACTCGCAGGCGAGCACCCGGGGGCTCGTTCATCTGACCGAACACCATGCAGGTCTGTTCGATCACCGACCGTCCGGTATCGCCGATCTTGGTTTCCTGCATTTCCAGCCACAGGTCGTTTCCTTCGCGGGTACGCTCGCCAACTCCTGCGAAGACGGAATAACCACCGTGAGCACTGGCGATACGAGCGATCAGCTCTGTCAGAATCACAGTCTTGCCCAGCCCGGCTCCTCCGAACAGACCGGCCTTACCACCGCGAACGAATGGAGTCAGCAGGTCGACCACCTTGATGCCGGTTTCAAACAGCTCGGTCTTGGCAGACAGATCTTCCAGCTTCGGCGGATGGCGGTGGATGGCCCATTTTTCTTCGTATTCAACGTCGCCGCGACCGTCGATCGCGTCGCCGGTCACGTTGAAGACGCGTCCGAGCGTTCCCTTGCCGACCGGTACTGAGAGCGGGCCGCCTGTATCGGTGACCGTCATGCCGCGGACCATTCCGTCGGTGCTGCCCAGAGCCACGCAGCGGACCCTGCCGCCGCCCAGATGCTGCTGTACTTCGCCGGTGACGTCGATTTCAACGCCCTTGACCTGTTCTTTGATCTTCAGCGCGTTGTAGATTTCCGGCAGTTTGTCTTCCGGAAACTCTGCGTCGAATGTTGAACCGATGACCTGAGTCACCGCACCGGTATTTGCATCACTCATTGTCTCTGCCCTTTGCGTCGCCCGATTGTTCGAAGTCAGGCCACCTTCAGTGGTCTACGCGAGCTGCTGCTCGGATCTGTTCAGATTGGTTGTCTTGAAAAACTTGGTTTCCAACGGCCCGGTTCCCTGAGGAGCCGAGCGAAGCTGGTTACTCCAGTGCCGCGGCACCGCCGATGATTTCCGCCAGCTCGGACGTAATTCCGGCCTGACGAGCCCGGTTGTACTGCTGCTTGAGGTCCGCCGCCATTTCGTCGGCGTTCTCCGTTGCCCCCTTCATGGCCACCATCCGTGCTATCTGCTCGCTGACTGCCGCGTCCAGAAAACACTTGAACAGCCTTGCACGAAATGCGGCCGGTACGATCTCTTCAAGAATTTCCTGCGGCGACGGCTGGAATTCGTAATCTGCCGTTCCCCGGGCACTGTCCGAGGATTCTTCGCTGTCAGATGACAGACTGGAAAGCGGCAGAATTGATTCCACCACGGCATGCTGCCGCGAGATCGATTCGAAGGCTGTGTAGGAAACGTCCAGCCGATCGATGCGGCCGTGAATAAAGTCATCCACGTATCGACTGCCCAGTTCATCCACCTGAGCAAAGGTCGGACTGTCCTCGAAGTGCGTGTAGCTGTGATCCAGTTTGATCTTCTGAAAGTTCAGAAACTTGATCCCGCGTTTGCCGGACACTTCCAGTGAATAATCGACCTGATCTTCCTTCAGCTGTCGCACGTGCCGCAACGTATTTCGCAGCACAGCCCCGTTGTAGCCTCCGCACAGACCTCGGTTTGAAGTCAGGACCAGCAGCACAGAACGTTTGGTTTCAGGACGTTCCTGCAGCAGTGGATGCGAAAACTTCAGATTCGCCTTTCCCAGATCGCCGACGATCTCAGAGATCTTGCGGGTGTAGGCGGCGGCTTCTGTCGCCCGGTCCATGGCGCGTTTAAAACGACTGGTCGCGATCAGCTCCATGGTCCGCGTGATCTTGCGGATGTTGCGGACCGACTTCAGTCGTTTGACAAGTAAGCGTGCGTTAGCCATGAGTTCGAGTACAGCTTGCTGGAGTACAGCCTTCAGACTGTGGGGTTTCGAGGTTCCGATGCGGTATCCCGCCGTCCGGGCCGAGGCCCGGTTCGACGTTATTTACTTGCCATCCGGGCCCGGAATGCTTCCAGAGCCGTTTTCAGCCCGGCTTCCACGTCGGCCGTCAGTTCTGCCTGTTCAATCAGTTGATCACGCATCTCTGAATGTTCCGACTCAATGAAGCTCAGCAGTTCCTTTTCGGTTTCCTGAACCTCGTTCACCGGCACCTTGTCGAAATATCCTCTGGCTCCGGCGTAGATCACGATCACCTGATCCGCTACGTGCAGCGGCTGATACTGCGGCTGCTTCAGCAGTTCCACCATGCGGTAGCCGCGGTCCAGCTGCTGCTGAGTGGCCTTGTCCAGTTCGGTTCCCAGCTGGGCAAAGGCTTCCAGTTCACGAAACGCGGCAAGGTCCAGACGCAGTGAGCCGGCGATTTTCTTCATGCCTTTGGTCTGAGCATTTCCGCCCACTCGGGATACGCTGATACCGACGTTGATGGCCGGGCGAATACCCTTCCAGAACAGGTCCGGTTCCAGGTAGATCTGGCCGTCGGTGATCGAAATCACGTTGGTTGGAATATAGGCCGATACTTCGCCTTCCAGAGTTTCAATGATCGGCAGAGCCGTCATGGATCCTCCGCCCAGTTCATCACTGAGCTTCACGGCTCGTTCCAGCAGTCGGCTGTGACAGTAGAAAACGTCTCCGGGAAACGCTTCGCGCCCCGGGGGACGTCGCATCAACAGCGACAGCTGACGGTAGGCGATGGCCTGCTTGGACAGGTCGTCATAGACAACCAGCGTGTCCTGGCCGTTGTACATGAAGTGCTCAGCCATGGCCGCCCCTGAGTAGGGGGCAATATACTGCAGCGGAGCCGGATCGGCTGAGCTGGAGGCCACCACGATGGTGTAATCCAGAGCACCGTGTTCCCGCAGAACCTCAACAACACCCGCAATCGACGCCGAACGCTGTCCGCAGGCCACGTAGACGCATTTGACGCCGGTGCCCTTCTGATTCAGAATCGTGTCGAGCGCGACCGCCGTCTTACCGGTTTTTCGGTCGCCGATGATCAGTTCACGCTGTCCGCGACCGATCGGGGTCATTGCGTCGACGGCTTTGATACCGGTCTGCAGAGGCACCTTCACCGGCTGCCGTCCGGCAACGCCGACCGCTTCATGCTCAACCGGACGGGTCTCCGTTGTCATGATCGGGCCTTTGCCGTCCATCGGGTTGCCCAGCGGATCGACGACGCGTCCCAGCATCGCATCTCCGACGGGAACCGACAGCAGGGCACCGGTGGATTTGACTTCGTCGCCTTCGGTGATCTTGAGATAATCACCCAGGATCACCACACCGACGCTGTTTTCTTCAAGGTTGAAGGCGAGGCCGCGAATCCCGTTCGGGAACTCCAGCATCTCACCGGCCATCGCCGTAGACAGGCCGGTGCATCGCGCGATGCCGTCCCCTACTTCGATGACCCGACCAACTTCTGCGGTCTGAATCTGACCGCGAAAGTCTTCAATCTCCTTCTGGATGACTGAAGCGATCTCGTCCGCTTTGAATTTCATTGAGTGTTCTCTCCGTCAAACGACCCGCGAGTGACTTCAGACGGGTTCGCAGAGATGAATCGTAAACAGTGTCACCGACCTGAATGATCAGGCCGCCGATCAAAGATTCGTCCACCGATTCCTGCAGAATCGGATCGAATCCGAGTTTGTTCTTAAGCTGTTCCCAAACCTGACCGCGTGAGTGGTCAGATAACGGTTTCGCCGACCGTACCTGGACGCGCTGCTGCCCCGCCAGTTCTTCCCGGACCAGTGTCACGACGCTGCGAATCTGTTCGATCAGGCCGATTCGGCCATGCCGTACAAGGACCTTCAGGAAGTTCGCAAAAAATTCCGAGCAATGTGGTGCCAGAGATCTTTCCACAACACCAAGCTTGGCGTCACGGCTGACGAAGTCTGAAACCAGCAGTTCACGGAATTCAGGATGGTTCGCCAGCACATCATCGACGAAACTGGTGAGTTCCTCATCCGCGCCGTCAAAGCCGTTTTCGCGAGCAGCACTCAGATACGACCGTGCATAGAGACTCGCAACGGCCTTCGCGCCTGGATCTTCCAGCACGTGGTCGGGTCGAGTTTTAATGTGCTCGGACATAAGTACCTCAGTTGGACATTGAACAGGAAGTCCCCGTTCACTATCACAAAACCAGCCCTCTGGACTGTCTTTGATTTCCGAATCTGCCGCCGTCCGGGTCAGACTGCTTCCGGAGGAAGTACCTGCCCACCGCTGCCGCTCAGGCAGAAATTTCGGACAGCGCTTCCTGAATCAGTCGTTCCTGATCTCCGTCGTTCAGAGCCCGCCCCAATACACGCTCGGTGGCCGCGGCCACCTGAGCATTTACCGTGGTGAACACTTCAGACAGTGCCGCGTCCTTTGCCTGGCCGATTTCTGCCTTCGCGCGTTCACGCATGGCATCCACTTCCTGCTGGGCTTTGGCGACAATGTCCTGACTGGTTTTTTCCGCATCCCGCTTTGCTTCGGCCACCATCGCGGCCACGGTCTGCTCAGCATCACGAAGCCTGCCTTCGTATTCCGCGAGCATGGCCTGCGACTTGCGCTGATTTTCCTCAGCCTCGGCAATCGCGACCCGGATTCCGGCTTCGCGCTTATCCAGTCCCTCAATCAGCGGACTCCATGCCACCTTCTTGAGCACGAACAGAAAGCACACGAACGTGATCAGAGACCAGAGTGCCAGGTCTGTTTTCCAGCCCGGAACTCCTGTTTCGTGTCCGTCTCCGTGGCCATCGCCATGGGATTCGGCACCGTGCTCATCGTCTGAGCCGGTCTCGGAATCGTCGTGGTCTGTTCCGGCCTCTTCGTGCTCTGCCTCCTGAGCCACTGCCAGCGGCATCAGCTCAACAGGAAGAACGAAGACGGCTGTCAGAGCGACCAGACAACAAAAGTTGGAAGTAATACAACGCAGCAACATTACGGCGCAACCCTGTCAGGAACTGCAACGGAAATCCGACGTCAGGCGAAAAACAGCTCGCCGAACACGGGATTACGTGAAGCAAACAATCAGTGCGAAGAAGGTCGCACCTTCAATCAGTGCCGCCGCAACAATCATCGCTCCGCGAATGTCGCCGGCAACTTCCGGCTGTCGAGCCATGCTCTCAACAGCAGCTGCGCCAATCTTGCCGATGCCCAGTCCGGCACCGATCAGTACCAGGCCGGCGCCGAAGTACTTGGTCAGATCGATTGATGCAGTTCCTTCCTGCGCCATTGCAGGTACTGACATCGCCACGAAAGCCGCCAGGACAAGGCAGCAGATTTTTACAAACCGACTCACGAGTTACTCCTCTTCGAACAAAGTCTCGTCAGGAAACGTTCTCTGGATAACCAGGCCTTCGCATGAAGACCACTGTAATTGAATCAGTGTTCGTGAACTGCACCGGCGATGAAGATCGTCGCCAGAAACGTGAAGACGTACGCCTGCAGAAACGCCACGAACAGCTCAAGAGCTCCGATGAACAGCTGCATGCCGATGCTTCCCAGGGTGATCGGTCCCCACAGCCACCCTGCACTGGCATAGGTGGCAATGAAGCCGAGAATCACGCCCAGGACGGTATGACCGCCCATGATATTTGCAAACAGTCGCACGGCCAGCACGCCATGCTTGATAAAGAAGCCGAAGATTTCAATGCCGAAGATGCCCAGCGTCAGTCCTTTGCCAAAAGCACCCGGCACACCGGTGTCCGGCATCATGTTGCCGAAGAATCCGGCCGGCCCCATCGCTCGAAATCCAAACACGATCGTGGCCACAAAGGCACACAACGCCAGCGCCGCCGTGACACTGATGCTGCCGGTGGCGGATCCCAGAAACGGAACCGCGCCCAGCAGGTTGCAGATCAGAATGTAAAAGAAACAGCTCCACAGGAACGGCAGATACTGATCCGCCGGATGGCCGCCGTGAGCCGCCATGCCCGTCGCGTGTGCTGAGTGATCATCGTGATGGTCGTGGTCGCTGTCGTGATGATGATCGTCGCCGATCGTCGGCCGCACCACCTCGTCGCGAACGAACAGAGCAATGGCCTCCCAGAAATTCCAGAAGCGGCCGTGTGCCGGCTGCCCGGACTGAATACGTCGGGCCAGCCCTCGAAACACAAAGGCACAGATTCCGAACGCCACCAGTTGCAGCACCATGAATTTGGTGATCTGCATGCCGAAGATTTCCGGCAATGCAATATGGTGACCACCCGGCAGCTCAAAGAAGCCGAAATCACGCACGTGATGGAATGAATCGTCTGACATGTTCAGTAACGAATCCCGCGAGGCACCAACACTGTGAACGGACGCAGACAGCGTCACCTACCATCTTCTGGATCGGCGGTGCTCCCGGAAGCCGGGTTCACACTTCGAAGAAGATACACTTCGACAAAAAGCGCCAATAAGTAAAACACAATCAGCCAGATCGTGAAAACAGTCGGCCCGAATTCCGGACGCAGCTTTTTCACCACTACCGCCGCTCCGCCGACCGTGGCCAGCCGAACCGACATCTGAACCAGCATTGTGGCCAGATCATTGGGAAAGATAGCGAGTCCCGCCAGGAACACAACAATCCAGCCCGGTACCAGACAACATATCGCAGCGACAGACATCCAGAGGACACCCGTCTGTCCGTTCAGCATTCTGGCAGGCCAGAAGCACAGCACCCAGCCGATGGCAATCGCCATCGTGAGTGTTACCGCCGGTCTGAGAATACTGCCGCGTTGCTGGTTGGTCACTCTTCCAGACGTTCCTTGACGGACGACTCCTGACGCCGCTCCCTGGTGCGTTTGTCGAGTCGAGCCAACAACTGCCTCAGCGATGCCGCTGCCAGAAGGCAGCCAATCACCAGACCACAGATTGTCAGCAGGGGTTTCCAACCGTACTTCGAATCCAGCCAGTACCCGCCCCCCGCAAACACGGCGACGGACAATGCCGCCGACATGACCTCGTGAGAATCGCGATAAGCTTCCGCAATACTGCTCATCCTGCGACGTCGACGTGATGCTCGGTCTTCGACCATCTGATCCTTTCGTCGTGCCACCTTCAGAGGCGTTACGCAGCCGCTTTCGCTCGGGCTCCGGGAGTCTACCCTGACGATGTCCTCAGTCAAAGAGGGGCACCACTGTGCATGGTGTTTCCCACAAACGGGAGGTTGACATCCCGAGGCTGGCAGGATACGTGCCCACTGGCCGACACACAACGGGTGCCGCAAGCACTCTCACGGTCACCGAGCTGCGGTTTCAGGTGGTTCACGGAATGGCTGCCGATTATTCCGCCTGCGGTGAGCCTGCGGTGAACCAGCGGCGTTCGGGCTGGGCACGCGGTGGCCGTGGGTCATGGCGCCGACGGATATCTGGCCAGCAGACGGTCTTCTGAAAAGTCAATCACGCAGAACTGGTCGCTGTCTGAGAAGCTGAAGGCTCCGACGTTACCGCTGCCTGAGAACGAAATCTGCTGAGGAATCTCGGGCAACGCTGTTTTCAATGCGGCCGCCCCGGCAAAGTCCTCTGTGCAGCGGACCAGCTCCTTCTTGTTGGTGACCACATTCAGCCGGGTGCTGCCGTCAGCAAAGGCCAGTGCCATAATCGCCCCCCGGCCGGCAAACGGCTGGCCGACAATTTTCATGTCGTTGGCATCCACCACGACGACTTCACCGTCGGCCGTGCCCAGCGCCAGAAACCTGCCACTGCTGTCAATCGCCAGAGCCGTGACGGCGATACCTGGTTTCTGAATCAGATCGGCTGTCTTCAACTGACCGATCTGCTGGCCGTCCTCAAGAGAAAAGACCCGAAGCAGCCCGGTCGACGTGCCCAGAAAACAAAGCTGACCGTCCGGAGAAATGGCAATGGAGATGATGGCCTGATGATCCTTCACTCTGAATTTCTTCAGCTGAGTGGCGGATGCGAGGTTCAGAAAGGCAATTTCTCCGCTGGTCGAGCAGATGGCCGCCTTGCTTCCGTCGGGCGTTTTCGCCAGCAGACGGCGGTTGATGTTCTTCAGGTTGCTGGATGAAAGCGCCCCGTTCTGTTGATTCGCAGCGCTGGCTGTGTCCATCAGGTACGACTGCGCGCCCGAGATCACCAGCGCCTGACTGTCTGACGTATAGACCAGGCCGTCTCCTCCGGTCTCAGCCTGAAACTGTGCCTGCATGCGACCGTCCGCCAGATTCCAGACCTCCAGCACATTGAACTTCCGGGCAAGACTCAGCTGCGTGCCGTCGCTGTTGATGGCGACAGCCCTGATATCTGAGACCGGGAAGTCCGGAGCCGATGACATTGCCGAATTGTCCCAGATGAACCAGCCTGCACCGCTGAGCGCCGCGACGGCACAGCATACCAGCACGGCCGTTCCGCCCGGCAGGGCACCGGCGACGGTACTGGGTACCAGCCCCGTCATCAGCTTTTGCAGCCGGCCGGCGTATTTTGCCTTCTTGAATGAATGGCCCAGCTTTGTCAGTGCCGCTTCCGCACTCCGGCGGACCATGGCTTCCCGATCGTCCAGCAGATCCTTGAGTGGCTCCGGATTGGCAAGACCACCGATCCGGGCAATCGCGTTGCAGGCGTGATAGCGAATCTCCGGCGCCTGATCCCGCAGTTGAGCCAGCAGCACCGGGACGGACGCTTTCTGACCGATCTGTCCCATGGCGATCACGGCCTGACATTTTACCGTCCGGGCATCGTGCAGCGCCTCTTCCAGAAGAGTCAATGCCTCAGCGTCCTTCAGATCGCCCAGCGTGCGCGCGGCGGCGGCCCGCACCTGTTCTTCCGGGTCACTCTTCAGCAGCTCGCGCAGGTTCGGCAGAACGGCCCTGTTGCCGACGCTTCCCAGAGCGTCGGCGGTCAGTCGTCGGGTCTCTGCATTCGCATCCGACAGCAGCGGGGCCAGCAGGCGGGCTGCTTTGGGGTTCTTCAGGCGACGCAGCGTCGTGATCGCTCGATGGCGCAGTTCAGTGTCTTCCCCGATCAGATATTTCTTCAGCGGCACCAGTGCTTCATCCGTGCCGCCCCGACCAACGATCTCAAGCAGAAATTCAATAACACCGGGATCTGTTTCCGAATTCAGAGCCGCTGATGCCGTGGCGGCCATCTCTTTGTTGTCGATCCGAGCCAGCGTCTTCGCAGCACTGCGCCGGACAGAGGCTTCCGGGTCCTTCAGGGCCTGTGTCAGCAGCGTGATGCTTTTCGGACTGCTGAGTTTTGCGAGGCCTGCCGCGGCGGCGGCTCGCACGCGTTGGTCGGGGTCTTTCATGCTGCCGTTCAGAAATCGCACAGACTGTTTCGATTCGGTGCTGATCAGGGCATTCAGCGCCGCCACTCTGAGTTCCGGTGCTGAGTGTCGCGTCAGGCTGATGTATGTCTTCAGCAGATCGCTGCCTTTAATGGCCGACAACAGGCTGACCGCAATCGCGGCACTGTCAGGGCTGCTGTCGGTCTTCAGCACCTGCTGCAACGGTTCCTCAAGCCGATCCGCCGCATCTTCCATGGCCTGAACCGACTCTCTGATGATCGTCAGAGAGCGGGCGTCGGCCGCAGCCAGCGTCAGCAGCGGAGTGATCACCTCAGGGTGCCCGATCTTCAGCAGACTCTGAATGGCTTCGTCCACCACGCGGGGGGCATGGTCGTTCAGCTGATCCAGCAGAGCGACACTGGCGGTCGTGTGGTCAAACAGGCCCAGGCATTCGGCGCATGTCTGACGGACCAGGACCTGGTGCCGCTGCGCATACTCGCGCAGATGTTCGATGGCGGCCGGGTAGCCGGTCCGCGCGATCGCCTTCAGCTGGGCCGCCGTTTCGTCCGTCTGGTCTGATTTCAGGGCATCCAGTTTTGCGACCGCACGGGCCAGCGTTCGAGGAGTTTTCTGAGGGATCGGATCCTGTCGCCTCAGCAGCTCTGATCTGGCGGCTTCCATCAGCTGGCGGAACCGTCTTAGCGCCGTGGCCCGCTTCTTTCGACGTTCCAGCGCTTCCGGGCTGACCTGGCTGCCGGACGATGAGGCATCAGAAGGATCGACGTCGTCCTGTTCTGAACCGTCGCGTCCGGATGATTTAACCGAGGTGATCGCAGAGCTGCCGGTCGATGTCTCCCTGGTCGCCGGCAACCGGACGTCCGGGGATTTCGCCGCCTTTTGCGGAGCTGCGGCTGACTGCGACTCGGCCGGGCCGGCCGGCGTATGCTGCGGCATCGGAACCGGAATGTACTGAGGCACCGGGACCATGATCGGAGCACCGGCCATGGGAGCCTGCATAGCGGTCGGCGATGGAAGGGGCGCCGAGGGTGCCGGAGACGCTGAGCCTGCACCCGGCTGGGCCGGCTGGGCCGGCCGGGCCGGCTGGGCAGTCATGGACGGCGCCGTTTCAGCCGCTGCGGGCGCTGCCCCCGGAGGCAGCAGTTCGGTCGGACGGCGGTGACGCGCGCCGGAATTCGTGACGCCGATCTCCTGACCGGACCCGTCACTCATCTGCAGTTCGAAATCAGACATTCCCGGCGCTGCCACGATTCGCGAGCCGTGGTCAGCCAGAAGCTCCACGTCGCCGTCAACGCTGCTGTCGAGGCTCCGGTCGGCACGTCGACCCGGCTCGGCGCCCACCACCACCGGATCGTCCCCGGGCACCTGTTCAGGCGGCTGTTTCGTGGGCCCGGGTTGAACCGGAGACGGCAGGATGCCGCCGTCATCAGAAGCAAAACCTGAGCTGCCTGCTGTTTCTGAAGGCGGCTGGAATGGACCTTTCAGAATGGCAGAAGCATCCTCGCTGGTCCATTCGTCCCGGGCCGCCGGGGGAGGCGTTTCTGACGTCGAGTTCTGCTGTGATTCGGCGGTTGCGGGATTCGTGGTGTCCGGATCGTCGTCGCCCAGCAACCGCATCAGATCAGTCGAATCTGCCTCCTCCAGCTGCTCATCCCCGGCACTTCCGGCCGCCGTCTCGCGGCCGGTTGGCGGCAGGCTCTTGTTGTCCTCGCCGGCGGTGTTGCCACTGCCCCGAAGGATGCCGGAAAGATCGGAATTTTCGTCCCAGTGTTCGCCCGGCGCTCCGGCGCTGCCGCCGGATCGCTGGTCCGCTTCAGCGCTCTGTGGGCGGGAATACAGGCCCCGCCCCTTTGACCCGAACTGACCGGACCGTCTGTCAGACGTTGCTCGGTTGTCAGCCTTCAGCTGGGTATCCGGCCGGGCCGGCGGAGTATTCCGGGGTTGTTTTCCAGTCCCGTTCTCGGACACGGTGCGGGGCGTTTCTGATCGTGCTGACTCAGAGCCGGCGGGCTGGCGGGTACCGTTCCGCTGGCTGGCCGCGCTGCCCTGCTTTGTGCCGTTCGTTGCGGGCAGTACACCTTGCTGTGACATCGACGAGCCCTTCTGTTCCTGTTTCTGGTCTGCGGGCGGAGGCTGCTGTTTCCGGCCCCCGGTCATGTTCACACGTCGCCCCCGACTGCGTTCGCCCGACGGCGTCTTCGCATCACTGTCGTTCTGCCGATGGTCTCCGGCCTCCTGGTCAGGCGATGACACAGATGCGCCACATTCCATGCAGAACCTGGCCCGCTCAGGCAGCGCTGCGTCGCATTGTTGACACCTTGTCGCGGTACTCACGGCGACACCATCTTCCGCTGGTAAAAGTTGCGTAACGGCCATCTCGGTGGGCGACGGGTCTCCAGTCTACGCCCCTGGAGCCAACATCCGGCTCAGGGAAGTGTTAATAATCGGTTAAAGCCTGTCTCGGGAATTTCGGGCTATCGGTGTTCCAGCCATTCGCCATCGCAGGCACTGTGCCGATGGACCTTCATTTCCCACCGGATGTCTGGGTGGTTCCGGACAGAAACTCTGCCATGTCCCAGACCCGAATCCGATTCTCTTCGCCCGCCGTGGCCAGGAAGTGAGAATCACGGGACATAGTCAGCCCGGTGACGGGACCGGCATGAGCTGCAAACTGAAGAGGCGGGCGTTTCAGCGACCGCAGATTCCAGATCCAGACGTTGCCTTCTTCATCGCCGGCCATGGCCCACTGCCCGTTCGGCGACAGTAATGCCACCGGCCTCCGATCGCCGACGTCCGGCAGTTCCAGTGTGTCGTCCAGTCTGCCGGATCTGGTATTGATGACACCGATACCTTTGGTGCCCACCACGGCAATAAATGTTTCCTGACCGTTGACGAAGGCAATTGGTGCGTCCGTCATGCCCACTTCCAGCATCGACTGTTTCGCCCCCATGACGACCATCTGATCGTGTGGCCAGCGTTCGTTTGATTTTCTCCAGATGCGCAGCTGGTAAGGGGATTCGGTATCAAAGTAGCGGCCATAAGTGACCAGCAGTCTGCCTGCGGGGGACGCAGCGATCCGCGTGGCTCCGACGGTGTTCTGCTGAACATCAACCGCGTCCACATTCCAGATACCGTCGGTCGTTTCCTCAGAGATTTCTGCGCGTGGCTGCAGGGTGCGACTTTCCAGTTCCAGCAACCGGATTCTGTTCCGTTCGCGGACGTTGACGAAGATCGATTTTTCGTCCTCAGACCACGCCACGGCGGTCGCGGCACCTTCAAATGCCTCGACCCCCGCCAATCTCTGTGCCGTACCGGTTTCCAGCAGGCTGACAACATTTGTGGCCATGCCTTTCATCCCTGCCAGCCCCACAGCCAGCCACTTTCCCTGCGGTGATACCCGGGAAGACAGATTCGGCTGTTCTTCACGTTCGAATCGCCCGGTCAGCAGATCCAGGCGTGCCGACAGCGGACTCGGCAGAATCAGGCCGCTGTCCATCTGCAGATGCAACGATGATACGCCCTGTGCTCGCCGCCAGGCTCTGAGCCGTGTACCGGTCGGCACGTCCCAGGCCATCACCGGCTGTTCCGCGGCCGGGCCGCGACTGCCGGTGGAGCTGTAAGACTGGGCCGCCGTCAGCGTGTGCCCATTGTCACTCACCGACATCACAACACGGCGGAACGGACGCGACTGAAAGTCAAACTCGGTCTGTACTTCGGCAAGCAGCCGTGGCTGGTCAGATGCATACCGAGGTGTTTCTGCCGGTGACGCCGGTCCGGCCTTCCGGCTGGTGATGAGGTCACGCGTCGCTTTACGCACTTCTTCGGATGTCGCCACTCGCAGTCGGTGTTCGTACAGGGCCGTTACCGGATCGGCGGGACGGATTCCAGTCAGTTCAAGTTGTGTCTGAGCGGTCGCTGTCGCATCCTGATTGAAATTGCGCCGCACGGTGAACTTGCTTTGCACCGGCGTATCCCCCGACTCGACCAGTTCTCTGGCCTTTAGTCCCGCATCGGTCGGCAGACGAAATGTCTGCAGCGGTGGTACCGTTCGCTGCAGACCGGCCTGCGGCAGCAGAGGACGGTCTGACAGCTTCGCCAGCCGGTCATCCCCGACCGTAAAGACACCGGCCCGCGTGCTGCGTATTTCGATCACCGGCCCGTTGTGACGCCGATCTGTTTTCTGCATCTGGCGACGCGGCAGGTCGAAGCTGCAGACCGTGCCGTCCAGGCGGCCGAAGTACAGCATCGTGCCGTCAGGCTTGAGTTCCATCGAGGTGACGGGGCCCGAACGATCCTGCAGATCCGGTGCGAATACGACATCGAAGTCCACGGCGGTGCCATCATCAGAAACTCCCTGAACCGGTTCGCCACCTGACAGGGCTCGGCGAAAAATGCGGCCGTCGGCAAGTCCCACCAGAATACTCTGACGCTGTTCTTCAATGACGGCGGATACCGGCTGCGTGTCATCCAGTTGGGAAGCCGTGATGCGGTCTGTGACGCGGCCGTCCGACAGGCTGAACACCGTGACCTGTTCATCAGCGGTGATCGCGGCGCCGAACTTTCGGTTGCGTGAAAAATGCAGACTCAACAGATGTGCTGCCGGCAGATCCACCGTCTGCCGCGGTTCTGCGGTGACGACGGACGCTTCCGGCGACTGCGCCTGTTCTTCCGTCATTTCCAGAGGGCTGAGCAGGGGCTGCACGACCGCATCGCGAGCCCACAGCTGGCAGACTCCGTCTTTTGTGGCGGTCAGCAGCAATTCGTCGTCCACCGCCCGGACCGCGACGACGGCCGATTCGGCGATCTTCACTGAGGGCCGACGTTCGTCCTGAAAGGCAAACAGGTCCCGGGCGTACAGGTCCCAGTCCTGCAGGTTGGCGCTGTGGCGGGCGATCAGGCGTCCGTCTTCTGTTCCCGCCAGTACCACCTGTCCATGGTCGAGCAGTTCCAGTGACGTCAGCACACCCGATAGTCCGGTTACGGGCTGTGTCGTGATTTCCTGTCTGTCACGACGAACCGCAGCTACCGTGCGTTTCCGCTGTGTCCATGAGAGTTCCTCGCCCAGTACTTCCACCTGAGTACTCAGCACTCCGAGGCTGCGTTCGCCGGAAGACGCCGCGATTTTTGAACCATCGGCCGTGGCGGCCACGTAAAAACGTCGGGCCAGCTGATTGCGCAGCTGCAGCCATGTCTGCGCGGCAATCGCAAATCGCCCGGTGCGTTCAATCACTTTTCGGACCGCGGCTCCGGTGCCCTGCCTGGCCGGCTTGCCGCTCTCATCGTCACTGGTTGCTTTCAGTTTCTCCAGCAACGACATTCCGGCGGCTGCTGTCGATTCCTGTGAGTCCTGATCTGTTTTCAACTGGGTGGCGGTTTTGCCGCCGGCGGTGACAACTTCGCTTTCGGCTGCCTCCGCCGTCGCCTCTCGATTGCGTGGCGATGCGGCACTGGCCGGCTTGTTGGTGCCGGTGGCAGGCGGTGTCGGACTGGAAGCGTCGGCAGGTGTGGATGTTTCCACGGTGATCCTGTTGGCGTCAGTTTTCTGAGATGAAGCCGGCGGGCCTTTCACCGATTCGGTGGGCAGTGAGGCCGGCGTTTTTTCTGTCGACGCCACTGTCGGAGCTGTTGCATCGCTGTCGGAGGACTTCGCCGAATCCGGCAACTGCCCCGTCGCCTTTGCCGCCGGGGCCGGCTTTCCAGCGTCCTCAGCGGGCGGATCCGGTTTCGGCTTCTTTTTTGCCCGTGCCCGGATGTCTGCCAGTTCGGAAGGCGGCGCACTGAAGTCCTCGCCTCCGCCGCAGCCGATTCCGGTTGCGCATAACCCGGCAAGCAGGAATGCCGTCAATCGAATTTTCATGCAATGTCGCCTCTCATGCACGACGAACGCTGTACTGAAACATTGCCACCGTTCGTTCGACAGCCTCGGTACGGGAACGTGACCGGGGATTCACGAAACAAAGCCGACTTTGCTGTCAATTCAGCAAAGTCGGCTGTCCAGTCAGCAGATTGATTCGGTGTCCGGCCGCCGCAGCGACCCTGACCGAGCCGAATTATTCAAAGTTACCCTTGCTGATGTTGTTGTTGGACAGGTTCATGCCGAAGTAGACATCGAATGAATTCACTTCGCACAAGGCGCTGGTGTAACCGTCGGTGTCGGCGGTGCCGCCAACGGCTGGGAATCCCGGATTGAAGTAGTTGTCGCCATTGGAATCGCGAAGAACCTTGACGCTTCCGTCGGCCATCAGCACATTGGCGTTGTTGCGATGAACGGCGTAGAAGTCGCGGGTGTCCTGCAGAACCAATTCGCCGGCAGCACCGACACCGGAAGCTCCGCCGGCCGCGTAGTTGCCTTCAACCACGATTTCGCCTTCGGTCGGGTAACCGGTCGGCACGTAGTTGGCCAGCACTTCGCCGTCCAGATCACCCTTGTCCAGCAGGCGGATTCGCGTGTTCGCGTCTTCCCAGTAGGCCGGGCCATCGTTGAATGATTCGCCCAGACGAGCACCGTTGTACAGGTCCGGATTCAGCGGCTTGCCGGCGGTGTCACCCAGCAGCAGGATCGCTTCCTTGGCGTCGCCGGGAGCAGCATCGGCCAGCAAAGCAACGTTGCTGGAAGGAGTGTCGGATGTTTCCAGAACAGTCAGCTTCAGAGGGCCCTGAGAAGCCTGAAAATCCTTGCACTTTTTGCCTTTGACAGTTCCTTCCGTCAACCCGTCCGGATCGTTCGGAGCCGCCAGCAGGACGCCGCTGCGGACCATGTGCCAGCTTGACGCGTAGTTGGTGTTGTAGCCGGCTTCGATCATCGACTTGACAATCGCATCGTGCGAGGCACCCGGAGTGATCGTGTAGACGCCGCCGACTGCCGTCATCGAGCCAGCGTTGGTGGCCGCGTTGATGAAGTCACCCACACCAAACCGGTCAACCGGTGCCTTGGAGGTGTTTGATGTGTTGACCGTGCCCAGCATGTCGTTCAGTTTTTCCAGCCCTTTGATCGGGTTGGAAGGACACAGCATGTTGCCCGGCTTGCCGGCGTTCATGCTGATGACGTCAGCCACCCAGCCGAAGGCCGTCGGGTCGCCGTCACGGACGAAGTCGAACGCACCGGTGCAGATCCGGTCGTAGCGATCGTTTTCTGCGAAGGCGTACAGGGCGATTCCTGTCTGTCGCAGGTTGTTCTTGCACTGAGTGCTGCGAGCAGCTTCTCGTGCAGACTGAATGGCGGGCAGAATCAGCGCCATCAGAATGGCGATAATGCTGATTACGACCAGCAGCTCGATCAGGGTGAAGCCGCGGCGAGCGGGCTTCGTCAGGGGGATGTTCTTTTTCACGACTAATCAGCCTTTCCTGTGAAAAACGAGTTTCCGAGGGTGGAGCCACATTGACTCCGTTTCTGTCAACGACATTGAGTTTCAAAATCCGGATCGACGAGGGCCTCCGGCCGGAAGGTCCCGCATCGCACCTGCTCATCGCTAGTGTTCACGTGTGCAGTGAACTTGTGGTGAAGTCGACGTGAATAAAGCAGTAACTCGCATCCCTTCAGGTGTCCGCACATTCAGTGACGTCGACGGCGGTATGTTCACCTGGTATGTGAAGGGGAGGTTAAGTTTGCGTAAAAAGTCGGCGCGTGCCGATTTTCATAACGTTCCGTTCCGTCATTCGTCACCACGTGCGCTCGGTCATCGATTCGAGGTTTGCGTGATCGAACCGACGACTGGCTCCAAGGAAGGCAAATTCTCGGCGCGCTGTGTTCCGCGACCGGCAGACTGCACTTTCGTTGTCGATCTTTCCAAACGATCGAGGGAGCCCCGTTTGCTGAGCCTGAGCTGAGGTTCAGCCCTCTCCGGGCAGACAACAAACTCACCCACGGATACGGCGGATGAACCAAAAATTCTGCCACACCGACTTGTGTGGTACAGTGAGGGGGCAGCGTGTTCTGAGCAGCCGCGCACAGCAGTGGCGGGTGGCCGCTATTCCATGCGGCGCAATGTGCTCTTGACTTCCTGCTTTTTTTCTTCTTCCGGTGTGGGCCCGGTCAGATTGACCGTCAGGACCACGGTTGCCGTAATCAGGGCGAGCAACAGAACGGCCGCGATCAGGATGGCCGGTTTTTTGCCGACTTTCCAGCCGAATACCTTTTCGCCAAGCAGTAGTTCATCGGTTTCTCCAGTCTGTCCTCCACCCTTTCTGTCCCGTTTTTTTCGGCGGGGTGGCAGGTTGCCGCTGCCGGAATACCAGTCACTGTTTTCGGCGCGTATCCGAGTCAGGGTGGTCAGATCTTCCGACACCGACAGCCGGACGCGGCAATGAATGCACCGACCGGTTCTGCCGGCGTGCATCGGTTTCAGGGGTAATAGTTGTCTGCAGGCCGGGCACTCGACTGCTCCCGACCTGCCGCGCGAGACATCCGATTCGGAGTGCTTTCGTTTAGAACGTCCTTTGTCCGACCGAGGCCGCCGAGGCACTGCCGCATCGGTTTGCCTGGTGTCGGCATCCGGTGATGCCGCATGTCGTGGCCGGAGTCGGTTTCCGCTGCTGCCGCGCGAGCCGCCTCCGCTGTGCAGTCCGGCAAGGACGGCATCGGCAAACGCTTCACAGCTGGGGAAACGTTCGGAGGGTTGTTTGTGAATCGACCGGTTCACTGCCAGAGCCACCGACTGGGGCAGATCAGTTCGTACATCGCTGAGCAGTGGCAGGATCTTCTGTGTCTGATTCACCATCGTGGCCGAACTGCTGGCACCCTGCATGGGCGCGCTGCCGGTCAGAGCATGGTAAATCGTAATGCCCAGCGAATACTGATCCGCGGCCCCGTCATAAGGTTGCCCCAGCACAATTTCCGGGGCTACGTAGTTGGGCGTGCCCACGACGAACCCCGCGGCCGTCTCGCCGGAATTCAGGTCGCGATGATCACCGTACAGAATCTTCGTCAGCCCGAAGTCGCTTAAAAACGCATTGCCGTGTTCGTCAAAGATAATGTTGGCCGGTTTAACATCGCGGTGCACGATGTGCTGCGTATGTACAAAATCAAGTGCCCTTGCGATTTCCCGTACCCATCGTTTCAGTGACGTCGGGGAAATTACACGGTTTTCCCTGATGGCGGCGTTCATCTGATCCTTGAGCGTTCCGCCGGACAGAAACTGCATCACGACAAACGGAATCTTTTCGTGTGCCCCGACATCCAGAATCTTCACCACGTGCGGATGTGCCAGCCGGACCATCAGTTGGCTCTCTCGGCTGAAGCGGGCCTGAAATTCCGGATCGGCGATCTTGTCGGGCCTGGGTACCTTGATGACCACCGCTGTGTCCAGCCGGCTGTCGAAGGCTCGATAGACGAACGCCATGCTGCCTTCGCCCAGCATTGACTGCACATGATAGCGTTCCCCGCAGAGCGTGGTGCCGATCAGGTCTTCCGGTTGAAATGTCTCGGTGGTCATGGCCAGATGTTCAATGCAGCGGAAATCCGCTGGTCACCGGTCATCGAAAAGGAAAAGCGGCATCTGCCAGAGCGGCTGTCGCGGGCCGGTGGTTTGTGTTTGCTGAACGCGTATAATCTGTCCACTGCCCGGCTCGGAAGCAAGCCGGACCGGAAACTTACCGGTTGTTGCGGCGTCCCGCCCCGGGACTCAACACGCAGGGCACTGCCGATCTGATGTACCGCAGGACAGGTTCGGCCGGCCGGGGACGCTTCGAATTATTATTGTCGTGGCTGCCTGCAGTCATCGAGCTCATCTGTTAAATTTTCGAGTTTGTAGTCGGAGATTCTTCTGTGACGTCCGGAACACCTTCTGATCTGAGTCGAGTTGTCGTGCTGTTGCTCGTCCTGTGCTGCCTGATGACGTCGGGGGCCGCCCAGGATGACGACATCACGATCACGGATGCGTCCGCCGCCGCGAAGCTCGAAAATCGTCTGATCAGCCGAACGCGACAGCTGACTTACGAAGGTCGGCGGGCCGGTGAAGGTTATTTCAGTGCCGACGGGCGTCAGATGGTTTTTCAGAGCGAGCGATATGAAGGGAATCCGTTCTTTCAGATCTATCTGCTGAATCTGGATTCCGGTGCGACTCGGCAGATTTCTCCCGGCCACGGTAAGACCACCTGTGCATGGATTCATCCGGACGGCACAAAGGTGCTGTACGCGTCCACGCAGGACGATCCGGACGCCGTGCAGGAACAGAAACAGGAACTGGACCTGAGGGAGAGCGGAAAGGAACGTCGCTATTCATGGGACTACGACGAATTCTACGACATCTACGAATTCGATCTGGGATCCGAAACATATCGAAACCTGACCAACACGCGCGGCTATGACGCCGAAGGTTCATGGTCACCCGACGGACGTCTGATTGCCTTCGCGTCCAACCGTTCCGGCTATGAAGAACAGCTGACGCCGGGACAGCAGAAACTGTTCGAACAGGATCCGGCATGGGCCAACGAAATTTATGTCATGAATGCCGACGGCAGTAACGTCCGCCGACTCACGACTTCTGCCGGCTACGATGGCGGCCCGTTCTTTTCCGCTGATGGCAAAAGTATCTGCTGGCGACGTTTTTCCGAAAACGGTGCCACCGCAGAAATTATGACCATGGACGTCGACGGCAGTAATCAGAAACAGCTGACGCGTCTGGAGGCAATGTCCTGGGCTCCGTATTTTCACCCTTCCGGCAAGTACCTGATCTTCACCACCAATCGCCACGGGTTTGCCAACTTCGAGCTCTACATCGTGGACCGGGAAGGAAAAAAAGAACCCATCCGAGTGACCTATACGCCGGGTTTTGACGGACTGCCGGTGTTCACGCCCGATGGCAACCGAATATCGTGGACAACCAACCGTACCACCAACAGCCAGTCACAGATCTTTCTGGCGGAATGGAACCACAAGCAGGCGCTGCAGCTGCTGGGACTGGAATCGTCGGCCGACGAAGCTGACCGCGCCATGACAAGCCGAGCCGCGGTCGGCCGCGATCCATCCGCTCGCACTGACTTCGCTCCGGCGGACGCGGTACGCCACGTTGAATATCTGTGTCGTCCTCAGCTGCAGGGACGCCTGACCGGAACCAGGGGCGAGAAGCTGGCGACCAATTATGTGGCGCTGTACCTGGAAACGCTGGGCCTTGAACCGGCCGGTGACGATGGTTCGTGGTTTCAGGAATTCGAATTTACTTCGGGCGTGTCCGCCGGACCGGACAACGTGCTGCAGGCCGGCGACGCCACCTATGAACTGGAGCAGGACTGGCAGCCTCTGGTGTTCTCTAAAACCGGTGACTTCGATCCGGCTGACGTGGTCTTTGCCGGCTACGGAATTCAGGCACCGGCCGGTGACGGTTTTGACGAATACGATTCGTTTGTCCATCTGGATGTCAAAGACAAATGGGTGATGTGTTTTCGGTTCATGCCGGAAGACATGCCGGCGGAACGCCGGCAGTACCTGAACAGCTTCAGCAGTCTTCGATTCAAAGCAATGAAGGTCCGCGACCTCGGGGCTCGCGGGCTGATTCTGGTCAGCGGTCCGACCTCGGGTGTTCGCCATCAGCTGATACCCATGCAGTTCGACGGTTCTCTGGCAGGTACCAGTCTGGCGGTGCTGAGCATTACCGACAAGCTGGCGGCCGACTGGCTGAAGAAGGCCGGCAAAGATCTGCAGGCGGTGCAGCAGAAGCTGGATACCGGTGACCCGGTGATGGGCTTTCCGGTGAAGGGGTTGCAGGTATCGGCATCCATTGACATTCGCCAGGAGAAGAAGACCGGACGCAACGTGCTGGGCCGTCTGCAGGTGGATGACACGCCCGCTCATGAAATCGTCGTGGTGGGTGCCCACATCGACCATCTCGGCGCAGGGCCCAGTGCCAATTCACTGGCCAGAGATGACGAAGCCGGCAGTATTCACTTTGGAGCCGACGACAATGCCTCCGGCGTTGCCGCCATGCTGCAGATGGCCGAAGCCATGTCCAACGCGAAAGCTGCCGGTGAACTGTCGGGCCGCCGGGATGTCATCTTTGCCGCATGGTCGGGGGAAGAACTGGGGCTGCTCGGTTCCAGTCATTATGTCAAACAGCTGGAGACCATGTTCGCTCAGCACGCCGCCGCCTTCGATCCGGGCGATGATAAGAGTGGTGATGAAGCAACTCCGGATTCTGATGCCGGAACAGAAACCGATCCTGACGATATCGCTGCAGAAAAAGACGATGCGGCCGGACCGAATACGGGCGGTCTGCACCTTTATATAGCCGCCTGCCTGAATATGGATATGGTGGGCCGTATGCAGGAGAAACTGGTGCTGCAGGGAGTGGGCTCGTCCGGCCAGTGGCAGCAGATTATCGAACAGGCCAACGTGCCGCTGGGGCTGCCGATTTCACTTCAGGAAGACAGTTATCTGCCGACGGACGCCAGCGTGTTTTTCCTGCACGGCGTGCCGATTCTGTCCGCCTTCACCGGCAACCACGGCGAATATCACACGCCGAGAGACACACCAGAGAAACTGAACTATGAAGGTATCTCGCAGATTGCCCGACTCATGGACCTGGTCTGCCGCAACCTGATCAGCCGCCCCCGGATGCCGGATTATGTCATGCAGACCAAACCGACAGACGGACAGCGCCGGGCCAACCTGCGAGCTTATCTGGGCACGATTCCGGACTATGCGGAATCAGACACAAAGGGTGTCGTGCTGTCCGGTGTCGCCAAAGGTGGTCCGGCCGACAAAGCGGGTGTACGCGGCGGCGACGTAATAATCGGGGTCGCCGGTAAATCCATTGAAAACATCTATGACTACACCTATGCGATTGAAGCCCTGAAGATCGGTCAGGAGGTTGAAATCACCGTCAGCCGAAAGGGCAAAGACGTAACGCTGAAAATCACCCCCGGTTCCCGCGACTGACGGTCCTCCGAGTCTGCGTCAGCTCTGTGGGCGATCGGCATTTCCGTAGCTGGGGCTTCCAGCCGCAGCAAGGCGTGATCGCGGGTGGGATTCGAAGCCGGCAGGAACTGCGGCTGGAAGCCCCAGTTACGTTCAGGGAGACGACGGAAATGGGACAGGCTCCGACCGAATGACGACCCCCAAGCCCGAACTCGCTTGCCGATCGCTCGGAGCCAGTCCCATTTCCTGACCCGAGTCAAATGGGGCTGGCTCGACGGCACCAGTGTTACCTCGACAGAGGATTTGGGCGTCCGCCGTCGTGCCGGTCCCCTCTTGGCGGCATTCGAATCGTTCAAAGCGCTGCGGCGTCACCTCGCGACGAAGAAATGCCTCGACTGATGCAAGTTCCCTTCTGGCCACACCGACGATGCTCGTCGCAAATGGCCTGTCGAGCTTCTCCGGAGACTGTGCGAGCGATTCCAGCGTGGCAACAATTGATGTAACATCCTTCATGGCGTCCGTTCCTGAAGAGCGAGAGAGTCTGTGAATACTCCCACTCTGACGGCGGACGCCATTTCAACTCAACTCCCCCGACCCGTCGCCCTTCCTGCGGCTTCCCAGCTCCCCCCCGGAAAACCACCAAAAACCAAGCCGACTCCACCCCTCAATCTGTCCGTCGAAACACCGCCCACTGCAACTCCATTGACGAAGCCCGCTGTTTTGCCCCGTCGCGCCGTTCATTGGTCACTGCCGGTTCACGTGTTGGCGGGGAACCTTCCACATCAGAGTGCGCCTCACAAACGGCATCGCCCACCACTCGCGCAAAACGCGGCCGCAAGCAGGCGTGGAATGCCGATTGGGCTGAACCGAGAAAGGACCGCCGTCCATCGATTCATGTCGTCCCGTGGTTGCGCGACGATTTACGCAATCAGGTCTGGTTGCCGTCGTTTACGACGGCGAACCTGTATTGCCATTCCCAGTGCACCCAACCCCCACATTGCGAGAGAGGCCGGTTCCGGGACGGCGTCAACGCCACTGCCAAGCTGCAGTGTGACGTTACCCGTGGCAATCGCACCACCATCGCCTGAGGGAGCGGCTGCCCTCGTAAACGCGTGAAAATAGAGTTGGTAAGTGCGGCCAGCAATCAAGTTGCCGCTAACGCTTCCGACATGGGCGGCGTTGAAGTAATCGCCACCACCGACTCCCAAGACGAGGCTTTCGTTCGTCGTGTCCCTCGATTCCGTTTGCGAACCGAAGAGCTGCAGCCCGGCCGTCAAGTCATACAGTAATGCGTCGAAAAACACTATGCCCGGGGATGTGACGTCGGTCACGCTGTATGTGCCGGACAGATTGTAGGTCATGTCTGCGTCGACTGTGAAATGTGTGCGAGATTCTCCTCCAGAATGGTCATACCCACCATCTCTCTTCTGGAAGAACTCATTTGAGATGGTTACATCGCTTCCAGATTGAACGCGATCCAATTGAATACGGGAGTAATAGGATCCGTCGGTCGCGTCGACAAGATGACTCAGCGGAATCGACGTCCCCGAGAAGGAATCGAAGGCATCAAGATTGTTGTTCTGAAAATCGTGAAGGCTCGCCTTAACATCATTGCTCACGATCGTCATTCCACCGTGTGTCGCGTTGGGTGTGACGATGCACACCGCTGCGAGCAGTATTTCACCCATGGACAAGCGTTTTCGTTTAGTTGCCGTTCTCATTAACGTAGCACCCTTTGAAATATCAAATTTGTTTGACGGTGGATGAAGGTCACGCGTACTCATGATTTCCAAGCCGGCAACCGAGTCGCGGCAGCACGGCAGCTCATCAAGGACAGAATGACGCGGTGAATTCGCCACGGTGCTGATCGCGACGATAAGCGACGACTTCGCACCCCGCGTAAAGGGCATGAGAAAGTCTTTCAGGGATGGTTCAGGAAAATCGGAAGTTTCGGCAGATTCTGCAGTACCAATACAAGCAAGGTCCCTATACAAGGACAGGCATCGTAATGACGTCCCGCGTTCGGGATTCTTGCTCAGCAAGGGGCGATTACGTGCGGCTGGTCTGTCGGTTCGGCGGTTGCTGTGCCGGACCCCGTTTCGCCCCGGAACTACTTGGGGGTGCTGCTCCGGCCGGACGGCGTTGCACAACGTCTTGGCGCTCACCGCACCTGTGCCTGTACAAGGCCAGGCCTGTGTCTTCCCGTCTCATACGGGCGCAACGTCCCGGGGCAGCGACGGTACGCGCATTGCGCGGACGGGAGCTTGTTTTGCAGAGCTGGTGCCAGCGCTACTGTGACGTATGAAATCGTCCGCGCTGACGTCGCAGTGATTTGAGTTCAGCCGGGGCAGCCGTTCCGGTTGCTCAGCTTCTTCACACCACGGATTTCTGCCATCCGCCGAATTTCCTCATAACGAGTCGCGAAGACCACGCCGTAAACAAGATTACAATGCCTGTCCTTGTTGAAAGGAGAGGCATGGGATTCGCTGCACCGGGCGTAGCGACGGATTCGTAAGTGGAGATCCGGGCTCCGTCTTACTGCACCAGGCCCTTGGTCAGTTCCATGAACGCGGTTTCCAGATTTACTTCTTCTTCACGGAACAGCATGATGGCGAAGCCGTTGGTGACGAGGTTGGTGGGGATGTCGCTGTAATCTTCCACGTTGGGCTGCAGCGTGACCTGCAGCAGCTGGGCTTTGCCGATGCTGACCTTTTCGACCGTGTCGCATTGTTCCAGCAGCTTTGCCGCGTCCTCGACGCGGTCTCGGACGCGAATATGCAGCATGATTCGCTGCCGGGCCTTCTTCATGACTTCGGCAACGTCGCCATCCACGATCAGGTTGCCCTTTTCGATCATGCCCACACGGGTGCAGACGTCTGCCAGTTCAGGCAGGATGTGGCTGGAAACGATAACGGTCTTCTTCAGCTCACCGAGTCGACGCAGCAGGTTTCGGATTTCAATCCGGGCGCGGGGGTCCAGTCCGCTGGCGGGTTCGTCCAGCAGCAGCACCTGAGGTTCGTGCAGCAGGGTCCGGGCGAGTCCGATGCGCTGCGTCTGTCCTCGTGAAAGTTCGTTGACCATGGCGTCGCGTTTGAACGACATGTCAACCAGTTCCAGCTTTTCTTCACAGATCTTTCGTCGCTGGTGGCTCGGAATGCGATAAGCCGCGCAGAAAAATTCCAGATATTCGATGACAGTCATGTCATCGTAGACGCCGAAGAAGTCGGGCATGAAACCGACCAGCCGACGAATTTCTTCCTGATTCGTATAGATTGACCTGCCGCAGACGTAAGCTTCGCCGTGGTCCGGATTCAGCAGCGTGGCGATCATCCGCATCGTGGTTGTCTTGCCTGAACCGTTCGGGCCGATGAAGCCGAAGACGTCGCCTTCCGCCAGCTGCAGGTTGATATTGTTGACGGCAATCAGGTTACCGTAACGTTTGGTCAGGTTTCTGGTTTCAATCACGTTCTGGTCTGCTCCGGAATCGCCAGGTGTGGCGGCCTTGGCGAAGTGAAAACGGCATGGTCTGATCGGTCGGTACCGCTTCAGTTGTTGTCTGTTGAATTCAAGGACGGGTTCCTTTCCAGATCTTCTCTTGTTTGAGCCGGGGCGGCGGCCGGGCGGCGGTCGACGGGCAGAAACAGACGCACCAGAGTCTGTTGTCCGGCGGGAGTGATCTGCTGGTCGTTCAGCCTCAGTCCGCCGGCGGCAACATCAAGGTGTCCGATCAGGACGGCATGATTCAGGCGAATCGTGTCACTGATTTCCATGTGTCGCAGCTGATTCTGAGACAGTCCGACATACTCAGCTCCGCCGGAAAATCGATAGAAGCTGATCATGGTGAGGATGTCCTGCACGTTCGTGGACTGAGCGTCGTAAGGTGTGACCACCTGCGTCGAACCGCGATTTGAGACGGTCTGGCTTGATTCGTCCTGCACAACCCGAGCACCGTTCAGCAGGGCTTTCAGGTCGGACGCGTACACGCCGGGGGCGTTGGACGCCCAGACCGCACCTGGATCCAGTGTCTGCAGTTGCC
>JAVKCM010000236.1:0-13210 GCA_040222735.1 Fuerstiella sp. | reverse complement strand
ATCGACGCCAGTGGCAGGGCCATCACCGGCAGCGACCTGGAAACGGCCGATCAATAACTGACTGGTTGGTCGCCTTTCGCTCGGGACGTCGATTGAATTAGTAATTAAATCGACGTCCCGAGCGAAAGGCGACCAACCAGTCAGTTATTGATCGGCCGTTTCCAGGTCGCTGCCGGTGATGGCCCTGCCACTGGCGTCGATCGCAACAGGCTGGTTTCGAACGACCGCCGAATCGGCCGTGGCTGTCACCCTAGTCTGAGTGCCCGCTGCTTCGGTCCCGGTGTTCGCGCTGCCCCAAAGAATCGGCGCGGGAACAGGCCTCAGCTGGTGAGCGTTGTGGCGGCTCACCGCCGTTTATGAATTTCGTTGACCGATTCCGTCAGTGCGACGGCAGTGGGTGTGGCTGAGAAATCGGACCTTCAGGGCCGTGGACGAAGTTGGAATACGGCAGCTGCACCGGCACCGTACCGGATCCGTCAGCGAGCGGTACTTCGGTGATGACACTCGTGAGCGGAATATCTGCGTGAAGTGGAAAGTCGCCGATCTCCAGCCCGGAGTCAGAGACCCAGCCGAGGTAGCGATCGGTGTTCAGATCAGACGAATTTCGAATCGCCTCTTCCACATCCGGGTCGGTACGAGTTTCGATCAGCTGGTGATAAAGAGCTGCCGCCACATTCTTCCAGGGTTCCCTGAACACGGGGACGCCGTTTGTCGCTCCGTTCGTGTAGCGTTGTGCGTATACCCCAACCGAAAAATAGACTCTGCCGCCGTTGGCCGTTACGACAGACCCGTGATAGCCACCCAACCCGGCCCGCGAGTCAGGTTCTGCCACATCTGACGTGGTGTCATAGTTCCGGACAGCCGAAGATCTGGTGCTTTCACGCTGCATGTTTGCGGCTCGGCTGTCGGAAGAAAGCACTGTGCCGGGGGGCAGCAGGAAATTGAAGACGGTATTCGCCAGGTCATAGGGCTGAAGAAAACCCTGCTGGTGAAGGTACGTCACATAGTTCTGAATGTCGCCGCGAGACACTTCAGCGGGCGTATAGCCCACCAGTGGGTGAGACGGCAGTGCCGTGGAACTGACAGGCTCATTGTTGAAATACTGCAACAGCACGTTGTTCAGATGCTCGTCGCGCATCGCCGCCGACAGGCTGCGATCGATTTGCTGAACATCTGCCGCGGACCATTCGGTGTCACCGCTGACGTACAGGTTGACGTAGAAAAGGTCGCGGATAAGCCTGCCGCCGCGATACTTCAGATCTTCCTGCGGTGCGGGGCTTGCTCCGTCCGTCAGCTGGCGGGTCCGAACGTTGTATCCGGAAGTCACGGCAACCGTGCCGCGGCGATTGTTGTGCTGGCTGACTCGCCGGATCTGCGGTCTCGCGGCAACTCTGCCGCCGTCGGAAAGTCCCACCGCACGAACAGCAGATTGATTTCCGCGCGGCGGAAGCGGCCACGGACTCCAGAAAGAGGTCGAATCGTCCCCGGGTTCCGTCGGTGCCGGCATCGGCAGCCCCACGGGAATTGTCGGGACCGTGCCGGGATCCGGCTGTGGATTATTCGGTGGTACCGGGGTTGTTCCGGGAAAAGGGGCCGGATTCAGGACAACGGGTACGCCCGGTCCGCCGGGAAAGGGCGGATATCCAACGGGATACCACGGAGCCGCGCCGGGATACGGTTGGGGGTTAGAGCCCCAGGCGGGAGGACGCGGGTATCCATTCGGAAACGTTCCCGCCATCGGCATACACCCGAGCAGCTGAGTGAACGCGCAACAGCATCCGAGCCCCAGCAGGACTTGCGGTAGTGAGATTTTCATGGTGTTGGACGCAGGAAGAGAGAATGCTGCAATCCGGCTTCGACGTCAACAGTCACGGCCGACGCCGTGATGTTAAGAGCCGCTGAGATCCGGACCTCAACCAGGAGAGTTTTTTGTCGGCACCAGAGGCCGCCATCAGGATGTCTGGCGATTGTTGCCGCAGGAGAGAGAGGAGCGGCAATGTATACGGAATCGCAAAACAGGAAAAGTTCAATTTTGCCGGTTCAGTGACTGCGATCTTGCGCAATTTTTACCGTCACTGACCAGACGAATCTCTGACACTGACTCGGCTGTCGTGCTCAGGTGAAACGAACGGACAAACACCGTGCGTGACTCCGACGAATAATGTTCACGTCGATTCGCAGTCAGAAACGGCGTGTGAGAGCGCCAGGGCATGAGTCCTGCAATCAGATGCCACGGCTGTCATGTGAGACTGACATTTACTGAAATGGGCCTCTTAGCTATCGTCTGCCACACGCCGTTGCGTCTCGCGATGCGTCCCTTCGGCGACAACGGCAAATCAGAGATCAGGCCGGTGGAGTGCATTCCGAACACTCAAGGCGAGACCGTCACTGGTGAACGATCGTTCCATTGAGTGTGTCGAGGAACCCATGAAACGGCGATTACTTCGCATCCTGCTGCCGGTCTGTGTCGTCCTTGTCGTCACATGCCGAACTCTGCCCGCGGAAAAGTATCGCCTGCGTGCAAACTGCAGGGCTGAGAAGCGGCTTGCGTCCGAACTGGTTCTTGTTCGTCACGCTAAATGTCACTTCATGGGGGTTGGTCGTGACGGGAGGGCCCTGTTTGAGGTTCCGGAGGGCCGGGAACAGGCCATGCGCACGATGGCCGCCGGTGTTGATAAAGAGATCCCTCGTTTTGAGGCGCGATCCACACGTCTGCTGATCAGTTACCCGGATCAGGACAGCAAGCCCTCGGCCCGGACGCTTGAAACGGCCGGGCTGAACGTCGTACAGGATTACGAAAACGGCTCGTTTCTGATCGTTGAGCCTCGTGGAGCGGTGACGTCAGACACCGTTGAAGCGCTGATGGCGGACAATGCCGTGGCCTATGTGGCTCCGGACTACATTATGTCCATTCCACAGGTCGAAACAGCCAGACAGATTTCGCTGGCCGTCACGGATGCGGCCCCCAACGACCCGTTTCTGGACAAGCTCTGGGGAATGAAAAACTGCGGGGCCACGCAGGTCTGGCCGCGGGTTCGCGATTCACCCCGGATTGTGGTGGCCGTCATCGACAGCGGTGTCGATTACCGGCATCCTGACCTGCAGGGCAACATGTGGTCCCGCAACGGAAAGCACGGCTATGATTTCTATGACAACGACGACGATCCGCTGGATGAGGAGAACCACGGGACTCACGTTGCGGGCACGATTGCCGGAATTGGCAACAACGGCGTGGGCGTCGTTGGCGTGACCTGGAAGGCTCAGATCATGGCCCTTCGTTTTCTGGGACCGGATGGATCTGGATCGACTTCGGACGCGGTGAAATGTATCGACTGGGCGGTCGACAACGGAGCACACATTCTCTGCAACAGCTGGGGAGGCCCCGATACCTCTCCGGAACTGGCTGAGGCAGTGGCCCGTGCGGAGCGGAAGGGTATCCTGTTTGTGGCGGCGGCCGGAAATACGGGTGGAAGCGGAAACAACAATGACCAGCGGCCGAATTACCCCGCGTCTTTACGCCAGGCGAATGTCATCTCAGTCGGCGCCATCGATGAGAATGATGTGCGTGGTTCGTTCAGTCACTACGGAAAACAGTCAGTCGATATTGGAGCGCCGGGGGTCGGAATTCTCAGCACCGTCCGAAACAATAAATATGACAGCTACAGCGGGACGTCGATGGCGACTCCTCACGTAGCGGGAGCGGCGGCACTGGTCTGGGGAAACATCTTCTCAACTCCCGCTCAGGACCCGGCACAGATGACCAGAGTACGGGATCTGATCTACGAAAATGCTCGCCCGGTCGCCTCACTCAAGGAATTCTGGGGCCATGCGGCACCCGCCAGAATTCCAGGGGGAGTGCTCGACATTTCTTTTCTGGTCAAAAGCCCCTCAGACGGAACGCCGCCGCCGACTCAGGTGCCTCGACCTCGACTTGTTGAAAATCGCATGTTCGTGGATCCTGCCCGGTTGCGGCAGGTCTCTCAGTGACACCGCACTTCGCTACCGGATGACGCGATAGCCTAACACTTTTTTCCCGGATGAATTTCTATATGTGGAAGTTGCTCACTGGAATCAGTCTGGCGGTGTGTCCGTTCGCTGCAGCCGATGCCACGCCTCCGGAGTCATCTGTCCGGGTGGAATGCTGTGGTCGCCTGCGTCACGGAATCGTCGCCATCGGCGGAGAGACTACAGGAACCACAATCACCTTCAACCGCATCGTCTGGGAACTAATGTTGCCGGACGACGCCGCTCGGGAATTCGCAAAGCAACACAACAAAGAGCCTGTCAGGGTGACAGGTACGCTCCGACGAATTGCCGGAATTGAAGTAAAAGAACGCTGGATCGTAGACGTCCGGACAATCGCGAAACTGGATCCAACAAAAGACAGGGAAGGTACCCGACTGGCCGTTCGGGGCACCCTTCGAGCCACTGATCCCGGCCAGAGTGACCTGTTCCCGTGGACGATTGAAACGGACCGCCACCTCTGGCCGATCGACCTTTCAGCTGATGCCGAACAACAGGACGCAGCGGCGTCACTTATCGACCGACCGGTCTATGTCCTCGGACGTCTGGAACGTGTTGCGGAGCCCGCCACCGAAGAAGCCGACGAAGATGAGTCGAAGGTACAGCTTGTCATCCGCGTCAGAACGCTGAAGCCGATAGCGAACCGACCGATTCCGGGTCACGCCAACTGACGGGGGAGTTGAAAGACGTATCCCGCATAATACGGTGACGATCCTGAGCCATGGCCTTTGTCGATCAGGTCGGCACTCGCGACCTGCGACGGTCTGCCCTTGAACCAGAGAGAGATCGCGATCGTCTGCGGAACCAGCAGCGCATTATTGGCCACCTGAACGAAACTGTTTGTACCGTTGAAGTCGAGGGCATAGTTGCCTCGGGCAGAATCGGTCGTATAGGCAGCACCCGAAATCACCCCGTTCAAGCCGGCGTTTGAGGAGGAATTCAACGCGGTGTTGCCGTTTCCCTCCTCAAAGTCCCAATGGGCGATCAAAGCAGCCGCCTCGGAAGTCCGGGCAGAGCAAGTGAGCAGAAACAATCCAGGATGGATTCGCGCGGTTTGTTGATGAGTGGATGCGTTCGGACGTTCGGAAGGGCACCGTGCCTGGCCTTTGACGGGTGTGCGTGCTTCAGTATGATTGAGGACCGAGCGGAAAATAAGTGGCGTAAGCTTCCAGCTTGCGATGCAGAAAAACGCAGGCTGGAAGCCTACGCCACGTTTCGACGCGACAGTAATTTTCCGTTTGATCCTAAGCCCCTGCCGTTTCCCTGCTGCCCCGCCTGTTTTCCGGAAAGCCACGTACGCATGCTGACCATCACCGGAAGACGGAAGTCAAACCGTGATTTCTGCATCGGGCTTTCCCGGCACGGTTTTATTCAGGCCGGAAGACGTGGCGGGGCCGATCTGATGCTGCCTGCCCTGCTGAAAGCCAATGCGGCCACCAGCGGTGGTGGTTCCCGCAGGTCGGTGACCATGATCTACGCGGTCGAACGACCGTCGTATCAGGACATGTTCGACTGAGGATCTGAACGGCAGACCTCAGGACCTGCTGGAAGGAAGATGCTCAGTCGCTGTCTGAGCTTGTTTAACACGATTATCTGGTGCCCATTATGAAGGTTGCGGTTCTCACACATGCGGCAGGTGCTCACATGAGCACCTATTTGTCAGCGCTGGCGGCGGCCAAGGATTGCGATGAAGTCGTGCTGGCGGATCCCGACAGCCGGTGGACTGACGATGCAAAGGAAAAGCTCGGCAGCAAGCTGACTCGAACCTACGCCGATTATCAGCAGTTGCTGGCCGACCAGTCTCCACCGCTGTGTCTGATCTCAATGGAAGCCCGGTTGGCTCCACCAGTGATTGAAGCGGCCCTGAACTCCGGCGCGCACGTGTTTGCGGAAAAACCCGGGTGCGTGAACCTGAAGCAGTTTCAGCAGCTCGCAACGCTGGCAGATTCGAAACACCTGCACCTTATGCTGGCGTTTGCGAATCGATCGAATCCCGAATCACTGGCCGCGCGACGGATGATTCGCCAGGGACGGCTGGGCGAAATCTACGGTGTTGACATGCATATCGTGGCTGATCAGACGCGGCTGACGCGTCCCGCATACCATGAGACATGGTATGCCGACAAGTCACGAGCGGGTGGCGGGCATCTGATCTGGCTGGGGATTCACTGGCTTGACCTGGCCATGCATCTGACCGGCACGACAATCACTCAGGTTACCGGCGCCATTGCGAATGTCGGAGGACAGCCCATCACCGCCGAGGATTCTGCGGTGGCCACGCTGCGGTTCGGCAATGGAATGCTGGGAACCCTGAACGCCGGATACTATCTGAACGCCGGCTACCACACTCAGATCCGAATCTGGGGCTCAAAAGGCTGGGTGAATCTGGATTCCATCGGCACGCCGAAAATGGTGTGGGCTGAAAATACCGGACCGCAGGCGGGACAGGTGCAGACGTTCGCCGATCCGACCACACCACGAGGCTATGCGCCTTTTGTGGCCCGCGTGGTTTCGGCGATCGCCGGCAACACCGCACCTCCGATTACGACTCAGGAATCGCTGAATGCACTGCAGACGGTGTTCGGAATCTATACCGCTGCCGAAACGGGCACCGCCACCGCGATCGATACTGGTCCGGTTTCCTGAATGACCGTGCGCGGTCCTGGGACGCACTGCCTGCATCTTCCCGCCGCAGCAGGGAGCGACGGTCTTGAACAGGTTCAAAGTGTGTCGTGAAAGAAGTTCGGGTGTTTGAAGATTCGATGATAAATCGAATGAGCACACCTCCGGGGCTTCCTTCATTTCGTCAGTGCGAGCCGCTGCCAGTCCGGCGCGGTCGCGTTTTTTCGTTCCAGCGTATTCTTCTGCAACAGATTCCCGTCACATGCAATATCGGCAACTGGGATCCACCGACCTGTCTGTCAGCGCCATCGGCATGGGCTGCGTCACCTTTGGACGTGAGATCGATCATCCGGTTTCTCTGAAGATCATGGACCATGCCTTCGAATCCGGCATAACGCTGTTTGACACGGCGGAAGCCTACGGGCAGGGAAGCTCTGAGTCGCTGCTGGGAGAATGGCTGCAGACACGACAATGTCGCGACCGGGTTGTGCTGGCGACAAAAGTTAACGGAACCCTGACTCGAGCACGAATTCTGGCTTCCGCCGAGTCCAGTCTGAAGCGGCTGCAGACCGACTACATCGACCTGCTACAGACGCATGTCTGGGATGAGTCCACTCAACTGGAAGAAACACTGGAAGCACTGACGTTACTGGTACAGCAGGGAAAAGTCCGCTACGTCGGCTGCAGCAATTATTCGGCTGAGCAGCTGGCCCGGGCATTGCAGCTGGCGGATCAGAATGGTCTGGCTCGGATGGCGTGTGTGCAGCCGCCGTACAATCTGGTTCAGCGGGATATCGAAGCGGATCTGCTGCCGTTGTGCGCGGCCCGACAGATCGGAGTGATCAGCTACAGTCCGCTGGCAGCCGGTTTTCTGACGGGAAAGTACCGCCCCGGACAGTCTGTTCCTGAAGGCACTCGCTTTGACGTGATTCCCGGTCATCAGGAGATCTATTTCAACGAGCACGGATACGAGGTTCTGGCCCGGCTGGACGAGGAAGCCGACCGGACCGGTGTGCCCCATATCGAACAGGCCCTGTCATGGGTTTTCCGGCAGCCGGGCGTAACGTCAGTGCTGGTCGGGGCGCGGCAGACGTCACATCTTGACCAGGCTCTGGCGGCGATGAAATCAGCCGTTCAGGCAGGTGATCAGACGTCGCGGAATTCGCCGGAATCTCGGGGTGACGATGTCAGCAGGTCGTGACCATGGGCGACCGCCGTGTTGCACTGGATGGCGTGGCGACGTTGGATTCCGGGCGGTGAGTTCGCTAAAAGATGACTCTTCGATCGTCGTTGCCGCTGATGTGCCGGCAGCATCCTCATTTCTGACCTGCCAGAGAACACTTCACGATGAAACTACTGAATTCCCGCCGCTTTGTCTGCCGAATTGCCTTCGGCCTTGTTTTGATCATTCCTGCGCTGGCCGCACAGGCCGAACTGAAACTTCCGGCCATTATCGGTGACCACATGGTGCTGCAGCAGAAGCAGGCCAACCCGATCTGGGGCTGGGATGATCCGGGCACTCAGGTCACGGTGACTCTGGGCGATCAGACGCACCAGGCGACAGCCGGCGACGATGGAAAATGGACCGTGAAACTCGCGCCGCTGCCTGCGAGTGCCAAACCGGCGTCGCTGGTGATCGAAGGGACTTCACGTCGTGAGATCAGCGACGTGCTGGTCGGAGAAGTCTGGATGTGCTCGGGCCAGTCCAACATGGGCATGACGCTGGCCGGCGACTGGAAGGTCGAAGTGGAATCATTGAGCTCCAATCATCCCAATCTGCGACTGATTACCGTACCGCGCGTCGGGACTCAGGAACTGCAGCATGATTTCAACGGTCATTGGGAATCAGCAACGTCCACCAACTGCAGAAGTTTCAGCGCTGTGGGATTTCTGTTTGGACGGTACCTGCATGAAATTCTGGATGTGCCCGTCGGTCTCATCAACAACGCATGGGGCGGTTCGGCCGCGGAAGCGTGGGTACGGCGGGATTCACTGGAAAAGGATCCTCGCTTCAACGCCCTGATGGAGACCTGGAAACAGCGCGAGATTCAGCTGCAGTCGGACGCAGAACAGGCCAGATATGAAAAAGCTCTGGCGGCATGGAAAGTGAAAGCCGCCGAAGCCAAAGCTGCAGGCCGTCGGGCTCCCCGTGCCCCGCGATCTCCGCAGAGTACGCTGGCGGGCAATCAGCGTCCCGGCAATATCTTTGCCGGCGTGGTGCATCCGACACTGGGTTACGGCATGAAAGGCGTGATCTGGTACCAGGGCGAAAGCAACGCCGGTCGCGCGTGGGAATACGCGAAGCTGTTTCCTTACATGATTGAACAATGGCGGGCCGAATGGAAACAGGGCGACTTTCCGTTTTACTGGGTACAGCTGGCTGATTTTATGGCCGAAGTCGATCAGCCCGGTGAAAGTGCATGGGCCGAGCTGCGTGAATCTCAGACAAAAACAATGTCACTGCCAAACACCGGACAGGCCGTGATCATCGACCTGGGAGAAGCCAACGACATTCATCCGAAGAACAAGTACGACGTCGCCGCACGTCTGGTGCGCTGGGCACTGGCCAGAGACTACGGTTTCAACGACATGGAACCCCGGAGCCCCACGTTTCGTGAACAGAAGATTGTGGGCAACAAAGCCGTGTTGAAATTCGACCACATCGGCGGAGGTCTGCGCACGGTCGACGTGAACGATGTCCGTGGTTTTGCCATCTGCGGAGAGGACCAAAAATGGGTCTGGGCCGAGGCGAAAATTACGGCTCCCGACACGATCGAGGTGTCCAGTGACAGCGTCTCCGAACCGGTGGCTGTGCGCTACGCGTGGGCCAATAACCCCGTGTGCAACGTGTACTCGAAGATCGGCCTGCCGGTGACTCCCTTCCGCACCGACGATTTTCGAATGACCACCATGCCGGCGGACGTGAAATAGGGTCACGTCCGTGTTCGGTCACCGCTGAGCTTTCAGATCATCTGCATTTCTGAACGCCGGCGGTGACGCAGCAGCGGGCATCCTGGTGCGACTGTCCAGATGCGGTGATATTCGTAATCGCCGCCCTCGCACGGGTCGCCCCCAGGAGTACTGTGTCTTCGCGAGGATGTGGGCGTTCGCCGGAACGCCTTTCACAAAGAACCGGGCGGCGCTGATCTTCGAATGTGTGCGGTGTCGTGACACAGGCTGTGACACTGGCGACGCACCGCTGAGTGCGATGTGTCGCTGGTTCTTCGAAATCCGATTTCTGTACTTTCGTATACTGGACGCTTCGAAGCAGACCGCAGCTCGCCGAAATCGGGCTAAAAGTCTGCCCGTCAGGGAAGTATTGATGATAGCTGTCAGGGAAGCCGACGGAAACGGCGGACAGGATTACCGCACCCTTCGGTCAGACAAAGGCCTTCCGGGCGGATCTCGGCATCACATTTGCGAAACAGTCGACAGCCGACCACTGAGGTCGGCTGTCCGCCCTTGATCCAGTCCAACGTCGGCATGGGTGTCGTGCTGACACCGCCGCATTCTTCCGGTTCAGCAGCGATAAATCGGCAGTTTTCACCGGATGACGATGACTTCCGGCGTCGCTGCTGCAGCCCGGCCGGAATTGCGCTCCCATCACACGGAGGCCATCATGCCTCAATCCCGCCAGATCAGGACAATGCCGTCCTCGTCAATTGATTTTTCTTTTCTTTCAACGTCAGCCGGAACGCGGCTGACGAGGTCGAATCTGCCACCGTCGCCCGCAGAACGGCCGGTGCTGAGTACCAGTTGTTCGCGATCTGAGACCGCAACAAGAATTGCTGTCGCTGAGGACGAAAACGAACTTCGGCTTTACTTCAGTCGAGTGCTGCCCCACCTGGGCTATCACGTTGTGGGCCTTGCTTCCAGCGGGGAAGAACTGGTGCGGTTGTGTCATCAGACAAGACCGGACATTTTGATTACAGACGTACAGATGAGCGGCATGCCGGGCACTGAGGCTGTCTCTGTCATTCGGCAGATTTATCCGGTTGCGGCCGTATATGTCGCCGAGAACGCGGTTGAAGATCGGGCCGCCCGACGTGCCGGACATGCGGCCCTGCTGACCAAGCCGTTCCGCATGTCAGATCTGTCACCGGCGATTCAACAGGGGCTGAGAATCCGGCCGTACGGCTCGGGACACCAGTGCGATGCCCGCATAGATCCGACGTCACATACGGAACTCAGCCGGTGAACGGCCCGGTGCCTCAGGACACTCGGATCACCGGAGCGTGTCGAGCTGCGTTTGTGCCTCGTGAGCCGCGACGCGTCAGCGGCCGGGCCCCAGTGCGATGCTCGCATAGATCCGACGTCACATACGGAACTTACCCGGTGAACGGCCCGGTGCCTTACGGCACTCGGCTCACTGCCGTGTGTCCAGCTGCGTTTGTGCCTCGTGAGCCGCGACGCGTCAGCGGCCGGGCTATGTTGTCGGATCTTCTTTACCGGCATCCGACGTATCTTTCAGATGCTTCAGCAGCCGTCGGATATCCTTTGCGCCCAGCACCGTCACCAGCACGGACATCACGGCAAATACTGAGACTACCGCGATAAAAACAACCTTCCAGATCAGTTCCCAGTTCATCACGCGGTCTTTCTGTTGTGGTGCGCATCCGGCCTGGCCAGTGAACCGACAATGGTCAGAATGATGGCAGTCGCCACGGTCAGCAGGCCGATCTGCGGACTGGTGAGGTGCTCCCGCCATTCGCCGGACGGCAGCTGGTAACGCAGTCCGACCGCGTTCTGGATGGGCTGCAGGCCGAACAGCATCAGCAGACCGCTGAGCAGGCCCAGCGTCGCGCCAAACGAACTGGTGCCTTTCCAGTACACACCCAGCATCAGCACGACCAGTGCGCCGGTAAAGTAGATGCCTCCGGTGACGGCCATGTAGTCCCATATATCCTCACCGCCCGTGTAGAACAGACTCCAGTACAGCACGTAACCTCCCATCAGCACGATCAGAATCCTGGTCAGGCGAACTCGGGAAGCCGTCGGAAACCCTGACTTGCGCAGGGGAGCGACAATGTCCTGTGTAATCACGGAACTCCAGGTCAGGAAATAGGAATCATGCGTCGACATGAAGGCGGCGATCATGCCGGCGGTCACGAGGCCGATCAGCACGGGAGGCAACAGCCGCCCCATGAAGATGGGCATGGCATACAGATTTTCCATCGGCGGCGGACTGCCGTCTGGTGGCAGAAACAGGGGCCGCAGGTCCTGGCCATCCGGACTGGCCGTGATAAATGTCAGAGCACAGATTCCCCAGAAATAGGGAATGATGAACCGCACGGCAAATGAGACCGACGACCAGCAATACTGGCGGCGGACCGCTTTTTCGCTTTCCATGGCGAGCGCCCGGGCGACCGCCGTGGGCCAGACGGCTCCCCCGACAAAACCAGCCGTCACGATCATCCACAGCACGTACGACCAGCCGAATCCGGTTCCTTCCATCGTGGGGTCAAAGCCGGCCTGGCCGTGGACTTCATGCACAGTTTCAAAAATACGGGCCCAGCCGAGTTCGTTCACGGCCATGGCCGTCGCCAGCAGCAGGCCGAACGACAGGACGGCGAACTGCACATAGTCGGTCAGGATCACAGAGATCATGCCGCCCATCGTCGTGTACGCCAGCACCAGCAGCAACAGCCCGATCATGACCCATTTCAGCGTTTCTCCGTCGGCCGCCAGGCCTGTCACGCCAACGATAAACATGGAACCTGTCTTCAGAAACAGTCCCATATTCATGACACCGGCCAGAACCAGCAGCACGGCTCCCAGCACTCGCACCTTCTTGTTGAATCGTTTCTCATAGAATTCCGGAATCGTCAGCACTTCCATGCGCCGCAGGGGACCAACAATAAATCCCGTCAGGCCGACAAACAACGTTCCCACACCGGCGATCACGGCCACATGAAACGCCGCGAAACCACCGGTGAAACCCTTCTGAGCCGAATACATGACGGTGACGAGTCCCAGCTCGGTTCCGGTCATCGTGGCGATGCCCAGCCAGGTGCCTACCTTCCGCCCGGCTCCCACGTAGTTGACCATGGACCCGGCGTATCGTTTGACCATCAGGCCGATGGCCAGCGACGCCAGCAGGTACACGACAATGATGATGGTGTCGATGGTACTGAAGTTGGTCCGGCTGAGTGCTTCCTGCGCGGCTTCGTTCATGGAATCTGATGATCAGGGTGGGGTGGGGCTGGAAGCGGCTTCGCCATCATCACGGCCCCGGACTCGATTGCCGGTTCGGCCATGATGTACCGGACCAGTCCCCGGCAAAGCGGCCGTTCTGCGTTGACGCTGGTGGGTGGTGGTTATCTGGCTGGCAGGAAAACTATCGCCCATGACGCCGGAAAGCAAACCAGTGATCGTCGCCGGATCGCAGGAACCGGGTGTGACAAGCGAAGCCTGCCGCCCCAAACCACCCAATTCACAAAACACGATTGCAGATTCTGTCGCACGGCTGCTCAAAAGCCTTCGCGCCCGCCCACCCAAAAACTTGTTGTGCGGCCCGCAAGCCCAATTTTTTGGGGCCCGGACCAGTAAGGCACGCAACAGGGGC
>JAVKCM010000235.1:0-25107 GCA_040222735.1 Fuerstiella sp. | reverse complement strand
GGGCGGTCTCACGACCGCCCCACACCTTCGACCGCAGGTCTCCGGCCGAATGGGGACAGGCATTATTCTCTTCGTCTTCCCGATTCGGGCTTTTGGTGGGCTGCTTGCGCTAACCCGACGGACTGGAAGTCCGTCGTACGGTTCATTCAGCAGCGGCCGGAAAAGAATGCCGCCCGATTTTTGCCTTACAGTCGCGTACGAGACGTTGTGTTTCGTGACTGACGAGTCCTGGCGATCTGGGTTTCGTACAGTTTCACCAGCTTCACCAGCGGAGGCCGCTGGTTTTCCGGTGCCAGTTTATGAGATTCCAGCAGCCATCGTCTGGCGCTGACGAAGTCTCCGGTTTCTGCATAACAGGCGGCCAGGGTGCTCAGGTAAGCCCATTCCTCATAGTCCGTCAGCTCGCAGGCCTGGCGGGCGAATTGAACGGCTCGGGATGGATCTCGGAACTCAGGATTGTCGGCCGTCGCCAGCAGCCATGCGTAGTTGTCGCAGGCTCGTGCAAATCCGGGATTCAGCTCCAGCGTCCGTTCATAGTCCTGCACCGCGGCGGCATAATTTTTGAGCTGAACGTTGGCAGCAGCGCGATTATTGTACGCTCGGAACAGATCCGGCTGCAGCGCGATGGTCCGATCCCAGCAACGAATTGCCTCCTGAAACTGACCTTCACTAAACAGCATATTGCCGTGGTTGTACCATGCGGCGGACAGCTCCGGATCGATCTCGGTCGCTCGGGCATAGTCCGCGACGGCCGCGGCCGAGTCGCCGGTGGCGGCGAAAAGATTTCCTCGAGTGTACAGATAGTCCGCGTTGTTCGGCGCGGTCTGCACGGCTTTGTTCAGGTCGGCCATTGCTTTCTGAAGTTCGTTCCGCTGATGCAGCGCGAGTCCCCGCCGGTACAGCAGTTCCGGATTGTCCTTTTCCAGCACCAGTGCTCGTGAAAAATCGGCCACTGCCTTGTCGAAGTTTCCGATGCGATGGTGAATGGTTCCGCGGGACTTCCACGCGCTGGCATTGTCGGGTCGGCCCGCCACCACGCTGCTCAGGTCGGACAGCGCGGCTTCGTAGGCACCACCGGCTTCGGCCAGTCGAGCCCGGGCCAGACGAGCGTCATAGTGATTCGGTTCGTGTTCGATCAGTCGGTCCATATCCTGAACTGCCAGAACATCCAGCCCCAGCTGCAGTCGGCACTGGCAGCGTTTCCACAACAGAACGTTGTCCTGCAGGTTCTGTTCTACCAGGAGGTCGCAGTCGCGCAGCGCTTCTTTGTAACGCCCCAGTTCAAACAGACTGTCGGCGCGTACCATTCGTGCATCCGGATTCTGGTCATCGGCCTGCAGCACCTTTCCGGCATCCGCAATGGCCGCTTCAAAATCACCGATGTCGCGGAAGGTCTGTGCCCGGGAAACGCGGGCGGAATGAAATTCCGGGTCCAGCCGCAGAATGGTCGTGAAGTCAACAATCGCCGCCTGATGATCACCGTCGGCCGCATGGCAGTCTCCTCGCCGCTGCAGCAGTTCCGGCAACTCACCGCGTTGACGGAGCACGCGGTCGTAGTCAGCAATGGCTTCCCGGCAGTGACCGTTCTGAGAGAAAATCTCAGCACGCAGCGTCAACGCGTCCAGATGATCGGGCTGCTGTCTGAGCAGCTGCTGCAGGTCCTGCAGAGCGGCCGTTTCCTGATTCAGCTGCTGGTAGACGCGAGCCCGTCGCAGATACCAGCGAGGATCGCAGTCATCGTCTCTCAGCACTCGATTCAGCACATTCAGCACTTCGGCGGGCTGTCCCAGCTGAGTGTACAGCCGCACCAGTTGTTCGGCGACGCGCGTGTTGCCCGGCTGATACTGCAGAATGCTGTTCAGATCCGAGATCGCCGCGGCCGTTTCTCCCATTTCGAGAAAGACGCCGGCCCGGGATTCAAGTGCTTCCACATTGGTGTTGTCGACCAGACCAATCTGAGTCCAGTCGGCAACGGCCAGCGTCCAGAGCTTCTGCTGCTGGTAGGCCAGAGCACGCTGCTTCAGCAGCTCGATATTGTCCGGTTCCTGGCGGATCAGCCGAGTCAGATCGCTGGCGGCCTTGTCCCAGTGTTTCGTCGCCAGATGAATCTTTGCACGTTCTTCCAGGGCATCTGCCGTCCGGACTCCCAGAGAAATCAGGTGTGTGTATTCGGCCACGGCGGCGTCCGGCTGACTGGTGTCACGCAGCAGTCCGGCTCTGAGCCAGCGACCGTCGTTGTGTTCCGGCCTGGTCTTCAACAGCAGAGAAACCGCCTTCAGCGCTTCCGGTCTGTGCCCGGATTCAGACAGCACGACAGCGTAGCGGTAGCGGGCGTCGGGATGATCCGGTTCAGCCTGCAGAATCAGCTCCAGAGCATCGCGGCATGCCTCCAGATCGGCGTCCTGGTATGCGCGCCGAGCCCGGGCCAGCAGCAACGGGACATCTGCCTGCAACGGGGTCTCGGACGAAGGCACCTGATCGAACGGAGATGCCGGTGTCGGGGCGTCACCGCCGAGGTCTTCCAGCACGACGACGCCGGCCGGTGCCTCCTGATTGACCGAATCCAGAGGCGGCGTTTCGTCGCCAGCGTCTTCGTCACCTGACAGCGGCACCGCCGCAAACGGGTTCTCGTCGGCGGACAACGAAGGCTCGGAAGACGCATCGACCGCATTGGGTTCACCAACGGGCAACAGCACCAGGCCCTGAGCATCGCTGGCAGGCAGGGCTCGTGGCTGTTCAGCCGCAATCAAAGGTTCGTCAAAGGGATTAGAGGGTTCCGAAAACGGACGTTCCGCCGGCTGGATCATCGGTGGTTCCGCATCGGCGGCCGCGAGAGTCGGCTCAGCCGATTCAGCCGATTCCGGAGTTTCCGCGAGCGGTGAATCAAACTCAGGTGAAATCGGCTGCGGAAATTCCTGGCCACCTGCCTCGGGCACAGCGACCAGCGCAGCCACGGCTTCTTCATCGGCCGCGGCGGCCGGATCTGCGGACGGTCGGCGATCGGTTGGCTCGCCGGCCGAGAGTTCGTTTTCTTCGTCGCCAAACAGACGGAACTCTGAGGGCAGAGGCGGCGCTGGTTCGGTGGATGCGATGGTCGGCGATGCCGCTTCAGGACTTTCGGCATCAATTGGAAACAGCATAAAGGCGGCGGCATCGGCTGCCGGCTCTGTCGGGCTGTCAACCAGGGCCGCAACTTCTGATTCGGCCGGGGGTGACGAAGCCGGCGTTTCATTGGCAGCGACAACGGCAGCATTTGCAGCCGCCGCTTCCGTTCGCGCCAGACGAAGAGCGTTGGCAAAACGAGTATTGTTACTGTCCAGAGCGACGGCACGCTGCAGATTATCAAGGGCTTCGTCGGTTTGTCCAAGCGTCATCAGAATACGGCCTCGATGGTGCCACGCCGTCCCGTTTTTCGGCTGCAGTCGACAGGCCACGGACAGATCGGCCAGACCACGTTCGGCGGAACCTGCCGCTTCATGAGCCAGACCGCGCCACATCCAGGTATCTCCGCGTTTGCGGTTCAGACGCAGCGCGGCACTCAGATATTCCAGGGCGGCCGGATCGTTCTGCTGGACCAGCAGGCGACCACACCGCAGTTGAGCATCGGCATTGTCCGGAGCGAGTTCGCAGGCCTGTTTCAGATCGCTGAGCGCATCCCGGGGCTGCCCGATGCTCTCCAGCAGACAACCGCGGTCGAAGTAGCCATCAGCGGACTCCGGGTTGAGCTGAATGGCCAGTGTGAGGGCATTCCATGCGGGATCGGATTGCCCGGCAGAACGGTACATGGTGCCGAGCGCCCACCAGGCGCGATCCCATTCCGGTTTCTTTTCCGTGGCCATCTTCAGATCCTGAATCGCCTGATCCAGATTTCCGGCGGCACCATGGCAGGTACCGCGCAGATAGTAGGCTTCGGCAAAGTCCGGCTTCAGCGCGATACTGCGTGTCAGCGTCGTGATCGCGTCTTCATAGTCGCCATCGTCCTGCTGAGTCAGGGCCACGCGCACCAGTTCTTCGGCCTGCTGCTGTTGGTTCGAGCATCCGGCGAACTGCGTCACCGCGGCCAGCACTGCCATCGCCGCAACGATTCCTGCCGGTCGAAGATGTCGCTGAACGTTGGCTGTCGCCGCGGTGAGGGCTGAAAACGAACGTCTCATTTCTCTGATTCCATAGGACGTGGCACGCAAATCGGGCGTTTCGCCTCCGGGGCTGCACTCCATTCCGGCAACGACGCAGCCGGCGCAGAGAACGCCCTGATCTGGATCATCGTCATTCTGAACTTCGGGTCTGTGCCCTGATCAGACCGCAAAACCGTTTTTATCGGTCTAATCGGGCCTGGATCCGGTTGCTGGCGGTGATCGGTTTCGGCAGAACCGGCCGCTGCTTAAAATTCGAGTCCAACCGGCAGACAGAAGTCAGGCTCGGACTGATACATCCGATTGCCTTGAAGATCAGTGCCCTCCGAAGCCTGAGCCGGCCTGTTGGATACGTTCCGGCACGCCGGGACAGACGACGTTCTGTTCGCTGATCGACACCGTCCGGTTAATCGGGCAGGTCGGAGGCAATCGGCCAGGTCACGTGCTTTACCAGGTCATCCAAAGCTGTTTACTCGCTGCAACTGCAGCGAAGCCGCTTCACATCCGGGGAACCGGCGTCCGAAATGTCCAGCCGTCCCGGCGAATATCCGAAAACAGAAGGGGCAGGAAATGCCGAAAGTGTTTTACGGGAATCAAGTTGAAATCCTGCCCTCAGTTGACTGCCTTCACACGGGATGCGTTCATGGACCTCACCACGATTCTTTCAAACGACCAGATTGCCGTTCTGGGCTGTTTTGGTGCGCTGGCTGCCAGCGGGTTGTTTGCCGCCGTCAGCTTTCATTTCGGGCCGGCCGGCAAAAAATCTCTGCAGAAGACGCCTCAGCTGCGAGTTTCGCCGGCGATCGACCGACCGGAATCAAAAAACACGCGGAAAGCCGCGTAAAAACGGTTCCGGGCACCATCTGCGGCATCACAGGGTCGATTTTTCGGCACGGTCGCATCGCGAAGCGCCACAGATGTGCATTGCCGAGCACCAGGTCTTGCGATTGCTTCCAGGTTGCCGCCATAATGATCGCCAGCTGAATCTTCGCTTTCAACTTTGTGGGCTGGTCAACTCATGGGTCATTGCTGTTCACTGCCGGTCGGTCTGACCAGATTCGTTCTGGTTCTGTGTCTGTCCGTCGCTGTGCCTGAGCCGGCTGCTGCTCAGGGGAACGACGAGAATCTGGAGGACATTTCTCACCTGTCCGCAGAAACTCGCCGGGTCTTCAATCGGGCCGACCGGGCGATCAAGGATCTGAACGGTTATCTGCGTGCGATTCGCTTTGAAAACACGGCGATGATCGGCACGAACTACTTTGCCGTTTCCGTCGGCGGCATCGACGCCATCAAGGATCTTGAAGAAGGCCGGGGCGTCGATCCGGAAACCTTTGCTGCTCTGTATGCCGGCTTTGCGATTCCCTCCGTCGGAAAACACCTGAATCTGACCAGAGTCCGCGATGCTCGCGGACATGTGCAGATGGCGATCGACGCCGCGGATGGTCGGCTGCGGTATAAGGGCGCGGTACTGCGTCTGTATTCTCCGGAACGTCTGCGAGAACTGTTTGATCGTCGCGTTTCGTTTCGAACGGAGTCAGAACGACGTCGCCGCGAGGTTTTTGCAGAATACGTTTTCAACCGGCGTCGCGAGGTCGGCAACCTGGACAATTCAGGACAGGCCAGCGAAACTCAGGAACTGAACGAAAGATATACTCAGCTTCAGCCCCTGCTGATCGAACTGGACACAGCCCTCCGCGCAGACGCCTCCGCAACTTCCATTCTCGCCAGCGGCAGTCAGCATTTCTTCGGTTATTCCGTCGGCGGCATCGACGTCCGCAATGGCCTGAACCAGACCCGGACCGTGGATCCGGAATCGTACGCCGCCATCTACGCCCGGCGGGTGGATGCTGACTACGCCACTTCCATCAGAATCACCACGGACGGACGCATCATCTACGAAGAGGCGGAAGTAAAAATGTATTCGCCAGCCACGCTCGCGACCTATTTCAAACGCCGTGACCGACTGGACATTCAATCCAGGAAACGCTGAGTGCCACTGTCTGATCAGCGACCTTAGGACGGAGCGGAAAATAAGTGGCGTAAGCTTCCAGCTTGCGATGCAGAAAAACGCAGGCTGGAAGCCTACGCCACGTTTCGACGCGACAGTAATTTTCCGTTTGATCCTTAGTGCGATTCCGCAACGGACGTTGTCGCCGCCGGGGCGTCTTCCACAATCGTCACCTGCAGCCGTGCTTCGGGCCGCGACACCAGCGTCAGAACTCCGCTTTCAATGGCGGGGGAAAACCGGGTAAAAGACGTTCCGGTCAGCGAAATCACGACCTGGTCGCTCAGCGAGAATTCTAAGTCTGGCGGATCATTCTTCAGCAGCGTAACCGTCCAGTCACGAAACAACTCTGCAAACCCGGTGCACGCGGCCGACTCCAGTATCCGGACGCCGTCGCCACTGCCACCGCTACCGTCGCTGCCACTGCTACCGCCCCGGGTCAGATCCGACAGTCGCATGTTCGGGTGCCCTTCGAGCGTGGCGGTCAGAAACGAGCACCCTGCAGCTCGCGCGGCCCCGCGACGGGCCGCCAGCTGGCTGAATTCATCAGGGATCACAACAGGAAAACGACTTGGCGTGCGTCGAAAGTCGGCGAAGCGCCGCTGCAGATTCGGACTGTCCGGACAGACCTGCAGTTCAACCACATGGGCAATCGCCTCGTTCAGCCATGCGGGCACGGCCGCTGACTTTCGGAGATCGACCGATTGCCCATTCACCGCCGAGAACACGGCGGCATGAGTAAGCTCGTGAGCGAGTACAGCACGAATTTCACGGTGGCCGGACAGTGTCCGGTCAAGGTACACGATATCGCCTCCGAAAGCTCCATGAGCAGGTTCGAAGTCGGCGGCACGCACACAGCCGCGAATTGGTTCCTGCCCGGGACGCGAATCAGCGTCCGCTGACAGCCGACAGAGAAGAATTGTCAGGCGTTCGTCCTGGTCCACGTCGGTGATCGGTCCGACCCGCGATTCCACGTGGCCAAGCAGGCCCGATTCGGCCGTCGTGCAGATCATAGCGGCCAGAGACTCCTGAGATTCATTCGAAGACCCGTCCATTGACGTCGCAACGTCCTCCACGTAGATCTGAACCCGAGTTCCGCAAAGCACGGGACGTGCTTCGATAAACCGTTCCGTCGTGACGGATCCGCAGAAACAGGGCACTCTGAATCGCCGCCGCGGTCCGTTAGGCGGGGACGATTGCCAGCTTACGACCGGTTGGGTATCAACCGGTCGGGTTCCAACTGGGTGGAGCTCAACTGGGTCAGTTGACTTGGCATCAACAAGACTCGATTTCTTTAACGCCCCGTCAGCGGGTACGACCGCTGACGCAAATCTTGCCGACAAGGCATCCCAACTCAGCCGACGGAAGTCGCATTCAACGGTTTCCGGAAGTTCATCGGTTTTCAGCAGACGGTCGCGATGCCTTCCAGAAGATCCTGTGGGCGACCAGCAAACTTCAACAGGATGAGTCCGGACAGTTGGATCAAGGCTGCCGATAATAACGGAGGCACCAGCTGGAACGGTTGTGCTCAACAGCACCGATGGACCGCTTCGCGGGGCCATTCGTGCCGGAACCGATGAATGCAGTCCAGAGGCATCATCGCCCTGTGCCCTGCGATGAATTGTCGAAATGCCAGACAGGCGATTCGCCGTGGCGGTTTCGAAGCTGAGTGCGGAGGCCGGGGCGCGAGCTGTCGTCGACACAAATATTCGGGGCCTGCCGATGGCGGGTCCGGCATCAGGGAACTGTGAATTCCAGTCGACACACAGTGATACGCAGCACAGCGTGCAGAACCAGGCGCTGACCGCGTGTCTGTCCAAGGGCTACCTCCGAGGCTAATGGCGTCTGACTGCCCAGCGGAAAGGGGTGCGGGGCCGATCATTTGCGATGTCTGTTGCCAGCATCGAATACAGACTGCTGACAGCTGAAGCAAAACAGAGGTAAACAAGCGTGTTTTTGTGATCAGCGTCTGTACCGGGTGGCAGACGACGGTGGCCTGACTGTCCGGGTCAGGGCATGACTGCGGTTCTGCCGGATCGGGTAGCTACGGTCATCAAAGCAGACATTCTGGTTCAGTCAGACCTGACGGATAGCAGACATTCTGGCGAGAATTTCAAAACCCTGGACTTTCCGGATGACAACGTGTCCCCCGGTCGTCGCGTCGCGGGATGCCAAATCACGTCGAGTGAAGCAGTTTTTGCAGGGAATTCCTTTCTCAATAGGCCGAACACAGATATATCATGGTGAGCGCGCCTCGCTGGACAATTCCGACCAGCGGACGTTGAAGCTCTCAGCCACGATTCGGTTCTCCGAAAGGTAGATTTATGCGGTTTCACGCAATCCCGGTCATCCGGTGCAGTCTGGTCACCATCGCAGCACTTCTGACGGCGACCTCCGCTGGCGCTGCCGACGCAAAGCATGATGCTGTGGTGATCAAGAGCCACACGGCCGGCACAGGAGAGCCGGTGTATGCGGTGGCGGTTCGGCCTGAATCAACGGTCGCTCCGGCGGTTTCGCGTCACATTCTGATGGTGGACACGTCTGCCAGCCAGATCGGCACGGTGCGGGAATCTTCACTGAAACTGGTGGCCGAAGTCATTCAAAATCTGCCGGCGAACAGCACGGTCCAGATCTTTGCCGTGGATGTCGACTGCGAAGCAATGACGTCAGGATTCGCTCGCCCGAACAGCGACACGGTCCGCGAAGCACTGCAGACGCTGGATGTAAGAACGCCGCTGGGAACCACCGACCTGGTGGCCGCTCTGAAAACAACTTGTACCGCGTCCGATTCTCAGACACCCACCTCGGTGCTGTACATCGGCGATGGACTGTCGGCCAACCGCATCTCGCAGACGCAGATGGCAGAGTTCGCTGCTGACATGAACAGCGGCCGAGTCAGCTTTCATTCACTGCTGGTGGGAACGCGAACCAGTTCGGAACTGCCGGGTGTTCTGGCCAACCTGACGGGGGGAACGCTGCAGCAGGTTGAACGAGGACAGGAAGAAGAAATGGCCGCCTCGGTCACGAACGCTCTGCAGATTCAGCCGACCGAAGTTGTTCGTCTGACCGCGGACGACACCGTGCTGCCGCTGGCCGGTGATCGCCACTGCCTGATCCGTCCGGACCGGCACACCGTGGTGATGGGCACCGGCACAGTTCCTGAATTTTCAAAGCTGGTCGCGGTAACGGCCGATGGTCGCCGGATCACATGGACAGCAGGCCAGTGCCAGCGCATCGCTGGCGGAGCTGAACTGCACCACCTTGCCTCATGGTTGAATGAATCTCAGGGCCTGAACGCTCCCATTGCCAGCCTGGAACAGCTGAACGCAGCGGGCGACGAATTTGCAGCCTCGATGAAACAGTCAATTCGGGCCGCGCGACTGCTGCAGAGAAACGGGCAGTTGACTCAGGCCCGTCGGATTCTGGACGCCGCGGCCGACATGGATAATGCCGACCCGGGTCTGCGGCTGATGCTGGCCTCTCTGAAGCAGCCTCCTGCCGACGACGACGTCACCGAACTGCCGGCACCGATAGTCGGTAGTGACAATCCGGGCGTTGATCAGTTCGGCGGTGGACTGGGGCAGCAGACATCGCCGCTGCTGGATACGGCCGCTCGAATTCAGCTTCAGTCTCAGATCCTGACCGCGGAAACCAACGCTGCCATGGCCGAGGCCAAAATCCGTGCTGCAGAAGATCCTGAGTACGCGACGAATCTGCTGAAAGGCGTGCTGGAAACGATTCAGGCGTCCGCAGATATCAGCCCGGACGTGCAGGCAGAACTGGAACGACGGGTTATTGCGGCCATCGGAGATGTTCGCGGACGGCTGGAAGTGAACGCTCTGCTGGAAAAGCAGATGGCTCGGGACGCCGCCGTCAGTGAAGCTCAGCAGCGACTGATGCAGGATCAGGACATCGCTGAACAGCGACTCGCCATTCAGATCGAAAAAGTTCGAGGCCTGCTGGACCGGGCTGCCCACGGAGACGAGAACGCCTACGAAGACGCAGAATTCGAATCGCGAATTACCCTGAACCTGAAGCCGGGAAGCGGTCCCGCCACTCAGGCTCTGGTCATGTCCGAAGCCCAGGGACAGCTGAACAAACTCTATCGGCTGGTCAATCTGCGGCACGACCGGTTTCTGGAAGTGCTGTATCAGGTGGAACTGTCACACGTGCCGTTTCCGGACGAACCGCCGATTCAGTATCCCCCGGCCGACGTCTGGCGTGCTCTGACACTCAGCCGCAAACCGCGTTACGAATCGTTTGACCTGCGGAGTGAAGCTCCCGTGGAAAAATGGCTGCGGCAGATGCTGGACAAACCGGTCCGCAATCTGGACTTCCCGGGCGATACACCGCTGAAGGAAATCCTGCAGGACATCGAAACCTACTTCACCACGACCTACGGTGCGGGTGTAGGAGCAGCCGGGACAGACTTCAAAATGACGGTCTATGAAGATTCCGGTGAACTGGGTCTGGAAGGCATTACTTCGCTCGACGATGTGACGATCACTGACATCAACTTCGATGGCATGAGCCTGCGAAACGCCCTGAAGCTGATCTTCGATCAGACTCAGGACGACACCAAGTCGCCGGTACCCTTGACGTACGTGATTCAAAACGAAGTTCTGATGATTACGACTCTTGACAAGGCTGAATCAGACGAAAACCTCGTCACCCGCGTTTATCCGGTCGCCGACCTGGTGATTCCGCCCAATGCCCACCTGCAGCTCGGCGGCGGTGGTGGAGGCGGACTGGGCGGCCAGCAGGGCGGTGGATTCGGCGGCCAGCAGGGTGGCGGATTTGGCGGCGGCGGTCTGGGCGGCGGTGGATTCGGTGGCGGTGGCCTCGGTGGCGGCGGTGGCGGATTCGGCGGCGGCTTCATGAGTGTGCCTCCTGAAGTTCTTCAGATGCTCGAAAAGGCCGACAAGGAAGGACTGTCCACCAAGGACGTCATCAGTCTCAAAAAAAAACCAGTCCTGAACTGAGTTTTCAGAATGCCGATACGCCTCGCCGCAACCCTCTGACCACACACGCGGCTGATGTACTGGCCCCCGACAGAGTGTCGGGGGGGTACATCGCCGGTGCACCGAATGTCAGTGACGATTCCACGGCTGTTTTCTCTGCGTCATTCGAACGCAGAGGCTCGGCAGGCCTCAGAGGCAGATTGGGCGAACGCAAATTAACAGCCCGCACAGGTCCGGGCCTGCAGCGCGAGCAGAAGTGGCAGCCGGTCGTCTTCCGTCGGCGGGTCACCTCATCACAGACGGCCACCGAAAAAGAACGGGCGGCGGCGGCCGATCGGGCGGCGGCCGCACAGGCAGCGGCCGACCGGGTTTCGCAGGCCAGAGCTCGCACACTGCTGGCGAAGGTCGAGGCCAGTGACGCGGCGCCACCGCTGGCATGGAATGCCGCCTTCGCCCGTCAGCGCATCGGCAATGCAACGCTGGCGGCGGCCTTTCGACTGCTGCACGACGCAAAGCAGTATGACACATGCGTCGAAGGCCTGCTGGCCGCGATTCGCAACGACCACGGCCAGCCATGGATGTATGACGTCCTGGCCGTGGAAATGCAGCTGGCCGGACGGCCGCAGAAGGAAATCGACCGAGTCCTGCGTTCACGAATCGATTTCACTGACGGCAACGAAGCTCAGATGCTGGTCACGGCATCCATGCTGTCTCAGTTCGGCGCGTGGGAACCAGCCCTGCAGATCTGTCGTGAAGCCGCCAAGCGGAACCCCTGGCAACCCGCGACATGGACGATGGCGCGCAGCATTGCCGACCGCAGCGGAATCACCGATGCCATCGTCTGGTCGCGTGTCGGCACGCTGCGTCATATCTGGGTTGCCGGCCACGAATCGCTGCACGAAGTGGCCCGAACAGAGTTGCAGGACCTGGCTGACAAACTGGCTGCCGACGGTCAGACAGCGGACGCTGAATCGGTCCGCGCAGCGCTGGCCGAGGCTCTTGTGCGGGACCTGAGAATCAGTATTGCCTGGGCCGGCAGCGCGGATCTGGATCTGATTGTTGAGGAACCGCATGATCAAACGTGTTCCTACAAGTCACCGTTGACGTCAAACGGCGGCGTTCTGATTCGTCAGTCCGACGGCAGCAACTCGGACAGCCGCGGTCGGCAGACGGAAGAATATGTCTGTGTGGCGGCACCTCAGGGCGACTATACCGTCCGCATCCGAAATTTTTACGGCCGGCTGATCACCGGAAAGGTACTGGTGAAGGTAACGCGACACGAGGGCACGGATCGCGAAAAGTCCGAGTCCCGTCTGTACGAAATCGGCAGCCGCGATTTCGAAATCAAAGTGCCGCTGAAGAACGGCCGGGGCAGGTAGCCAGGATCAGCGAAGCGTCTTGATTTTCCGGCCGGCGACTTCCGCGTGGCCATGGCTGCAGTCCGGCAATCGAAAAATGCGGCGTCGCGGAAAGCACATCAACGCCAGGACAGTGACGCAATCGCAGTCGGGGATGCTCACACCACAGGGGCGGGGCAATCGCCGGCTGGGGGTTGCTGCACGGGGTGTGATTGTCAGCGCGGGTATCTGGTGTTAGGATCTGATCCCTGAGAGGAGCTGTCTGAGAAATCCCCCTGGACGCTTTGGAGTGGTCATGAGTAAACCGATCGGCCGGAGCGTCAGAGGATTATTCGTTGTGCTGCTTGTGTCGTCGACAGGCTGGCTGGCGTTCGCGGACGACAGTGTGCCGCTGCGGCAGCGAATTGATGATCAGATTGCGGCACTGGCCGACGGACCTCTGTCGCCGAAAAGCACAGATGCAACCTTTGTCCGTCGCGTTTATCTGGACTTCGCCGGACGTATTCCAACCGTGGATGAAACTCGCGGTTTTCTGCAGGAAGCCGATCTGCAGAAGCGCGAACGGCTGATTCAACAGCTGCTGGATTCTCCCGCTTGTGCTCGCCGACTGCGCGACGTATTTCACGTGATGCTGATGGAACGCCTGGGAGATCATCCTGAATGGTCGCAGTTTCTGGAACGATCCTTTGCAGAGAACAAGGCGTGGGATCAGCTGGTTCGTGAAATCCTGCATCCGGACGCAGACGACGAGGCCACTCGCGGTGCCGCCTTTTTCTGGACGAAACGGCTGGAAAAATACGGACAGAACCCGGTCGATTATCCGGGGCTCACGCGGGATGTGGGGCGATTGTTTCTGGGTGTTGACATGCAGTGTGCCGAAAGCCACGACCACCTGTTCATTGACGACTACCGTCAGGCCGACTTTCAGGGACTGTCGGCGTTTGTAAAGCACACGTTCATCCGCACCGATGCGAAGTTTCCGGCCGTTGGCGAAAAGCTGGTGACCGATGAAGTGGAATTCGCGTCGGTCTTTGTTCAGCAACCGATGACGACCGGCCCGCGGCTGCCGGGAGAACCGCCCGTTTCGATTGTCCGGTTTGAAAAGGGTGAAGAGTACCTGATGCCGCCGGACCGAAAGACAAAATTTCCCGGCGTGCCCAGATTCAGTCCGCTGTCGATTCTGGCCGAACAGCTTCCCCGGCGGGACAACTCAGCATTCAGCCGCAACAGCGTGAATCGATTCTGGTTTGTATTGTTCGGTCGAGGACTGGTTGAGCCACTGGATCTGCATCACAGCGACAATCCGCCCTCACACCCGGAACTGCTGGCGCTGATGGCAGAGCAGTTCGTCGCTCACGAATTCGACATCCGCTGGCTGCTGAAGGAAATGGCGCTGTCAGAAGCCTACCAGCGATCCAGCAGGCTTCCTTCTGAGGATGCTGTCGCACCAGCCACCTATCGGACCGCACTGGAGCGGCCGTTGTCCGCCGAACAGCTGCTGGCCAGCATTGTCATCGCCACTGGCCAGACAGAACTGGCTCAGGTGGCGTGCGGCACTGAAGTTGACGACAAGGTACGGCAGCGTTACTCAGAACAGCTGGACCGATTCCGCGCGACGTTTGCCAATGTCAAGCGGGATCCTGAAACAGACTTCCGCCCGTCGGTGAAAGCTGCTCTGTTTCTGATGAATGACGATCAGACGCTTCGCTGGTTTGAACCGCACGACGCGTCGACGGCCGCACAGCTGGCCACATTGCCCGAGGACACCGTGGCCGACGAACTTTACCTGAGAATTCTGTCGCGCCCCGCTTCTGAAACAGAACGGGCACGTGTCGCTGAACTGTTTTCTGAACATCCGGGCAATCGTGCCGCGGTACTGGGGCATCTGGTCTGGGCCCTGACGGCCTCGGCCGAATTCTGCCTGAACCATTAGCCATTTTGAATTCATCCAGACTCCGGAAGGTCAGACATGACACAAGGCCGGTGCAATATCCGGGAACACTCAGTTTCCCGTCGGCAGTGGCTGGGCTCGGCCGCCGCCACCACCCTCGGCGCAGCCGGTCCGGCCGGACTGACTCACCCGCTGGTCGCGGAAGAACTGCGGGCGTCCGACAAACAGGTGCTGTTTGTCTGGATTGACGGTGGAATGAGTCAGTTTGAAAGCTGGGACCCGAAACCCAACACTCGTTTCGGGGGGCCGTTCCGTGCGATTCCGACGGCTGTACCCGGCGTGCACATCAGCGAACTGCTGCCAAAGTCCGCCCGGGTACTGAACCACCTCGCGGTGGTTCGCAGCCTGCACACTCAGGACAACTCGCATTCCGCCGGCGTGCCTCGAATTCTGCGGGGAGACCCCAAAAATCGTGGGGTCACGTACCCGTATTTCGGATCGGCCGTCGCCAGACTGATGGGATCGGGAGCCAGCCGGCTGCCGCCGTACGTCTGGATCAAACCGGGCAGTGGCGGGTTCAAACATGAGGTCGCCGGCTTTCTGGGTCCCAAATACGGTGCGTTGGCCTTCGGGGACGGACTGCCGCCGGACAACCTGCTGCCGTCAGGTCTGCTTACGCAGGAAGAAACGGAACTCAGACAGGAACTGCGTTCCTTTGCCAATTCCCGGTACGTTCACAATCGCCGTCCGCAGAACACTGAGGCAAGTTCATACGTCTTCGACATCGCGCGCACGCTGATGTCCCGCCGGGATCTGTTTGATGCGACAAAGCTGGATCCTGCCGATGTCCGGCGCTATGGCACTCATGAATTCGGACGGCACATGCTTCTGGGACGCCGCATGCTGGACGCCGGTGTTCGGTTCGTGCAGGTCACGTCGTACGGCTGGGACACCCATGGCGACAACTTCAACGGACATGCCAGCCTGATGCCGCGTTTCGATCAGGCATTTGCCGCCATGATCACCGACCTGCATGATCGCGGTATGCTGGACAACGTACTGGTACTGTGCCTTTCTGAATTCGGTCGCACGCCGCGTATCAACGGCCACGTCGGTCGGGATCACTGGCCCGAATCATGGTCGATGGTGATGAGCGGCACCGGCATCCGACGCGGCATCGTTGTCGGGGCCACCAATGAAACCGGGACATCGGTGGCCACCGACGAATACGACATCGGGCATATGTTCCATACATGGTTTCGCGCCCTCGGCATTGACTCACAGGCCGTGGAATACGACAACAACGGTCAGCCGCTGCCCATCGCTCACGACGATCATCATGCCGTCCGCGAACTTCTGAGCTGAACCGACCGACCACTGGATATCAGCGATTACCGATGAACCACTGAAGAAACGACCATCATGGGTACCGTCAGACTGACTCCCGCCACGCTGCTGGAACCGACGCAGCAGATCTTTGCCGCGAAATTCTGCCCGCGCGGAAAATTCCTGATCGGCGGTGGCCATGATGCACGAGTGCACTGCTGGAAGGTCGGTGACCTGGAATTCGCACCGCTGGAACCGCTGAGTGGACATCACGGCTGGGTTTCTGCGCTGGGCTGCGACGGAGACGGCAGCCGGTTGTTCACCGCCGATTCCTGGGGCGAACTGAAGGCATGGTCACTGAACGCGGAAACCCCCGAACCACTCTGGCGCGTGCCTGAAGCTCATGATGGCTGGATTCGCGAAGTCGCCGTCAGTCCGGACGGCGGCACCGTTGCCACCTGCGGCCGTGACCGGGCGGTACGACTCTGGGCGGCCGCAGATGGCAATCCCAAATCAGATCTTTCACCACATGACGCCGATGTGCTGACCCTTGCCTTTCATCCGGACGGCCGGTCCGTGGTCTCCGGGGACCTGCATGGCAAGGTCAGGCAGTCGGACCTGAAGACCGGTTCTGTCGCGCGCGAGTTTGATGCCGGTGAATTGTTCATGGAACATCGCCTGCAGGAAGTCGGAGGAGCCAGAAAGCTCTGCTTTTCTGCGGCTGGTGACCTGCTGGCCGTCGCCGGAACGCGACCAAAGAACGGAGGAAATGTTCAGGGCGTACCGGTCATCCTGCTGTTCAGCTGGGAAACCGGCCAGATCACTCAGACAATTGAACTGGGAGCCACGTCGGATGTCTTCGTCACTGACCTCGTCTTCCATCCGGATGGTGCTCTGCTTGTGACCACCAGTGGCAATCCCGGCACCGGACAGGTAATGATGGTGAACACGGACGATGGAAAGCCTTTTCTGACAGAGAAAAAACTGGCCAACTGCCACGGTCTGTCACTGCACCCGAACGGTCGTCATCTGGCCGTGACGGCGACCAATAAAGGCAGCAACGGCAACGGGCGACGACTGGACGACGAAGGGAACTACGCCGGCAACTGGTCGCCCATTCAATTGTTCGACATCACGCCGGCAGACGACACCAGCAGTTGACCCCACAGCGTCGACACTCGTCCAGCCGCCGTACAGGTCGAAACCTGCTGCGGAACGCTTTCAGCAATCGCAAGGTCAGGGGAAATGTCTGCATCCCGGCATTAGGGAAGCCCGGCGGTCTCAAGCGTCTGAACGGCCTGAGAAAAGCAGGTCGGTCGACTGCTCACCACGTTCGCGGCTGACCGTAAATCACTGGTAAATTCGGCGATTTCTGTAGTGGTGGCGATTTCAGACGCTGACGCTTATGAACAACAACTGTTCACACTTAAGCCAACCTGACAAACCGCTCACCCTGCGGGAGTTCACTCATTCGTATTCGCGCCTGACACTTGATTCTGGCTAACTCACGGTATCAACTACCCCCATCATACGTGGATTTCCCACACCGTGTTGTACCACCAGACTCTGCGAGCCATCCGGTATTTCGTTGAGTTGCCATCATCCCATCATTAGGCGTACTGCCGCTGGAGTCACCGATGCCAGACAAGTCCGGGTCTCGTCGTGCGCCCGTCTGCACTTCTCTGAAACAGTCAATCTTCAATGCATTATTGGCGGGAAAACGCAAACGGCGTGACCGACACCGTCGCTCGGTGCAGAAGCGTGAAACGGGTGTGCAGCAGCTTGAGCATCGAGTGCTGCTGTCCGGTCATCAGCTGGTGAACTGCAGTGCACCGGGGCTTGATGGACAGATGATGAGTGATGTACATCCGGTGTTTGCTCCGGACACGCCGCAGGAATACGTCGATTCGATTGATGATGCGCGGCACGGGACCGCTGGTGAATCAGATGGCGAAGTATCGTCGCCGTTCACGCTGGCCAGCCGCTGGTCAACAACGGCCATCGATGGTTCGGGGCTGACTCAGGGAGACCCGACGACGTTAACCTGGAGTATTGTTCCTGACGGAACAGCAATTCCGGCGCTGGGTGGAATCGCAGGTGAGTCTTCTGATCCAAGTGATATCGTGGCCTTTCTGCGCGGCATTTATGGCGTCAGCGATACAGATTCAGACTACACGGATGCGGCCGATGCACCGTGGTTCTCGCAGTTCGAGACGACGTTCGATCGCTGGAGCGATCTGACCGGGATCACCTATGTCTACGAGCCGAACGACGACGGCGCCGCGTTCACCAGCTTCAGCAATTCGGCTCCCGGAGTCGCAGGAACGCGTGGCGACGTGCGGATCGGCGGACATCCCATCGACGGTAATTCCGGAGTACTGGCCTACAACTTCTTCCCGAACCACGGTGAGATGGTGATTGACACGGGAGACAGTTTTTACAGCAACCTGAATAACAATTCGCTTCGCCTGCGGAATGTGGTGGCTCATGAAGCCGGTCACGGAATTGGCCTGCGGCACGTGGAATCCAACAACGCCGGGTTTCTGATGGAACCATTCATCAGCACCAGTTTTGACGGACCGCAGCTGGATGACATTCTGGGGGCTCAGCGACATTATGGCGACGCGTTTGAACCCAACGACACAACCGGGACGGCGACCGATCTGGGTTCCCTGGCTGCCAGCCAGACGCTGACGATCGGCGGCGATGCCACCGACACAACAGTCACCGCCACCGACACCTCGCTGGTCAGCATCGATGATGATCTGGATGCGGACTTCTATTCCTTTACTGTCAGCGCCGCCGTTGACCTTCAGATTACCCTGACTCCGCAGGGTCCGACCTACAATCAGGGGCCGCAGGGAGGCACTCAGTCTGCTTTCGACACAGCGGCTCAGAGTAATCTGGCACTGGAACTGCGGGACACCAATGGCACCAGTGTTCTTGGATCCGTCGATCTGAATCCAGCCGGTCAGACAGAATCAATTACTGTTTCGCTGTCGGGGGCCGGTACATATTTTGTGCGCGTGACCGGCGCAGAGAATGCGGCGCAGTTCTATCAGCTGGATGTTGCGGCGGCGGCCGGTGCACCGACGGAATTCGATTTTGGCGACGCACCGCTGCCGTTCCCCACGCCTGGAACTCAGTTCGCCGGCGACGGAGCTCTGGATACCACTTTTGGCACGGCGGGAAAACAGGTCACTGACTACGGCGGCCGCTATGACCGTCTGAATGGCATGGCGCTGCAGAACGACGGCAAAATTCTGGCGGTCGGCACGGGAGGCACCTCCAATCGATTTGCGATTTCGCGGTATCGGACAGACGGCACGCTGGATCCAGCATTCAGTGGCGACGGCAAGCTGATTGTCGATGTGCCGGGGTCAGCCGGAACGCCGGCCGTGGCAGCCTTGGACGACGGAAAGATTCTGATTGCCCATCCGTATCTGGAGTCCGGCACCTCAAACTTCTTCTTTCGCGTGTCCCGACTGAACAGCGACGGCAGTCCGGATACCACGTTCGGAACGGCAGGTTCGTCGGACCTTGCCGCCGATGCACAGCCGCGTGTGGCCGATCTGGTCGTCCAGCCGGACGGGAAGATTGTGATCGGCGGCTACGACCTGGTGAACAGCAACTGGAACTGGGTGGTGGCACGTTTTGAAGCAGACGGAGCCGTTGATACCTCATTCGGCACGGCGGGAATGACCATCACCGACTTCAGCCGCACAGAAATCACCAATCCGATTGACTTCCTGAACGCCATTACGCTGCAGGCGGATGGCAAAATCGTCGCCGGAGGCCTGACAACGACAACCTCTGCCATGAGCAGCGGTAATCGAATTTATGCCATGGCCCGGTATCTGCCGGACGGCAGTCTGGACACCACGTTCGATGGTGATGGCAAAGCCGTGTTCTCGTTCATGACCGGCTCAACGCGAACGGAAAACATCAGCGATGTACTGGTGCTGGACGACGGCCGCATCATGGCAACCAGTCAGGGAGGCAGCGACACGGCCATCATGCGTCTGCAGGCAGATGGCTCGATCGACACGACCTTCGGCACCGGGGGACGAATCATTGGCGCCACGGGGTCACCTTATCGCAATCCCTCAGACATTGTTCAGGATTCCGCGGGAAGATTTCTGACCGCCAATGCCGATAAATTCGGCGTCACACGATTTTTGCCCGACGGCACGGTGGATACGACCTTCGGGACCGGCGGTACCACGTCCCTTATCTTCACGGCCGGTCACACTGAACAGGCGACTTCAATGCTGCTTCAGCCGGACGGCGGAATCGTGGTTGGCGGATACAGCAGCGTGCCCAACCAGATCGGAGAATGGGTTCTGGCGCGTCTGCAGGGACCGGTGACGGGCGCCAGCCACATCATCGTCCCCGGATTTCATCTGGGAGCGGATATTGACGCCGACGCCGATGGCCAGCCGAATGCTACGGCCACGGGCGATGACAACGACGGACTGGACGACGAAGACGGCGTGGTATTCACGTCATCACTGGTGCAGGGCAACACGGCGACAATCACGGTGACCGCATCTGCAGCCGGCATGCTGGACGCCTGGCTGGATTTCAATGACGACGATGACTGGGACGACGCTGGCGAACAGATTTTCAGCAGCCAGACGCTGGCGGCGGGAACCAACAACCTGGTCTTTACAGTACCGGCGACGGCTGTGGCCGACAGCTCCAGTTTTGCCCGATTCCGCTTCAGCTCAGCCGGCGGACTGTCCTTTGACGGCCCCGCGGACGACGGCGAAGTCGAAGACTATGAGGTGTCCATCAGCGCCATCAATTCTCTGATTGTCGATACGCTGGTCGACGAAAGTGACGGTGATTTTTCGCCGGGCGATTTTTCACTGCGTGAGGCCATCGAACTGGCCAACGCAGACCCTGACGCCGATACGATTCTGTTTGCGGCGGGTCTGGCCGGCGGCACGATCACCCTGACCATCGATCAGCTGCTGGTCACTGAAGACCTCACCATCACCGGTCCCGCAAGCGCGCCGCTGACTGTCAGCGGCGGCAATGCGTTTCGCGTCTTCGACCTGCAGTCCGCTCCCGATGTCACCATCAGCGGCCTGACGATCACCAATGGACAAACGACAGCGGCCGGCCAGAGCGGTGGCGGCATTCGTTCGACCGGTAACCTGACGCTGAACAATACGACCGTCACGAATAACACCACCACCGGTGAAATCGCGGACGGCGGCGGCATTTACCAGTTCGGCGGCACACTGACGCTGAACAACACTGTGGTTTCCGACAACAGTATCACCGGGCTGAATGCGTTTGGCGGCGGCATCTATTCGAACACCGGTGATGTGATCGTCAACGGCAGCACGATCGACGGCAACAATACCGCGTCGGCCAATGGTGCGGGCGGCGGTGTGATCACAATTTCCGGTGATCTGACAATCACAGACAGCACCGTTTCCAACAACGAAAACACGGGCACTGGTGCCGTCGGCGGCGGTGTCGTGGTGGCCAATGGCAATCTGAATATCACCGGCAGCACCATTTCCGGCAACACCACACCGGGCGCGGCCGGCGGGGTCGGGTTCGATTCCAACGGTAACGCGGTCACCGCAACCATCATCAATTCCACCGTCTCCGGCAACACCACAACAGCCGGCTTCGGTGGCGGCGTTGCCAACTTCAACGGCACGCTGAATCTTTCGCACAGCACGGTGACCGCCAATACGGCGCCCGCTGGCGCCGGAAGCGGACTGGCCGGTTACACGGACGGCTCGACAATTGTGGCCGACACTGTTGTGTTTTCCAGCATCATCGCCGGCAACACCAACAGCGATGTGGACAACACAGGATCCGGAGCGAACACGATCAGCAGCACCGGCTTTAACCTGATCGGCACAGGCAACGCCACTTCATCGTTCAGCCAGTCAACCGATCAGACCGGAGTCACGGACGCGCTGCTGGGGCCTTTGGACAGCAATGGCGGGCCAACGCAGACACATGCCCTGTTGGCCGGCAGCCCGGCCATCGGCGCCGGCAATACCTCGTCCACTCAGACAACCGATCAGCGCGGCACCGGCTTCGCTCGGGTCGTGGGCGGGAACGTTGATGTCGGGGCCTTCGAACTGCAGGCCACCAACCCGTCCGTATCGCTGGCGGTCGACAATGCGAATATTCCCGAGGCGGCGGGAGTCGCCACCTTTACCGCGACGCTGTCGCAGATTTCCGGCGAAGACGTCACCGTCAACCTGAGCTTCAGCGGCACGGCCACACATCCTGACGACTATACGCGTTCCGGTACTCAGATCGTCATCCCGGCCGGCAGCACGTCCGGCAGCGTCACGGTCACCGCCGTGATCGACGGCATCATTGATGCCGCAGAAACGGTCATCGTCGATATTTCCGGTGTCATCAACGGTACAGAAGACGGCAACCAGCAGGCCACCACCACCATTGACGACGCCGGTGTCGCGTCCGCCCTGACGGTCAACATTGTCGCGGGTTCGATTTCGGAATCAGCGGGCTCAGGGGCCACGACAGCAACCGTTTCCCGCAATTCAGACACGACCAATGCGCTGACCGTCACACTGACCAGTGACGACACCAGCGAAGTGACGGTGCAGACGACGATCATTATTCCGGCCGGTCAGACCACGTCTCCGGCGTTTGACATCAACGCGGTGGATGACGCGCTGGTTGATGGAACGAAAACAGCAACGATCACGGCGACGGCGGCAGCCCATGCAGACGGCACGGATACGGTGGATGTCACCGATGATGACGTGCAGAGTCTGTTTGTCACTGTGGACCTGTCATCAATCAGTGAAAACGGTGGTACGGCGACGGGTACCGTCACGCGCAATACCGAAGACAACAGCCAGCCGCTGGTCGTCACCCTCAGCAGTGACGACACGTCTGAACTGACGGTGCCGACGTCAGTTACGATTCCGGCTGGAGACGCCTCAGTAACCTTTCCCGTCACGGCTGTGGACGATTCGATCGCTGACGGAACTCAGACGGTGACGATCACCGCCAGCGCAGGTACTCCGGGGCCGGCCGGGCTGGATACATCCTTCGGTGCCAATGGCCTGGCGGCGCTGCCGGATTATCGCCAGAACCTCGACTTCACCGTGCTGGACGTGGCCGTGCAGCCGGATGGAAAGATCATTGTCGCCGGGCGGCACCCGTCAATTGACAGTTCCTGGAACGTGATTCGCCTGAATCCGGACGGTTCCTACGACACCACCTGGGGCACCGGTGGTGTCGCGACCACCGCGTTTACCAATGGCGGTTCGCCGGACAACATCTTTCCTGAAGGAATCGACCTCTACCCGGACGGCCAGGTGATCGTGGTTGGACGGGGTGTCGGATCCAGCGATCACGTGGTGGCACGCTACGATGCCACGGGGAATCTGAATCTGCAGTTGAACGCAAGTACGGCCATCTTCGCCAACGATATTGTGGTCGACAATTCCGGTGACGGTGGATTTTTTGTGGGCGGCGGATTTGCCGGAGACTTCGCTGTTCGCCGCTACAACTACGACGGCACGGTCGACACAACCTACGGTACCAATGGACTCGCATCCCTGGCGGGCACGGCCACAGAAACCGGCTACGGTATCACACAGCAGCCGGACGGCAGAGTGGTGCTGGTCGGCATCGCGTCCGGTGATTTCGGTCTGGCTCGCTTCAACACCGACGGATCCGCCGATACCGGTTTCAGCGGCGATGGATTTCAGGTGGTCGACTTTGGACTGTCGGAACTGGCAGAAGGCGTCAGGCTGCAGCCGGATGGAAAACTGGTCGTCGTCGGTTCAACGAATTCCCGCAAGGACTGGGCCATTGCCAGACTCAATCCCGATGGTTCGCTGGATACCACGTTCAGCGGAGACGGCAAGGAGGTGCTGGACTTCTTTAATGCAACGGATGAGGCCCGTGACGTGGCCATTCAGTTCGACGGGAAGATCGTTGTCGCAGGCGGCGCCGGAGTCATCGGAGAGGGCTACAACATGGCCTTCGCCCGCTACAACAGCGACGGCACGCCGGACACGTCATTCGACGGCGATGGCAAGTTGGTGTTGCCCCCGCAGCCGGGCACGTTCGAACAGGTCCGCGCAATCGCGGCGCACAGCGATGGAAACATTATCGCTCTGGGGGGCTACGTCAGCAACTTCGTGGCCATGCGGCTGAACACGGGCGCTTTGAGCTTCCAGTCCGGGACAACGACAATCGACGTGACCGACGATGAAACCGCCACCCTGACGCTGACCATTGCCGCAGCTTCGATCAGTGAAGCGGGCGGTGCCGGAGCCACCACGGCTACGGTCTCACGCAATTCCGACACGACCAATGCGCTGACGGTAACGCTGACCACCGACGACACCAGCGAAGCCACGGTACAGACCACGGTCACAATTCCGGCAGGACAGACGACCTCAGCCGCATTCAACATCGACGCCGTCGATGACGCGATTGTCGACGGAACTCAGACCGTGACGGTTCTGGCCACGGCGACGGGCCATACCGACGGAACTGACACACTGGACGTGACGGACGACGATGCACCTGCCCTCACGGTATCAATTGATCTGTCCTCGATCAGTGAAAACGGTGGCACGGCGATGGGCACCGTGACTCGCAATACCCCCACCACCGCCGACCTGGTGGTCACACTTTCCAGCAGCGACACGACAGAAGCCACAGTCCCCGCCACGGTCACCATTCCAGCCGGACAATCTTCGGCGATGTTCACGATCTCAGGCGTGGATGATGCCATTGTCGACGGAACGCAGACTGTAGAAATCACCGCTTCAACGGTCTCCAGAGTGTCTGACACTTTTACGGATACGTTTTCTGCTTCCAGCATCAATCCATTCTGGACAGTATTTACGGGGATTCCGGGATCGACCGTGACACAAACAGGTGGTGTGCTGCGACTGGAAAGTCCCACGGCTCCCAGTGGATTCCTGGACACCGGTCTGCGAAGTGCCGCCACCTTCGGAGATGCTGACGTTGTTGCTTCCGTCGACTTTCGAATTCCGCAGGGCGGAGCGATGAGCTGGTTGAATCTGGCGGCAGGGCCTCAAGGGGCGGCCCGCCAGGTCTACGGCATCTATCATTTTCCACCGGAAAACACTTACCGCGTCTGGATTGACAACAATACCACGCAGGGCAGTGTGTCCGGAAGAAATGAATTCGGCAATGAATCGACCAGCTGGCACCGTCTTCAGATCCGGTATGACGCCGACACCACCACGGCCGAGGCATTTGTGGATGGCGTCTCAGTCAATACGGCGACAGTCGGTCTCAACGATGGATCCGTTTCTCTGTTCATGAAGGACAGTTCATCGCTGGGATCAGGGCCCACCGTCATCGAATTCGACAACTTCAGCTACACAGCAGACACGGCCATTGCTGATGGAAGTGCGTCACTGGATGTCACCGA
>JAVKCM010000234.1:0-26598 GCA_040222735.1 Fuerstiella sp. | reverse complement strand
CCGTCGTCCTTGACCGGACCGATCGGGTAGTCGCTGTATTCCGCGACAAACAGGCGGCCCCGGTGATCGAAGTCGATCCACACCGGATCCACGACCAGCGGCTCAGCGGCCACCAGCTGAATTCGGCTGCCAGGCTCGACTTCAAAACAAGCGCGGGATTCGGCCGGCGATTTCGGAGGATCCGGCTTCTGGTCGATCCAGTGTCGGCCTCCGCGTTCACTGTTGACGGCTTCGAGCAGGTCTTCCGGAGTTGATTGAAAAAAGAGCAGCAGACAACACAGCACAGACATGAATTCACCCTGTTTAAACCAACGAAACACTGCCGCCAGTCTTGCAACTTACGCCACAACACGCCAGCGTCCGAGGGCTGAACAGCCACGATGGTCTCAGTTTTGCGACTCCGGGACGGATCACCCCCGGCCGTCCGGATGCGCGAACCGTAGAAACCGAAGCTCAGGCTCCTGCACGTTGACGAACAGGCCGGGATGATGTACCGCCGCGACGCCGGTCACGCCCTGGTTCGCACGCCCTGGTTCGCACGCCCTGGTTCTCAAACCGAGTTCTCAAACCGAGTTCTCAAACTGCGGGCTCTGCCGGGGAATGACATGGAACGGAACGGGAGTCTCTTCAACTCTGCCAGCTTCTCAGGGTGCTGAACCGGGTGCCGAACAGCAAAGTCTCGGGAAGAGACCCCCGTTCCGTTCCATGTCTGTTCACTACTCCATGGCGGCGTCCACGGTCTCCGCTCTGCCTCGCGACTTCACCTCCTCTGCTGTCGCCGAACACTGTTCGGCAACGCAGCACTCGACATCCTCAAGCGAGTCGAGTGCATAGGCCGCTGACAAAGGGCGTTCGGCGATGGCATGCAGATAGACAAGTTCCGGCAGACTCAGCGTTTCGGTCCGGCGATGAATCATTTCGCGGTGTTTTTCGACGGTCTTCGAGCTGATCTTCAGCTGCAGACCAATCGCCTTGTTTGTACAGCCCGTCACGATCCGAGCCATGACGTCCTGCTGCCTTGCCGACAGGGCCTGAATCCTTTCCCGAGCTTCGCAGATCTGCTGAATCCACTGCCGACGAACTTCGTAGGTACGCACGGCTGTTTCCAGCAGTTTCACCAGCGTGGGAACGGAATCCGAACAGAGCACCGAGATCGCTCCCAGCTTCATGGCCTGGACAACCAGTTCCGGAGCAGGCGAATCGGCAAGATAAATCACGGCGAGCGGCTCAAGAGAATGCCGGTACTGTTCCTGCAGCGCCAGAGCTGCCTCAGCGTCATCCCCCAGTTGCATCACCAGAACGCTGGGAGTCACGTCGTCGATGTCGTCACGTCCGTGCCCGACACCGAAGTCAACGTTGCGAAAATCACGTGCCACACACGCTTTATGCACATGCCGGCGACAGAAATCGCTCAGAAAAATTGTCGCAACGTAGACGGTTGACTGCATGATGAATTCGGGTTCTGCAACCAGATGTTCCGGGGCCGACCCGTTGAAGGAATGTCGTATGATGTGGCTGTCGCTGAGAAGAAACACAACAAATTGAATTTATCAGGCCACGTGAGGATTATCGCCTTGGTTCGACTGCGGGCCGAAGGCGATGTCCGCAACGCCCTGCGGCAATCCGCAGTCCCGGAGGAGGTACCGATCTGTCACGCCGGACGTGGCTAATATCCGCCCCCACGGGACATCCGGAACCGGCGCTGCCGGCAGACAAGCGACGGAAAGGAAGCCGACGGAAAGGGGACAGGCACAATCCGGGCGATACTGCCGACCGGGAGACCTTCGGTCGATTTTGTGGTCGGGTCGGGAGACCCGACCACAACCTGGGGCGATGCTGAACGTAACTGGGGCTTCCAGCCGCAGTTCGTGCCGGGTTTCAGGTATCGACCCGCATCCGGTGGCGCTGCGGCTGGAAGCCCCAGCTACGGAAACACAGCACGGCACCCGAAACTGCAACGCCCGGTTTATGCCTGTCCCCATTCCGGGGGCACCGATGGGCACCGGGCTCTTCAGCAGTCAAAATACATGGCAAATTCGTAGGGATGAGGCCGCTGATTGACCGCCGCCACTTCTTCGGCGCGTTTGAAAGCAATCCAGTTCTCGATGACGTCCGCGGTAAAGACGTCGCCTCGCATCAGAAAATCGCTGCCTGATTCCAGAGCGGTCAGAGCAGCGTCCAGCGTCGACGGGGTCGACGGCACATCCAGCTGCTCTTCGGGCGCCAGGTCGTAAAGATCCTTGTCCAGTGGCTTTCCGGGACTGATTCGATTCTGAATGCCGTCCAGCATGGCCATCAGCACGGCGGACATCGCCAGATAAGGATTGCAGGTCGGATCGGGGCAGCGAAATTCCAGCCGTCGGTCGTTTTGATGTCCGGAATTCACGGGAATCCGAATGGCGGCGGACCGGTTTCGATAGCTGTAGGACAGGTTCACCGGAGCATCAAAGCCGGGAATCAGTCGCTTGTAGCTGTTCGTTGTGGGACAGCAGAACGCCAGCAGTGCCGGAGCGTGCTTCAGAATTCCGCCCATGGCATGCATGGCGGTTTCGCTCAGGCCGCCGTAACCCGGCCCGGCAAACAGTGGCGCGTCATCCTTCCACAGGGCCAGGTGCAGATGCAGTCCGGACCCGTTGTCGTTCCAGATCGGCTTGGGCATAAACGTCGCCACGCGACCGTCTCGGACGGCGAAGCTGCGGGCCAGATACTTCAGTCGCAACAGGTGGTCGCCGGATGTCAGCAGGGCGTGCGGCTTAAGTTCGATGCGACATTGTCCGCCGGATGCGGTCGCCCGCTGCTGACTGTTGACCGCGACGCCGCTTTCTTCCAGTGCCAGCATCAGGTCGGTGCGCAGCCCCTGGAGCGAATCGATCGGAGGCATCGCCAGGTACCCCTCGCGGTGTGTGACCTGATAGGGCTGTCGGCCCGGCTGGTCCGCCGTACCGCGGCTCCACTGCCCTTCACCGCTGTGCAGGCGATAGAAGCCTTCGTGTTCGTTCTGATCAAAAGCGGCTTTGTCAAAGACAAAGAATTCCGTATCAGAACCGAAGTCAGCACGGTCGGCAATGCCCGTGGACTGCATGTACATTTCTGCCTTGCGGGCAATATTTCTGGGATCGCGCGGGTAGCTCTGATGAGTCACCGGATCCTTGACGTTGCACAGGATGGCCATCGTGTTCGGCAGAAACGGATCGACGTACGCCGTCTGGGAATCCGGGACAATCAGCATGTCACTTTCGTGAATGGCCTGCCAGCCATGCATCGACGAACCGTCGAATCCGAAACCATCTTCAAATCGCTGTTCCGTCAGTTGCTCTACGGGAATCGTGAAATGTCGCTGTTGACCGCGAAAATCAGCAAAACGAAGGTCGATCGCACGGATTTCGCGCTGTCGACACAAGGCAATCACTTCTCGGGGAGAATGAGCAGTCGCTGGCATGTTCTGGCTTCTGGAACTGGTGCCTCGTCAGGGAGGCAGAGGTCAGAAAAGATACTTGTTGCTCGCCGGCCTCTTCGCGTTTCCCCGGCCGGACGGGCATTCAGGCCCCGGCGAAGCAGGAGTGAGACCCTGTTTTGTACACGATCCGGCCGTTTAGCTGAATTCGATCCGACGATCAGCGCCCTCGATCCCGGAAATCCGAAACCGCTTCCCGCGCCGGCCTTAGATCTCAGACCGGCCGAGCGGCTGTTTCTGCCGGACTTCCGCGACCGCAAACCCGTCAGTTGATCCGTTCCCACTGTTCATCCAGCTTGCGCGGCGAGACGGTGATGGCCGTTCCCAGTTTCTGAGCAAACAGACTGATCCGGTATTCCTGCAGCATCCAGCCGAAATGGTCCAGCATCGGGTCCGTCCGCTGCTGCTTCAGCGTTTCCGCACGACGAATCCGATAACGATTCAGATACATCGCCAGGTCCTGCTGCCGAGTACGCTCGGTCTGCAGCCCCCCCGAATTCAGCCGGTCCAGACGCATCCGAATGCCGGTCAGATAGCGTGGAATCTGAATCAGCCACGGCCACGGCGTGGAACTCAGGAAAGTCGGATGAATCAACTCAGCCACCTGCTGCTGCATATCCGCCACCAGGTCAGCTCGGCCAGGCCCCGCCGCGTCGGTCAGATTTCTGAGCGTCTGATGATACTGACGGAACAGCGGAGGAAGCAGCTGCACGATTTCCTGCACGACAACTCCCAGCCGCTTCCGTCCGTCCTGCACAAACTGATCAAACGCTGCCTGAGACCGCGGCACGTCCTTCGGTGACAGGTAGGCACGTTCCACCATCAGCAGCTGCAGCTGCGAATTCAGATTTATGCCCTTCAGCGGCGACGCCAGCTGCTGCATCTGTTTCAGGTCCGGCAGATGATCGACCTGACGGCGAATGCGGTCGGCGTCAGTCAGCAGAATCAGTCGCCTGAGCCCCTTGCGCAACACCGCCTGCGCCTCGGCCGCCGACTGGCACAGCGCCAGCGCGACTGAGTTCTGATCATCACGCAGCGCCGGAAACGAACGAATGTCCATGCCCGCCCGCCGAATCATGATGGCGGGCGGAATATCGGCGAAGTCCCAGCTGGTGAAGCCTGTCCGATGCCACTGTTCTTCCTCCGGTGTCGGACCGGTCTTTTCCCGGTCATCCGCCACCTTCTTCCGCAGCATCTGTCGCAGCTGATCCAGGTCACGACTTTCCGCCACCACCTGATGTTCATTGTTCAGCAATCGGATATTGAAGAACAGATAATCGGGCAGCGACGCCAGTCCGAAATCGTCCGGTCGCACCGGTTCTCCGCCGATCCGCGACAGGCGTTCCGCCACGACGGACAGCAGATTTCCCTGTCCGAAGCTCAACTGGCTGACAATCTGCCGGGCGGTGTCCGGCGCCGGCACAAAATTGCGACGCAGATCCTTCGGCAGCGAACGAATCAGCTCAGTCACCTTCTGTTCCACCAGTCCGGGGACCAGCCACGTCAGCCGACCCGCGTCCAGCTGAGCCAGCCCTTCCACCGGCAGTGACACGGTGACACCATCGGCGTCGCGGCCCGGTTCCAGCTGATAACTGAGCGGCAATGTCAGCGGCCCCATGACGATGGTCGCGGGGAAGTCCGAACCGCCTTCTTCGCGCTGCGTTCGGCTGGTGAAGTCGTTGATATCAAACCGCAGCAGTCCGGGGTTCGTCTTGCTGGTTTGCTGATACCACCGCCGCAGCCGATCACGATCACAGACATCGGCAGGAACCCGGGAGTCGTAGAAATCGAACAGAACATCTTCACCCGGCAGCAGGTCATGCCGTCGCGTCCGCGCCTGCAGATCCTTGACCTGTTCAAGGACGCCGACGTTGTGCTGCAGAAACGGAAACGCTTTGCCCCAGCCGACGTCGCGTCCGGTCGGCGCCGAGCGAAAGGCCGGAGACGTCGGATCCGCCAGCGTCGTGCGGCCGGGCGTCAGACGCGACCGGCTGCCGGTCAGCAGCTCTCGTTCCTCATCGGCAAAGTCGCTTTCGCGCTCGTCTTCCGTCCTGCCGTACAGCAGCCCGAGTTCCACAAGTCCGAACTGAATCAGCAGCTCCCGCGCCTTTGTTGGATCCACTTTCGCAAACGATGTGCGACGCCGCGGCACAATCGGCAGCCCCCATAGCGTGACTTTTTCAAAACACATCACGTTGCCGGCTTTGGGATCCCAGTGAGGTTCGCTGTAGTCATGCTTCACCAGATGAGCAGCGATGCGTTCAATCCATTCCGGCTGAATCCGGGCCAGCGTGCGGGCAAATCGCTGTGAGGTTTCCACCAGTTCCGCCGCCACAAACCACTTTGGCCCCTTGCCCGACAGCGTCGATCCCGGCCACAGCGCCAGCTTGTTGCCGCCGGCACCGGTGTATTCGCGGTCCGCTGATCGAAAGGCCAGATTGGCCAGCAGTCCGGTCATCAGCGACCGATGAATGGCCGCGTAATCGTTTTTCCGGTCCTTCAGCGGGTGCAGCGAGGCGGCACGTTTCAGGGCTTTGTCGCCGCTGTCGTGCAGCAGATCTCGCAGCTGCCGGTGTACATCAATCCATTCACGCATCCGCATCCACGACAGAAAGTTCTGCCGACACCACTTCTTCAGCTGACTGCCGGAAAGCTTCTTTTTGTTTTCGTGCCAGGCGTCCCACAGATTCAGGTACGTCAGAAAATCGCTGTCTTCATGAACAAAGGCAGCATGAGCTTCGTCCGCCGCCTGCTGCCGGTCAATCGGCCGTTCGCGGGGATCCTGAACTTCCAGCGCTGAGGCGATAATCATGACTTCCGGCGCCGCGTGCTCTTCCACCGCCGCCAGAATCATGCGGCTGATCCGAGGATCCACGGGCAACCGGGCCATTTTCCGGCCGATGTCCGTCAGAACCACGTCGTCCCCGGAATCGGTGTCGTGCTGACGGCCGGCGCCAGCGTCGTGATGGTGCCGGCGGCCACCGCTTCGCTGGTGGCCGCCGCGTTGGTCGCGGCTGCGTCGGGCAGGGGCAGAGGCCGAACGGTCCGGCGACTGGTCGGCACCCGTATCTTCGCCGCCCGACGTTTCGGCGGGCGCGGCGACGGCCGGAGTCCGAGGACGAATCGCCCCAAGTTCCTCCAGAGTCTTGTAACCTTCTCGCACCGTTGTCGGTCGAGGCGGGTCCAGAAACGGAAATTCTTCCAGCCGCCCCAGCTGCAGATGCAGCGTCCGCAGAATCACGGCCGCCAGGTTGGTCCGCTGAATTTCCGGCGCCGTAAAGGGCTCGCGTCCCGTGAAGTCTTCTTCACTGTACAGCCGGATGCAGATACCGGGACCAACTCTGCCGCAGCGTCCGGCGCGCTGACGCGCCGACGCCTGCGAGACCGCCTCAATCGGCAGTCGCTGCATACGTGACCGCGCCGAATAACGGCTGATCCGGGCAGTCCCTGTGTCGACAACGTAACGGATTCCCGGCACCGTCAGAGACGATTCTGCAACATTGGTCGCCAGCACGATCCGGCGGTGCTGATACGGCTGAAACACCTTTGTCTGGTCCGCCATCGACAGCCGGCCGAACAACGGTACCACCTGCGTGGGGTGCTTCGCTGTATCGCCCGGATACCGGCGGCCGCTGAGACGCTTGTCCGCTTCTCGAATGTCACGTTCTGTGGGCAGAAAGACCAGGATGTGACCACTGTCCCGGTCGGCCAGTTCGTCGACCGCATCGCAGACGCCGTCCAGCCAGTCGCGTTCTTCAGACGAACGTCGGTCTGAACGTCGCGAAGCACTGGTCGGCCCGCGTTTTCCCGGTACCTCCTGCGGTCCGGCAGAATCGTCATCCAATGGGCGGTACTGAACGTCAACCGGATAGGTCCGGCCTTCAACCAGCAGGACCGGAGCCGGCTGTTCGTCGGTGGCGAAATGAGCTGCGAAGCGTTCTGCATCAATGGTCGCGGACGTGATGATCAGACGCAGATCCCGGCGGCGGGGCAGCAGACGCTTCAGGTAGCCCATCAAAAAATCAATATTCAGCGATCGTTCATGCGCCTCATCCACAATGATCGTGTCGTACTGGTCGAGAAACCGATCCGACTGAGTTTCTGCCAGCATGACTCCGTCAGTCATCATCCGAATCAGCGTCTCCGGCCCGGAGGCGTCGTTGAAGCGAATTCGATAACCCACCTGCTGACCGACCTGACACCCCAGTTCCTCAGCCACACGGGTGGCAATGGATCGAGCCGCGATCCGCCGCGGCTGAGTGTGTCCGATCATACCGCCCACGCCACGTCCCAGTTCCAGCGCGATTTTGGGAAGCTGAGTCGACTTACCGGAACCCGTTTCTCCGCAGACCACGATCACCTGGTGCTGCTGCATCGCTTCCGCAATCTCGCTGCGGCGGGCCACCACCGGAAGATCTTCCGGCCAGGTAATGCGCGGGACGGTTGCCGCTCGCCGCTGCCGCCGGCCGACCGAGGTATCCAGCAGCGTCTGCAACTTCTGCAGATTTCGATCAAAGGGCTTCTTCGCTCGTTGAGCGTTTTTCACCGATCGCAGCAGCCGGCGCAGCGAAAACTGATCAGCCTGCATGGCTGCACCGATTTGCGCTTCGATTTCCCTGAGTTCAGTGGTCATAGTTCTGAGCGACGCAGAATAGGAACCGAAATACCGTCATGCACGCGCTGGCGGCCGAAAACGGCGAATGAACCGAAGGCCGGAAACTTGATCCGTACCAGAATTTTACAGATTTCGTGAGGCGCACCTCATGACATTGTCGCATGGCAGGGTAGACCGACTACTCTGATTACGGAGCGACCGATGTCCGAGAAGCGACCAGCCGAAGATAATCAGAATCCTGAAACGGTTTCTGACAGTCATCTGGCTGCTGTATGCCGTGTACGTATTTCGAGAGCTGCGACCTGCCGGACTTCTGCCCCAAGACGAAACGGCGGGCGCCACCGGAAACACCCACGAAAGCACGGCGGCCACAATGGATTTCGGAACAACCGATAACTCCACATCCCTGCAGGCACGCCAGTCATGAAATCCACGCGTGCTGAGCGAAACGGTGTCGCAACGGGGGCTGGTGGCCGAGTTTCGGGCAGCTGCCATTTGCGTTGAGGGCTCTGTGACACGATACTGCAGACGTAGTCATCCCTCCGGTACGCCGTCCTCTCCCTCCTCAGTCAAGTCATGAACAGAAGCTGCTTCATGCCCTCAAATGGTCAAACCAGTCTGCTGCTGGTTTTCTGCGTTCTGACCACGACAGCCGCCGCGACGGCGGACGATTCGAAACCCGTCTTTGAATCCGACATTCGCCCCATTCTGCAGCACCGCTGCGGCAAATGCCACAGTGACAAGGTGCAGAAAGGCGCTCTGAATCTGTCCGACATGGAAGGCGTGCGGCGCGGCGGTGAATCCGGTAAACCCGCCGTCGTCGACTCACTGGACGAAAGTCTGCTGTGGATCATGGTGGAAGGCGGCGACATGCCTCCGGAAGGGCAGCCACCGCTGACCGATTCCGAACTGGCACTCATCCGACGCTGGATCAGTACCGGAGCAACGTCCGAAACACCTCACGCGGTGACCGCCAGGGCGATGAACCAGCATGACGTGCTGCCCATTCTGCTGCTGCGCTGCGCCGCGTGCCATGGAGCTCAGGTGCGGCAGGGTGATCTCGATCTGCGCAGCGTCGCGGCCGCCAGGAAGGGCGGACGCCGCGGCCCCGCGTTCGTCCCGGGCGATCCGGATGCCAGTCTGATGATTCAGCGAATCGAAACTGAGGCCTGTCCGCCCCGGGAACTGCTGCTGAAGTTCTTTGTCCGGCGACCGCCGTCTGCCGAAGTGACTCAGCTGCGCGACTGGATCGCCGCCGGAGCTCCCGTGGTGGATGTGTCGCCCGATGTGGCAACCACCGAACCCGATCCACTGGTCACCGACCAGGATCGTCAGCACTGGGCATTTCAGCCACCGGCGATCGTCGAAGACGCCGCATCTGCCGACGATTTTGTTCTGCGAAAACTGTCCGAGCACGGACTGACATTTTCGCCGGAAGCCGATCGTGACACACTGATTCGTCGAGCGTACCTGGACCTGATCGGTCTGCCTCCCGCGCCGGACGAATGGAAACGCTGGCGGACCAGCAGCGATTCCGACTGGCATGCGCAGATGATCGATCACCTGCTGGAGTCGCCGCATTATGGCGAGCGATGGGGCCGGTACTGGCTGGATCTGGCCGGCTACGCTGATTCAGAAGGAGGCGTTTCGGCCGACCCGGTGCGCGAAAACGCATGGAAATACCGGGACTATGTAATCCGATCATTCAACAGCGATAAGCCTTATGATCAGTTCCTGGTGCAGCAGATCGCCGGAGACGAACTGGTGGATTACGAACAGGCCCCTGTCATCACGGAACAGATGGTCGAAAACCTGACGGCGACCGGCTTTCTCAGGATGGGAATCGATCAGACCGGTTCACGAACGATGAACTTCGTCCCCGAGCGACTGGGCGTGATCGGCGACGCCATCGCCGTGCTGGGTTCCGGCGTGTTGGGACTGACGCTGGAATGCGCCAAATGCCATTCACACAAGTATGACGCGATTCCTCACCGGGACTACTACCGATTCAAAGCGATTTTCCAGGGAGCACTGGACGAACACGACTGGCTGAGTTTCAGAAACCGCTCACTGCAGATCGATACTCCGGAACGCCGGCAGCGCGTCGCCCAGGTGAATCCACCGCTGGTCGCGGAAATCAAGAAGCTGCAGGGAAAGCTCAGAAAAGCGGTCACCGAGCTGCAGCTGGAAACGCTCAGGCAACACTACCCGACGCAATCTGAAGCGGACAACGAAAAAACCGTGGCCGCCCTGCGCATCGCCGACAACAATCGCACTCTGCCGCAGCGACTGCTGGTGGAAAAACTGCAGCGTGCAGAACTGGTCGCGGAAGCAGAACAGCCACCGCCCGTCCGCGCCGCCAGACAGACCGTACAGCAGCTGGAACAGCAGATCGCGGACGTACGCCGCCGTATGGAACCGTCGCTGAAGATCCGGGCGTTGTGGGACCGAGGCGACCCGTCTCCCACATATATTCTCAGGCGAGGAGAACACGACAAACCGGGTCCGCTGGTCGGCCCCGGCGTTCCCTCCGTTCTGACAGATGGACGTACCCCGTTTGTGATTGAACCGCCATTTCCGGACGGCACACCCAAAACCGGTCGGCGACTGGCTTTCGCACGGTGGCTGACCCGCCCCGATCACCCGCTCACGGCACGCGTGCTGGTCAATCGAATCTGGTATCATCACTTCGGTCAGGGGCTGGTCCGGTCGCTCGAAAATTTCGGCGTCAAAGGCGAACCTCCGACACATCCGGAACTGCTGGACTGGCTGGCCGTTCGATTTGTGCAGGACGGCTTCAGTATCAAATCGCTGCATCGCCGGATCATGAATACCCGCACCTGGCGACAGTCCAGTCGAGTGACCTCGGAACACCTGCAGCGTGATCCGGACAACAAGCTGCTGTCGCGGATGCCGCTGCGGAGGATGGATGCAGAGGCCCTGCGAGATTCACTGCTGTTCGTTTCTGACGCACTGGATCCAACCCCGTTCGGTCCGCCGGACCCGGTCACCGTCGACCGGGACGGGCTGGTCAGCGCAGACGCGACCTCGCCGGGACGCTGGCGCCGCAGCATCTACGTTCAGTACCGCCGGACGGAAATTCCGACGCTGATGGAAACCTTCGACTATCCGGAAATGGGTCCCAACTGCGTCGCGCGAACGGTGTCCACGGTATCGCCGCAGCCGCTGATGCTGATGAACAATCAACGCATCCGACAGCTGGCAGCATCGCTGGCCGCCCGCGTCAAAGCCATGACAGAGATCGAAGCAAAAGATTCGGCGGCATTGTTCAAGGCACAGGTGAAGGCAGTCTGCGAAACAGCCCTGTCCCGGCCGCCGGATGACGATGAAACACGGCTGGGCATGGAAGCGCTGCAGTCACTGCGGGACTACTGGAATGACCAGCCCGATGCCGCTCTGGAAACGTATTGTCATATTATCCTGAATTCCGCCACCTTCGTTTATATCGACTGACAGACAGCAGCAGAACGCTGGCGGCAGTGCCGCCGGTACTGTGGCCACCAGTCACGTGGCTGCTGATTTCTGTGGCTGCTTTGTACTGCGGCCGGTGGTCCCGGCCGTGCAGCATGTCCCAACCTGAGTTTTTCTCGCACCATGAACGATCCAGCCCGCCATCAGAAGACACGACGTGATTTCTTCGCCCGCGCCAGCGACGGCCTGTTTGGCGCAGCGTTGACGCACCTGTTCTGTGAGGACTTTTTCGGCGGCACCTCGGCCCTCGGTGGTGAACCAGCGCCGGTTGAGGCACCATCTCACCAGAGGCCTCCGGCAGACCTGAAGCCTCGCCAGCCTCACCATGAACCAACCGCCACATCCGTGATTCAGCTGTTCATGAACGGCGGCCCCAGTCAGATGGACCTGTTTGACCCGAAACCCGTGCTCAACCGACTGGATGGAAAGCCGTTTCCGGGCAATGTCGAAGAACTTGGAAACCAGGGCACCTCGGACATCGGGCTGATGATGGGCGGGCAGTACAAGTTCGCCCGACACGGGGAATCCGGAATGTGGATGGCCGATACTCTGCCTCACACATCGCAGCTGGCTGATGACATCTGCCTGATCAATTCGATGTGGACGGATCACCCCAACCATGACAACGCGCTGTACAAGATTCACAGTGGCCGCCTGTTTATGGGCTACCCGACACTCGGAGCCTGGACGGTCTACGGACTGGGATCCGAAAACCAGAACCTGCCGGCTTACGTCGTGCTGAACGATCCGCTGGGTTCTCCCAAGAACGGTACGCGCAACTGGACGTCCGGTTTTCTGTCTCCCACGTTTCAGGGAACCACCCTGCGACCGACCGGGTCTCCTATTCTGAATCTGACGCCGCAGTACGAACAACCGTCAGCCGTCACTGAAACGGCACGAACGCTGCTGAGGCAGCTGGATGACATCCATCGTCGGCAGCGACCGCATATGGCAGAACTGGATGCCCGCATCGAAACCTACAGCCTTGCTGCCCGCATGCAGCTGTCCGCCGGCCGGGCACTCGATCTGTCACGCGAATCACAGCAGACTCAGAGAATGTATGGCATCGGACAGGAACCGACAGATTCCTACGGACGCCGCTGTCTGCTGGCACGGCGACTGGTGGAACGCGGTGTCCGCTTTGTTCAGATCTTTCTGGAAGAACAACCCTGGGACAGCCACGCCGACCTGGCCGCCAATCACCGCGGCATCTGTGCCCGCACCGATCAGCCGGTGGCCGCGCTGCTGCGAGATCTGAAGCAGCGCGGACTGCTGGACTCAACGCTGGTGGTCTGGGGAGGCGAATTCGGGCGAACGCCCACGACTCAGAAATCGGCCGCGGGGTATTCCGGACGCGACCACAACATGCAGGCCTTCACCTCATGGATGGCCGGCGGAGGCATCCGCGGCGGCACGACCTGGGGAACCACCGATGACTTCGGCCACAGTGTCGTCGAAAACCCGGTCAGCGTGCACGACTTCCACGCGACGATTCTGCACCTGCTGGGTCTCCATCATCAGAAACTGTACTTCACCCGAGCGGGGCTGGAAGAACGCCTCACCGGTTTCGAACCACCTCGTGTGGTGACGGATATTCTGGCCTGAACTCAGTACCGCGCCGTTGTGGCCGACGTCGTTTGCCGAACCGATCACACCTGTTGCCATGCCCCCATCACCATCACCATCACCAAAGTACCGGTTCACACATGAAGCGACGCGAACTCCTGAACCTCGCTGTTGCGGCGGGAGCGACAACAGCACTGCCGCACAGCGTTTCCGTCCGGGCCGACGAACCCGTCACGCCGCCGGTACTTCCCGCTCTCATCGATACGAACGTCAGTCTGTTTCAATGGCCGTTCCGGCGTCTGCCCCTGGATCAGCCGGAGCTGCTGGTCCGGAAACTCCGCTCGCTCGGCGTCACTCAGGCCTGGGCCGGAAGTTTTGAAGCTGTACTGCACCGCGATATGTCGGCCGTCAATCAACGCCTCGCCGACACCTGTCTTCGGTATCCCGAACTGCTCCCCATCGGTTCCGTCAATCCGAAGCTACCAGACTGGCAGCACGATCTGCGTCAGTGTGTCAGCCGTTTTCACATGCCCGGAATTCGCCTGTATCCGAATTATCACGGCTATACTCTGAACGAACCGGTTGTTCAGCAGCTGCTGGAACAGGCATCGGCGGCCAGTTGCCTGGTGCAGATTGCCGCCTCAATGGAAGATACCCGCACGCAGCATCCGATGTTGCAGGTATCGGATGTTGACCTGACACCACTGACAGAGCTTGTGCCTCGCATCCCGCAGGCCCGCGTTCAGATTCTCAACTATCGACCGCGGCTCCCGGCGTCGGCGGCACTGGCAGCCACGGCCGGCATCTGCTTCGACACGGCGCGCGTGGACAGCACAGACGGGGTTCCGGCGCTGGTCCGCAATTCACCACCCGGGCGCGTGTTGTTCGGCACCCACGCTCCGTTTCTGATTCCGGAAGCCGCCCTCATTCGCGTGCACGAATCTGATCAGCTGGATGCGACAGAACTAAAGGCCGTGTATGCCGGCAATGCCCAACAGCTGATAAAAAGGAGCCATGCATGAAATCCACCGGGGCGTTCGGTCTGCCGTCGTCAGAGCAGCTTCAGCAGTACCGCATCTGGGATTCATACTTCACGCCGGCTCATGCGCATCCCGGAAGTGATGGCAGCAGTCGTCTGTTCGCCGATGTGGAACGTTCACTGCCGGCCATCCGCAAAGCTCATATGGAAAAGCTCTGCTATTTCGCGCATGTCGGCATCGGCACCACAACCGATCCGGACTTTGAAAAACTGGTGGCATCCAGGCCGGACCTGGTACTGAAGCCGCTGCAGCAGTGGCCCGATCTGCTGATGGGAATGATTCAGCTGAATCCCCATGACGTCGCCGCCTCTCTACAGGCGCTGGATCGCTGGCTGAAGGACGGGCCGATGAAGGGAGTCTATTTTCCCGGTGGTGGCCCCGCTGCGCTGACCTGCACGCACCCGAATTTCCGTCCGCTGGTGGAGCGCGTGGCGGCACTGGGCGGCGTCATCATGCAGCACACCTGGTTCAAAACGGGTGGCAAACAGGGGCCCGGCGAATCCACGCCGTCTGAACTGGCCGAACTGGCCGCGCAATATTCTCAGCAAAAGTTTCTCTGCGCCCATGCGGGAGGTGAATGGCAGCGAGGAATTCGCGCGATCCGCCGTGTGCCCAACGTGCTGGTGGAAACTTCCGGCTTTGACGCCACCGCCGGCTTTATTGAAATGGCGGTGCGGGAACTGGGGGCCGAACGAATCGTGTTCGGCAGCCACCTGCCGTCCCGATCACTCGGGACGGAGCTGACCAAAATCACGGCCGCCGAGATCAGCGAACACGATCGCCGAAAAATTCTGGGTGAAAACTTTCGGAACCTGCTGCGCTGACCGGCACCTGACCGCTACACAAACTTTGTCTGGCCGGGAATCGCAACCGGAGGAACCGGGACGTCGCCCCATTCATAGGCCTTCGGCTGAAGATCTTCGGTGGAATTCATGACCTCATCCCACGTCAGCTTCTTTCCGGTGTATGCAGCCATGCGGCCGGAAATTGCCATCATGGTGCTCTTGCACATGTAGTCGCCGTTATTGATCGGGTTGGCACCGCGAATACTGGCAAACAGTTCATCGTGCTCGATCTGGTACATGTCGCCGCCGGCGCCTTCGAACTTCCAGATCTCGTTGCCGTCCAGGTCAAGAATGCGGTGCTTCATCACGTCCGCGCGGCCTTTGGTTCCAACGATATAGTCGCTGACGTCGGTCTCGCAGTTCTTCCAGTGCCGACACCGGGCAAACGCCTTCACGCCGTTGGCCCACTCATACACGATATTGAAGTGGTCGTAGATGTTGCCATATTTCGGGTCAGTACGCACCTGACGCCCGCCACTGCCACTGATCGTCACGGGTGGTTCGTCATTCATCGCCCACATCATCTTGTCCAGACTGTGAATGTGCTGTTCCACATTGAAGTCACCGGACAGCCATGTGTAGTAGTACCAGTTCCGCAACTGGTATTCCATTTCAGTGCTGCATTCTTCTCTTGTCTTGCGAGGGTCCCAGACACCGGAGCTCATATAGCTGCACTGCATGGAGACGATGTCGCCGATCATGCCTTCTTTGATCCTGTCGAAGACAGCTCGCTTTCCATAGTGGTAACGCCAGCAAAGCCCGCTCACCAGCGACGTTTTGTTGTCTCTGGCCTTCTGCACCGATTCCAGAACGGACCGCAGCCCAGGGGCGTCAACAGCGACCGGCTTTTCGCAGAACACGTGCCGACCCGCCTCAACAGCCGCCTTCAGATGACGCGGCCGAAAGTGCGGGGTGGAAGCCAGCAGCACAACATCCGCCTTGTCCACAACATGTTTGTAGGCATCAAAACCGACAAAACAGTTGTCGTCGGTAACGTTGACCCGTGTCTCGGAATCGTCCTTGTTGAACTGCCGCTGCAGTCGTTCACGTGAACTCTGCAGCCGGTCTTCAAAAGCATCCGCCATCGCCACCAGTTCGACGCCGGAATCCGCGTTCAGGGCCTGGCTGGCAGCACCGGTTCCGCGACCGCCGCAGCCGACAAGTCCGACTTTCAGACGGTCACTGCCGGCCGCAAAGGCACCAGCAGAGACGGATGGAGCAACGGCAAGCGCCGCGGCGACGGTGGTGCCGGCGGCTAAAAAATCACGACGGGTTGATTCAGAGGAAGAGCTGGTCACAGGTGACTCCGGAGCAGGTAACACGCGGCAGGAGGAAATGGCAGAGACAGGTAAGCGCGTCGACAGGCCCGCGATATCGGTCTGCCAACGCAAAATGATCCTGGTGAATCTTAAGGCGAGATACAACCGAATTCGACCAGTTTCCACGCGGTGGGTCTGACAGCCGGGAGCGTCGCACCGGAAGTGCAAGCCACTCACCCTGCTGGTGACCTTTCCCGAGTGGATTGCCACGTAGACAACAATCCGCCGACTGGTTCAGAAAAAAGCCCGGCTTTTTGCAAAGCCGGGCTTCTGAGCTGTTCACTGATCGATCTGTCGACACCCCGGCATCGGGGTTATTCGGCTTCCGGTTCGTCGTCAGGATTGATTCCATATCGCAGCCACAGTCCTCGTTCCCACGCAAGACTTGCGGGCCCGTTCAACTGCTGCTGCATGACGCCGGTGATCGGACTCTGGGCAAAGGCAAATTGTTTGCCTTCGTTCGCGAATCGTTCTCGCAGTCCGTCCTCGCCGATTTCCGGTGTTGGAAACCGATTGGTCACATGCACGACGTAGTATTTTGAACGATCTCCGTTCGGCACAACATCGACAGATTCGTCGTCCATGTCTTCGAACACCGCCTTCATGAAGTCTTCTCCGACCTTGTCCAGCGTTCCTCCGATCGTGTCTCCGAACACAATCTGAGACATCGTCGCCTGTGGCGGCTGGAAACTCATCGGAGAGGCCGTGGAGGTTCGCAGCCATGAAAACGGCAGGGTCGTCCGCACGGCCAGAGCCGGTGCGTCGGCGCTGCCGGTGACCGTTTCGTCCTTCAACACAGCCGCCATATCCTGCTTTTCTTCGCCTTCTTTTGCCAGAGCCGTGCGGATCCGGGCCGCCAGTTCCTCACCCCGTTTTACGACCAGCTCACGAGCCTTCAGTCGCTTCCACGTGAGAACCACCAGATCCCGGATACCGGGTTCATCCAGCTCCGGAATATGGGACGGAGAAAAATCGATCGCCCAGTAGGCGTAGTACACCTGCCCGCCATCCATACTGCCGGACTGACGTTCTGCCCGCCGGACCAGATACAGCTGAGCGTCATTGTTCTGTTCGTCGGCCGAAAACGACTGAAAGATCGTCAGCGCGACATTGGCAGCCTGAGCTGCCATCATGGGATTGTCCGTGGGCTCAGCAGCCGTCCCGACAGGATAATCTTCTTCCTCAAGCAGCTCGGCATAGCTGACCAGCGGAGTCTCAACATAAGACAGCCCCTGCTCTTTCGCGTACATGCTGAGTCGGGCGTTCAGTTCGTCGTTGTACGGAGCCATTTCAGCACGCAGCTGTCGCAGCGCTTCTTCCTGCTTATCACCGCCGGCTTCGAATCTTGACGGATCCTGCTGCAGACGGTTGAAGTGTTCCTTCGAACGTTCGTTGGCCAGCGTGGCCATCTGAGCTTCTGCCTTGTCCATCTTTTCCTGAATGATGGCGTCCACTCGCTGACGACGAATCTCATCGCGGATTTCCGCCTTCAGTTCATCGTCCAGAACCCGATATTCAAACTGTGGCTCGGGCGGCTTTTCCTGAGCCCCCTCGGCGGGCACGGCGGTGTCCGGAACCTGCGGGATGGTCAGCGTTGGCGGAGCCGGAGCGTCCGCTGATTCGTCCTTCTCCGGTGTCGAATCGCCGGCTGCCGCCTCATCTGTTTTCGGCTCATCTGTTTTCGCCTCGTCTGTCGCGGCCGGATCGGCTGCTTTGGCGGAGGCCGCGTCAGCCTGCGTCACCTCTGCCGGCTTTTCGTTTGCCGGCTTTTCGTCGGCCGGTGGAACTTCCTTTTCTTCGTCGTCAGCTGAGGCATTGTCAGCACTGTCTTCGTCCGATTCGAAAACGCCACAGCTGTCGTCCGGTGCGGCAGAATCTGATTCGCCGTCGGCATCGTCGTTCGGTGCTGCCGCTTCGCTGTCGTCAGTGGCCGGCTGTTCTTCCTTCGGCGTTTCTGCAGGCTTGTCATCACCGGCCGGTTTTTCTTCAGCTGGCGTTTCCGTGGCCCCTTTTTCAGTGGCTGGCTTGTCGTCAGCCGGCTTGTCGTCCGCTGGCTTGTCTTCCGCTGGCTTGTCTTCCGCTGGCTTGGCTTCCGCTGGCTTATCTGAACCGGCAGCTTCAGGAACGGCGGCATCTGAGTCAGATGTCTCAGCATCAGACTTCTCGGGCGTTGGCTTTGTTTCCTCGGGCTTTTCAGCTTCCGGTGCCGGATCTTCGGGCTTGTCGTCAAAGTCCGGAATCACGGGGCGCCGGATCAGTGGTGTTTCTTTGTTCTGGTTGTAGTACTCTTCGATGTCGGCCTCTGAAATCTCGCCCACATCGCTTTCGACGGTCTTTGAATCCAGTTCGACATAGGCCAGCTGAGCTCGGAAAGGCAGCCGGAAACCGGGGGCGCCGGGTTCTTCCTGATTCGGAAACTTCTTCGCGTACTGAGCGAACAGTTCGTTGACATCCGCGTCGCTCGGCTCGCCCACCTGATCGGTGAAGTCATCCACGTCCAGAGCCGCCAGGTTCAGCTGCTGACGAACATTCAGTCGACGGAAGTACTGCCAGTAGACTTCCGGACCGGGCGGCAGCGTGGTGGTTCGGGGACGCAGCAGCTGATAGACCATCCGAGCCTTGATTTCATCGGACAGAATACTGATCAGGGTGGAATCATCCAGCGGCAGGTTTCGGTAGCCAAGATTGTTGCGGACGGTGATGTAGTCGTCTCGGGTCAGTTTGTCCGAGGTAATTCGGTTCAGATAGTCACCGACCATATCCTTGTCGACGGTGATTCCCAGGCGATCAGCCTCGGCCCGCAACAGCTTGCCGAAGATCACGTCTTCCCGCATAGACTGATGACCGAAGCCGAACAGACTCGCAAACCGCCCGGCTCCTTCACCGAACGTCGCTTCGGTGACACGAACCACAAACTGGTTGGCCACGGAACGCCGGTTTTCCAGGTCGTTCATTTCTTCCTGATCGATGACGCCCAGAGAACTGGTGAGTCCTTCACCTTCGACAAAGCCGGGCAGGATAAACCCCAGCGCAGCGCCCAGGACGGCACCTCCCAACCCCCACTGCAGCCAGCGTCCCTGTCCGATTCCGGCAACACCGAACACGGCGCCACCCACCAGAATTCCCAGCAGCCAGAGATTGGCCGAAGGATCCATAAACAGATCGGTGAGGGTGAACAACAGCATGGACAGGATGACCATAACGACCATCATGCCGCCGGAATATTTGCGGAAAAACTTGAAAGGTGAGGCCATGAGTTTGCTCTTGAATTAATCCAGACACGAGGGCAGCAATTTGCCAGCCTGGCTTGACAGATTGTGTGGCGAGTCGTATTCCACCCACGAACGCGGGGTTGTTTTTCCTGTTCCCAGGTGCCTGATTCCAGTCGACAGGTAGCGTGGAACGCGAGGAAAGCCGCGAATTCTAGCTGCCATTTCAAACGAAACAAGGTCAACCCAAGACTCAGGTTACGTCGCCCGTGGTGGTTTCCGTGAGTTAAGAAATCCGTCGCTCGATTCGGCGATCCGTCTAAGGTCACAGATCCCGCCGGACAGATCGTCAGGTACATCCGGCTGTCATCGGACAGTCCGGTGCCGCACTACCACCGGCTGCCTCCGGAGGCATTGCGGCAATCCGTTTCAAGTTTGCTGGTTTATCTGCCATTGTCCGTAATCGCAGGTGCCGCAGCTTCCTCTGCCACTTATTCCAAACAGACAGTCTGAACGACCAATGGCCGGAAAGAAAAAGGCGCTCGTCATCGTCGAGTCGCCCGCAAAAGCCAAGAAAATCCAGGGTTTCCTCGGAGACAATTATGTCGTCCGAGCCAGCGTGGGACACGTGCGCGATCTGCCCGCGAAAGCGGCGGAAGTCCCCGCAGCTCTGAAAAAGGAAGCCTGGGCCAAGCTGGGCGTCAACGTCGACAACGATTTTGAACCGTTGTACGTGGTACCGGCCGAAAAAAAGAAGACCGTCAAGGAACTGAAGGATCTGCTGAAGGATGCCGACGAACTGATCATCGCGACCGACGAAGACCGCGAAGGGGAGAGTATCGGCTGGCACCTGGTGCAGCTGCTGCAGCCGAAAGTACCGACCAAACGCATGGTGTTTTCCGAAATCACCAGCGACGCCATTCTGGAGGCCCTGCAGAACACCCGGCAGATGGACGAAAACCTGGTGGCTGCCCAGGAAACGCGGCGCGTCGTCGACCGCCTGTACGGCTATACGCTCAGCCCGCTGCTGTGGAAGAAGATCGCGCCCAAACTGTCCGCCGGACGAGTGCAGAGTGTCGCCGTGCGCATCCTTGTCGAACGCGAAATCGAACGGCTGAAGTTCCGCAGCGGTTCCTTCTGGGACCTGAAAGCCAGTCTGCAGGCGGACACCGGCGGCGTCTTTGATGCCGTGCTGCAGACCGTCGGCGGTCGACGCATTGCCACCGGAAAGGACTTCGACGAACACACCGGACGCCTGAAGGAAGGTTCCGATGTGCTGCTGCTGGAAGAAACGCCCGCCAAAGAACTGCTCGACAGGATTTCCTCAGGCGACTGGACCGTCAGCAATGTCGAACAGAAAAAGCAGACCCGCAAACCGGCACCGCCGTTCACCACAAGCACGCTGCAGCAGGACGCCAACCGCAAGCTGAATATGACGGCTCGGCAGACGATGCAGACGGCCCAGCGACTGTACGAAGCCGGCCACATCACCTACATGCGAACCGACAGTGTCAATCTAAGCAGCGAAGCGGTGAATGCCGCGCGCGGACGAATCGATAAGCTGTACGGCCAGGATTTCCTGAGCCCCTCTCCGCGACAGTACTCAAGCAAGTCCAAAGGAGCTCAGGAGGCTCACGAAGCCATTCGCCCGGCCGGCAAGGCCATGAAGACGGCCGACGAAATCGGCGTGAGCGGTCCTGAGTACAGACTTTACGACCTGATCTGGAAACGCACCATGGCCACTCAGATGGCCGAGGCGCAGCTGCGGTTCGATACGGTCACCATCGCGGCCGGAGATGCCGAGTTTCGCGCCAGCGGACGCACGGTTGAATTCCCGGGCTTCTTTCGAGCCTACGTCGAGGGCACCGACGATCCTGATGCCGCCCTGGACGATCAGGATTCTCCTCTGCCGACGATGCGTCAGAATGACCGTCTGGACTGCCGGAACGTCGACGCCATTCCTCACGAAACCAAGCCGCCCGCACGATACACCGAAGCTTCGCTGGTCCGCAAACTCGAAGCCGAAGGAATCGGTCGCCCGTCTACCTATGCCAGCATTATCGGCACGATTCAGGATCGTGAATACGTCAACAAGAACGGCAGCCAGCTGGTGCCCACCTTCAAGGGCCTCGCTGTCACCAAGCTGCTGGAAAACCACTTTCCACAACTGGTCGACCTGGGCTTCACCGCGGGCATGGAACAGACGCTGGACGATATCGCCACCGGAACCGCCGATCGACTGCCGTACCTGCGCGAATTCTATTCCGGAGACGAAGGAATCAGTGAGCAGGTCCGGAAGCATGAAAACGAAATCGATCCACGCGAAGCATGCACGCTGAAACTGGACGGCATCGATGCCGATGTCCGCGTCGGTCGCTACGGGCCGTACTTCGAACGACAGGAAGGCGACGAGAAACTGACGGCGTCGATTCCCGCCACCGTCGCTCCGGCGGACCTGAACAACGAACTGGCCGAGCGACTGATTGAAGAAAAACAGAAGGGCCCCACCGCGCTGGGAATGCATCCCGAAGAAGGGCTGCCCATCTACCAGCTGAACGGGCCGTTCGGTCCGTACCTGCAGCTGGGCGAAGTCACCGAAGAACAGCCCAAGCCCAAACGCTGCAGTATTCCCAATTGCTTTGATCCTCTGAATATTGATCTGGACACCGCCGTCCAGCTGCTGGCCCTGCCTCGGCGGATCGGCAAGCACCCGCTGACCGACAAGGTCGTCAACACCGGAATCGGACGCTTCGGACCGTATGTCCTGCACAACAAGGTCTACGGCAGCTTCAACCGCAAGACGCATACCTACGAATACAACGGTCACACCTATAACGTGCTTAACATCACCATGGACGCGGCCGTCGAACTGCTGAAGAACACCAAAAAACGAGCCGCTCCGGAACCGCTGCGGGAAATCGGCAAACATCCGGACGACGATGCCGTCATCGGGGTGTTCGAAGGTCGCTATGGGATGTACGTCAAGCACGGAAAAATCAACGCGACAATTCCCAAAGACACCGACATTAATTCGATCACGCTGGCACAGGCCGTCGAATGGCTGGAAGCAAAGGCGGCCAAATCCGGCGCTAAAAAAACAGGCAAAAAGAAGTCCGCCGCCAGGAAGAAAACCACCAAAAAGAAGGCCGCGAAAAAGAAGAAAGCCGGAAAAAAGACAGCCAAGAAGAAGTCGACCGACAACGACTGATACGCCGAAAAATCACCTCAGGCTCTCAGGCAGGTTAACGCTGTCAGTGCGAACAAAAGCTGTCACGTCACCGCTCCACCGCGCACAACGTCCGTTTCGAAGAAACGGACCGACAGCCGGAGCCGGGTTTCTGCGAAGCCCGACCGCCCGCAGATTCAGCCCCCCCAAAAAACAAAAACGCAGCGACCGCAGGCCCGGTTCACCGACAACGTTCCCGCACGGAACCCACCGCACGGACGACCGTGTGAAGTCCTGCAGCCTCCGTGCTGTCAGCCTCCGTTTCTGAGAAACGGACCGTCAGTGCCGGCCAGCTGCAGCAGTTGTTTTGCCAGGGCTGGCACGTCGGAGCGACTCCAGAGCGGACAGGGAACCGTTGTATCATCGTCGGTCACCACGGCCGCAATTCCGTCATCCTCGGCAGCATACGGTGCTTCAGACACCACGGACCGCCAGACTTCGATCTTCTTTGCCGATGTATGCAGATCGCCTTCCACCAGAATCAGATCGCAGTGACCGAATATCACGTCGAACGGTTCATAGCGAAGGTGCTCATCCTGATCGCGTGTCACGGGGACGAAGGCGGCGGTCATCTGAGGTGACAGAATACCCACACCAGCGGCGCCCGATTCGCGGTGCCGATGAGAGTCCTTGCCCGGTGTATCCAGCTCGTGATGGTGGTGGGTATGCTTGACGGTGGCCACCTTGCAGCCCAGGCGAGTCAGTTCCCGGACAAGCTCACAGACCAGCGTCGTCTTGCCCGCGTTCTTGCGCCCGACCACATGAACCCGCGGCACACCAGGCGACGTAGGTTCTGCGGACCGGATGAGATCGTTATTCAGTCCGTTCATCTGTGAACTGCCTGTTCAGCGCGAATGCTGACGGTGGCTCCCTTGAACCCCGGTGTTCTGGACAACGGGTCGACCTCACGAGAGACCAGCACATTGGCTTCGGGGTAATACATCAGCACGTTGCCTTCGCGAATGTCGTAGGCGCGGGCCAGAATCATTCTGAGTTCACCGGTGTCGCTGCTGACGCGGACATGCTGGTCCTGCTGCAGCCCCAGACGCTGCAGGTCAGCCTGATTCATCAGCACTACATCTCGTCGTTCCTGGCCGCGGTACAGGTCCTCTTCGTCATAGACAACACTGTTGAACTGGCCCTCTGACCGGACGGTCATCAGGCGAAATTCGTGTTCCGCAAGTTCCCGACGAGGCAGAGCCGGCGCATGAAACCTGGCCTTTCCGCTCTCAGTCGGAAACTGATAATGATCAACGGCCCGTCCGGCCACATGGAACTCCTGTTTCGTATCCTCAATCCCCGACATGGCCTCGTAGCCGGGCACCAGATCTGCAATCAGGGACCGAATCGCCGCATGATTCTGCAGGCTGTTGAAATCCACAGGACAGTCGGGGCCGAGAACCCGGGACGCAACCTCGGCCAGAACAGAAACTTCACTGCGTGGTCCTTCCATGCGAGCGGCGCCGCCATCGCTGAGCCGCACATAGCTGAACATTGATTCCTGAGTGGTGGGCTGAGGTTCCTCATCGCGCGGCAGCACCGGCAGGATCAGTGTTTCCTGACCATGCCCCCACGCATGCCCGGTATTCAGTGTCGTGGACAGATAGACCAGAGTCTTCAGGCGGCCGAGACTTTCTGCGGCATATTCCAGGTCCGGGTTGCTGCCGTACAGATTGCCGCCAAGGCACAGTGCAAAGTCCATTTCCTGACGATAGGCGGCATCCATGCACGCCATGGTGTCGTAGCCGGGACTGGTCGGCACACTGATTCCCAGCTGATCTTCCAGCTTCTTCAGCATGGCGGTCTTCAGAGTCGGCGTGACTCCGACCGATCCCAGCCCCTGCACGTTGCTGTGCCCGCGAATCGGCATGACACCGGCTTTCCGCCGTCCCACCATGCCGCGCAACAGAGCGATATTGGCAATCATCTGCACGTTGTTGGTGCCGTGCAGATGGTGAGTGATACCCATGCACCAGCCAATGACCACGTTGTGAGCTCGCAGATACTGTTCGGCGATGTTCTGAATATCAGCCCGCGACACTCCGCCGGCGGTTTCAATTTCTTCCCACGATGTGGATTCGGCCAGCTGGCGGAAGTCGTCGAATCCTTCGGTATAAGCCTGCAGAAACGAATCGTCCTGACCACCGCGTTCCAGAATCTCCTTGCCCAGCCCCAGCAGCCAGGCAAGATCCCCGCCGATGTGCGGCTGTATATAGGTACTGGCGATATCAGACCCGAACAACAGGCTGCGGGCATCGCTGGGGACGCGAAAGTTGACCAGCCCCAGTTCCCGGACCGGATTGACCACAATTACCCGGCCACCGCGACGCCGGATTTCCATCAGCGACCGCATCAGCCGCGGGTGGTTCGACGACGGGTTGGCACCGATCAGAATATACAGATCGGTGTGTTCCAGATCTTCCAGCCGGACCGTACCGGCTCCGGTGCCGATGCTGGACCCCAGTCCGACACCGCTGGCCTGATGACAGTAGTAGCTGCAGTTGTTGACGTAGTTTGTCCCGAACAGACGAGACATCAGCTGCAGCAGAAACCCGGCTTCGTTTGACGATCGCCCGCTGGCGTAGAAGAAGCTCCGCAAAGGTCCGGCAGACTGCATGGCGGAGACCATCTTCTGCAGTGCTTCGTCCCATGAAACGGGGCGAAAATGTGTCCCGCCCGGACTCAGCAGCACCGGCTCGACCAGTCGTCCGCAGTGTTCCAGCTGACGCGATGACATGGCTTTCAGCCGAGGCAGATCGCAGGACTGCCAGAAGGATTTCGGGATGGCTCCCTGCAGATCCGACGCCATGGCCTGAAAGGACTTCTTGCAGACTTCCGGAAAATATCCGCCTTCATTCACCATGCCCCCGAGTTGCCCGCCCATTCCCACAGCGCACGTCTTGCAGGCATTTTTTGACCGCATGGCCTTCCACATCTTCCACCAGCCGACACGACTGGCCAGTTTCAGACTGTAAGCGACGGCTTTCCAGCCGCCGCCGCTTCGAGGTCGCTTCATCGTTGAGTTCCCTGATCTGTCGATTCCCGCCGACGTGCACGCCTGACGGATTCAAAAACAAAGTGCCGCCCGTCATTCTGTATCGTTAAGATAATTGCAGCCCCCGCAGGCGGCCCTAAAAAATTCCTCGGCATGCCCGGTGGCGTAGTTTGCTGCAGCGAAGGTCTTCTGGCAATCCAGCAGCATGGTTCGGCAGACAGCGAGATCAACATGACCGACAACCCTTACCGAGTCTCAGATTCCGGATCCGAACCGACTGGTGGCGGCCTGATGTCTGTTCGTGTCGTGGCATTCATTCTGGCCGTGGGAGGTGTGGGGGCGTTGGTGGGAGCGGCTGCGGGAGTGAGCCTGGCGGTGCTGATTCCTTCGTACTATGAGCAGATTTTCAGTTCCGGCAGTTTTCCGAACTTCAGCCCGGTCCCCGTCGGCCTCGGACTTGGGGCGACGCAGGGGTTCGGCGGCGGCGTCGTGGTCGGCACCGTGCTGGCCGTGGCCGACCGCTGGCTGACGTCGCGTCAGCCACGGCAGAAGTAAGGAGTGTCCGGTCAATTATTGTCGGCTTTCGCCCCGCGAAAGAGCGCCCTTTCGCGGGGGATGTGACGACAATTACTGGCAAGCATTCGGAGTGACTCGATCGTTTCTCCCTCGCGAAAGAGCACCAACGGTTCGTGCTCTTACTGATAGGGGTAGGGAAGTCCGGTTGAGCCGGACTCCCCTCCCTCCGAACCGTGCGTGCGGTTCTCCCGCACACGGCTCTCCGGTTAGTAGTTGACAGATTGAGCGAAACGAAGGTGGGCCTCCCGCAGACTGTAGAGT
>JAVKCM010000233.1:0-5115 GCA_040222735.1 Fuerstiella sp. | reverse complement strand
CCGCTGACGCGTCGCGGCTCACCGATCGCAATCGCAGCTGAACATACGGCTGTGAGCCGAGTGCCGTAAGGCACCGGGCCCTTCACCGGGTAGGTTCCCTGTGCAACGTTTCCATCCACGGAACGGTTCCCACCCAGGGCCCGGCCGCTGACGCGTCGCGGCTCACCGATCGCAAACGCAGCTGAACATACGGTCGTTGGTCGCGGCACTAAAGATTCGGAAAATCCAGGTTTGCGTGGGCGGTTCGGGATCGTATTCCGCCCGGCCCTTTGACGCCCTGTGGATTGTCACCCGAAACCGTGCCCGCTGTTGCGGATGGAAGAACCGAAAAAAACGACTGAAGCCCCCGGGCTCACCGCTGGCTTCAGCGAGCTTACGTGAACAGGTTGTCGTATGCTCAACACGCCGGCCTGATGAAGACTTACGACGATGTTCCTCTGGAATTGTGCCATGTCAACCTCTGTGTTGTGCCAGGCTTTCGGTCTGGATGCGCAGGCACACCTGAGGGCCGCCAGTGAACCTTCGATTGTCGCACATACAATCTTATACCACCTGCAACGCAACCAAACTGGAGGCTCCATGTACCGTCGCAAAAGTCCGTTTCGGAGCAAAACAAGGAATTTCACCTTCACGGGGACTGGTCGCATAGCTTCGTATGCTGCGACGGCATGCCTATGTGGTGCATTCATGCTTCTCGCCGAGCGCGAAACCCAGGCCGGCGTCATCACGCTCACGGCAACTCATGACGCCCAGATCCACAAGCTTCTGCCTGACACGAATCTGAACAACAGTCTTGCAATCCGACAAACTCAACCCGTGTACACGGCGCTCAAATTTGATCTGTCAGGCATTGTCGGCACCATTACGGAAGCCAGGGTTAGAGTCCAGTGGACAACCTCTAACTCAATCGGTGTTGATGCGAGAAGATTCACCGGGGCCGACTGGGATGAGTCAACTGTCACATGGAATTCCATGAATGGTGGTCTCAACCCGATTCTTCAGGCCACGACCATTCTCGACTCGGAGTCTTCGGGGCCCGCGGACGGTTTCACTGATTTCCTGATTACTTCAACTGCTCAGGACTGGCTTTCCACTCCGAGCAATAATCGAGGACTTCTGTTTACAGCGAATTCGGGAAGCAGCCTTGCTGCCTCATTCTACAGCATCCAGCAATCACATATTGGTGCTCCTGCTCAACTGATACTCACGGGTAACATCGCTGCCGTACCCGAACCTGCGACTCTGGGAATTTTCGGGATCGGAGCCATGGGCCTGATGGGTTATCGCAGACGTCAGCGTGGGCTGCAGTCTTGATTCTCGGAAAGAACCGTAGCGATTCAGCGATGGTGTCTGTGGACTGATGTGAGGAACAGTCCGCTGGATCCTGCGCGACGCGGGAAGGGGAGACCTTCGGTCGGGCGGGTGGTCGGGTCGGGAGATTCGGCCACAACCGTGGGAGACCCGCCAACAACTGGGGGAGACCCGGCCACAACTGGGGTCAAACCCGACTACAACCGGGGACTTTGTTGTGGGACGGTCTCCCTCTGTTGTGGGACGGTCTCCGGACCGTCCCACCCCGCCGACCGCAGGTCTCCCCCGCCCGCGATCACCGCGATCCAGCGGGAAATACTTGTGTCACCGCAAAACAACACCGCGTCGCTCAATCTATCGCTGACACCTGAGGCTGTTCCTTTAGCTACCGTTGGGCAGCGGACTTCGGATGGTTCCACGGATTGATGTGAGGAGCAGTCGGCTGGATCCTGCGCGACGCGGGAAGGGGAGACCTTCGGTCGGCGGGGTGGTCGGGTCGGGAGACCCGGCCACAACGGGGGTTGCCCCGGACACAACGGAGAGCACAACCGTCACCCCCCGCTCACAACCGTCACCCCCCGCTCACAACCGGCAAAAGACGCCCGCGGGGGTTCCGCGACGAATCGTCGCAGGGGCATTTGGCACGGCTGAGGATCGTTGATAGGCTTTATCACGCGAAGTGCCATTGCCTTTTGTCGTTGGTGCTGTCAGGTTGCTCCCAGGATGAAAGTCACCCGATGAAACGAATGGTTGCAGTTCTGCTGACGCTGCTTCTGACGGCCGTCGCAGCAACACTGCCGATTGTCGCTCAGACGCCGAGCCAGCAGGAGGCCGCCGCCTCACTGTCCGCCGTCGTCAACTTTTATCGCAGCGAGGTCGGATATCAGGGAGCTTATCTCTGGAAGTATTCCGCGGACCTGAGTCATCAGGAAGGCGAGGGAACAGCGACGAAGACCAGTGGATGGACCCAGCCGCCCGGCGCTCCGTCTGTCGGGGAAGCTTTTCTGAAGGCGTGGCGACTGTCTGGTAAAACGGAATGTCTGGAGGCGGCCGTCGAAGTGGCCCACGCACTGGTGCGTGCCCAGCTGAAGTCAGGCGGATGGAGCTCGCACTTTGACCTGGGTGCCGAGGGACGTCGGCGGTACGCTTACCGTGTCGATGGTGACGAAGCCGGTCGCGACAACCGCACGACCTTTGACGACAACAAAACTCAGTCCGCCCTGATGCTGCTGATGCATGTTGACGAGGCTCTTGATTTTCAGGACGCCACCATTCACGAAGCGGTTCAGTTTTCGCTGCAGCACATTCTGGCAGCACAGTACTCCAACGGAGCATGGCCGCAACAGTACGACACTCCCGCCGCTCCCGAGGCATCGCCGCCGATCAGAGCGTCGTATCCCGAGACCTGGTCGCGCACACATCCGAAACAGAAGTATATCGGTCACTACACCTTCAACGACGGCAACATGTCTCATATCGTGGACATGCTGCTGGAAGCAGGACGCATCTATCACCGCGACGACTGGATACAGGGCGCCCGGCGGACAGGTGAATTCATGCTGCTGGCGCAACTGCCCGAACCGCAGCCGGGCTGGGCTCAACAGTACAATGCCGAGATGCATCCGGCGTGGGCCAGGAAATTTGAACCGCCCGCGATCACCGGAGGAGAAGCTCAGGGCGTCATGCGAACTCTGCTGACGCTGTATCGATTCACCGGAGAAAAGCGATTTATTCAAACACTGCCGCAGGCGCTGGCCTACTATCGCCGCTCACTGCTGCCAGATGGTCGCCTGGCCCGATTCTACGAACTTCGCACGAACCGCCCGCTGTATTTCAGCAGAGACTATCAGCTCACCTACAGCGACGCCGACATGCCGACTCACTACGCCTTTAAAGTTGGCTCGGGACTGGACCGGATCGAAGCGGAATACCACGAACTCAGCCTGCTGGATTCCGCCCCGGAACGTCCCTCACACCGCGTCGATCGACCGGTTCGTCTGACAAAGAAAGTAGCCGAACGGGGGGCCGCCGTGCTGATGGCACTGGATGAACGAGCAGCCTGGGTGGAATCCGGACACATGAAACACCAGAACGATCCGCTGCCGATCATTGACATGCGGACATTCGCCAGAAATCTGGAAACCCTGGCCGCCTTCGTTGGCGCACGGGACTAATAGACCCGGTCAGGAGCCTGTCCGGAGACAGAGAGTTTCGTACGCCGGGCTGCCGGGCGCGTGAAAGACAGGGACGGTTTCGTCGATGTCGGACCTGGAAGTCCGACATACGGAGTGCGTCGTTGCCGGACTTGGGAGTCCGGCGTACGGAATTCGTCGATGACGGACCTGGAAGTCCGTTGTACGGAAGTATCTGGACACGCTGCTAGACAAGGATTCCGTTCACGACCTCGCCATGCACATCGGTCAGGCGGAAGTTGCGTCCCTGGTAGCGATAGGTCAGACGTTTGTGGTCGATCCCCAGCAGGTGCAGAATGGTTGCATGCAGATCGTGAACATGCACCGGGTTACTGATCACGTTGTAACTGAAGTCGTCTGTTTCGCCGTAGCTGAGTCCGGCTCGGGTGCCGCCACCGGCCAGCCAGATGGTGAAACAGCGAGGATGATGATCCCGTCCGTAATTATCCCGCGTCAGGCGCCCCTGACAGTAGGTGGTCCGACCGAATTCGCCGCCCCAGACCACCAGCGTGTCGTCCAGCATCCCGCGCTGCTGCAGATCCCGGACCAGAGCCGCGGACGGCTGGTCCGCATCGCGACACTGGCCCGGCAGCTGGCCGGACATGTTGGCATGCTGATCCCAGCCCATGTGAAAGGTCTGGACAAACCGAACGCCGCGTTCCAGCATTCGTCGAGCCAGCAACGCGTTGTACGCATAGCTGCCGCGAGTATGCACCTCCGGTCCGTACATGTCCAGAATGTGCTTCGGTTCGTCGCTGAAATCGATCAGCTCGGGTACGGAAGACTGCATGCGGTAGGCCAGTTCGTACTGTGCGATCCGTGTGTCAATTTCGGGATCGCGATACACCGCCTTGTTCTGTTCGTTGATCCGGTTGATGTCATCCAGCATTCTGCGCCGCAGCTGTCTGTCAATGCCGCCGGGGTTGGACAGATACAGCACCGGATCGCCCTGCCCTCGAAATTTGACGCCTGAATACACGGTGGGCAGAAATCCACTGCCCCACAATCGGTCATACAGCGGCTGGCAGCTCGGCCGCCCGCTGCCGCGGGAACTCAACGCCACATACGTGGGCAGGTTGTCGTTCAGGCTGCCAAGTCCGTACGACACCCACGCCCCCATACTGGGACGACCGGCAATCTGCGCTCCGGTCTGAAAAAAGGTCATCGCCGGATCATGGTTGATCGCCTCGGTATGCATGGACTTCACAAAGCACAGATCGTCAGCGATTGATGCGGTGTGCGGCAGCAGTTCACTGAGCCAGGTTCCGCTGCTGCCATGCTGCTGAAACTGGTACTTCGTCGGCGCGATCGGAAATCTGGCCTGGCCACTGCTCATGGTCGTCAGCCGCTGCCCCTGTCGCACTTCGGAAGGCAGATCCTTGTCGAAGTAATTCTGCAGCAAAGGTTTGTAATCGAACAGATCCTGCTGCGAAGGAGCTCCGGACTGAAACATGTAGATGACCCGTTTCGCTCGGGCATCGTGGTGCGGCAGACCGGACGGCGGGTCGTCGTCGGCCGCGGCGGTCGGTGACAGCATCGAGGCCAGTGCAATCGAACCCAGGGCGCCGGTTGAGCGTCGCAGAAAAGCCCGACGGGCAATTCCGATCCGGAA
>JAVKCM010000232.1:0-32393 GCA_040222735.1 Fuerstiella sp. | reverse complement strand
GAAACGTTCTGAACAGGACACGAAAAATTCCCGGCCGCTCTCGCAGACCCGGGGCCCGCACGCACTCGCAACCCAACTCCCGGGGCCGGAGAACGAAAAAACAGCGATTGCACGCTTACCGGAAGGACACAACTGGCTGGTGAAACTGGCAGGTGAAACTGGCAGGTGAAACTGGCTGGTGAGTTCGGCGAAATGAAGATGGGCAGGGTGGCTGGTTGGATTTGGGCTGTTTGGCGGGTGTCAGGAAGCCGGGACATGACAGCGGAGCGAATAGTGTGCCATCCGGGACAGCGCGCGATGCCGCGCGCAGCGTGCCCGGTCGCGCGTTTTGACGGCTTTGTCCGGTGACACACTGTGTCGGCGAGGCCGTCTTTCAGGTCGTAAAAAGCGGCGGTGTGTGCCGACGCGGGTGCCGGGAACCATGAAGTACATGGTTTCGCACATCGGTACAGCGGCTGACTCCGGCGGATCGGTACGCGGTTTGCGGAGTAGTACTTGGCGACGACATTGGCGGCATTTGAAGTCGCCTGCGGAATGACCGGGCTCTTCTGGCTGTGACAGAGCACCGGGCTCGTCGTTGTCAGAGCTGTCCTGCCAGCCGGAGCGGAATACCATGAGCGATTCAGTGACAGGCGAAGAAGCCATTCGTCAGGTGATCAAGGACGGCGTGGTGGGTGATTTTTGTGACGTCGTCGACGTGGTGAAGCGAAAGTTCGGGCTCCAGGTCGGTACCGGACAGGTCGAGCAGGTCTACGGCCGGATAAAGAAAGAGCGGGCCGATCGGGTTTCCGGGTCGGCGGGTGGTGTCTCGCAGACGGCGTCACCCGAGGTGCCCGGCCGGCCGGATGATGTCGGCCGCATGCCGCCTCGAATCGATCGGGCCGTCCTTGAACTTCGCGGCAGCATGCCGCACGATGATTCTGCCGTTCCTGCTTCCGGCCCTCCGGCGGCGGGGACCGGAGAGACGGACGGCCAGCGCGGTCGGGTGCTGGAATTCGTCGAAGCCATGGGAGGGTTTGACGCGGCCAGAGCAGCCATCTCAAGGGTGGAAGAGAGTCTGAAACAGCTGATGAAGAAGTGGTAGCCGGCCGCCGCTCGCTGCACTGGAAATCGGACTGATCCCTTTTTGCTCAGTCGCGGGGAGGGTCGGCAAGTTTTGAGTAAATGGCGCGGAACGCCGTTTCGACTTCCAGAAAAGCGTCCACCACGGCCGGGTCAAAATGGCGGCCTCGTTCTTTCATGATGATCGCCACCGCCTCAGCGTGACCAATCGCCTGTTTATAGACGCGTCGCGACGTCATGACATCGTAGACATCGGCCAGTGCCACAATCCGTCCGCACAAAGGAATCTCGGTTCCGGACAGTCCCTGCGGGTATCCGCTGCCGTCGTATTTTTCGTGATGTGTCAGCGCGATGTCGCGGGCCATGCGCAGAAATTTTGCATTGGGAAATTCCTGCAGCGCCGCATTCAGTGTCTCCGCTCCCAGCAGTGTGTGCGTCTTCATTACGTCGAACTCATCCGGCGTCAGCTTTCCCGGCTTCAGCAGAATAGCGTCCGGAATTCCGACCTTGCCGATGTCGTGCAGCGGGCAGGTGCGGAAGATCAGCCGGATGAACTCATCAGTAATCTGGTCGGTGAACTCCGGAAAGGTCCGCAGCTGTGTTGCCAGGGCACGACAGTAGGCGCGTACGCGTTCCAGGTGGGCACCGGTTTCCGGGTCCCGGGATTCAGCCAGTTTCGCCAGCGTGAAAATCGTGGTCTGGCTGGTTTCGAGTTCCACGATCCGTCGGCCCGCGTTGACTCTCATGATCAGTTCACTGTGATTGAACGGTTTGGCCATGAAGTCATCAGCGCCGACGGCGAAGCCTGAGATGGAATCGATCGGTCGATTGCGGGCCGTGACCATAATAAAGTAGATGTACCGGCGCATGTCTGCGGCCCGGATGGCTCGGCACAGTTCGATTCCATCCATGATGGGCATCCGCCAGTCTGACACCACAAGCTGGTGTGAATGTTCCCGCAGCAGAGAGAGTGCTTCGCGTCCGTCTTCGGCGGTGGTGACGCGATAGCCTTCCTCGCTCAGCGTGTGTGCGATCGCCCGTCTGGAGATCGATTCGTCATCAACGACAAGTACGTCCATTGTTGTTGTCCCGGTATCACCTGGCAGATGCCTGAAAACGCCGCGGTTTGCTCGATGAGCTTCGCGCAAGTGGCTGAGTCCTGAATGAATGTAGTGAACGTTGAGTGTCCGGCGTTCATCAGTGTTGCGGCCGCGAATGTCACCAGGGTGACGTACAAGTATACGTTGTGGAAATGCAACAATTGTTGCTCTGGCCGGCAGATTCGCAGTGGGTAACCACGGCATCGCGGTCTTCACAGCAGGTTATACGGATGACAGCAGTCGACACCGGCTGACCGCCGGTTGGTACAGTCGGGGTTACCAGTCCCATGGGCTGACGCGGTCGTAAAGACCCTGAGGGCGCGAACACGCAGGGGCAATCCGGGGCGTCGCTGCCGACAGGGTTTTCCCGTGCGGGGAACCAGGGTGGTGTTTCAATCGTGTCCAGGCTTCGCAGTTGTCCGGGATCGCATTCCCGGCTGGTCACACCCGACAGCTTTGATGGGCCGCGGTGCCGTCGGGTGTGATAAATGAAGCACCGGACCGCCCGGCCGTGCCGCTGCTGTAAAGCTGGAGCCCGTGTTTGTTTTCGAAGGTGTCTGGCCGTCAGATTCGTCGGTAGCAGGCGGTCGGCGATTTGGATATTCTGAGCCGGCGGCAACGGTAACGATTTCTTCCGAAAGATCGCCTTCCTGTTTCTGTCGCTGGTCGTCATTGGCTGATGATCGGCAGTGTCCGAAGTTGCGTGTTGTTGCGCGGCAGAGTGGGTAAAAAAACTTCTGAGCAGATGCCAGTACGCCGATGCACGGCAACCCTGATGTTTCCGACATGGCCGTCCCCACGGACCGTGGCACCTTCAATTCGTATCCGTTCTGGAGTCCGCGATTCTGGGCGGGCATGCGATTCGGACACTGGTTTCAGCTGCTGTCCCGCAACGGGTTCCGCGTTCATCCGTCGCGGTTTCCCTGGGCGCTGCTGACCACGCTGGTGGCGCCGGGCAACACGGCTTTGTACGGCCTTCAGCGACTGGTTTTCGGGCGGCGGATTTCAGCCACTGAGCCGGTTGCTCCGCCGGTTTTTATTCTCGGACACTGGCGGACCGGCACCACATTTCTGCAGGAACTGTTGTGGCATGATCCTCGGCTGGCCACGCCGTCAAACTATCAGACGTATGCGACCAATCATTTTCTGCTGACGGAACGTGTGGCTCAGAAGTATCTGAAGTTTCTGCTGCCGCGGAAGCGGCCCATGGACAATGTCACGCTGCAATGGGACAGTCCGCAGGAAGATGAGTGGGCGCGGGTCACCATGGGACTGCCATCGCCCTATCTGCGGGTGGCGTTTTCATCAGAAGATCCGCCGTATGAAGATTACCTGGACATGGCGGGGCTGAGTGCCGCTGAGATTGATACCTGGCAGCAGGGCTTTCATTATTTTCTGAAGTGCGTCACGCTGCGGACAGGGAAGCGTCTGGTGTTCAAATCACCTTTGAACACCGGCCGGCTCAGGCTGCTGCATCAGATGTTTCCGGACGCGAAATTCATTCATGTGACGCGGCATCCGTTCATCTTCTTTCCCTCGACGCTGCGGATGCATCGGGCGTTTGACTTTTCTCAGTCGCTGCAGAAGCCAAGGGATCCGGATGGGCTGGAGGCCTGTGTTCTGAAATGGGCCCGGCGGATGTACGAAAGTTATAACGCCTATCGTCCGGAAGTGCCCGAACACCAGATCATTGACGTTCGCTACGACGAACTGACGCAGGACCCGATGACCACGATGCGGCGGGTGTATCAGCATCTGGACCTGGGGCCGATTGAACCGGCTTTAGCCGGATTCGAAAAATATCTGGGTCCCAGAAAAAATTACGTGACGAACCGGCATCAGTTACCAAAACACTGGCAAGACGAAATTTGCCGGGAATTGAGCCAGTATTTCGATTCTTTTGGATATGACAGGGACGATGAAGGCTAGGTGTCGTTCAGTGCCGCAGCAAACTGCCGCGGCAGACTGCCGCTGCCACCAGGCCATCATGAAGCAATCCTATGTCTGCCCTATCCGGCTCAACAATTGAGCAAAGCCCGTGCAGTTATTCCTTTTCTCTGAGTCCGGCGCCCGCCGCCCGCAGTTTTGAGAAGCTGGAGCAGCTGGCTCGACTTTACGGTGGTTCCTACGATTCGTACATCGCCACGGATACCGAGGGTAAACAGTACTTCTGGTCGTCTGACGGTGAAGGTGTGCTGTGCACGATTCCTCGAGGGCGTTACACGTTTGTGTACGGGGGGATTCTGGCACCGCCGAACAGACGCCGGCAGCTGATCACAGAATTCGTGGATGCCTGTGACCGAAGAAGGGTGACCGCCAGCTTCTTCAACGCCGGAACCGAAGATGTTGCGCTGCTGCGGGAATTCGGGTTCAACGCCACGAAGTTTGGCGAGGAGCCAATTGTCGAGCTGGACAAATGCAGCTGGAAGGGCAGAGATTACGAATGGGTCCGCCGGCAGACCAACTTCTGCCTTCGCCATCAGCTTGAGTTTGAAGAAGTACGACGAGCCGATCTGTCGGCCGCCCGGTGGCAGGAACTGATGGACGAAATGGACGTCATTTCAGAACACTTTCTGGAAAACCGAGCGCACTCAGCCGGCATCCGAAACATCGTCAGTCGCTTTTCCCGCGATCTGTTCTTTGGTCAGCGGCTGTTTGTGGCCCGCAATCGCCAGCTGCAGCGAATCGAAGGCTTTCTGGTGTGCAATCCCTGCCTGGGGTCCAGGATGTGGGCGATCGAAACCTACCGCAAACGGCGCGATGCCGTCCGGGGCGTGATTCCGTTTCTGATGCATCAAAGCATGATGCTGTTTCAGCAGGAAGAAGCTCCGCTGGTTACATTGTCGATGCTGCCCCTGATTCGCTGCGAGACCCCGCTGCCCGGAGACAGCTGGTTGCTGCGTCGCATGGTGACGTGGGCTCACAATAATCTGGGGGCGCTTTACGATTCGTCGGGCCTGTACCACTTCAAGACCCGCTTTCGGCCTCACCGGTTTGACGATCGCTTTATCTGCGCCAGACCGCGTGTGACTCCGGGGCTGTTGTGGGCCGGGATGATGTCCTGGGGATTCCACCGGATCAGTCTGACCGCGGCAGTAAAAAAATACTGGCAGCAACGCGCCCGTCAGGTTGATCGGACAAAGATGGCGTCGCCTGATTCAGGCCGTGCCCGACGAGCTGCCTGACGCAGCCGTCCGCAGGGCGTATGCCGGGAAGGGGACAGTCACCTATCGACTCTGTGTATCTGTACAAACGTGCAGAGATACCCAACGGTGTGCCGGGCCCTAAGGGGACAGTCACCTATCGACTCTGCTAAGGGGACAGTCACCTATCGACTCTGGTCACCTATCGACTCTGTGTATCTGAACAAACGTGCAGAGATACCCAGCGGGGTGCGGCGGCAGCGGGCCCGTCTTCGTCTGCGTCGACCGTACGCAACTCTGGGAAAATGCGGGTCCCCTTTTGGCGGCGGGTGCCGGAAAGGGGACGGCGGCGGGTGCCGGAAAGGGGACAGTCACTTATCGATTGCACCGGGCTCCATTTCCGTAGCTGGGGCTTCCAGCCGCAGCAAGACGTGATAGCAGGTGGCACTCGAAGCCGGCAGAAACGGTGCCGGGAAGGGGACAGTCACCGGGACGCCGGAAAGGTGACGGGACGCCGGAAAGGTGACAGGCACTGATCGACTGAAAATGCCTGTCCCCTTCTTCGCCTTCTTCGGTCTCTTCGCCTTCTTCGGTCTCCGACTCGTTTTCGTAGTGGCGAGAAATTCCGGGATACTTTCAACACTTCGGCGAACCGAGTTTGCCGGATTCTGCTTTGGCTGTTATTCTTCTCGATTCGCCGTTTTTCCAATGTTTTTGATCTCGGAGCTGTAATCGGAATGGGAACGAAGAAGACAGGTAAAGGACGTCGCAAGATTGGCCGCAAGAAACGTCGGATGCGAGCCAAGATTCGCCACCGCAAGTAGGCCGCCGTCCGGTTTCCATTCGTGCAGCATGTCGTGAAGCCCGGTTCGATCTTCATCGTGTCGGGCTTTCTGCATGCGCGGGTTTTCGGGAAATCAGCGGTCGCTCCGGTTGCAAAAGGCGGCGGAAATGAATCCGGCAGACTCTGCAGATTCCGGTGAGCTTGACAGCGCGTGTCTCGGTCTGAATCCTTATGTTTAGGCAGGATGTTGCATTTCGGCGACATTTCCATCCAGCCCGACCGATTGACCCACTCCTGATTACCCTCACCGTCGCTCCGAAACCGCCTGATTGCACCAGGTGGTTTCCGTCGACCATCTCTCTTCTTCCGCGGAGACATCGCTTATGACTTCCCGCATCAGCCGTTTTGTGTCTGTTTGCTGTCTTTCCACCGTCGTTCTGGCAACATCGGTGACGGCCGATGATCCTGCGGGCAGTCCGACTGCCGAGCTCCGTGCTCGGATTCAGGAGGCTCAAAAGCAGCAGATGGCGGCCCGCAAGCAGATCTCTCTGAAGAAGGCGGCTGTGGATGTGGCCGCCCGCCGCGTGGCCGAACTGGAAAAACGGCTGAACGAATCGCAGCAGCGTGTCGCCGCAGAACAGGCGGCGCTGAAGGACGCCATGGCGGCCGAAGCCAAAAACGCTGAAAACGTGGCCGCGCTTTCTGCACAGCTGCAGCAGCATGAGGCCGCCGACAAACTGCTGGCGGCGGCGGCGGAGGTGCAGCTTCAGGTCGACGCTGCAGAGCAGAAGCACGCGGCCCTGACAGCGGAATTGGCAGCGGCGAAGAAGGCTCTGTTTGACCAGCAGCAGCTGGCAAACAAAGCGGCCGCTGATCTTAAGGCCGCTCAGGAACAGCTGCCCACCACGAAAGAGGAACTGACCAAAGCACGCGCGGCACTGGATGACGCCGGCAAAGAAGTGGATGTCGCAAAGCTGGCTGTGAATGAGGCTCGTGAGGCCGTTCGTTCAAAGCAGGCTGCAATTGAACCCGAACGCACACGTCTGCTGAAGGCTCAGGCGGCCGGGGCTCAGTTGGATGCAAACCTGAAATCACTACAGGACGGTCTGGCCGCGCTGCAGTCGGCGGCGAAGTCGACGGGGACCAGTCCGGAAGAAGCCGGCGCCGAACTCACAACGTCACTGCAGGCCGTGCAGACTCTGAAGCAGCGAACGACCGAACTGATGGCTGCTGCCGGGAAAAAGGTGGCAGAGGCCACACAGCAGGCAGAAGCCGCTGAGGCTCAGCTGACCGAGGCTCAGAACCAGCTCAGAAGCCGGCAGGATACGTACGCGGAACAAAGCCGGGCTCACTTCAGACTGCAGCTGCAGGTGGCCGATCTTGAGGGAGCGGATCGCTATCACCAGCAGCAGATCGCCGATGCGAAGGCTGAGCAGGAACGGCTGGCGGCGAAACAGGCAGAGCTGACGGAACAGATTGCTGTGGCGGCCGCTGAGGTAGAAAGTCTGGAAGCCGACTACGTGAGTCGTCAGAAGCTGGCAGAAGCGGCTCTGGAGCCGCTGGGACGCTTTGTTTCCTTCTCTGAACACATCGCTCCGATTTTCGCCAGTCGGTGCGTCGCCTGCCACAATACTCGAACGGCCAGCGGACGCCTGAATATGGATTCGTTTGCGGCCATGGCGAAGGGCGGTGAATCGGGCGTCAGCTTCGAGGCTCATGATGCCGAAAGCAGTATGCTGCTGAGCATGGTGGAAGATGGGTCAATGCCGAAAGATGCGGATCCGCTGACCGCGGAGCAGATCGAACTGATCAGGAAGTGGATCAATGTTGGTGCTCCGCTGGACGCTGGCGTTGTGGCAACGGCAGATCTGTTTCAGGTAATGCCCGAGGTTTCTCAGCCACTGCCCCCGAAGACGTACCGAGTGCCGATTCCCGTGACCGCCACGGCCTTCAATCCCGATGGCAGCATTCTGGCGTCGTCTGGTTATCATGAAATTCTGCTGTGGAACACGGCTGACAGCACGCTGCTGCGTCGCATTACCAACGTGGCCGAACGCGTCTACGATCTGGAATTCAGTGCCGACGGAACTCAGCTTGCCGTGGCCGCCGGAACTCCGGGGCAGCTGGGGGAAGTCAAGCTGTTTGCCACCGCTGACGGAGCTCACCAGCAGACGCTGGTCCGCACGAAGGATGCCGTCTTCGCTGTCAGCTACAGTCCGGACGGGAAGACCATCGCGGCTGCGGGAGCTGATCGAATCGTCTACGTCATTGAGCGGGAAACCGGCCGCACGATGCTGCAGATTGAGGACCATGCGGACTGGGTGATGGATGTCAACTGGTCAGCCGACGGAACTCATCTGGTGACGGCCAGCCGGGACAAGACGTCCAAGGTTTTTGATGCGGCGACTGGCGGTTCCGTCACGACCTTCAACGGGCACGGAGATGCTGTCTATTCGGCCGCCTTTTTGTCGGATGGCAAGAATGTGGTCAGCGCCGGCAGTGATCGTCAGGCACGTGTCTGGAAGGTTGCTGATGGAAAGGAAGTACGCAAGATCGGCGGCTTCGGCAGCGACATTTTCCGGGTCACGGTCACGGCCGAAGACCATCTGCTGACGGCCAGCGCCGACCGAAATGCTCGTCGACATAATCTGGCGGACGGTAAGGTGATTCAGACCTTCGCCGGCCACAAAGACTGGGTCTACACCTTGTGCTATAATCCGACCACAAAGCTGCTGGCGACCGGCAGCTATGATGGTGAGATTCGAGTCTGGAATTCCGAAGACGGCAGCGTTGCACAGACGTTTATTGCGATTCCGACGGCTGAGGACAAAGCCACCGTCGCGGATTCCGGTGACTGATGACCGGGCGGAGGCAATCCGCAGATGACGCAGATTTGCGCAGATTTCTGGACCTGCTGGTGGCGTCTGTGCAGATCACCGTTTGCGGTGATGCTCACCGTCCGGCTTCTTCCGATCGAATGCCGGTCACGTTGACGCCGCTGCCGATCAGCAGGTTGTGCTCATAGGCCCGGCGGTACCACTCACCCTGCTTCTCAGGTGGCAGCACGCGCAGATCAGTGAACCCGGCTTCGTGAAACCAGATGGAAAGTTCTTCGACGGTGTGGTGATGCTGGTAGCGCGGAGCCCACCAGTCGAACGTGTCGCAGACTCGGTTTTCGTAGCTGGGGTGAGCGCTGAAATTGACCAGCTTGTTCAGTGTGCGGTTGATAACCGGCAGTCCACCCAGAACTGCTCCGACGTGGCAGAACGGTTTCAGTACAAAGGATGGCAACCGCGTCGTGACTGCTCTCAGGCCGGTATTGATGATTTCCTGCCACCACTGGTTGCGGCGGTACAGCCAGACTGAGTAGCGTCCGCCGGGTTTGACAAACCGGGCCACGGCATCGAAGACGCGTCGTGTGTCGGCGTCGTGGTGCATGACGCCGATGGAAAAGACGAAGTCGAACGACGCCGGTTCCAGCGGCAGGTGTTTCAGGTCGGCCTGCACAAAGTGGACATTCTTCAGTTGAGCACACAGCTGCCGGGCCTTGTCGACCGCCCGGCTGTGATCGGCTCCGATGACAGATGCACCGGCATCGCCGCAGATTCGGGAGTAACGGCCGCCGCCGCACCCGGCATCCAGGACGCGGAGGCCAGCCAGCTGTTCCGGCGGCAGCCCCGTCTTGGCGGCAAAGGTTGCCTGGTCTTCTTCCTGATGAGCCACATCGTAGGTGGTCCACTGATCCCCGAAACTCTTCAGGTGTTCGTCGGCCACAAAACGCGGAATGCCGTCGATGACCTGCCAGTCTGCGGAGCCGTCAACGCTGCACAGCCGGCTCTGGCTTTCATCCGTGATCAGTGGATGGCCATCGAGGGGGCTGCGGAGCTGAGCGATCAGGTCAGGGTCGATCATGGGGGCGTTTCATTTCTGACGTGTCGTCGGGGCGTTGACTTGTTTGTCCGGGTTCCGTTGCCTTCGCCCATCCTTTCGCTGTGTGTCGGTGGCGGGACGGGGCAGGCACCGCGGGTGAACGGGAAAGCGTGAGTTACCGCTGGTTCCGACCGTCCGCTAAACCTCGATCTGCTGAAGGTCCTCGGCCAGTTCCGCCTGTGGAAAGATGGCTTGAATGGCTTTCAGGCCGATCGGGTCATCTTCCGGATGCTGGGGATCGGCATGTACCAGATACAGTCGCTTCGCCCCGGACTGCCGAGCCAGTTCGGCGACGGCGGTGGCCGAGCTGTGTCCGGTCTTCTGAGCCCAGTCCTGCATGTCGTCCGGAAAATAACACTCATGGATCAGCACGTCGACGTCGCGGATGAAATCGAGGTAGTTTCCGGGAGCGGTTGTGTCGGTGACGTAGGCCAGCGAGCGATCCGGCCAGTCGATGCGATACCCGATCGAGCCTCCCGGGTGCTGCAGCGAAGTCCATGACAGCCGGCCTCCGTCGGGCAGAACCGTATCCTGTTCGGGCGACAGTTCGTGCCATTGAAACGGCGGCTCGATCGGAAACAGTTCCTGAGCAAACAGGTGCTGGCGGACGGCGTTCAGCGTGGCTTTGGTCCCATGGATGCGCACCTCGCTGACATCGCCTTTCAGCACCGGCACCAGAAAGAACGTCAGGCCGCAGATATGGTCCAGGTGGGCGTGGGTCAGAAACACGTCCAGCGTGTTGGTTTTCAGATGCTGCTGCACACGGAAAAAACCGGTGCCGGCATCCAGCGCCACGCCATGATCCGGCAGCAGAACACACGCCGTGTGTCGCCGCTCGTTGGGATGATATCCGCCAGTGCCAAGAAAGATGACGCGCATGGATGCTGAAACGCAGGACGGAGGAAAAGTGCCGCGGCAGACCTTATCAGATCATGGCTGAATTGAAAAAGCCTTCGCCATGGTTCCGGCCCGGAAGTATGGCAAACAGACGGTAAGCACGCGGATTGGAGGCACGTTCCGGTATTCACTCAGTGCTTTTTCCCGACGGCAGCCGGCCAGACCGACGGCTGCCCGGTGATCCATTGTTCATGAGGGCGGAAAAAGAATTTCGATTTTCCCGTAACACCCGGGTTCCTGCGCAAATGAGTGGGTGTGTGAGCGAGACGACAGGCTTCGCATCAGCCGGTTGTTGTGTCGCGAACACGATCTGAGCGATCCGGGAACTCATGTTCCACGGCAGCTCTTTCGGCGTGGTCATCTGCCACGTCGTGACACCAATTTTACAGGGGATCAGAACCATGAAAAAGCTCATATTGATGATTGTCGGGGCGGTTGTTGTTTGCGGTGCCGCTGAGGGGTTTGCCGGATCGTGTCGGATTTCGCCGTCGCCCGGCCATTATGTGCCACCGCACTGTCCGCCTCCGTGCGTGTGGCCCGTGACGCCACGGGAGCCCGTCTGTCAGCCGCATCCTCATCCGCAGCCGCATGCTCATCCGGTTGTGCACCCGGTTTACCCGCCCGTCCACCGATGTCGGATCACTGTCTGTCCTCCAAAACCGGTCTGTCCTACAGAACCGCCTGTCTGTGTCGTGAAACCGGTTTGTCCACCACCGGTTTGTCGGATCAAGGTTTGTCCGCCGGTCACGCCCGTCTGCCCGCCGCCGGTCTGTCGGATTAAGGTCTGCCCGCCGGTGACGCCGGTCTGTGTGGTGCGGCCTGTTTGCCCGCCGGCTCCGACCTGTCGGATCAGTGTCTGTCTGCCCGAGCCGCCGGTCTGTCATGTGCAACCTGTGGAACCACCAACCTGTCATTGCCATGGCGTCTGTCACTGCCGATGCACGGTCACGCCGGAGCCCGTTTATCCTCAACCGGCTGAGCCGACGTCACCTCTGCCGGAAGTGGAAACCGGGCAGGAAGTCACGATCGATGGTCGGTCTTTCGGCGATCGTCCAGGCCATGTGGCGGTCAGCATCGGGGATCTGCAGTTGCAGGCCGAGGTGACAGGGTGGTCAGGTGAACAGGTAAGAGCCATTCTGCCGTCGCTGCCAATGACGGGGACCACCCCGGCCACTGTGTCTGTGTTGTCAGCTGACGGACGGGTGGCGGATCAGTTAAGTGTCTTGTTGACGTCGGGCTCTTTTCGGGTGGCAAATCGCTGAACAGCGAGCTGATCACGCGTTCGGCCGAAATTACATCTGAGGCACCGCAAACGGAGGAAAATACGGCCAATACCGGAAGTTGCGGAACGAACAGGCAGACCGTCATTGATTTCCCTCGGGACTCGGTGACGGTCTTTTTTATGGTCGGATCTCAAGGTTGCGTTTCAACCGCTGGTGTTTCGCGTTGGTGCCGAAGTGCCATGTCCGGACTCCCGGCGCAGGAGCCTTGTTCCTACAATTCCCTGGTGGGGAGACGGTTGTTGATTCGTCTTCTCTGAAGAACGGCGGCGGGCGACCGGAAACGCTGTGTCAGATGTTCTGTTTTCAAGCCGGGCAAGAATCCGCTTACGATGGCCGGACCAGGTATTCAAGAATTTCTGGACAATCTAGTCGCCAGCCGACTGTTGACCGACACTCAGATCGAGTCGCTGCAGCAGCAGCTGGTCGACAACGGCATCGATGCGCCGGCGCTGGCGCAGATACTGGTGCGGCAGAAGCGACTGACCGACTGGCAGGCCGCGCAGTTGCTGAAGGGCAGGTCAGGGCTTGTTCTGAACCATTATCGATTGCTGAATCCCATCGGTCGGGGTGGCATGGGCCACGTGTTTCGCGGGCTGGACACAACCTCCGGCAGCTTCGTCGCCGTCAAGGTGATGGCAAAGAAGCTGACCAGCAATGCCAGATTGGTGGCTCGGTTCCGACGTGAGATTCGGGCGTCGTCCACGCTGAACAGTGAGTTCATCGTCCGGACGCTGGATGCCGGCCGGGTGGGGCCGGTTGATTTTATGGTGATGGAATACGTCAACGGCGATCAGGTGGATCGGATCGCGGATCGACTGGGCCGCATTCCGACGGGTCTGGCCTGTGAAATCACGCGACAGGTCGCCGAAGGTCTGCAGCACGCGCACGAACACCAGATGGTGCACCGCGACATCAAGCCTGCCAACATGATGATCCACTGGGATGATTCCGGCCGAGGCATCACGAAGCTGATGGATATGGGGCTGGTGCTGGTGCTTTCTGAAAGCGGTGGTGACCAGAGTGTGACTCGGGCGGGTCAGGTCATGGGAACGCCGGACTATATGTCGCCGGAACAGGGCTGGGATACGGCGAAGGTGGATATCCGCAGTGATATCTACAGTCTGGGCTGTTCGCTGTTTCGCATGCTGACCGGTCGAATTCCTTTTTCGGGCACGAATCCGCTGCAGGTGCTCAGCCAGCGGCTGCAGCGAGATGCTCCGTCTGTTCTGACCGTTTGTGATGACATTCCTGAGGCGGTGGCTGAGGTGGTGTCGCGGATGACACGGCGGGATCCGGATGCTCGGTTTCAGACACCGGGAGACGCCGCAGCCGCTCTGGCCGCGTTCAGTGCACCGTTGACGAAGAAGGCGTTTCAGGCGGCGGTTGCCGCGTCTGCCGATCATGCGGCCTCGGGTCTCCCGAACGCCGACCTGACCAGCAAGGGCGATGAGGAACCGGATGAATCGGATGTCACCTATCAGCAGTTTCTGTCTGAAGTCGAAAACTGCAGCGATGTCGACCTGATGCTGACCACGGACACGGACACGGATTCGGACAGCCATGTCGGAACCGCTCCCACGCTCGACCTTGGCATCAGGGTAGAGCAGCCCGGCCACCTGCGACCACGTGCACGGCAGTCGGGGCCGTCCGGTCCCATCCTGCTGGCTCTTGGCGGAGTGGCGGCCATCGGTGTCCTGTTGGCCACGGCCACGTATCTGGGACGTCCGTCGAATGATGTTTCTTCGTCGTCGGTTGTCGACAGTCCGCCGCCTGTTGCTTCGGACACCATTGCTTCGGGCACCATTGCGGCGACTGAGCCGCAGACGGTCGTGACCGGAGCTTTGTGGACGTTTACTCCGGAGATCGAAACCGCCCACGTCGCGGGAAAGCTTTTGTTTCAGGTGGATGATTCAGCGCCGAATGCCATCGCGGTTGACCCGTCCACGGGACGGCTGTCGTGGCAGATTCCGTTTGAGCAGCCGGTCGGTACGTACACAATTCCGCTGCAGCTGTTGCATGTCAGCGACGGTCAGCCGGTGTTGCTGTCAGAATCGAATCTGAAGGTGATTGTTGAACGCGGGGTGCCGCTGGTCAGACTGCCGGATCTGTCGCCGTTTGAACTGAATGCGGACGAAGAATTTCGAACGTCGGTGGCGGCTGAGCCGGACGCTTCGCTGCCGCCGGATATGGTGTACCGAACCGTGGGCACTGCGCCTGAGGGGTTTGATCTGAATGAATCGACCGGTGAGGTTTTCTGGAAGCCGGACGCCACGGCTCTGGGGCGACATCGTGTGAGTATTGGTGTGTTTGTCTCGGGCAAGGCCGCCGTGCTGGACCAGCAGGAACTGCAGTTGCTGGTGCTGCCCACCAGCATCAGCCATGTACTGCCGGACATTCCTGCTCGGACGGCCACGGCCGGAACAGAGCTTGTGGTCGATCTTCCGCTGCCGGAACTGCTGCGGGTACCGCGGCTGCCGGCGACACGCGTGATTGAGCTGGCGGAAGGAGCCCCGACGACGGCCGACATTTCAGCCGATGGTCGGCAGCTGCGATGGAAAATTCCGGCAGAAACCGAAGGCGTGGTCCGGGTGCCGCTGCGAGCTCGGCTGGTGCGGCCGGGCAGGAGCGGGTTCCGCGACCTGAGCGGCACGGTGGTGGTGGAAGTCGATGTGGCTCGTCCCCTGTCCGCCACTCCCACGGATTCTCTGCCGCCGGAAGAAGAAATCGCGGCAGCGCTGCGGCAGCTTCGTGACACTTACAAAATTCGACTGGCGGCGGCTCGATCCGGTCCGCAGAAGGCAGGGCTGGCGGCGCAGCTGCTGGAGGTTGCGATTCAGGGCGATGCCGGAGCGACCGATGCGGCGCTGCTTCAGCTGATTTGGGACGATCTGGCCCTGCGTGCTCGTGCGCTGGACGTGTTGTTCCAGGTTGCCTCACTGCGGGCCGAACGATACGGGACGGACGAATTGTCTGAAGCCGCTGCCGCGCTGAAGGTGTTTCGTCGCAGTGTGATGGACTCACAGCAGCAGGATCTTGCTGTTGAGCATGGTCTGCGACTGGCCAGGCAGGCGGTTGAGCAGGATCAGTTTGAACTTGCGGACGGCCTGCTGGATATGGTGGTGACGCTGCTGCGGGCGAGCGGTAGTTCCGGCGAGACTGGTTCGCTGCCGGCCGACGCCCTGGCCGCCTCAAGACTTGCCGCAGAACTGTCAAAGGCATCGGGGGAAGCCATTGACCGAATCAAGACTCAGGAACTGAGGCGGCTGTTGAATCGCTGGCAGTTTGAACCGATCTTCCGAAGTGACACGGGGCTTGGTTACTTCGGCGTCAGCCAGGCGGGGACAGGCAACGTCAACGGTCGGGGGATGTGGAAAATCGGCAAGCGATTTGTCCGGCTGACGGGGACAACCCTGCAGGCGGCGGCTGGATTTCTGGAAGGCTCACCGCCGCGTGATCGGTTTGTCGTGCGGCTGTGCGTGCTGCCGAAAACAACGTCTGTGCAGCTGGTCTTCGGAGCGACGGGCGGCGGCCAGACTGATTTCAACGCCTTCGCCGTCACTCTGGATGCGACCGGGACCGGCCGAATTATTGATGTCCGCAACCGGACGACCATTGCTGAGCCTGCCGCGGCCGTTCGCGTATCGGCCGATCAGATCTGTCATGCAGAGGTGGTCGTTGATGGCACGACGGTCATTGTCCGGATCAATGGCACGCCGGTGACGCAGGCTCAGATTCCGGCACTGACCCCGGGCAAAATCGGTCTGGCCTGTAATCTTGGCTCGGCTGAACCACGAGTGCTGGTGCGTGACATGCGCCTGCTGCAGCTGCCGGATCAGCCTTAGTCTTCCGGATCGCTCGGCTAAGTCGACGCGGCGAAGATGGCATGAATGAAGCCAGTATGGGAGTTTCCTGTGCGGACTTCGACGGCGACGGCCAGGTCGACGTGTTCCTGACTCACTGTTATCAGCATAAGAACACGCTGTACCGAAACCCTGGCAATCTGCTGTTCGAGCATTTCAGTCGGCGTTCCAGGAACGCGGCCGTCAGCTATGAAACACTGGGCTTCGGAACGGCCCCACTGGATTACGACCTGGACGGCGACGAGGATCTGTTCTTTACGAATGGTCATGTCCTGGGTAATAATCATTCTCCCAACCAGATGCACCCTCAGCTGCTCAGCAATGACGGGACGGGCGTGTTCTCAGATTCATCGTCGTCTGCCGGAGACTACTTTCTGGGTCGGTATCTCGGCCGCGGCGCCGCCCGGCTGGATTTTGACGGTGATGGTGACTGTTGCGGGTCTGGTCGGCGGTCTGGTGATGCTGGCGGTCAGTCTTTGGGGCAGTCACGCGGCGCTGGCTTCCTTCTTATCTGCAGAAGGGTGTTCCACAGGAGGCTCTGGAGATTCTGTCTGAGGCGCCTTCCTTCACCACCGCCATCCGCGATCCGTTCTTTCGCGGAGCGGAGGGCAACCAGCCTGCCAGTTATTGATCGAACGTTTCTTAGTAGCGCGTCTTCAGAAAGGCCACGGCTGTTCCGAAGAAACAGCCGAACCCCAGAACTGAAACGGCCAGTCGACTGATCAGGCGGGTGACCTGCAGTCGAGGGACTCGGTTGGCCAGCCAGACAACCGGCAGTGCTCCGGGAAAGCCTGCCAGGAACGCCCATTCAAATACCAGGCTCAGCCGTCGACAGATCAGGAAGTAGCCCAGGCAGACGCAAAGCAGCACCAGCAGTGGAATGCGTCGCCGCAGAAATCCGAAGACACCCGGATGTGCAGCGCCTGCGCCCGCGGGCAGCGCTGCAAATTCCAGCGCTGCGTACAGGCATAGTGGCCAGGTGAAGACGAATTCTGCCGTCAGATTTCCAAGAAGTGTGGTTCCGACGGCTCCCGGCAGCAGCACGCACAGAAACTCAGTCGTCTTCCGGCGACCCGCATCGGTATTGTTGCGAACCAGGCGTTGAGCCAGCAGTCGGCCCGTGATCAGCAGCACGGTGCCGGCGGCAAACCATTGAATAAGCCACCGACGATGCGGGATATCAAACGCATATTCCGGCTCCACCGCCAGCAGCATCGCGGCCAGATGGTGGTACTGTCGCCGAGGAAGATCCCTGGTTCGCAGCAGCGGGCCGTCGGGCAGTGTGGCGGCAGCACCGATATGCAGGCAGACGGCCTGAGTCTGATTGCGGACGTACAGGCGTCCGTGATGCAGGCAGGGCGGTGTCCATGTCAGTTCTCCGCTCAGCACCGAGCAGCGGGCCAGTTCGACACACCGTGTCGGATCGGCTTTCAACAGAATCAGTTCTCCCAGTTCATTCAGAATAATCAGCTTGCCGTCGGCCGCGACAATGCCGCCCTGTCCGATGTCTGAGGCGAATTCTTCAGTATTGCCGGATCGCCGCGGGCGTCCTGAACCGACGGACCATGTTTCAACGCCGGTCGACATTTCGATGCAGCGGAAGATCCCCCGCGACGGCCGGTGAGTTTTTGACTGCACGTCGAAGATGTCGAAACCGTAGATATGGTTGTCCACCAGAACGCTTGAACAAACATCGTTGGACAGGATATCCGAACGCCATACAACCTTCGGACCTGTTCCGGCTTCTGCTGGCGTCGACAGATCCAGAACGAATGACCCTGCACGAAAGGGGCCGGTCAGCCAGAGCAGCGGCTCGCGGTAAATCGGCCATGCCGAATGTTCGTCGTATCCCTGTGAAAGTTCGATCCGCTCGGTCACGGCGCCCGTGTGTCGGTCCAGGATCAGCAGTGCATTCTGCATATAGCAGACCACCAGGTCTGTGCCGTCCTGTTGAATGGGCAGGCAGGGCGTGTAGCTGGCGGGTTCGTCCGTGGAACGCCAGCGTTCAACGCCGGAATCGGCGGCCAGCGCGACGACACCCGCCTGGGGGCCGCCCACCGGCAGAATGACCATGTTGTCAGTGACCGTGGGAGAACAGGCGTATCCGAAATCACATCCTCTGATGCCATAGCGTTCCATCAGGTCGACCGACCACTGCAGTCGGCCGCTGCGCTGATCCACACATCCGAGCAGACCGTCGGGCGAGGTGAAATAGACGCGGCCATCGGACAATGTGGGCGTGGACCGTGGGCCGGGATAGACACCGGCGGCTTCATACGGCCAGTCGTAGCGGTATTCCCAGATGGTCTCGCCGGTATCCGCGGCCAGGCAGTAGAGATATTGTCCCGTCAGATTCTGGGCCTGCGTGTAAACTCGATCTTCGGAGGCCACAAAGGCGGAATAACCCTGGCCCAGCCTGCGCGACCACAGAACCGGTGGTCCTCGGTCCGGCCATGCTTCGACGATCTCAGTGGCGGCGGCGTGACCGTCAAAGTTCGGACCTCGAACAAACGGCCAGTCGTCTGCACCGCGGCAATGACAGTGCTGTAACAGAAGGACCGCGGCTGCCAATGCCACCGCGACGCGGGGCGCTGTTTGTGCGGTTCCGGGACTTCCGCAGTCGCTGGTGCTGAACCGGTTGCTCATGAAACTCTCCTGTCACGCTTTCAGCAGTGATGCAGGAGGTTCCGGAATTCGTCTGACGGCTTGTTGATTTGATGGAAATCCACACCGGTTGTGTTCGGAGCCATGTTGTGATCGGGTCTCCCGACCCGATCACGAGATCGACCGAAGGTCTCCCGGAGCGTATGACGCTAATGTGTGGGGCGGTCGGGAGACCACCCCACAACGAGTCCCTCGATGCAGCGGGGTACCCAATTGCATCTAATCAACAAGTCCTCGGTCTGATTCTGCGAACGGGCCTGTTCGGTGGAATCTGCCGATTGTCCGCCGCGCAAAAAAAAGGCGGTGCAACCGGAGTTGCACCGCCTGATTTGCGTCAGGCTGCTGCCGGAAGTGGTTTCCGACGGCCGGCCATGGGGGTGATCAATAGCGACCGCCACCTCCGCTCCGTCGCGGTTCGCGAGGGCGAGCTTCGTTGACGACGATCTGTCGACCGTCCAGATCCGATCCATTCAGTGCGTCGATGGCTTCGTCGCCACCCGAGTCCATCTCCACGAACCCGAATCCCTTGGATCGTCCGGTTTCACGATCCGTGATGACCTTGGCAGAGGTCACCGTTCCAAACTGGCTGAAAGCCCGTTCCAGGCCTTCAGACGTGGTTGCCCAGGCAAGGCTTCCCACAAAAATGTTCTTACTCATCACTTACCCCGAGCCGTGCAGCTCACAAAAACACAAAAGCACCACTTCCAACAACGGCAGCAGTAAAACACGAGGCCTCTGACACAACCAGCCGAAGAACGACTATGTCAGAAAGCTGTCCGGAAAGGCCGAAGGAATTCAGGATCTGAAAGGTTGACCTGTGCCGGTCTTCAAATAAGGCGATCAGGTTCTGAACCAGGTCAGAACTTGAGCCGATGAACCAGCAGCGCAACGCAGACGGAGATCGGCTCGGAATTCATTCTGGAACTCACAACGAGCCAGCTTGGCAGCTAATTTATGAATTGTCGACTGAGAAGGCAATATGGGCCGCTCTTACTTCCTGGACTTTTGTAGTTTTTTTTAAAAACCGCTGGACTCGCCTCCGAGGGCTCTTGCCATTGCGGCACAGATCGTGAACACCTGAACACGAGGGATGTTATGACCACAAATTCGGAACCATTTGCCGACGCAATCAACAAGATTTCACTGAAAAACCTGATGGAAAGCCGCCGGTCGATCAAGCCGGCCGACTTTTCAGGACGCCGGGTCAGCGATGAAATCATCTGGCAGATGCTGCACAACGCCAATTGGGCACCCACGCACGGGATGACTGAGCCCTGGCGGTTCTTCGTTTATGCCGACGAGGCGCGGCAGCAGCTGGGAGCTCGGCTGGCTGATATTTATCGCCAGATAACGCCCGCGGAACGGCAAAAACCGGGGAAAGCTGAAAAGATGCAGGCCTCTGCCGAGCAGTCGTCGCATCTGATCGTGATTGCGATGAAGCGGCAGTTGTCAGAGAAAATACCAGAGATTGAGGAAATCGAGGCCGTTGCCTGCGCGGTTCAGAATCTGCATCTGACGGCAACGGCCTTCGGCGTCGGCGGCTACTGGTCGTCCGGGGCCGCCATCTGCAGCGAACAGCTCCGCAACGACCTTGGACTAAGCGTCCGAGATCGAGTGCTGGGTCTGTTTTACGTCGGATACCCGGCCGGCGAATGGCCAGTCGGTCGTCGGACTCCGATTGAAGACAAGGTGGTCTGGCACTCACACTGACAGGGAAACTCTGGCAGCCACGTTGTTTCGTTTTCCCCCGCCACCGTCGAATTCCAGGGGTGAACGAATTCCAGCGGCGAATCGCAGATCGCTGGGTGCCCTGTCATCTGAGCCGGTTTTCGGAGACTGCGTGTGTGGAAGTGTCGAGCGGTGGTCGCGTTTCGTGGGCGGGTGCGACTCGGCAGATTATTCGGTCAGTTCTGTAATCACGATGTCATCGATCCACAGATTGGCGGCGCCGGTGCAGATCAGGTGAACCGTCATCGGGGCGAATCCTCGATTCCGACGTGAAGTCGGCGTGCTGAATTTACCGCTCAGCTGCTGCCAGTCGTATTCCCCCGGTGGGAATTCGATGGTTGAAATCTCTGGCGGTGCGTCTTCGCGGGTCACCACAATTTTCAAAGCACCGGTTTCGGTTGCTGCTGATTTTGCCCAGACGGTGATGCGACACGTGGTGTCTTCTTCCACCGTGATGGTCTGCTGCGTTCCAGAGGCAGCGTGATCCGTTTGGGAGGGTGACTGGATATGCAGTGACGCCAGTCCGCTGTGGAAGGTGGTGAAGTCGATGGTGGCAGTCGACTTTTCGGGACCTGACGCGTGCCATGCCGGCGCTCCGGGATTCTGCCAATAGCGGCCTGGTGGCAGTTCAAATCCGCCGTTGCGCACCGGCACGTCTGAGGTATTCAGGATGGTTTCGTTGCCGATGATGTCGGTGGTGGACATGGGGCGAGACTGTTCGATTACGGCCAGCAGCGGCGCCCGATCCAGTTCCTTTGCCAGTGCTTCCACGGTGTTCAGGCTGCAGGCGGCGCAGGTCGCACGGGCCTGTTTGATCAGGTTCGCCGCCTGTTCCTGCTGACCCAGCCGGATCTTCTGCCGGCACAAACCGATGGCGGCGTCGGCAGCATGGTAATCCGTTTCTGACAGTTCCGTGGCCTGCTGGAAAAGCAGAGCGGCCTGATCCGGATTGTTCAGCTGTTCGTGGCACATGCCCAGCCCCATGGCAGCCCACAGAGATCGGGGGTTGAGACGGCGGCATTCGGAAAAGCAGGAGGCTGCCTGTTCCGGCTGCCCGTCGTGCAGGGCAATCAGTCCCCGCGTGGACCATGCCAGCGGATGGACGTCATCAGCGGCACAGGCGGCGACAGCGAACGGGCGCGCTTCGTCAATGTCCCGCACCATCAGATGGGCGGCCGCGACAATCGCGTGGCAGACGGAACGGTGATCACCGTCAGTGATCCGCTGCTTTGTTTCTTCGATCACTCGGGTCCTGCCCCGGATTCGATCGACGTCGATCAGGGTGGCATTGCTGTCTTCGCTGAAACGGTAGCCCAGCTGAATGGCTCGACTGTAGGCTTCCATTGCGTCATCGGTGCGACCCACGGCGGCGAGGGCGTGACCGTAGTGCCAGTAGACCCAGGAAGCCTGCGGTGCGCGTTCGACGGCCTGCAGAGCATACCGGACACAGCTGTCCAGCAGTGTCTGTTGAAGTCGTGTGACATCAGCTTCGCTCAGGGTCGTGGAATTCGAAATGACTTCCTTCTGACGCAGGCAGACGGTGGACAGGTCGGCATAGGCAAAAGGAGACTCAGGCCACAGCGCGATGCATCGCCCGAAGGTCTGCTGAGTGGTTTCGTAGTAGCGCCAGGATTCCGTGTCGCCGCCGTCTGTTGCTCGTTCCGCAAGCAGATATTCGGCCTGGGCAAGAAGCAGATGAGTCCAGTAGTGATCCGGAGCCATTTCGGAGGCGATGCCCAGCGTCTCACGGGCATTCATCAGATCGTCTTCGAGGCCGCGATAGCGATCGAACGGGAAGTCTCCGGTGATTGCCCGGGTCAGCAGCAGGATGCCGAGTTCGTACGCATCGGCTCCGTTCCGTGGCGATTTCAGGCGGTGGGAAGGCACCATGGTGGATTTCAGCAGACGCAGTCCGGCCACGCCGCGATACCATCGTAGTGATTCGGCGTACTGAAAGCGGATCGCCATATCGGTGATCGCCAGCGTCGCCCGGGCTTCGTCCTTGCCTCCCTGACTGAAGATGGCGCCGAGCCGTTCTGACATCGTTTCGGGCATCCGGTCGGCGCCGCCCCCCAGAGTTCGAAGGCCGGTCAGCTTTGTGTAGGTACTGGCCAGCAGCACCAGCGCTCGGTAAACGGCCTGCTGCAGCTGATCGTGCTGCGCCGCATTCAGATCTTCGACGGGAAGATGATTCCACCAGTCAGCGTGTTTCCAGATGCCCAGAAGTTCGAGTGCCGCAACGGTGGCAATGATTTCATCTTCATCCTGAGCAAGGTAGTTGGCCTGCTGAGCGGCTTCGGTCAGTCGATAGAATTCCGTGATTCTTTTCAGGCGATCCGCTTTGACCTTCAGGGCCGCCTGTTCGTCCGCAAATTCCGGCTCCGCTGCCAGCGTCCCGATTTCCGCTTCCAGCACAGAGACGGCCATCGCCAGCTGACCGTCGGCCAGCTGCTGTCGGACCAGAGCCTGAGTGGTGGCCAGTGAGGTCCGCAGTTCCGACAGTCGTGCCCGTTCGCGTTCTCTTTCTTCGGCCTGCTGTCTCAGCTGAGCCTGTTCGTACTGCAGCTGCTGATGTTCAAACTGGCTCCACACGAAGCTGCCGACGACTGACGCGATGGTCAGCAGAATCATGGCCACCGCGGTGGTGGCGGCGATGGTCTGGTTCTTGCGAACCCATCGCATGGCCCGCACGGTGGGTGAATCGCGGCAGACTTCGACAGGCTCATCGGCCAGCCAGCGTTCGACGTCTCCGGCCATATCGCCCGGACTGGCGTACCGCTCAGCTGGACGCCGAGCCATGGCTTTCAGGCAGATCGCTTCCAGCGGGCGGGGTACGTCCGGCCGGATCTGCGACGGAGCCGGAAAGTCGCCGTGCTCGACCCGTTCCAGAATCTGCGGCACCGGATCCGCGCCCTGAGGAGGCTGGCCGGTGAGCAGATGGTACAGTGTCGCTCCGAGTCCGAAGACATCGGTGGGCGGCCCCATCCGATCAAGCCGGCCGGTGGCCTGCTCGGGGCTCATGTATTGCGGGGTTCCCACTGCACTGCCGAACTGAGTCGGTGCGGAACCGCTGCCGGAATCGGACAGAATCAGCGATTCTGCTCCCGGCAGGGAAGGTGTTTCAGCACTGCCGACCTGCTTGGCCAGTCCCCAGTCGACGACCAGCGTTTCGCCATAGCGGCCCAGCATGATATTGGCCGGCTTCAGGTCGCGATGGATGATACCGCGGCTGTGGGCATAGCCGATCGTGTTGCAGACATCCAGAAAGCGACGCAGCAGGTCTCTGAACCCGGCCGACCGGAACCATGCCGACCGGCGGTCCGGCGGCAGCTGTGCGCTGGCGTCGTGGAACGCCGTCAACGCCGCTTCCAGGCTTTCTCCACGAATAAAGCGCATCGCGTAGTAGATCTGGCCGTCCGGACGGTGGCCCAGCGCGTAGACGGGTACCACGCCGGGATGTTCGAGCCGGCCGGTGATCTCTGCTTCCAGCTGAAAACGAATTCGGGCATTGTTGTTGTCGGCCCATTTGTCGCGAATGCGTTTCAGGGCCACCTGACGGTTCAGCTGTCGATCCTGCGCCAGCAGGACTTCTCCGAGTCCCCCTCGAGCATGTTCGGAAATGATGCGGAACCTGTCGTACTCTGATACCGGCGGTCGCAGTCCGCTTTCGCCCGTCCAGTGACCAGCGACGGCTTTGACCGCCTGATGGTCGACGTTTGCCAGGGCCCCGTTCAGTTTTCCAAAGACACTGTCATCGATGCTTTCCGCAATTTCATGGGCCGGAGCATCCTGGTGGGCGGTGAACAGAGCACGCAGTTGCTGTAAACCTTCGGGCGTCAGGTCTGATTCAGCCGCCGCTTCCAGTTGTGACAGCAGGGACCCCTGACCAGCCGACGTCCACTGATGGGCCGCTTTGGCAAGTACATCGGCAGAGATTATCGTCTGCTCTACAGCTTTCGCTGCGATCAGCAGCTCTCGCTCATCGGATTCGCTCGACATGTCCCGGATCGCCTGAACAACGGTCTGAATATCGGCGATATGGTAGGAAGGAACCACGTTCGCGACCATCGTCCCGGAAACTGAGACCTGTATCCTTGCCAGTGCCGGGCGATTGCGGCAGAGTTCCCGTTGTGAAGCAGTCCCCCGGTTCGCAGAGAAACGCCGATGACCGAAGAACATCGTATCAGCCGAATCGAAACTCTGTGGTCCGTTGTGCGCACCGCTCAGGGAGACAATACCGTCGATTCCAGCTCGGCGAAACAGCAGATGATCGATCGCTATGGAGCCGCGATCCGCCGCTATCTGCTGGGGGCCACCCGCAGTGAAGATCTGGCTGATGAGCTGTTTCAGGAATTTGCCGTGCGGTTCCTGACCGGAAAGTATGCGAGTGCTGATGCCGAACGCGGCCGTTTCCGCAGCTTCCTGAAGACAATTCTGTTTCGACTGGTGGCTGAGCATCATCGTAAGAAGGGCCGTGATAAATCGGTGCCGATGGGAAGTCGGGTGCCGGAGGCCGCCGCTCAGGAAGAGCCGGCTGCCCAGGATCGTGAATTCAATCAGGTGTGGAGCGAAGAACTATTGAGCCGGGCATGGGCCGCTCTGGCACAACTGGAAGAGCGGACCGGCCGTCCTTTGTTCACTGTCATGCAGGTGAAGGTCGATTGCCCGGAACTGCGTTCGGCTGAGATCGCTGAACGCGTCAGCCGGAAGATCGGTCGTGAACTCAGCACCGGAAATGCTCGCGTGATGCTGCACCGGGCCCGGGACACGTTTGCTGACATGCTGATCGATGAAGTCCAGCAGTCACTGGAAACGAATGACACGGATCGGATTGCCGAAGAACTGGATGATCTGAACCTGCTGCCATACTGCAGAACAGCGCTGGAACGTCGAGGCGGGTAAAATAACCGTCCTCAGCGTGCCGCCACTTCTGCTTCCGGAGCAAACACAACGTCCACCTGATCGACCGTTCTGCCGTCCGCCCGGACGATCTGAATTGTGGCGTCGACCGGGTTGGCAAAATTCAGGGTCGGCAGGACGGCGACCGCTTCCGTCGCTGACCATCGACTGACCGTGGCGTTCAGTGTCAGCCCGCCGACCTGCAGCTGTACGCGGCCCGGCTGAGATCCCATGTCACGACCTTCCAGCGTTACCTGCTGACCCGGAGAAACAACCGGTTTTTCTGCGGTGGCGACCGGGCCAGGACCGCCGTGGTCACCACCTCGATTGCTGCCGGGGATGATCTCTACGTCCAGTGTGTCGGCAATATTTCCGAAAGCCGTCACCACAACCACCGTTGCTTTGACTGATCCGGCCATCGGCAGCTGCGGCAGCACGACCGTTGCCTGAGTGCCGGACCATGCGGTGACCTGTGCTTCCAGCTGCAGTTCGCCGATCCGTACAATCACGGAACCGGTGTTTGATCCGAACAGTCGTCCATCAATCGTGACCTGCTGCCCGGCCTCTACCTGCGGCAGTTCGATGACCGGTTCGGGGGCTGGCTGCGGGTACGGCTGCGGCTGAGGGACAGGCTGAACGGGACAGGGTTTGATGCGGCAGACCGGTGGCTCAGGTGTGGGGCAGGGATGCGGCTGCGGAACGGGCCGTGGCGTCGGATGAGGATGAGGCAGCGGGCGGACAATCGGACAGGGCTTCGGTGCCGGCTTCGGTCTGGGTGTCGGTTTCGGGCAGGGTTTTTGATGATGTGTCCGGTCGACCACCTGCCTGACCACGCGGGGAGCGTGTCGTTGTACTTCTCGCTGAACGTGCTGCTGCACCTGTCGCTGAACCTGACTGCCCACACTCTTGAAGGCCTTGTTGAAATTGAACTGAGCGACGCAGCTGTTAGTGACGGTTGCGGTGATGACGAAGGCAAAAATGAGGTTTTTCATGGCTTGGAGATTTCTGTCTGAATGGATGTTGCTGGACTTCACATCTCCTTATTTGCGCCCTGGCCGAAGCGTTACAGGAAACATCGAGAAATATTGGACAAGTCCTGCTGTTTCGTTATAAGGTGTTTGTGTGAAACAACTTGTGTTGTGCGGTGGCCAGCCGGGCAGGCTCCCGACCCGTTTCGGCGGGGCGATTCGTATCGGGACAGCCGTTGTTTCCGGCCGGCTCGGGGTATGGTGCTGTCAGCGGACCCGTTGCCAGCTGAATTGCCGCTGGCTGACCCGCCCGCGATTCGAAACGCTGATCCTTTCAAGACACCGCCTGTGAATGTTCGTCCTCCAGATGCTCGCCCCGGACACGCGACGCCCATGGTGGCGGTTCCGCTCGCTGCGGCTGCGATTCCCGTGGCTGCACTGCCCGTGGCAGCACTGTCCGTCGTGGCGACAGCGGTTTGGTGCCGGCGCGTCGAGGTCGCGACTTGTCGTGGCCGTGCGGCCGAGTTCAGGCTTCGATTGCTGGTGGCGCTGACTGTGTTGGCGGCAGTTCTGCCGGGCTGCGAATCCCGCTCTGGCAGGCAGTCCTCGTCACCGCCGAACGTGTCGCCGCAGTCCCCGTCTCAGCAGAATTCCACGTCTGGTCATCAGGCCAAAGATCAGCCACCCCGCGTTGCTGTCGGCGAGCGTTTTGCGGCATCGGCGCTGACCAGTCCTGCGGCCATTGAAGCCGCCGGGTTTGTGGGCAGCGCGGCCTGCGCTGAATGCCATCAGCAGATTGCCGACTCTTATCGGCTTCATCCGATGGCCAATTCGGTGCGGCACGTGGACGACCTGAAGCCGGGTGATGTTGCGGCTGATGGTCGTGTGGATGGTCTGGCTCGTTTTTACGAAGTTGACCGCGACCCGGCGCGTCGCCTGATTCACTGTGAAAAGATGCTGGACGTGGACGGAGAACTGATCTTTGAGCAACCTGTGGCGATGGACTACGTGGTTGGTTCCGGGCGCCGAGCCTTTGCCTTTCTGCAACAGCAGGGGGCTTTGTTGTTTCAGTCTCCGCTGAACTGGTATTCAGCCACGCGGGAGTGGGCTTTGTCTCCCGGTTATCAGCAGGATGACCCCAGAAGATTTCGTCGGCGGATCACCGACGACTGTCTGGCGTGTCATGTCGGCAAGGTGGTCAGCACCGGGCGGGCGGTGAACCGTTATGCCGCGGCTCCGTTTCACGAAATGAGCATCGGGTGTGAAAACTGTCACGGGCCGGGACAGGATCATATTTCAGCTCATCGACGCAACGAATCGTTATCGCAGGATCCGATCGTGAATCCCGGACGGCTGGACCATCGTGCTCGGGACAGTGTCTGCTACCAGTGTCACCTGCAGGCCACGGCCCGCGTCCTGAGGCCCGGGCGAAGTCATTTTGATTTTCGCCCCGGTATGAATATGGAAGAAATCTGGGTCGTGCTGGATGCCGGCGTCGATGTCTCAGCAGATGGTCAGTCACGTGCCGTGAACCACGTGCAGCAGATGCAGGCCAGTCGCTGTTATGTGGCCAGCGAAGGGCAGTTGAGCTGCATCACCTGCCATGATCCGCACCGCGTTCCTGACGCCGGTGAAAGGGATCTTTATTATCGCCAGCGCTGCCTTTCCTGTCATGAAGAACAGCATTGTCGCGAAACGTCTGAGCGGCGGGCGGAGCTGGCCGATTCATGTATTGCCTGTCACATGCCGGGCAGTCCGTCCACGAATATCTCCCATGTCAGCCAGACGGACCATCGCGTGCTGCGTCGACCCTCGGGCAGTCCACCGCCGCTGTCCGATGAATCAGACCAGATCCGTCTTCAGTTCTTTGACCGCATGGATACCCGGATTCCGGACTGGGAAGCCAGACGAGCGATGGCGGCCGCTGTCTGGCTGGCGCTGGACAAGAAGGGGCAGCCGGCTCCGGCATCGCTGGGCGGGCTGCTGGCACCCGCGCTGGAGCAAAACCCTCGGGATCACGTGGCGCTCACGCTTTCCGGGGCGCTGGCCAGACAGCACAATCGTCTGCAGGAAGCACGGCGTTACTTTGAACAGGCCCGATCAGTTCCGGCCGCTGAGGAATCCGCAGTCAGTGGACTGCTGACGATTCATTATCTGAATTTCGACTGGAATGAAGCCCTGAATTGCGCCGATCGGATGATTGAACTGGATCCGGGCGAGAGTCGGTTTCACGGTCTCCGCGCGGATATTCTGAAAAGCCTGGGCCGGCTGGACGAAGGCATTGCTGAAGCACAGCGGGCGCTGGAACTGGATCCCACGCAGCTTCCCTTCCGCCAGTGGCTGGTCGATGCTTTAGGTAATGCCGGGCGAACCGACGAGCGGGATGTGCAGCAGCGTCTGCTCGACCGGATGACCGAACGAATTCAGGCAGCCCGGCGCGCCTCGAAACCTGAATTTCAGGGCGGGTCGGAAGATGAGTAACGATGTTACAGTACGAGTTCCGACCGGCCGACGGCGCCTGATGTGGCTGGTGATGGTGCTGCTGGTGATTGCCGCACTGTGCTCAGCCGCTGTCTACTGGCGGTTGAACGCTCGTCCTGCGTTGCCCGACGGCCTGTCACCGGAAGAATACGCGGTGGCCGCGGCGGTGGTGTCCGGAACCACAGGGCAGACGCCGGATCACTTTGACGCGCTGATGGTCGCGGCCGAGCAGGCGGACGGCAGAGGTGATCTGGAAACCGCGGTGGCTGCGTTCAGCGGCGTGCCGGATCAGCATCTCCGACATGGTGCCGTGGCGCGGTTACGAGAAGGCGAATTGCTGGTCCGACTGAATCAGGCGATCCGAGCCGAAGATCGGTTTCGCCGGTTTTTGAAGCTGGCCGAAAATAATCTGAAAGTCTCAGCCCGCGACATCAGCGTCGCTGAAAAATGGCTCAGCTTTCTGCTGTCGGTTGAGCTGCGTCTGGATGAACGACGTCTGATTCTGCAGGCTGCCCACAGAGCGGGGCGGATTGATCTGGCGGACTCAAAGCAGTACTTCTTTCCGCGTCTGCTGATCTGGAAATCATCCACCGGCCGCACGCGGCTGAATGATTTTCTGGAAACGGATCCGCACAGTCTGATTCTGAATGTCGCTGATGGACGCTATCTGACCGGCGAAGGCCGGCTGTCAGAAGCTCGTGAGCTGCTGGCTGCCCTGAGGCATCAGTTTCCGAACGACCTGAACTGTGCGGTCGCGTTTCTGGAGTGTTGTTTTGAGCAGAATGACTGGGCGTCCGTAACACAGACACTGCAGACGATGCCGCCGTATCGTCTGCACGAACCGCATGTCATCACCTGGATTCGTGGCGAAGCGGCGCTGCATGACGAACACTGGGAAGACGCGGTCCGCCACTTCGAGGCGGCTCTGCAATCTGATGCTTCGAATCCAGCGGTTCACATGGGGCTGGCGAAAGCGCTGGGGAAGCTTGGACAGACACAGCAGCAGCAGGTGGTTCGCGACCGGTCTCTGCTGTTGTCAAGAATCCGCGTCGAAATGGCGCGAGTTCGGGACACCGCTCCTGACGAGGTCCGGACGCTGGCGGATCGATGCCGTCAGCTTGAAATGGACGAGGCGGCCACGGTATTTCAATGGCACGCCGATCGTCTGAAACAGAAACAGGCCCCGAAATGAAGTTTTCACTTATGTCTGTTGCGTGCCGTGTCCGCAGGACCGACAGTGCGGACGTGCAGATCTGCCAGAACTCACATTTCTGCCACGACACATACATTCGCGATGGCCCGGAAGGTGTTATTTGTGAAGTTCGTTTTCGGTCGTTTCTTTTCCAGCGTGTTGGTTGTGCTGTGTAAGGCACTGGTGCTGACGCTGTCGCTGACACTGTCGGGCTGTGGCAAACCAGAATCGGTGCCGAAAGACGTCCCGATGCAGATTCAGCGGCGGCCCGCGATCGATTCGAGCGAAGCCAGCAGCATTCGCCCGTCCGGAACGATTCCGAACTTCGCCATGGTGGGGCCGGAATCGGGTTTTCGCTTTGTGCGATTTGACGATATTTCGAAGCGCCGCAGAATTCTGGAAGTGAACGGCGGTGGCGTGGCCGTGATTGATTTCGACGAGGACGGCATTGAGGACATCTTCATGCCGAATGGGTGTCGTCTGCCGCTGTCAGCAGACGACCATGCCACGCCCGGCGAACTGTTCCGCAATCTGGGATCAATGAAGTTTGTCCCCGTGTCCGAATCTTCCCGGCTCAGACAATACGGCTTCGGCTGCGGTGCCGCCGTGGGTGACTGGGACGCGGATGGCTTTGATGATCTGTATATCACCGGGTTCCGGGACAATCAGTTCTGGCGAAACAACGGGGATGGGACATTTACAGAGCTCGCTGCTGCCGTGGGTGTGGTCGTTCCCGAGTGGAGTTCGAGCGCCGCATTTGCTGACATCAACGGCGACGGCTGGCTCGACCTGTACGTGGTGAACTACCTGAAGGAATCCGACACACATCCGACACTGTGCCCGAATCCGGCCAGTCCCGACGGTTATGAAGGCTGCTCACCCGCCATCTTTGATGGACTGACCGATCGACTGTTCGTGTCCGACGGAACATGGCGGGCTGTCGATGTGACCGCGACCAGCGGACTGGCTCAGCTGACCGGCAAGGGGCTGGGAGTCGCGATGGCCGATCTGGATGCAGACGGCACTGCAGAAATTTACGTCGCCAACGATGGCCAGGAAAATTTTCTGTTTGTCGTCAGTAGCGGTCACACCGACGGACCGAACGGGTCATCCACCGTGACGCTGAAGGAACTGGCGTTCGAAGCCAGCGTGGCGCTGAACGAAACCGGTTATGCTCAGGCCGGCATGGGCATCGCCGCCGCCGACTACGACCGCAGCGGCACCGTGGACCTGTTTCTGACTCATTTCTATGGTGACACGAACACGCTGTACGCCAATCGCGGCGAGCTGTTTTTTGAAGACATGACACGGGCCAGCGGGCTGGGGCCGCCCAGTCGCGGCGTGCTGGGCTTCGGAGTGGACTTCATCGATATCGACAACAACGGCTGGTCGGATCTGGTCGTGGCCAACGGACACGTCGACAACCGCGAATGGATGCCCGGCGGGCAGCCATGGAAAATGCCGCCGCAGTGTTATCGCAACCAGGCAGACGGGTCGTTCACGGACGTGAGTGAGTTCTGTGGCAGCTACTTCGAACGCAGCTGGCTGGGCCGAGGCCTGGCGGTGGCTGATCTGGATGCCGATGGGCGGTCAGATTTTGTCGTCTCGCATCAGCTGGACGAATCGCTGATTCTGCGTAACCAGACGGTCACGGAAAACCGGTCGATTGATATTCGGCTGGTCGGCACGGATTCCAATAGAAACGGCATCGGGACCCGGGTGGTGGTAACTGGCGAGGTTCCGGTACTCAGCCGCCAGCTGATTGGTGGCGGCAGCTTTCAGTCTGCCGGCACGCAGCGGCTGTTGCTGGGACTGGGCACGCGGGAAGCCGTCGATCTGGAAGTCCACTGGCCGTCCGGGCAAGTGGAGCAGATCACCAACGCGTCACCGGGCCGCTGGGTGATGGTAGAGGGGCGAAGCCAGCTCGATCCGGATCCAGATCCGTAGCGCGTCATCGCCAGTCACCCTCCCTCGGGATGTGACGACAATTACTGGCCAGCATTCGGAGTTACTCGATCGTTTCTCCCTCGGGAAATAGAACCAGCAGTTCGGGCTCTGCCCGAAGGTCCAGCCCGGCAGGCAGGACCTACAGTAGGTGCCGCCTGCCGGGCGGCACTTCGCGGCAAAGCCGCGACTGTGGTTGCAACACCCACGCCACTTCATACAACCCGCTGCCACGAACCAAACGCCGCCACAATTCGAACGTGGGTCCTGCGCACAGTTCGGGCTCCGCCCGAAGGTCCAGCCCGGCAGGCAGGACCTACTGATAGGGGTAGGGAAGTCCGGTTGAGCCGGACTCCCCTCCCTCCGAACCGTGCGTGCGGTTCTCCCGCACACGGCTCTCCGGTTAGTAGTTGACAGATTGAGCGAAACGAAGGTGGGCCTCCCGCAGACTGTAGAGT
>JAVKCM010000231.1:0-13885 GCA_040222735.1 Fuerstiella sp. | reverse complement strand
GGCGGCTTCCTTCGCTTGTCACACCCGGCTCTCCACTCGGTATTCTGTGAGTCCGAAAGCCACCGGGACAAAGAAACGGTCGAATGAACCGCCGCTGAACTCGCCTCAGTGGTGTTCGGGATGCTGCACTACTTCGCTGTCGGGTAAAGCCATGATACGGGCAGGCGGGTGATCTGCAGAGAATTCAGCCGCGGGTATTCACAGTGGGCCAGCAGCACATGGTCACCGACGAATTGAATTGCCGTGTAGCAGTACCAGCCCTCCGGATCCTCTCCGATGTTCTGCACATGTTTCCACGTCACGCCATCGTCGTCGGACACAGCCGCGGTAAACGGACGGCGGCCGACGGGTTTGATCTTTGCGAGCGGATCGTCGCCATTGTTCCACACCAGCAGCAGATCTCCGGTGGACGGAATCCGTTCGATGGATGCCGGTGAGGGAACCGGCTGAGCCATGTTCGAACGCTGCAGTTCCGTCCATGTGTCGCCGCCGTCGTCGGAATGTGACACCAGCTGGCAGTCCTGACTGCGGCAGAACATCATCAGTCGACCGTCACGGAGTTCGACCACTCCGGGTTCCTGAGCCAGCAGTTTTGTTTCCAGCGTGCTGGTACTTGATCGCCAGGTGGCGCCCAGGTCGTCCGACAGATAGCAATGAATCTGAGCGGAATTCCGCCAGCCCGACCAGCCGGGCAGATAATGAGTTGCGACGGGCACCACCAGACGGCCGCTCTTCAGCTGTACGACGCGATCATTGTTCAGCACGCGGTATCCCGGCTGATCGGGGGGTGAGATATGTGTCGCCTTTGACCACGTTCGACCGTCATCGTCGCTGGTCCGCATCAGCATGTAGTCCAGAAACGGATAGCCGGCGCCTGCCGGACTGGTGTACTTCTGCACATAAAACAGGCCGATCCGCCCATCGGACAGTCGCAGCAGCGACACCGACATCAGATTGGCCTCGCCCTTTTCGAGAGCGATCACCGTGACGTCATCGCTGCTCCATGTCTGCCCCTGGTCGGCCGAGTAGCGGGCCACCAGTTCGGCGGCAGCGTGGTCACCGGTGCCGATGAATTTTGTGTACACCAGCATCAGTCGGCCGTCCTGCAGCTGGATGAAATCACCTTCGCTGTTTCGACCATTCCCCGGCCGCGGGGCAATTCGCAGCGGCTTCTGAACACCGGCGGCCACGCCCTGCGGAAGACGTTCGTCAGCATTGGTGCTCGGGTTCGCTGCGCACGCTGTGAGAGCGAAAATGATGGTGGAAAGGCCAATGGGAAATCGCATGGAGAAGCTCTTCTTCTGGTGAGAAACGAATGGTCGGAACAGCCAGGTGTTCGAATTGAGGGAGCGGCATTGTTCCGGCTGAGCCACCTGAATGCAACAACTCAGGGCCGGATGTATCACAGAGTGTCACGCCCTGTCGTCAGTATGCAGCGCGTGAGCGGTCGGAGACGGGGCATCCCACGTGCGGGTGACGGTGACCGTGGCCCGCGTTACAATCGTGCCCGGCCTGAAACGTGCATTCCGATCCTGAACGGCCGGACAACACTCCCATCGTCAGCCTGTGCGGCCAACAGATAGAACACAACTCTCATGAAACAGATCGCAGTTTTTGTGCTGGCGGCTGCCGGAACAATTGCTCCGGTGCAGGCCGACGAATTTGTCATTACTGACTTCGGGGCAACCGCCGGTGACGACACCGACGACACGACCGCCATCGAAGACGCTCTGACCGCCTGTGCTCAGCATGGCGGCGGCACGGTGGTCATTCCGGCCGGAACATTTCTGCTGTCGCGGCGCAACAACGAATCGCCGATTCTGGAAGTCCCGCCGAACACAACGCTGCGAGGTGAGGGTTCAGCTTCGGTCCTGAAGTTTTCAGCCGATGTCAATCAAGGCAACTTCTGGCGGATGATCGGAGCTCCTGTGGACGGCGGGACGCACGATGTTGTCATCCGCGACCTGCGACTGGACGGATCCAATTCGCACGCGGCATACGTCAAGGGCGAAACGCCTGAACATAACGCCGGGCTGTGGTTCTACAACAAAGACCATGTCATTCAGAACGTGACCGTGCAGAATGTCTTGGCCGAGAACTTCTCTGGCGACTGCATGGCGTTTTCGTACAACTGCCGCGGCATCACGGTGCGCGACTGCACGTTTCACAATTTTATTCGGCAGGGAATTCAGATGGGAGGAGGCCCGGGTTCGCGAGACTATCTGGTGACCGGCTGTCGCGACCTGGAACATTCAGTCCGCCCGGGCGGATCCACGATTCATGTTGAACATGCCCGCGGGCTGCAGAATGTCATCATTGAAAACAATCAGTGCCGAAAATCCATTCTGGCCGGTGGTGTCGATGGCATGATCATCCGCGGTAACACGGTCAGCGGCCGCATCGTCGGCAACGGCAATTCAAACCTGCTGATCAGCGACAATATTGTGCGAGCAGAAGGCGGCGGCGGAGCCATCATGCAGTTCGGCTATACTCAGGGACTGATTGTCACCGGGAACATCATCCAGGGGACAGAAGACCACGCCACCGGACTGTATGTCTGGGGCAATTCGCGCTACAACGATCAGCCGGGAGAAAACGTGCTGATCCACGGCAATCAGATCACAGCCGGTGAAAACGCGATTTCGTTGAACGGTACCCGACAGGTACGCATCTGCAACAACATCCTGAATGCACCTCGGTCACTGCTGGCCCGACGCACAGAGCAACTGACGACAGACATCTCTGAACCCGAAACCGCTGAACCGAACACCAGCCAGCCAGACACGTTTTCCCCGAAACTCGAACAATGCCGTTAAGCAATGTTCGATCAACAGCTGACTGGTTGGTCGCCTTTCGCTCCGCGAAAGGCGGCAATAACTGACCGGACGCTCCTAAGTTCCGTCGACCGGGAAGAGCGACACGGCTGCCATTTTATGCCTCATGAACTCGACCGGCGTGATGTGACACCCGTCTGACCGAAAACATACCGCTGCTGTTCAGGAAGACAAGTCTGCACGAAGTTCAGGATATCCCATGAACATGACCGGCCGAGTGCTGCTTGCACTCTTCACCGTTCTGCTCACACAGAACTATGTCCGCCCCGACGACCTCATTCTGTACACCCGCTACGTGGAATTGTTCGAGCGTTACCGCACCGCCAGCGGAACGATGCGTCAGACGGCATTCGAAGCCATGATTCGCCATGTCTGTAATGACGGCATGGACATGACAGAAGTCACCTGGCCGGATGATCAGCCGATGACATGGAAATTGTCGCTGGACGATCATCTCCGGACGTTCAGCGGTCGCTGGAATCTGTGGTTTTACGTGCCCGAAGGGGCGACAAAAATCGGACTCTACGTCGACACCACAGCGGGGCAGGTGATCGATTCGGCCGGTCACGCCGCGATGAACCTGGAGGACCTGAACGGACAGTACGTCAGTATCGACGTTGAGCCTGAGACGGCCGGGTGCCTGTGGCGGCTGAATCAGGTGGCCGGAAAGGTCTGCCTGATGAACGTGCCCCCGTACGCGGCTCGCACGGCCGAACAGCTGCTGCTGCCTACCGATGGCAGGTAAGTCGGATGCGGTCGAGTTGACACCGCCTGCCGTCCGGGCAACCGGTGTCGTGTAACGTGATCGGAAGCCCGGCAGCAACGCCGGCGACGCAGCCCGACTGGCCGATCCTGGCGGAAGACCTGCTTTACTCCCCCTGCGGCACGTCCTACCATGGCCGCCCAGATGCTGACAGTACAGCAGACCACAATTCAAAACTCCCTTTTTCGGAAGGAACAAACGACATGCCACAAAGATATCTTGCAGGAGCCCTGGCCCTGTTCACCTGCGCCGTGCTCGGCTTCGGCAACTCGTCCGCTTTCGCCGCTGACGAATACGACTACGACCTGGTACATTCTTCGATCACCTTCAAGGCGCGGCACCTTGACATCAGCTGGATTCATGGTCGGTTCAACGAAGTGTCCGGGAAATTTTCGCTGGATCGTGAGGACCCGTCCAAATCAACCTTCCAGCTGACAATCAAGGCTGACAGCATCGACACCGCCAACAAGGCTCGTGATGAGCATCTTCGGCAGCCGGATTACTTCGACACGAAGCAGTATCCGACGATCGAATTCCAGAGCACCAGCGTGAAGCCGATCAAAGGTGGATATGAGGTCACCGGCGACTTCACCATGCACGGCACGACCAAAGAAATCACGTTTAAGATGATGGGTGGCGAGGAACACGATTTTAAAGGCACCAAACGCGTCGGGTTCTCAACCGAACTGTCTCTGAAACGCAGCGACTTCGGCTTTGACAAGAGAGCGATCGGGCCGATCGGCGACAAGGCGCTGGTCATCATCGACTGCGAAGGCGTGCGAAAATAGCGGGTGACCGGTCTGAGCGGGACGGATGGCCGGTCCGTCCCGCAAAACTTCCTCAACGTCATGCAGAACACAGCAGATGCCCGATCCGTGGTTATATCTGCAGGCAACAGCTGCGTCTGCCATCGTCAGTGCTGCGTGTGTGCTGGCGATGGCACGACTGCAGCGGTCAGGGCAGGCCGCATGGTTCAGCACGGTCTGTGTGCCGGGCATCGGGGCCGGTCTTGTCACGGGCATTCATCTGTTGTCGCTGTCTCCGGCCTGGCCCCCGGCCAATGCGCTGGACCGTTTTTTCGCGCTGGTCATTCCGGCCGCGCTGGTTGTCGAGCTGATTTCAGGCATTTCGCGTGTGGCGGGGCAGATCGCCTGGTGGCTGCGAATTGGTCTGGCGATCTCAATCCCACGGATTCTGCTGCACGGTTCGGTCTATCTGACGGGCATGGACAGCGACTGGCCACTGTGGCGGACCAGCGTGGCCATGGCGATATCGGCTGCCCTGCTGGTCGGAATTCAGGTGCTGCTGGTCCGGTTGTCTGAGCGATCACCCGGGGTTTCTATTCCGCTGGCGCTGTGTCTGACGATACAGAGTGCGGGAATGACCGTGATGCTGGCGGGTTACATCAAAGGCGGCGCCGCCGCGTTACCGGTGGTGGCGACACTGGCGGCCACCACCGTTGTGCTCTGGCTGGTCCGAAACAGGAGCGATGGGTCGGCGGTCTGCGGGACGGCGGTCTCCGTTCTGTCGGTGATTGTCGGCATCGGAGTGGTGGGATTGTTTGGTGTCGTGTTCATCGGACATTTTTTTGGTCGTCTGTCCATGGGATCGGCGCTGACCCTGTTGCTGGCACCACTGTTATGCTGGGTGCCTCAGCTGCCGCAGATAAGGCCGCGCAGTCCGCTGGTGATCGGATTGCTGCGTCTGGTGCTGGTGGCCATTCCGCTGATCGTGGTGCTGACGCTGGCAAAGCAGACTTTTGACCGTGAAATGGGGCCGCTGCTGACTCAGCAGTTTCCTGTTACAGCAGTTCCACGTCGGCTTCATCAATGATGATCGATGCGCCCTGCTGCAGAAAATTCACCATGATGGTCAGCCGGTGCTGAGTGTTGACCTGCGTAATGGTGCCCACCAGCTCTTTTTCCCGCAGCGGGCCCCGGACGATGCGGGCGCGCTGCCCGACCGTGGGGCGCACTTCCGCCTGCAGATCTTCTCCCTGTTCTTCCAGCACGCGAATCTGCCGCAGATCGGTGATCAGTTGATCTGCTTCCTGAACGGGCAGGCATCTGGACACACAGCCGGTGGCGACTGTGTTGTAGCGATCTTCTTCCGAGCCACAGACAAAAACATAGCCCGTGAACAGGGGGACATAGCTGGTCCGGATGCGTCCGCTGGGAGAGCGTGTTCGTTTGGCCACCATCGGGCCGTAATGAGCGATCTTCTGAGCACGGAGGCGTCTCATCAGATCTTTTTCACGCCGGGACAGTGTATAGATGGCAAACCAGTCGCCCTCCGGGACGACGATTTCCGGAGACGTCAGCAGGTTTGCCGGATAAAGATCCGGTTCCTGGTCAAGGATGGGCATGAGAAGTCCGTGTTCGCTGTACCGTGGTCGGTTCTGAATAGAGGGGCCTGATCGGCGGGGCACGTTCGTAGAACATCCTCTGTCGCCACCATAACCCTCTGAGGGCATGGAGTTTGCAGCTTTGGCGGTTCGTCGGCAAGGGCATCTGGCCGGGAAAATCGACCAGGCTCACTGATTCTGTTCCGGGACTGGAAGATGCGAAACCTGATTGGTCTAGCGAAGGCCAGGAAAGTCTGCGAAAAAACGTCACTGAGCTGAATCGCGACTGCGGTTCTGGCATATTCGTTCGTAGGTATCCGGACGCCGGGCAAAGTGTGTCCCCGTATCGGGGTTCGTCGGGATGCGTCATTCATCCAGAGAGGATCAGAAGAGGTATGTTCGTACTGCTTGGCGGAAATGGCTATGTCGGTTCGGCATTTCAGGAATATCTGAAGCGATCAGAGCAACCATTCACCGTCGTTTCTCGCCGCGACGTCAACTACGCCGATCGGGACGCGCTGATTGAATTTCTGCGTGGCGCGAACGCGAGCTTTCTGATCAATGCCGCCGGTTTTACGGGCCGGCCCAATGTGGACGCCTGCGAGGTTCACAAGACGGAATGCCTGGCCGGCAACGCCGTGCTGCCGGGCGTCATCCGCGATGCCTGTGAGCATCTGAATCTGCCGTGGGGGCACGTTTCGTCGGGCTGCATCTACACGGGACAGAAACCCGATGGCAGTGGCTTTACGGAAGAAGACGCGCCGAATTTTTCTTTTCGGCAGAACAACTGCAGCTTCTATTCCGGAAGCAAGGCACTGGGCGAAGAAGTGCTTGAGGGCGCGACTGACTGCTACGTCTGGCGACTGCGAATCCCGTTTGATTCGTTTGATTCTCCTCGCAATTACATCACCAAGATGATGAGCTACGATCGGCTGCTGAATGCAACCAACAGCCTGTCTCACCTGGGTGAATTTGCTGCCGCCTGTGTGACCTGCTGGACCAGCCATGTGGATTACGGCATTTACAACCTGACCAATCCCGGTTCCGTCACGACCCGCGATGTCGTGGACATGATTATCCGTCACCAGCTGTCGCACCGAAAGTTTTCCTTCTTTGAGACTGAAGAGGAATTCATGAAACTGGCGGCCAAAACGCCTCGTTCCAACTGCGTGCTGGACAGCAGCAAGGCGATTGCCGCGGGGCTTCCGCTCAGTCCTGTCGAAGAGGCGCTGGAACAGGCGATGAAGAACTGGACACACCAGCATGCTGCCGCCGGTTGAATCAGCGCCAACTGCCATTCTTTGCTGTTTTTTGCCCGGATTGTTCTCTTCTCGGAAAAATCTGAATATGAATACTCTTCTCGTGACCGGCGGTGCCGGATTCATCGGAAGCTGCTTTGTCCGTCGCGCCGTGCAGCGCGGAGACACCCGCATCATCAACCTGGACAAGCTGACCTACGCCGGCAATCCGGATTCGCTGCCCGACGAATCTGTTGATCAGCATCTGCTGATCAAGGGGGATATCGGTGATTCAGAAATCGTCCGGGGACTGCTGGACGAATACAAACCGCAGGCGATTGTGAACTTCGCGGCCGAATCTCATGTGGACCGGTCCATCGACGGGCCACTGGAATTTGTGCAGACCAACGTCGTCGGCACCTGTCGCCTGCTGGAAGAGGTCCGTCAGTACTTTGGCGGCCTGACCGGAGCCGCCCGGGACGCTTTTCGATTTCTGCATGTGTCTACCGACGAAGTCTACGGTTCGCTGGGCGCCACGGGACTGTTCACCGAAGACACACCCTACGCTCCCAACAGTCCATATTCCGCGTCGAAAGCGGCGTCCGATCACTTTGTTCGCGCCTATCTGCACACGTATGGCGTTCCGACACTGATGACGAACTGCAGCAACAATTACGGCCCCTATCAGTTTCCGGAGAAGCTGATTCCTCTGATGATCCTGAACGCACTGGAAGGAAAGCCACTGCCGGTCTACGGCGATGGCCTGAATGTCCGTGACTGGCTGTTTGTGGATGACCACTGCGAAGCGATTGAAACGGTGCTGGCCCGAGGAACCATTGGCGAATGTTACAACGTTGGTGGCAACAACGAGCAGACCAATATCAACATTGTGAAGACGATCTGCCGCACCGTGGATCAGCTCCGCCCGGACCTGGCTCATGGCCCCTGTGAATCCCTGATCACCTATGTGAAGGACCGTCCCGGCCACGACCGCCGCTACGCCATTGACGCGTCCAAAATCGCCGGCGAACTGGGATGGCAACCGAAGCAGGACTTCGCCAGCGGTATCGAACTGACCGTCCGGTGGTATCTGGAAAACGCGGCATGGGTCGAGCGGGTGCAGAGCGGAGAATACCGTCGCGAACGTCTGGGGTTGAACGCGTGAACGGCTTGTTGATTTAATGGAAACCCACACCGGTTGTGGTCGGGTCTTCGGTTGTGGTCGGGTCTCCGGTTGTGGTCGGGTCTCCCGACCCTTCGGTTGTGGTCGGGTCTCCCGACCCTTCGGTTGTGGTCGGGTCTCCCGACCCGACCACTCGGTTGTGGTCGGGTCTCCCGACCCGACCACGAGATCGACCGAAGGTCTCCCGGTGCGTATCACGCCAATGTGTGGGGTGGTCGGGAGACCGCCCCACAACGAAAGAGCGGGGTGGTCGGGAGACCGCCCCACAACGAAAGAGCGGGGTGGTCGGGAGACCGCCCCACAACGAAAGAGCGGGGTGGTCGGGAGACCGCCGCACAACAAAAGAGCGGGGTGGTCGGGAGACCGCCGCACAACAAAGAGTGGGGTGGTCGGGAGACCGCCGCACAACGAAAGAGTGAAGATTTCGCGGGCCGCCCGCCCCCGGTTGTGGTCGGGTCTCCCGACCCGACCACAAAATTGACCGCCCCACAACGAAAGAAGGTTCCGCGGGCCGCCCGCCACTTGCTGTCCATCACGCCGGCCGTCTTTATCTTTGCCCGAAAGATCGACTTTGGTCTTCGCCGCAACCAAGCACAGGATTTCTACAGATGAGTTATTTTCAGAAGGGAATTGTCCTTGCTGGTGGCACCGGATCACGGTTGTTTCCGCTGACACAGGGAATCAGCAAGCAGATGGCCCCGGTGTATGACAAGCCGATGATCTACTATCCGCTGTCCACACTGATGCTGGCGGGCATCCGGGATGTGCTGATTATTTCGTCACCACGCGACCTGGGCGGATTTCAGAAACTGTTGGGCGACGGTGCCCGGTGGGGCATGACCTTTTCCTACATTGAACAGGCAAAGCCCGAGGGGCTGGCACAGGCTTTTATTCTGGGAGCTGATTTTGTTGGTTCCGACCACGTCGCTCTGGTGCTCGGCGACAACATCTTCTACGGGCGCGGCTTCCAGCAGATTCTGAACAACGCTGCCAGCCTTGAATCCGGCGCGACCATCTTCGGCTATGAAGTGCGCGACCCCGAACGCTACGGCGTCGTGGAATTCGACCGGGCGGGCAGGGCGATCTCGCTGGAAGAAAAGCCGTCGCGTCCGAAATCAAACTTTGCCGTCCCCGGTCTGTATTTTTACGACAACGACGTTGTTTCGATTTCACAGAATCTGAAACCGTCAGCCCGCGGTGAACTGGAAATCACCGACGTGAATCGAGTTTACCTTGAGCAGGGGCGGCTGCATGTCGAAACGCTGTCACGCGGATTTGCATGGCTGGACACCGGAACTCATGATTCATTGCTGGATGCCGGCAACTTTGTGGCGGCGATGGAAAAAAGAATGGGGCTGAAGATCTCATGCCCCGAAGAAATTGCGTATTACCGCGGCTTCATCAACCAGTCTCAACTGCTGACCCTGGCCGATTCGTATAAGAACGAATACGGTGATTACCTGAGACGGGTGGCGGAAAAGTCGCCTGCGTGAGCCGTCGAGCGACGCGGCGTCAGCTGATGTCGATTGACACGGGGGCATGGTCGCTGACTGCCAGACCGGCCTCACGGTGAATCGTGGCCGCCTGAAAACGCTCACTGGCGGCGCCGTTCGCCAGCAGGTAATCGATTCTCCAGCCGCGATCCAGTTCGCGAGCCCGTCCGCGATTCGACCACCAGGAATAGGGGCCCTGGACGTCTCCGAAATGACGTCGCGTCAGATCGTCCCAGCCGGAATTCAGCAGGCGTCCGAACCACGCGCGTTCGTGGGGCAGAAACCCGGACGTCTTTTCGTTGGCCCTGGCGTAGAAGATGTCTTTTTCCGTGTGAGCAATATTCAGGTCACCCCCGAAAATCACGGGACCTGTCTCGCGACGGGCGTTCGCCCAGCGACGGAATCTTGTCAGCCACTGGTCTTTGACCTGCTGACGCTCGGGGCTGGACGACCCGGACGGCAGGTAAACCGTGGAAATCGACAGGTCTTCGACCCGAACGGTCAACAACCGTCCTTCGGTATCTGCGTCGGCCTTTGTCGTGCCGCGTCCGATGACTTCGAACGGGTGCCGGCTCCAGACGGCAGTGCCTGAATAGCCCTTTCGCGTCGCCGGATGCCACTCAACTGTCCATCCGGGTGGGTTTCGCCAGTGTTCGGGAAGCTGCTCCGGCAGCACTCGAATTTCCTGCAACAGCAGAACATCGGGCTGAATCTGATCCAGGTATTCAGCAAATCCCTTGTTTAGTGCGGCCCTCAGGCCATTGACGTTCCACGTCGTAATTCTCATGATCTGTCTGCTTCACACCTGTTGAGACTGGGAGGTTTGGGTGAATTAATTCGGATTTGCCAAATTCCGATGTTTCAGTTTGCTTTGCCCCTACGGAGCTTCGCATAATCAAGGTCAATGGCGAGTGTGGACCAGTTTACTTCCGAAACAGCTATTTTTCAGGCCGCGGGCTGCACTGAAAAGGATCGTGCACGATGAAACGTCTCAGGGCATTCACCCCTATTTTTGTCCTCGGAATGGCTCTCTGCGTTACCGTGGGGTCTATTTACGTGACCGTCAAGGCTGCTGCTCAACCTCAGGATGAAGCAGGCGACACGCTGCCTCCGACAACGGTTGAGACGGATGCCGCACCGACGGCTGATGTCGCCGATGTCAACGCTGCGGTGCCGGCTGTTGCCGCAGAACCCGTGACCGTGGTTCCGGCCTCCAGCGAAGTTACTCTGGAAATGGCGGCCGCCCAGTCTGACCGTCAGCACCATATTCACCTGGATGCCAGCGGCGGTTTTGACGGACGCCTTTCTGCTCTGATTCGGCCCGATGGAAATCTGACGCCGTCCGCGGACGTGCAGGTGCAGGTCATCAGCGGAAGCGGCAAGATTGCATCCACCGTGACCGATGAGGACGGTGCGTTTTCCGTCTCCGGGCTTTCACCGGGCGTGGTCGCCGTTGTCGCCACTGGCGAAGATGCTCTGCTGGTGTTTTCTGTTCGTCTGATCGGCACGCCACACGGTGCTCCGATTCCCGTCAAACTGGAAAACGTGCTTGAACTGGACATGAACTCCGCGGTTATCTCAGGTGTTGACCTGCGGGCCGCCCGGCAGCTGATCGGCGGGGCTCTGCCGCAGACTGAGATGCTGCTGGAAAGCAGCACCACGCCGGCTGGCAGCGATTCTAAGACATCAGGCGAGAAAACAGTGGTTCTGGATCATCATCCGATTGTTCTGCGTCCGGACGGAACGCTGGCCGGCTACGTGATTGATCCGGCCACCGAACAGCGAACCACGGTCAATGACCTGACGCTGCACTTCATCCGCGAAGGTGCTCACGTCGCCAGCACGCCCGTTCTGCCGGATGGAAGCTTTTCCATCGCCGGTCTGGCACCGGGCATCTACAGCCTGGTTTCCAACGGTAGCGATGGCGTATCCGCCCAGGCCATTCACCTGATCGATGCGATTGCTCTGCAGCAGAATTCGAGCAAGTACAAACTGGCATCGATGGTTGACCCGACGGTCGACCTTATCCTGACCGTCTCAAAACTGCAGGACGCTGGTACTCAGCCGCCGGGCGGAGCTGGTCCGGTTGGCGCCGGTGGGGCCGTTGGTGGACCGGGCGGCGGTGGAACGGGTAGCGGAGGCGGTGGTGGTGGCGTTGGCGGGGGATCCGGTGGTCTTGGGGCGCTGCTGGGAGCAGCTGCCGGCGGAGCACTGGGTTATGCCCTCGGAGACGACGACGACGACATTGCCAGCCCGAATCGCTGATCAACGAACTGAATTCGACACATCGCAGCACAGCCCGGGTCATCTGACCCGGGCTGTCTGCATTGAAAGCCGGGAATTCGGGGGCTGAAGCTTCTGTTGAGCTGTTTGCCCCTGTGCTACAGAACGCCGTGAAGGCTGCCGCCGCTGGAAGACGTCGGCTGGCGGGGCGGTGGAATCCGGAAGCAGCCTCTTGGTTGCCTCAGCAAAACGGGAACTCGGGCGGATTCAACTGCTGAAATCGCAGCGATGCTGCTTGGAAACGGTCGATCAATAACTGCCTGGTGGGTCGCCTTTCGCCCCGCGAAAGGCGACCTTAATTGACCGGACACTCATTATCGGGCCGGCCGCTGTCGGCGGGGGATGGGGCTCCGGACCTGTCGGATTCACTTCTGTGACAGGCGGCGGAATAATTCGGACAGCAGTGTTTCGAGACGGGCGCCTCCTTCGGCGGCCACCTCCAGAATTTTCTCGATATTCGCCTCTTCCAGGGCGTCCGGAAGACACATATCCGTGACGATGGAGAACCCCAGGGTCTTCATTCCGGCGTGTCGGGCGACGATGATTTCCGGAACCGTGGACATGCCCACGATGTCGGCCCCCATCAGCCGCAGCATGCGGTATTCCGCGCGGGTTTCCAGGTTTGGCCCCGGCACGGCCACCAGGACGCCCGTGTGAGCCGACACAGCAAGATCCAGGGCCGTCTGGCGAGCCAGGTCGATCAGATCCCGACTGTACGGTTCGCTCATGTCCGGAAAACGGGGGCCCAGCTGGTCATCATTGATGCCTCGCAGTGGATTATCAGGAAGTAAATTGATGTGGTCTTCAAGAATAACAAGGTCGGCCAGCTGGTATTGAGGATTCATGCCTCCGACCGCGCTGGTGACAATCAGCGTCTCTGCACCGAGGGCTTTCATGACGCGGACGGGAAAGGTCACCTGTTGCAGCGAATAGCCTTCGTAGTAGTGGAAGCGTCCTTCCATCGCCACCACGGGAATTCCGTGCAGCGATCCGCAGACAAGCTGACCGGCATGAGACGGTGCCGTGGAGGCCGGAAAGTGAGGGATTTCTGAGTACGGCACGCGGGCATCCACCTGAATCTGCTTTGACAGGCCGCCCAGACCGGTACCCAGAATGAGTCCGATCGTTGGCGTTCCCTGCCAGTGTCGGCGAATCAGTTCAACAGCGTCGGAGGCCTGCTGACGCACATGCTGCATGGTGAGTCCCATTCGGAAACGGTCAATTCAGCGGAATAAAAAAGGCGTCCCTTTGTTGAAAGGACGCCGGAAAACCTGTCCAGCCCGTGGGCATGCTGGCTGCAGAACTCTGGTTACTCAGAAATCGTCGTCATCGTCGAAGTCATCAAAATCATCATCGTCGTCATCATCATAGTCGTCGTCATCATCCTCATCTTCATCGAAGTCGTCGTCGAAATCATCATCGTCAAAATCATCATCGTCGACGTCGTCATCCTCGTCGTCATCCAGCTCATCGTCCAGATCGTCATCCAGGTCATCATCCAGATCGTCATCGTCGAAGTCGTCATCGTCGTCGATCAACAACGGCGACGGCACCTCGAAGGACGTCCCATTGGCAACATGGTTCTTCCTCCGGATCTGATCTTCGATCACGGAATCAATGAGCAGCAGCAGCATTATCCAGCCCTCGGTCGAGTCTTCCTCTTGTCCAGAGTGAGTCCTGTATTGGTTTCAATGATTCGGAGTAATAATCGCAGCAGGATTCCCTTGTCAACCCCGTGGTCAGTCGG
>JAVKCM010000230.1:0-3713 GCA_040222735.1 Fuerstiella sp. | reverse complement strand
ATCGACGGCCAAACAACTGGTCGGAATTCGACTGAAAGGTCCCGGCATGCACTGGTCACCCTCCGGGGCTTCCGCCATCACCGCCCTGCGAGCTCATAACATCAACAACAACTGGCATTCAATCTGGAAAAACCTCGTCCTCTAGGCAATCGTCCCAATGAACGGATGCACCCAGTTGCGATCCACTTGTCGGCTGTCGCGTGGCTGACGAAGACCTGATACTTCGGCTTCCGGCGAGTTTTCTTAGTCGCCGACTTCTTCGTCGCTTTTCGTCTCGCCATCGTTCACGGTCTCGATTAACGACGAGTTTCCATGAGTCGCAGAACGCTCAGCATCACTGGGCCGGCGATGATGATTCTCCATTTGAAACCGACCCGGCCGCCGGCTCTAGCGCATGCGTTTGTTCGTCAGAATCTACGGGAAGCAATAAAATAGCCGCAACGATGATGGTACAGGGAAGTCCGACGGTGAACACTGCGTAAAGAGCGTTATTGACCGCTTGAGACGGTGACGGTTGTGTTGGGTAGCCAAAGCAGAACCCTATCCAGTAGACATACACAAGGAGCAACGAAAGGCATTCGGTGGCGATAAGTATTCGTTTCATGTTCACCGAAAGTGAGTGCCACCGGAGAGTCGTCGTTCCCAACACAATCATCGCGAATACATTCGGCACAAGGAGTAGGTAAGCGGTAACAGTTGGGGGCCAGTGCCAGCCTTTAAATCCATAGAATGCATCTGAAAAGGGCATCGGTCCTAATCTTTGCACGTTCGCGAGAGCGTTCAAGCAAAAGGGCGCGACGTATCCAAACGCGGCAAGAAATAGTGCAAGTGAGACGGTCCACAACGATCGACGCTGCACACGTTCAGAAGCGACGGTTTCAGGCGGTAGATACGGGTCCATAGATCTGACGAACGCCACGGATCACCAAGTCGCCGGAGTGATCTCTCCATTGTCAAAACGCACCGTTCGGCGACTTTGGTGCATCCGATTGTTCGTCGGCAATTTGTGAAAGGGAACTATCTGAGATCGGCGAGTTGCTTTTCAAGGACCGCATTCAGTTCGCCAAGGTCTTCTTCCATGAAGCCAGCCTTTGAGTAAACAATTTGTCCATCGGGCGAAACGACCAGCGTGCGCGGAATCGATTCATTTGCGAAGAGCGAATAGACGGAACGATCGGGGTCGGCAGCAATCGGAAATGAAAAGCCGTTCTTTTTGCGATAATCCCGGACCGCTTCCATGGTTTCCTCGCGACCGATTACCAATAATCGAAAGCGTGCATTGTTTTTATTTGCTGTCCAGATTTGCTCGAGATGAGGAAGCTCGATCTGGCAAGGTCCGCACCATGTCGCAAAGAAATTTATCAGAATGACACTGCCATGATCCGGAAGCGAGAATTCATCTCCATCGGCGGTTGTCAGTGAGAAGTGTGGCGCAGTGTCGCCTACCTGTAAGACGGACGTCTCGGCAAGCTTTTCGGCATGGGCTGCGTTGATCTCCGCCATTTGCTCACGGCCAAGCGCCGGCAGGAAAACCAACCAGAGTATGCCCTGTTGTATTCCAATCAAACACGGAATTGCAATGAGCGAGACCAACAATCGAACCCCGTGCCCATGGCGTTTCGGTGTTTTCCACCGCACGATCATGGCGATCAACGAGATGACCATCACGACAAAGGCAATCAGAACTCCAATTGCTAGGAAGGCGGTGATCGTGTTGTAAGTAGAGGTGCTCATTATTTAGCCGACGAACGAATTGCCATCTATGCGGCCGCAGGGATGCGGACTCATAGATGGTGCGTTGAACTTTGACGGTTCGTGAGCACGGTGGGCTCACGACGTTCTTGCGGTATCAGTCACGGTGACTGTACTGCTGATGGCAGATCATACCGCGGGCAGCACGTCGTGTCACCCTCAAAGCCGCATTGTGCGGCAGTCGGATTCTGCCGATGCTGCGGCGGCGGACGGACAAATCGGTCGTGCCGTGGCCACCGCTGTGGTCGACCGGCTCAGCGCGCAGCAGCACACAGTTCCGCAACACACCAACGTCTGGAACAGCCCGACAACTCTGAGTGTAACGGAGCGCAGTTATCCGGATGACTCCCACGTCCGATACCACGCCGGGCACGTACGGCGATCGCCAAACACATCACGCCAGCTCGTGCGATACACGTGTTCCAGTGACTCCAGTTTCTCGCCGCACGTCGGGCACGAACAGACCGACGTTGACTCAGGATCGCTCAAGGAAGCGTCGAGCGGTTCGCCGTCAGAGATCTTCCGTCGTTCATACAGAACCTCGCTCGATATCTGTGATTCTGGTCCCGAGGGACGTCGATTGAATTAGTAATTAAATCGGCATCCTCCGGGTCGAGCGCAGCGAGGGGGCTGTGCGTTGCCGGTGTGGTTGGTGCGTTGGAAGTCGCCGGCGGAAGCAGACAGAATGGCATTCCGAAACGCGTACTGTCGAGAGCCTCTGACGCGAACAAGACCTTCAGGCTGCATGGCCCGATGGTCGGCGTCGATCAGGGGGACGATGAAAAGCCCATACAGGAAAAACACCGCTGATGAAACGCCGCACTATCCGTTCGGGCTTCCTGAACAAAGGCTTGTGAGCTTCGGCTGAGCACGTTCTGACACGAACCATCGCCGCACGAATCACCTCGGCTCTGCATCACGCTCACTTAGTGCGCCAGGCGAAGTCAAAGCCTCAATGGTTATGCGGTTTTTAGAGTGCGGAGAGACCATTTGCGACCAAGAAATAATCATGGCAATAAGGACATTCAATCCGCGTTCCCAAGTCGAGGATTTTGTCGGCCAGTGTTCGATCGCCAAGGGCGTGGGCTAAGCCAGCCAATACGCGCGCATTCTGGTCTTCAGGCCAAGGGTCGTGAGTTGCGGCTGATTGGCTTGCCTGCAATTCGGCATTGTAGTTTGAGCGGTCGACTGGATTATTCGTGGCAGTAGATTCGACTAAGCCACCACGGTTGTCATGTTGAGTTGCCTTCAAGCCGTCGGAGTACATGTCAACAATCGCGGTTTGATCGCAGTGTGGACAGTTAGATTCGACACGCCACATCTCGCGGGCCATGTGTCCAAGTTGAACAACATAGGGACATTGGGGGTGACGCAGGCCGCCAAACGCTTCCAACAGTTCCGCTCGCGTGTAAATGTCGGCAGTTCCCCATGATGTCTGAACGATGTTGTGCGACGCTGAACGGACAATCGTCATCCCGTTTTCATAATCTGGAATCAGATCTTGCGGGATTTCGTCGTCGGTGTAACCGTGGACTCGGAGTGACCCAGCGAGACACAGCAGCGCAGTCCGCTGGTTGACCGTTCCAGTTATTGTTGCCGAGACAATATGGGGGAACGCCGCGTAGGTTGCGGTATACATTGTGCCCTGATGGAACAGGGACGAATAGACGTCATTCCACGCGCCGCCATCGCTGAAATCTGGTTCGGTCTCGGTTGCGATGGCGTGAATCAGTTCGGGCGTGTCCACGGCCGTTCCGTAAGCGTGATCCAATTCATGCCATCGGGGACTGTCGAGAGCGACGGACATTGTGTTTACCGGATAACGAATTGCGATCTATGCGGCGGCAGGGATGCCGACTCATAGATCGTGCGTTGAACTTTGCCGCTTCGTGAGTTCGATCAACTCACAGCGGCCCTTGCAGTATCAGTCACGGTGACTCAACTGCTCGAAGAAGATGTTA
>JAVKCM010000229.1:0-16562 GCA_040222735.1 Fuerstiella sp. | reverse complement strand
GGGGTTTTTTTTTGGGGCGGGGTTTTGCCAAACATTTGCGGGGTGGCCCGGCTTCGGCCGCCCGGGCGGGGGCAAAAAAGGGGGGGGGGTGGGCACCCCCCCCCACAACGAGTGCCTGCCGGGCTGGACCTACGGCCGGACAGTTACTGTGCTTGTTATCAGGGCACATGTGCTTATGTCGTGGGCCGCTGAGCGTGTCACCAGTGTTTAATCAGGCGATCCCGGATCCGGCAATGCACAGATTGGCGCGTGTTCAGCACACTTGCGGCCTTTGCTGAGCAGTCTCGGCACATTGAATGCTCAGGAGTCACGAGACCCGTTCGCATTCATTTGGCCCCTGAGTCCGGAAAGAGAACCGTTGACACCTATCACGTCTGCAATTCTGACAATCGCACTGGTTGCGATTATCGGATTACTGATCGGCAGTATTCGCATCCGCGGCATCGGACTGGGACCAGCCGGTGTTCTGTTCGCGGGAATTCTGTTCGGGCACTTCGGGGCGTCGGTTGATCACAACATCGCGGACTTTGCCAAGGAATTCGGATTGATCCTGTTTGTGTTCACCATCGGGATCCAGCTGGGTCCGGGAATCGTGAAACTGTGGAAACAGCAGGGCCTGCTGTTGAATTTCATGGCGCTCGCCATCGTGGTGCAGGGTGTTGCGCTGGTAGCCGGATTCCATTTTCTGATCGATCTGCCGGCCCTGACCTCTGCCGGACTGTTCAGCGGAGCGACGACAAATACACCCTCGCTGGGGGCGGCCCAACAGGCAGCATCCATGCTGGACAGTGGTGCAGAATCCATCGGCATCGACGCACTCGCCGCTGCGTATGCGGTGGCCTACCCGGGGGGAATCGTCGGTATCATCGCATCCATGCTGCTGATTCGGCGTCTGTTTAAAGTGGACGTGGCCGCGGAAGCCCGACAACTGAGTGAAAACGAGAAGAACGGTCGCGAACCGATCGAACGCCGCTGCATTGTGGTGGACAACACCCATCTGGGCGCGGTTCCGTTCGGTCGGATTCCCGGCCTCGATGAAACAGGTGTCCGAATCTCGCGTATCAAGCGGGCTGGTGAGGAAGAGGTTCACGGAGCCACTGATGAGACCGAACTGCATCAGGACGACGTTGTCCAGGTCGTCGGCCCCCGCAGCGGTATTGATCGCTTCGTTCCTTTAATCGGCCATCCAAGTGATCTGGACCTGATGACGACTTCCGGAGATGTCGAGTTTCGGCGAGTGTTCGTGACCGAACCGCGCGCTTTAAACAAGAGTCTGCGACAATTGTCGCTCGATCACATGTTCAACGCGACCGTGACGCGCATCATTCGCTCGGGAATTGAAATGACGGCCGGAGGTTCCAGCCGCTTCTTTTATGGTGATGTCGCACATATTGTAGGGGACAAAACATCACTGGATCGTGTCGCCGAATTTCTGGGCAACTCGGCTCGATCGCTGCGAGAGACACGATTTTCTCCGGTTTTCTTTGGAATCACGGCCGGAGTGCTGGCCGGAATGATTCCCTTCCGCCTGCCTGGCGTACCGTTTCCTGTTCGGCTCGGTCTGGCTGGTGGACCGCTCATCGCGGCCATTGTCTTCAGTCTTGTGGGCAGCATTGGCAGGCTGGTTTGGTACATCCCGTATTCCGCAAATTTGGCGCTGCGCGAACTGGGCATCATTCTGTTTCTCGCGTGCGCGGGACTGGGTGCCGGAAGGACCTTCTTCACTTCCGTGATGAGTCCGGAAGGCGTCCAGTGGATGCTGGCCGGATTTGCCGTCACGATCATCCCACTGCTCACGACGGGCATCGCCGCACGGTTCTGCTGGAAACAGAACTACCTGACTATCTGTGGGGTGATTGCGGGCAGCATGACAGACCCGCCGGCGCTCGCGTTTGCCAATTCTCAGGCCGATTCCGAAGCCAGTTCCACCGCCTATGCCGCCGTGTATCCCCTGACGATGATTCTGAGAATCATCGCTGCCCAGGCCCTTGTCTTTCTGCTGGCCTGAGCCGGCCCATATACACGACGACCAGTTTCGTCAGCGGCGGCAGGAACAGCAGAACGCCCCCGACGGCCGCGACGACTTCAACGCTGCGGGAGCTTAGCTCACCGGAGGAACTGGTGGCGATTCACCGTGCCCGTACGACGGACTTCCAGGTCCGTCGCCGCAGGATCTCAACCGAAGAAAACGGCGGCTCCGACAGCATTCTGAAACCGGGCGTATCAGACCTCTGCCCGCCCCCCCCCTGTAGCTCGGGCGAGCTGCCTGAGTGAATTTCATCAGCAGAAGCAGTACACTCAGAGGAGACCGGTTTGTGCTGCGGGGAAAGTTGATGACAACGAAAAGATTCAGCAACCGAACTCGGGTGATCCGAGGTGCGGTGTGCGCGATGGTTCTGTTTCTGGTGTGCCAGCCGGACGTCGCGCGTGCCAATGAAGATCGATTCTTTGAGAAGAAGGTACGTCCACTGCTGGTGCAGCGGTGCGTGAAATGTCACAGCGGAACCAGGACAAGTGGCGGGCTGGCGCTGGACAGTCGAAGTGGCTGGCAACGCGGCGGCGAAAGTGGTCCGGCGATCATACCGGGGGACCCGGCCGCGAGTCTGTTGATTCAGGCCATCAACTATGAATCGCTGCAGATGCCTCCGGAATCAGCCGGTGGAAAACTGGGTCGCGACGAAATCGCGGTGCTGAAAAAGTGGGTGCAGCAGGGAGCCTTTGATCCTCGCGACGCCGTAACAAAACTCGGCGGCATGAGCGAAGCTGCCGCACAGTCGTGGTGGGCGTTTCAGCCGCTGCACCTTCGTGGTTCAGATGCCACACCTGAATCACCTCAGGCAGTCGTTGGCGAGCCGCCGACTCGACATGGACGCATTGATGAATTCCTGAACACGGAACTGGCGAAGCAATTACTGGCTCCGGCCGCGCCTGTTGATCGCCGGACGTTGATTCGTCGAGCCACCTACGACCTGACCGGGTTGCCGCCGACGCCGGAAGAAGTAGAACACTTCATCGCCGATCAGTCTGACGACGCCTTTGCCGGAGTGGTCGATCGCCTGCTGGAATCACCGCAGTACGGCGTCAGATGGGGTCGGCACTGGCTGGACGTCGTGCGTTATGCGGACACTGCCGGTGAAAATACCGATCGGCCGCTGCCGCATGCGTGGCGTTATCGCAACTGGGTGATCGATGCGATGAATCGCGACCTGCCCTACGACCAGTTCGTCAGGCTGCAGCTGGCCGGCGACATCCTGCAGGCCGAAAATCCGACCACCGTCCGCAATGGGGTTGTCGCCACCGGCTATCTGGCGATCGCACGGCGATTCGGCCACGACATCGACAAAGACATTCACCTGATGCACGAAGATGTGATCGACAATGTCGGCCGCACATTTCTGGGACTTAGTATCGCGTGTGCCCGATGTCATGACCACAAATACGATCCCATCACGGCCGATGACTACTACGCCCTGTATGGGATCTTCAACAGCACGCGTTTTTCCTTTCCGGGGTGCGAACCGAAGGGCCAGCCGCGGGATCTGGTGCCGCTGCTGCCTCAGGTGGAAATCGACGAAATCGTGAACGCCTGGCAGCAGCGCAATGCGAAGGCCGTTGCAGAAAAGAAACGGCGAGAAGAAGCGGCGCTGGCGCTCAGGGCCCGTGTGAAGGACGCCGCTTCCACGTCGTCTCGCCTGCTGGCCGAAGCGAAAGTTGCCGAAGGTGCATCAGTGGCATTTGCTGCCGCGCAGCAGACATCACTGGATCGGATCTTTCTTCGGAAAGGAGAAATACTGCAGCTGACGGTGTTGCCGAACGGAAGCCACGGTGCCGACACCACGCTGGTCGAGTGGAAGATCGTCGAAACGAGACCACCGCATCGCACATGGGATGTTGCCGACGTCGTTCCTGATCTGATGAAGGGCAATCCGCTTGCGGCGGCGGACGGAGCTTCGTGGAGTTTTCTGGACGTCGCGGACGGACCGCAGTTTCTGACCGATCGAAGAACGGTGGTTGACGGAGTCAGTGATCTGAATGCCTGGAGTTCCGGAGACACTCCGTCGGTGCTGGTCAATCGTTCGGCTGCCCCGGTCGATGTCTGGACAACGCTGACGCCGAAGTCGTTCTTCGTGCACCCGGGAATCAATCGCAACGTCGCCGTGGCCTGGGTCTGCCCGGAGGATATGGAAGTCCGCATCAGCGGCCGAGTTGCAGATGCTCATCCGTCAGGCGGTGATGGTGTTGCCCTGCGACTCGATCACATCGCCGTGCCCGAAGCCGGACCGGCTCTTGTGGAACTCGGGGCCGCCGTGAATGCTCCGGAACTGACGATCGAACCGGAGCCCGTTCTTCCGGTCGCCTATGCGGTGGTGGAAGGAAGCCCGGCGGATGCGGCTGTTCATATCCGAGGCAACCCGGAGGAACCCGGTAATGTCGTTCCTCGACGATGGCTGTCCATTTTCGGCGGTGCCAATGTCGCAGAAAACGCCGGCAGCGGCCGCCGGCAGCTTGCCGACTGGATTACTGGTCATCCGCTGTCAGCGCGCGTCATGGTGAATCGCATCTGGCACTGGCATTTCGGACGCGGGCTGGTGGCCACGCCGAACGACTTCGGATCACGAGGCGCCACGCCGTCTCATCCGGAACTTCTCGAATACCTGGCCACGGCGTTTCGAAACAGTGGCTTTCGCGTCAAAGCCATGCACCGACTGATGATGAATACCGCCGCCTACCAGCGTGGCAGCGACTGGTCCGAAGCGGTCGCGACAAGGGATCCGAACAATTCGCTGCTGTCGCGGTTCGCACGACGTCGGTTGAGCGCGGAAGAAATCCGCGACAGCCTGTTGCTGATGTCCGGACAGCTGGACATGACGCCGGGAGAAGCACATCCGTTTCCGCCGGAAGCCTCGTGGACGTTCACTCAACACGACCCCTTCACCGCTTCTTACGACACCCGCAAACGCAGCGTGTTTCTCATGGTGCAGAGGCAACGACGGGATCCGTACCTTGCGTTGTTCGACGGAGCTGATCCGAACGCGAGCACCGCAGTTCGTCAGACAACCACCGTCCCGACGCAGGCCCTGTATTTCATGAACGCTCCGTTCTTTCATGACCAGGCGGATGGAGTCGCTCGTCGACTGCTTTCCCTGCCGGACAATGCGGCTCGGATACGCCGAGCATTTCAACTGCTGTTTCAACGGCTGCCCACGGAAGCCGAGGTCTCGGAGGCGAATTTATTTCTGGACAGTTACCCGGAAAATACCGAGGCAAAGTGGGCTGCCTATGCCCGCATTCTGCTGGCGTCGAACGAATTTCTGTTTATCGACTGACAACGCCGGGCGGGAAGTCCGTGCTATACTGCGGCGAGCTGAGATTTTGTCGTACGGATTTTCAGTCCGTACGACGGTGCGGCGACGGACTGGAAGTCCGTCCTACGAGAGACGGCGGAGGACGGACTGGAAGTCCGTCCTACAACAGATGCGGGACGGACTGGAAGTCCGCCGGAAAAGGATATTTTATGCCCATGCTCACTCATCGCCGATCAATGCTGAGGTCATCTGTAGCTGGATCGATGCTGCTGCCCGGGATTGTGGAGCAGCTGCTGGCGGACGATGGTGATCCGCTGGCGGCTCGGCAGCCACATTTTCCCGCGGCGGCGAAGCGGGTAATTTTTCTGTTCATGACGGGCGGCGTTTCGCATGTTGACACCTGGGATCCCAAACCTTCCCTGACGCGCGATCACGGCAAGGAAATCAAAGCCGACCACCCGGAAATCAAGGACCGTCCGGGCTACGAACGAATTTATCTAAAGCGTCCTCAGTGGGAATTCTCTCCGCACGGCCGGTGCGGCACGGAAGTCAGCACGCTGTTTCCCGAAACGGCGAACTGCGTCGACGACATCGCTCTGATTCGTTCAATGCACACGTCGCATTCAAATCATTACAACGCGACGCTGGGAATGCATACGGGCTCATTTTCGTTCGCCAGACCGAGTCTGGGGTCGTGGGTCAGCTACGGTCTGGGCACGATGAATCGCAACCTGCCGGGCTTCGTCGTGATCGCACCAAAGCAGACCTACGCGGGAACTCAGGTCTACGCCAGCGACTTTCTGCCCGGTGCTCATCAGGGAACGCTGGTTGTCCCGGGCCAGACTCCGGTAGCCAATGTGGCTCCGCGCATTTCGGAGCATCGGCAGAAGCTGGAACTGGCAACACTGCACGCGATGAACGAGCGTCATCTGAGGTCGCGTGGAACGGACGCTGTGCTGGCAGCCCGCATGCAGTCGTTTGAAACAGCCTTCGGAATGCAGATGGCCGTGCCGGAGGCTTTCGATTTCGCAAAGGAAAGCGACGCGACACTCAGCAGATACGGACTGCAGCGAGACCAGACGACCGGGTTCGGCTGGCAGTGCCTGGCAGCTCGACGACTGGTGGAACGCGGCGTGCGATTTGTTGAGCTGATAGACACCGGTTCGTCGGGAAACTGGGATGCTCACGGCGATATGATGTCGCACGTGGGCCTTGCGAAAAACGTCGACCGGCCGATCGCGGGTCTGCTGCAGGATCTCAGGCAGAGCGGCATGCTGGAAGACACTCTGGTCGTGTGGACCACCGAGTTCGGTCGCACGCCATTCAACAACACGGCGGATGCAAAGGGACGCGAACACCATCCGTGGGCCTTCAGTTCATGGATGGCCGGTGCCGGAATAAAGCCGGGCATCGTCCACGGAGCCACCGACGAATACGGCCTGCGAGCCGTCGAAAAACCTGTTCACGTCCACGACTTTCACGCCACGATACTGCACCTGATGGGATTCGATCACGAGCGTCTGACCTACCGTCACGCCGGCCGGGACTATCGACTGACCGACGTGAAAGGCGAGGTGGTCAGGGACATCCTGGCTTGATTCTGTGACAGAACGAGATCTGTCTGCGACCCTGGTCGCCCCTGCCCTGGAAATTCGCCAATGGAAACCGTCCGGGCGCAGCCGGGGCATGTGCGGCACAGCCTGTGCGCCCGGCCATCTGCAGGCGAATCCAAGCGAACCCGTCACGACTTCACCCAGGGAGCGCGGGCATTTTTCGTAATCTCTGCATCCAGTTCTTCCATTCGTGCCCGGAGCCGAGTCACGATATCCGGATGATCGTCGGCCACGTTGTTCTGTTCACCGACGTCTGTACTGAGATCAAACAGCAGAATCTGAGCAGATGCGCCGGCCGCCGCCTTTTTTCTGTTGCGGGCAGCACGCGGTTTTTTCACCAGCAGTTTCCAGTGCCCCTGGCGGATTCCTTCAAGGTCTCCGCGGGATGTGTAGTGCACGAATTCAGTGCGGGGCGATTCTTTCGTGCTTCCTGTCCAGAGTCCGGCCACATTCATCCCGTCGATGGGTTTTCCATCCGGCAGGGGGCTGCCGGTAATGGCGGCAATGGTCGGCAGGACGTCAATCGTTCCGGTCAGTTCGTCGCAGACGGTGCCGGCGGGAATTCCCGGTCCGCGGATCAGGCAGGGCACACGCTGACCTCCTTCGAACGTCGTCCCTTTGCCGTCTCGCAGCGGTCCGGCCGAACCGCCGTGGTGTTTGAACGGCAGCCAGGGACCGTTGTCGGTTGTGTAGATCACGTACGTGTTGTCGGTCAGTTTTAGTTTGTCCAGCGTGTCCAGCAGACGACCTACCTCGGTGTCAATGTGTTCAATGGTGTTGATATAAGCATTCTTCGGATCCGGGTCACGGACATCGTCGGGGACATACAGCGGAATGTGCGGCATCGAGTGCGGCAGGTAAACGAAGAAGGGTTCATGCTGATGTGCTGTGACAAAGTCAATGGCCTTCTGTGTGTACCGCCGGGTGACGGTCCTTTGATCGACCGGCAGCTCAACAATGGCTTCGTCTTCAAACAGCGGCGTTTTCCATTTGGTCAGAGTGGACTCCGGGTCTTTCCACAGCATATCCATACCATCCGGTCCGCCTTTGGGTTTGCCTTTGTTATCCGGATGGTTCATATCGTTCGAATAGGGAATACCGAAATAGGTATCGAATCCGTTTGCCGTCGGCAGCACTTCGGGATGATGTCCGAGGTGCCATTTGCCGAAGCAGGCGGTGGCGTAACCCTGCTGTTTCAGGTGATCGGCAATCGTGTGTTCTTCCGGATTGAGTCCTTTTGTGGACGCGGGAAACAGCACGTGCTGATGCATGCCGACGCGTTTGGGATAGCAGGCCGTCATCAATGCGGCCCGCGATGGCGTACACACGGGAGAGGCCACCATGAAGCTCGTGAACTTACGTCCCTCATGGGCCAGCCGATCGATGTTGGGCGTCCGAATGGTTTTCGACCCGAAACAACTCAGATCTCCGTAGCCCTGATCATCGGTGAAGATGATCACAAAATTCGGTGTTGCTGCCGCCGCACAGCTTGTCGCCAGACTGAAGACGACAAGAACACAACACAGAACTGCAGCACGTTGCCCCCCCGACCATATTGATTGCGGATGTGCGACTGGAATGGAGTTGCGCTGGCAGGCTGACGTGATGCGAGATGTCATAGGGTTTTTCCTGGAACTGAACGTGTGGTCGGAATTCGGTCAGGTTCGTGACTCTGTAGTCTCACCGATTTCGTGGTCACTGCAAATCAGCGGTCGGCTGCGGCCAGCGAGTCAGCAGTGCATGAACAACAAGTGGCGACAGAATACAGGTGGAAAGGGATACAAAGACCATTGCTCCGAATACCTGCGACGGCATCGCCCAGTCTCCCAGCTGCATCCCGCGCTGCACGATGATCATGGCAATTTCGGCCCGCGGAACCATGCTGAAACCGAGCAGCAGCGCGGTCGGGCTGTCGGCGATACGCAGACCGGGCATCCATTTCCCGACCACTTTACCGATGACCGCAGCAATGGTCAGGACCATGCCGGATGCCAGGACCGGCCGGACCGCTGACAAATCAAGGATCAGTCCGATCCCGATGAAGAAAAATGGCGTGAAGAACAGGTACAGCAGATCAAACGAAGCCTCGATGCGAATGTGTTTCGGATCACGACTGAACATCACGCCTGCCAGAAAGGCTCCGATGGCCACTGACAGACCGAGGAATTCCGCCAGCGAACCGATCAGCAGTCCCGTCGCAACGATCAGCAACAGAGGCTCCGCTGGCGGATTGATCCGCCCCAGCAGGTCGCTCAGCCGTTCCTCAATATAGCTTGAGAATATGTAGCAGAGGGTGCCGAACAACAGTAGTTTGAACAGAAACCAGCCGAGCGTTGTCAGCAGCAACGGCACCAGCTCTCCGTTGCCGCCGGCGTGCAAAGCGGGCAGCAGCGCGAACAGAACGGACATGGCGACCACGCCGGAGATGTCATCCAGTTCGGCCACGTCCAGCATCAGCTGGCCGTTCGGAGACGGCAGACTGTTCTGTTCGTTCCAGGCAGCCACCGAGACGCCGACACTCGTGGCTGTCAGCGCAACCGCGATGATCAGAGATGTCGGCAGACTGAGTCCCAGCACGAACCAGGCGGCGCAGAACCCACACCCACCGCTCAGACAGAAATCAACGGCCCAGATACGAACGGCCCGCCCCAGCTGGGCGATCAGAGACCGCAGATGGCACTGCAGCCCCACGCGAAACAGCAAACAGGTGATTCCGATGGTGCCAAGGAAGGCGAATACTTCATGCGAGCCGTCCGTTAGCCAGTGCCATCGCGTGTCGATGGTGCGCAGCAGGATACCGACGCCCAGCCATCCGATCGCCGCCGGCAGACGCAGCCTTGCCAGCCCCCATTTGGCCAGTACGCTCAGGACGATCGACAGGCCCAGCATCAGTGTCAGCATTGGAAGTTCGTCAGCCCGGCTACTCACAAAAATTCTCGTCTTTGCTGAAAAGCCCGCCAGCCAGATTGCGTTGTCCGCAACACAGGAACCGTCGAACGGGCGAATAACTTGTCAGACCTGAGCTGGCGGGAAGTACGCTTGTTTCCGGCGCGAAAAGGCGCCTGCCGGGAATCGCTGGTGCGACCGGATCACGTCCCTGTACTCCTGCCCACTAATCAGATCAGGCGTCTGTGCGGCAGTCTTCATCAGCAGGATTGTACGCGATTGTCGTGGGCTGCGTCATGGGCGGGCCCTTGATTGGGACGTCCGGATTTCCTGACCGGACTGGTCTGGTGACAGCGGGGGCGGGCAAGCCAGCCGCGCGCCTCACTCCCACAGGCTTACTGATCACCTGTTCAGTAATGTCGCCCTTTCAACGATACTGCGATGGAAACCGTTGACAGCTCGCATGCTATTCTGATCGCGTTTCGGGAGTGCATGTTCGTTGTGTTCTCGGTTTTCGTGTATTGGAGTGGAAGTCACCAGTGGAACACGAACAAAATAGGTCTCATGGATCGTGACAACAGCTGTCCGTTTTCGATAACACCCAGCCAGATGCGGTCTTCGGCTTGTGACGGCTGAACGGTCGCTTGATGCTGCCTGGAAACAACCGTTTCAACTTTCCCGCGAGATGCCATGAAATGCTGCAGTCTTGTGTGTCTTCTGGTCTGTGCGATTTCCGACCCTGCCGTGGCACAGCGTGTGGCCATTGTCACCGCCGGCAACGGCTTTCTGCTGGATGCCGCTGACGACGTCGCTGACACCGTACCCTTTTATCATGTGCTGGACGTGACCGCAGAAGACGGCGCATTTCTGAAAGTGCAGCACGGGAACCGGACACTTCGCATCCACAGAGGTCTGGTCCATGAGACACGTCAGCTGTCCTATGTGAACGAATCTGATGTGGGAACAGTTCGCCAGGTCTTTCTGAAACTGCAGGAGGCAGCTCAGGCAGCGGAAAACGACAGACTGGATGACGCGACCGAAATGACACAGCAGGCGCTGCAGCTGGTACAAAAAGGCGGGCTGCAGAAAACTCCGCTGGGCCCCTGGGTTCAGCAGTATGAAGCGTGGCTGGCCTACGCCGCGGGGAACTACGAGCGAGCCGGCCAGCTGCTTGACATATGTGAGGCAACGCTGCAGCAGACCGGCAGCGAACAGCATTTTCAGGCGGCCGATGTCCTGAATGTGCGTGCCCTGATCCATGAAGCCGAAGGACGCTACGCAGAAGCGATCGCACTGTTTCAGCAGTCGCTGTCGATTCAGCTGAAAAAACTGGGCGCCGATCATCATGATTCGGCTGTGCTGCGAATGAATCTGTCGTCCGCGTACGAGTCGGCATCCGACCTGAAACAGGCAATTCTGTTCCAGAAACTGGCCCTGAAGACGCAGCAGAAGATTCTGCCGGAAAACGCAATCGAGCTGGCCGAAGGTTTTGATCGACTTGGCGACCTGCTGCGAGTGAACGAGCAGCATGAACAGGCCGCAGCGCAATACAAACTGGCCATTGATTTATATCAGCGGCACCACCCGGATCGGCATGTCAGCCTGGCAGAAATCCGTGCCGATGTCGTCTACGTCCTGACGCAGCTGGCAGACTTTGACGGCGCCGAAAACATGTGCCGCGTGCTGCTGGATTCCCTGTCCGGATTGCCACCGGAAGATGCACTCTACTTTCGCAAGGATACGCTGACTCGCCAGGGCACAATTGACTACGTCCAGGAAAAATATCAGGACGCGCTGGCTCACTATCAGCAGGCGGTACAACTGGCGGACCCGAACAGCTATCGGTTTGAAGACGGTACGGCTCAGGAAAGTGTGGGCGCTGCCCTGCAACAGCTGCAGCGCACGGAAGAGGCCCGGGCTGCCTATGAACAGGCCATCCGGATCTATGCACAGACGGATGGAGCCGACAGTGAAACGGTGCTGAACCTGCGGACCTACGTCGATGACCTTGACAGCTTTCGTCACGATTCACTGGGAGACGTCGTGCAGGTTGCTATGCCGCGGGCATATCTGCTGAACGAAGATGGATCGGTGATGACGGCTGTGCCCGGCCTGACTGTCCTGGAATGGTATTCGTCGAATGATGAATTCCACGAAGTGATGTACGACAACCAGCTGGGACGTCTTCCGAATGATCAGCTGCACCGCGGACGACTGATTCCCGGATATGGCGTCACCAAAGCGTCCGTGTTCAAAGCGATTATGACACCGGTCAGCGAGGCTCTTCGGTCACTTCAGCAGGGGGATCATTCGGCGGCAGAAACCGAGCTGCAGACGGCTCTGCAGCTGTGTATCAAGGATCCCGGCCAGAAGAACTCTCTGTATCTGTGGCTGAAGGTAATTGAAGCCGGCGTGCACCTGCGAACTCGCGGTGCCGACCATGCCCTGAAAGATCTGCAGAACCTGGAGCCTGAACTGCAGGCACTGAATCCGGATGCGTACCCGCTGTCGATTGAGGTGCACAATGCCCGATCGGCCATCTGGCTGGAAACCGGTGATGCGGCAGCCGCGGTTAAGGAACTGCAGGCGGCCAGAGCTGCTGCCGTCGCGCGTTACTCAGAAGGCCACGCCGTGGTTCGCGAACTGACACGGACCCTGGGCAAGGCCTTATATCGGGCCGGCGACCATCCGCAGGCGGTCACGGAACTGCGTGACGCCCTGAGGCTGTCGGAACAGATCTATCCGCCCGGGACACCAGAAATTTCGGAACTCATCAGCGAGCTTGGTCTGGCCCTGACTGAATCCGGTCAGTTGAAAGAAGCGGCCACACTGCTGGAAGAAATTCTGAGCAAAGACCACCAGCTGCCGCGCGAAATTCACGCGATGACGGTCGCCACGCTGGGCAAGGTGTACGCCGGACTGAACCGAACGAACGATGCCCGCCAGCTGCTTTCCACTGTTGTGAAAGTGCTGAACGGTGCCGGCGACGACGCCATCAATGTACCTGCAGGACTGCTGGCCTGCAGTGAACTCGGCCGATTGGAACTGGCGCAGAAGAACTGGCAGGAAGCGGCAGATCACTTCCGCCAGGCGATGCAGGTCGCGGATGCTCTTCAGGTCGGTGACACGTTTGAAGCCAGCGAAATCCAGCGGCAGCGGGCGGAAGCCCTGTACGAACTTGGTGATGCTGAGAATGCCGTGAGTGCCCTGAATGACGTGCTGCGAATCTATGACGTGCTGGGTGGAGGCGACAGTCCTCAGGCGGACGACATTCGTGCCCGCCTGAAAACCATGATGAATTCCACGCCGACGGCGGAAGGCGACGCCAGTCACCGGCTCCAGCTGCTGGCTCGCTACTTCGACCTGACACCTGACGGCGAACAGATGTTTGTGACGGTCATGGAATGTCCTGTGACCGAAACGTCGGAAGCCACGGGCGAACTGATCGACCGACTTCCGGAAGACACCCGAGTCTGGAGTCTTGCCGAAGAAAACAACCATGTTCGCTGCTACCTGTCGAAGCAGCAGCGTTTCGGCTGGATCCACCGCACGCATCTGACACCTGCCGACCAGGTGCTGGTCACAAAGGGTCGGGACAAACTCAGCGAGGTACTGAAGAACAAACCGCCGGAGGCGCTGGAAGCCTGCCTTCAGGCATTTGATCGCGCCCGGCCGGAAGGCGGCTTTGACGACCCGCAGGAAGGGATCGCCGTTATCGAAGAATCGATTGCCACCATCCGATCACATTACGCGTATTCCAATCCGCTGTCGGCACTGCTGTATGAAGACCTGATGAATCTCTGCCAGCAGACCGGTGACACGGCAACACTGACGACGGCCGCACAAAACGCACTGACTCACTTCACCGCGGCACACGGGTTTGACCATCCGGCAACCGCAACTGTTCGCTCGATCCGAGCGAGTCATCATCAGGCAATGGGGCAGTTTTTTGAAGAGGCCAGTGAGCTGGAAGAAGTGCTGAAGACGTGTGAGAAACGATTCGGTCCAAACGATGACAGAACGAACGTGCAGCGCCTGGGACTCGCCGCGAATCTGGTCCGCCGTGGTTTCTTCGATCGGGCGCGAGCTATCTATGACGGGCTCCTGCCGGAACGGGACGGGACATCGCCAGAGCTTGTGCAGGCTGTTGCCCGGCTGGGTCGGGCCGCACTGGATGTCAGTGTCGGCAATGACGCGGCCGCGGCGGTACTGTTGAGATCTGCCGCTGATGATTTTTCAGCGCTGGGTAATCCGGCTCCCTCTCTGATGGCTCGAACACTCGCCACACAGGCTTACTCTCGGGCGAAAGCAGGTGAAAAACACGAAGCATTCCTGCTGCTGGAAACCGCGGAACAGCTGCCGCTGGCCCCGACCGATCATTCGCTGCGACTGCTCATACTGACCCTGAAGGCCCGGGTCGCTGCCGGAAGTGGTGCTGCCGTCGACCTTGCCGAAACTGCGGTCGGGTTTGCAACTCAGACCTTCGGGCCCGAACACTTCTATCTGCACGATCCGCTGCATCAGCAGGCGCTTATCCTGGCAGAAACCGAGCCTCGGCGGGCCGCTGAAGTGTTTGAGCGTTCTCGGCGTCTGTTTCACCGTCATCTGAACGACCGAGTCCGCTTTCAGCGCAACGACCTGACCATCAGTCTGTTGACCTCAGATCAGGCGGCACTTAACGAGGCACTGACGCTGGGTCTGCAGGACGGTGATCCGGCAACGGCCGAAGCAACGGCAACGTGGCTGATCAATGGACACCGCCTGTTGCCAGAGATTCTTGCGTTCCCTCGCCGGGCAATGGCCGGCATTACCCAGACCTCTGATCAGCAGAACTTTATTATCTGGCAAAGTCGTCGCAATGACAGTGCCAACGTGCCGCTGGAAGTCCGATATGCCGCCGCCGAGCCTTATCTACAACAGGCATTCCGGGATCTTCAGAAGGAAGAACAGCAGGCGTTCGACAGGCTGCCGGCAGAAATCAGAACGGCCCTGAATCAGGAAACCGACTGGATCACCTGCAATGAGCTGCGTGGACGCCTGCGGCCAGACGAAGTTCTTATTCTGTTTCGCCGGCTGCCGGAACCGTTGCTTCCGGGCGATCCGACAACGGACCACCTGCCGCCGGAGCTGCGAGCGACTCTGTATGCGGCGTGGATGATACCGCCGGCCGGAAAGGGTTCTGTCCGGGTGGTCCCACTGGGGCTGGATCGCAGAATCGATACCGCGATAGACCAGACGATGGAACATATTTTAGTTGCCGCTGGTGAGCCGCTGCGCATCGCCAGTCGCAGCGGCTTCGCGAACGAAGAACGCCATCTGCTGACTGAACTCGGTCGCCTGGTCTGGCAGCCAATCGCTGCTGAACTGCCTGCCGGAGCTCAGCGACTCACCCTGTGTCCGGACGGCGACCTGCATCACATTCCCTGGATTGCTCTGCCGGATGCTGAAGGGCAGCCACTGATCGATTCGTTCACGATCCGACAGGTGTCTACACCTCGCGATGTGATTCGGACGCACGATGCTCAGCTGGCGCAGTCTGCTCCGGTGCTGATGTACGGTGCCTTGTCGGTGGGCAAAGATCCGGATCTGGCCGGTCAGTCTCGTGACGCCCTGCAGTTTCTGTCCCGGCGTACCAAAGGCACGCGTTTTGATCAGGAACGCGACGCTCTGCGCGACTCGCTGGGTATCGAAACATTTCTTCCGGCGGGAATCGACGAGGCTGAAGCACTTGAGGACGATTTCAAACGCGCCTTTGGCGGGCAGCTGCGGAAGTTCGAAGGTGAATTTGCGTCAGAGTTCGGGTTCCTGTCTGCGAAGCGGCCCAGAGCCATGCATCTGGCCGCCATTCCGTTTGTTGCCGGTGTGGAACATCGACCGCATGTCGACGATTTCAGCCTGACGGACACTCGTATGCTGATTCAGGCTGGCACCGGCGCCCGGTTCAATCCTCTGTTGGGCAGCGGTCTGTTGCTGTCTGGCTTCGGTCGCAGCGATTCACCGCATCCGCTCACCGATGGATTTCTGACCGGTGAGGAAATCGTGTCCCAGGATCTTCGAGGTACCGAACTTGTGACGCTGAGTCTGGCTCCGGCCTCGCACGATTCTTTTGGTGAGCTGCATGAAACCGTCGCCATGTTACCTCATGCCTTTCAGCTGGCCGGTGCGAAAACGGTCGTGTCCTGTGGGTGGGCAACAGAAGAAGAAACACAGGTATCCCTGCTGAAGACGTTTTATCAGCAACTGGCTGCAGGAAAAGACGCATCCACGGCGCTGCGAGCGGCTCAGTTGCAGGTCCGCGATCAGATGATCGCAGAACGCCGCGTGGCACCGGCGGCGGTCTGGGCTGCCTATCGGCTGACCGGAGCCGGGTGGCATGCCGCCGGCGCAACAGACTGAACAGCGCTGCCACACTTGTTGTGGAATGGTGTTCCGCGGATTGCGGAGCGGTCCCCACGCAGAGTGGGACGTGTTGTGGGGCGGCGACTCGTTGTGGGGCTGCCTGAGCCACGTTGTGCGGCGGTCTCCACGTTGTGGGGCGGTCTCTACGTTGTGGGGCGGTCTCCACGTTGTGCGGCGGTCTCCACGTTGTGGGGCGGTCTCCCGACCGCCCCACCCAGTTGGCGCGAGAATCAGATCGACAGGCCGGGCGTGACACGTATTGGGAGACATTCGGTGGGCGGCGTGTACGGTTCGGGAGACCCGACCACAACACCGGGCCACGTTGTGCGGCGGTCTCCGCGTTGTGGGACGGTCTCCA
>JAVKCM010000228.1:0-20452 GCA_040222735.1 Fuerstiella sp. | reverse complement strand
CTGCGGTCGGTCGGGTGGTCGGGTCGGGAGACCCGACCACAACCGGGACGTCGGGTGGTCGGGTCGGGAGACCCGGCCACAACCGGGACGTCGGGTGGTCGGGTCGGGAGACCCGACCACAACCGGGACGTCGGGTGATCGGGTCGGGAGACCCGGCCACAACCGGGACTTCTCAATCGACGTCCCGAGCGAAAGGCGACCAACAAGTCAGTTATTGATCGACCGTTTCCAAGCTGAGTTCGCTTCTGCTGGATCCCGGGAGGTTGCGGCACGGAAAAACGGAAACAGAATCGGCGGCTGGCGGCAGCGGTCCGGAACGGGATTCGTGTGTCGTGCCGGATTTTTCTGCCAGGTTTGGTCAGCGGTCGATGACTCTGACCCTGTTCCGGCGTCCGGCCATTGTTGATCGGAGCAGTTACTGTTGATCGGAGCGGTTACTGGGCATCCGGTCGGCGCAGCACATGGACCGTGCAGGAAGCGTGGCGAATGATTCTTTCCGCAACTGACCCCAGCAGCAGGTGTTTGACTCCGTGATAACCGTGCGACGGGATCACGATTAGTTCTGCGTTGTGCTTCTTTGCGAAGCGGACCACTTCGGTTCCCGGGTCGCCGATCAGAACGGTGGAGTTGACCCCTTCGAGCCCGCCTTCCTTCAGGAAGGTCTGCATATATTTTTCCGCAGCCTTCATCCGCGACTCATCAGTGACGTTTCCGAAAATGACTCCGGGTGACACCACGTCCAGGTCAGGCAGCACATGCAGCACATGCACGCTGTCGGGCGCCTGAGCCATATCGAGGGCTTCCTGCACGGCCGGGCCGGAGCCTTCTGAAAAATCGACCGGTACGACGACACACTGCTTCGGCTTCCAGGGCATATTTCCGATCTCCTGCGTCTGGCATTCTTTGCAGCGACCGGCACCATGATATTCTGGCGACTGCTGGCTGACGGCCCCGCTGTATCTGTTTCTACCAAAAGCCCGTCAAACAGACCAGTCAGGCGATCACGGTTGATGTTCGGGACAGGAGTGCCTGTCGGAACGTGAGCCCTGTTTCTTAGAATTGCCCGGCCGCATGACCTAGAATGAGCTGATTCGACAGGCCTTCCGAAGACGGGCACCGCAATGCATCCAGACAAAGTTGGTCCCTACCTGATCAGCCGCAAGATCGGTTCCGGCGGGATGGGAAATGTCTATCTCGGGTCACACGAGGAAACCGGGGAGGAAGCGGCGGTAAAAGTGCTGCCCGCCTCCATGGCCCGGGAACCGGGGTTTGTGCAGCGGTTTTCGCGGGAAATTGATGCGCTGCGAAAGGTCAGCAGTCCGCATATCGTCCGCATTTTTCGGGACGGGCAGACAGAAGGCGGCAGTTACTACTTTTCCATGGAATATATCGACGGCGAGACACTGACGTCCGTCATTTCGCGCCGCAGGCGAATCCCGTGGAATGAAGTCATCGATATCAGTCTGCAGATCGCTGCGGCTCTGAAGGCTGCTCATGATGCCGGCATTGTGCACCGCGATCTGAAGCCGTCGAATCTGATGCTGGCCAAAGATGGAACGGTCAAGCTGGCGGACTTCGGCGTCGCGCACGTGTTTGCTACCACACGCCTGACCAGGACCGGGGGCGTGGTCGGCACGGCCGAATACATGTCGCCGGAACAGGCGCGAGGGCAGCGGGCGACCAAGCTGTCTGATCTGTACTCGCTGGGCGCCGTGATGTACGTGATGCTGACGGGGCGGCCGCCGTTCACCGGAAAGCTGGCCAGTGATATTCTGCACCGTCATCAGCATGCTCAGTTCGACAAACCGAGTCACTATGTGCCGGAACTGCCGCGGCTGCTGGAAGATTTCGTCTGCCGACTGCTGGAAAAGAAGCCGGACCAGCGGCTGCCGGATGCGTTTGTCGTGATTCGCCAGCTGCACAACATTCGCGCCCGCATCGAATTCGAGGAACAGGCCCGCGCAGAACCCGACACGGCTCTTGCCAACTCGGCCGATCACCGCACTGCCGGTGTCGCGCGGGACCAGACACTGGGCTCGGAATCGGAAGACGTTCGCTTCTCTCGCGGCCCGGCAACAATGATGCGCGACGCCATTCGAGCGGATCTGGAAGCGCAGCTGAAGCAGTCGCCGCTGGCCCGCTTCTTTGACAACACGCTGGTGCTGGTTCTGCTGCTGGCGCTGGTCATTGCCGCCGGCTATTATCTTTCCCGTACCTCCGCTCCCAATCCGAACGAACAGCTGGCCGAAGCGAGGGAACTGCTGCAGGCTCCGGCCGGAGCCGCGTGGCTGCGGGCTCGGGACGACATTCTTCAGCCCCTGCTGGAGGCCGGGGCACTGCCTGAACAGCGTGGCGAAATCGAGCAGCTGATCCACATGGCCGATCAGTATGAATTCTGTCGTGGTCTGCAGTTCAACGCTCCGGCAGATGGGTCCTCTCAGGCAGAATTAAAACGGCTGATCGCGGGCGCCTTCGACACCTATGCATCGGGCGACATCGCCGGCGCCCGACGTCAGCTGGAGTCTGTATTGAATCTGCTGACGGATAAGGACGTCTATCTGAAGACCTTTCTGACCGAAACGCTGTCACGCTGGAATCAGGACCAGAGTATTGTGGGCCGCGCCGCTCTGCTGCAGCGCGTGCTGGACGACAGTCGGCGGGATGCGGACGACGGGACGACCGACCGGGCTGTTGAACGACTCAAAGCCGCACTTCAGCTGTACGAAACCGATGGCGTGGTGTCCGAGAATGTGCGGGAGTGTCGTGAACTGCTGGACCAGCTGGTCACGGCGGAAAGGCCGTAGTCGCGATGGGTGTGGCCAATGGAAGCGCCTGGCGTGGCTGCCGGAAGCTTCCGCCGAAAACGTCTGCGGGGAATGGCATTTCCACGGTTTGCCCGCTCCAGCCTACCGACCGGTGCGCCGTTCACGCTAAGATATTTGTTTCATGAAGTCACATGAATCATCCGGAGAGCATCACGATGGCCCCCTTCCGTCTGCTGAAATCACTTACCTTCATCCTGTGCGGCGTCCTGACCGTGACGGCTGCCGCCGGTGTGGAATGGAAATCCGAGGCTCCGCGGGACGAGATTCGTCCGATCTTTGAAACGGCCGCCGGTGATATTCTGGTGATCAGCGCGGACCAGCGGCCCGGACTGAACGGGTGGTGGACGGCCACATTTCCCGTGCAGGGCGGTCAGCACTACCGCTTTTCGGCTCGACGAAAAGTGACCGGTATCGCCACCTCGGAAGTACGCCGGGCGGCACCGGTACGTCTGTTGTGGCAGTCCGAAAACGGCTCCCGCGTGGTCCGTGACGAGCCCACTTTTTCCTCGTATCGCCCTGGAGAAAAACCGCGGGCGGAACCCGAGTTTCCGGCGGACCGCGATACCGAAGATGACTGGACGGTGGTCGAAGGCCTCTATCACGTACCAACCACGGCCGCGCAGGCTCGGGTCGAACTTCATTTTCGCTGGGGTCCGCCGGGGGCGAAGATTGAGTGGAAGGATATTCGCTTCGAACCCACTCCCGCACCGGCCGCACGCTCGGTGACGCTGGCCGCCATTCATCTGCAGCCGCGGCACGGCAGCACGCCGGCCGAAAAACGGGAACAGTTTGAGCCACTGATTGCGTCGGCGGCAAAGCAGGGCGCCGACCTGATTGTGCTGCCGGAAACACTGACGTTCTACGGAACCGGACTTTCGTATGCCGACTGCGCTGAACCCGTTCCGGGACCGTCGACGGAATACTTCGGACAGCTGGCCGCGCAGCATCAAACGCATATCGTGGCAGGACTGCTGGAACGCGATGAGCACCTGGTTTACAACGTGGCTGTGCTGCTGGGACCGGATGGCGAAATCATCGGGAAGTACCGCAAAGTTACGCTGCCTCGTGGTGAAATCGAAGGTGGGATCACACCGGGCCACGAGTATCCCGTGTTTCAGACGTCCTTTGGAAAAGTGGGCATGATGATCTGTTACGACGGGTTCTTCCCGGAAGTGGCCCGTGAACTGGCAAAGAACGGCGCCGAAGTGGTGGCGTGGCCCGTCTGGGGATGCAATCCGATGCTCGGAGCGGCTCGCGCATGCGAAAATCATGTGTATGTAGTCAGCAGTACTTACACCGATGTCAGCAGCAACTGGATGATCACAGGGGTCTATGGCCACGATGGAAGTGTGCTGTCACAGGCCAGACAGTGGGGCGACATCGCGCTGACGACGGTCGATCTGAACAGGCCGCTCTACTGGCACAGTCTGGGCGACTTCAAGGCACAGATTGAAAGACACCGGCCGCTGGTGCCATCAGAATAACCGCGAGTCGCCGGTCACAAATTTCATCCGGTAATCTGCTTCCTTTCGAATTTCGCGGCCAGCGGCGGAACAGAAAATCCAGGCCGCACGGGGCGTGGTGATTTTGCTACCGATCTCGCCAGTCGACGCGATTCTTCAGTCTTCCCGACTCGCCACTCTGCCCCACACACCCGTTCACCCTACACGTCCGTTCACCGGACACGTCAGCCGTTTCATTTCAATATGCCAGACACTGATCACCTGCGAAATCTACCTGCTGTCGACCAGATGCTGCGTCATGAACATCTGGTGTCGCTTGCGGAGCAGGTGTCCCGGACTCAGCTGACCGGATGGATCCGTACAGCCATTCAGGCCTGCCGCTGTCAGATGCTGGCGGGCGCACAATTCTGTGCGGACAGCGCCGTTCGTTTTGTTGTTGAACACACAAAGACGCAGCACCGGGCGGAAGAAGGCCGGCGGCAGCAACCTGTGATCAACGCCACGGGCATACTGCTGCACACCAATCTGGGGCGGGCACCGATTGCCCCCGATGCTGCGCAGCGGATGCTGGATTCGACCGGTTACACAAATGTCGAACTGAATCTTCAGACCGGTAAACGCAGCGGTCGCGGAGATCGCGCCGTGGCGTTGCTGCAGCAACTGTCGGGCGCCGAGGATGCGGTCGTGGTCAACAATTGTGCTGCGGCCACGATGCTGGTACTGCAGACCCTGGCCGCCGGACGTGAGGTCATTGTGTCGCGCGGACAGCTGGTCGAAATCGGCGGCGGGTACCGGCTGCCGGAAGTGTTTGCCGCGGCCGGCGTGATTCTGAAGGAAGTTGGTACAACCAATCGGACTTACCTGCATGACTATGAAAATGCGATCAGCGACAACACGGCCGCGCTCATCCGCGTGCACCGCAGCAACTTTTTTCAGGGCGGCTTTGTGACGGAACCGGATCTTGCCGAACTGGTGTCACTGGGACGCGAACGCCGTCTGGCGGTGATTGATGACATCGGCAGCGGCTGCATGACGGATCTGTCGTCGTATGGTCTTGCCGAACCAACCGTCACCGGCAGCGTGGCCGCCGGGGCTGACCTCACACTGTTCAGTGGCGACAAGCTCTTCGGCGGTCCTCAGGCCGGCATTATCGTGGGGCGTTCGTCTTATCTTTGTGCTGTGCGCAAAAGCCCGATGATGCGGGCGCTGCGCGTGGACAAAGTTACTCTGGCGGGTATTGAAGCCACGGCAGAGATTCACCTTGCCGGACAGGCGACCTCACGACTTCCTCTGCTGCAGATGCTGGCAACCGACGGGCAGTTGCTGCGTCATCGATGCCTGCACATTTGTAAACAACTGACTCTGCCGGCCGGAATTCAGGTCGACGTCACGGAATGCGTGTCAGAGATCGGCGGCGGTTCCGTTCCGGGCTCAAAGATTCCGAGTTTCGCGCTGCGGATCGGCTGCGCGAACAGCGACATGCTGGCGCGCCGGCTGCGATGCGGCAGGGTGCCGGTGCTGGCTCGGATTCATGACAACATGGTGCTGCTGGACCTGCGGACCGTCGCGGAATCGCAGCTGCCGGAACTGACGTCAACTCTGCAGCAGGCCATCGACACGGTGGCCGATGGCGGTGCCGACAGCACGGCAAACGGTGAGGTCTGACCTGATGCTTTCAGAACTTGCCGGCCGGCACGTGGTGCTTCTGGGCATCGGCCATACCAACGCCCACATCGTGCGAATGTGGGGCATGAATCCGATTTCCGGGGCCGACCTGACCTGCCTCACTGACTTTCCGATCGCCACCTATTCGGGCATGCTGCCGGCGGTCCTGGCCGGGCAGATTCCGCCGGAGGATATGCAGATCGACCTGGTCAGACTCTGCAGTTCTGTCGGAGCCCGGCTGCTGACCAATCGCGTCCGTGGAGTCGATTCGGACCGCCGTCTGGTGCACTTCGACGATCGGCCATCCATACCCTATGACGTTCTGTCTGTCGGAATCGGATCGGTGCCGACCGTCGATGGAGTCGAAGTCTCTGGTCAGACGCTGCTGAAGATCAAACCGATGCAGACCTTTCAGCAGCGTCTGTCAGCAGTACTTCAGCGGGCCGTGCAGAATGCCGCCGGACGAACGCTCAGGATCGTGGTTGTCGGAAGCGGGGTGGCCGGGGTTGAGATATCATTCTGTCTGCGGCCGTTTGTGAAGAGTCACACGGACCAGCCGTTTGAACTCAGAATTGTCACTCGAAGTGATGATATTCTTCCCGGAGTCACGGCTTCCATGCGGCGGCGTGTTCGTCGTGAACTGCAGCGCTGCGACATCTGTCCCACGACCGATCGACGCGTGGTCCGCGTGACAGAGCAGTTTGTGGAGCTGGAGCATGAGACACGGCTGCCGGCGGATCTCGTCGTCTGGGCCACCGGAGCCACTGCTCCGGAACTGCTGTCCCGACTTGGTCTGCCCGTCAATGATCGTGGATTTCTGACCACCGATCATACGTTGCGGTCGACAGCACAGGTTCCGGTGTTTGCCGTGGGTGATACCGGAACGATCGTTTCTGAACATCTTCCCAAAGCCGGCGTCTATGCCGTACGGCAGGGGCCGGTTCTGTGGGAGAATATTCAGCGGACGCTGGCGGGACGCACACTGAAAGCCTATTCGCCCCAGCGGTCATTTCTGAAACTGCTGAATGCCGGCAATGGCCGCGCGATCGGGGAATGGAAAGGATTCAGTTTTGCCGGACGCTGGGTGATGAAACTGAAGGATCATATCGATCAGAAGTTCATGCGGATGTATCGCGTCACGGACGGGATGGCGATGCCGGACGCAGAAATGCAGTGTCGTGGCTGTGGCTGCAAACTGGGGGGTGAGCAGCTGGAACAGGCACTGGAAACCGAAGGCGGCTTTGCTGAGCGGCCTTCAGATTCCGGCAGCAAACCGCTGGATGATGCCGCCGTGATCGAACTGTCAGCCGGGCGTATTGTGGCTTCCACCGATTTCTTCACGACGCCCTTTCAGGATGCCTTTCTGACCGGCCGGATTGCGGCGCTGCATGCCGCCAGTGATCTGATTGCGACCGGAGCGTCTGTGAAGGCTGCTCTGGCAAATGTCGTGGTGCCGGAAGGGGATTCGGTGGCACAGCAACGGGAACTGCGCGACCTGCTGGACGGAGCACGTCACGAATTCTCGGCCATGAATGCCACTGTCGTCGGGGGGCATACGATTGTCGGACCGAGATGGGAAGTCGGATTTACCGTCATTGGCGAACCGTTGTCCCCCACACTGCTCAGAAAACAGGATCTGAACAGCGGAGACCTGCTGTATCTGACGAGGCCACTGGGTGTCGGCGTACTTCTGGCCGCTCATCTGCGGAGTCAGTGTGCGGCAGATGATTACGTATTGCTGATCGACACCATGCTGCAGCGGCAGCACCCGCTGGCTCAGCTGGCGGCGGACCTGGGAATCACGGCTGGTACTGACATCACCGGCTTCGGACTGGCCGGTCATCTGATTGAAATGCTGAAAGCCAGCCGCCGCACCGCCACCATCACGTTGGCCGACGTGCCTCTGCTGCCGGGTGTCGTGGCAGCTATTGAGTCCGGTATTGAAAGTTCACTGACTCCGTCCAACCGGCATGTCGAGCCGTTGATCAGTGCCAGCTCGGAAATTCGTGCTCGCCCCGCATGGGCAGCGCTGTTTGACCCTCAGACCTGTGGCGGTCTGCTGCTGGGAGTGTCCCGGGAGAAAGCGGCCGAATTCGAGCGACGGCTGGGCGATGCAGGCAGCGGCATCGCCGCCTGCATCGGAGAAGTTCAGTCGGCCAGCGACAACGCGACGATTTTGAACGTGGTTTGAAAAACAGAACTGGAACACACCGTTGTCTTCGGCAGTACAACGGCGTGGTCAACGCGTGGCGGGGGCCGGACCGGGGGCGGTGAAGGAAACTCTGCGGCAGGCTGAACGGCAGTGCAGAAGCCCGTTCTGCTGACGATTCCCGGCGGCAATGCTTCGAAGTTCGCGACCGCCTTGCGTCACTTCACTTCACTGGAGTGGGGGCAGCGTTACAGTGAGTGCAGCGTTTGAGTGGGCGCGGCGTGTCAGGGGGCGCGGCGTTTCAGGGTATGCACAATATCCTTGCGGGTGACCAGGCGGGTGCCGCGACGTTTGGGGACGTCGCAGGCTCGTAGCCAGCGTTCCCGCAGTTCTTCTTCCAGAGTCGAGGTGATCCGGTGGCTGCGGATGCGCGTGATCTTTCCTCCAGCCCGGTGCGTGTGGCCTCCTCCGTTTCCGAGGCCGGTCAGGGTTGTGCGGACCAGGCGGGCGGCACTGTCAGATTCATCTTCCGTGCGGACAGAGCACAACAGGTCGCCACCGATGGCAGCGGCGCAGAACACTCGTTTGACGCCATCGCACCGGATCAGCAGATCCGCGACCTCACCGACAATTTCCTGGCCTTCCGCGCGTGGCAGCAGGCAGAAGGCGGCTTCGTTGTACAGGAAGGTATTCTGCAGCGCCAGCACCAGATCTGAGTAGTACACCGGAGAAAGCGGTGCATTTTCGATTCTGGCCAGCCATTCCGGGTTGGCGAAATTGGTGAGCCACAGAATGACAGAGCGATCCAGCCGCGTATGACGAAACTCGTTTCCGCAGGTTTCTGTCCGGATGGCATACAGCAGGGCGGTGGCCAGGCGTTCGCCGGGTTCGATTTTCTGCTGTCGCAGGTAATCTGCGGCGATTGTGGCTGACGCGGCCATTCGCGGTCGAATATCGACAAACGGCAGTTTCGGTCGTTGGCCGGTGAGGTGATGATCGATGACGGCCACCACTTCCACCAGCGGACTGGTCAGCATATGGGCGGCCACGGACGGGCCGCAGTCGACCAGCACAGCGGCCGTACGGTCCTTCGGTTTGAAACGCTGAATCAGCTGGATCGGCGGATCCAGCAGGCTCATCATGTATTTGTTCTCAGCACGCACGATTCCGCCACCGCCGATCAGCAGAGGTTCCACCTTCTGTTTCTTGCGGATGAGCCGACGAATGGCCCAGCCGGCGGCGATTGCATCCGGGTCGGGATTGTCGTGAGTGACGATGGCGATGTTGTCGAATTCTGCCACCGCCCTGAGAAACTCAGACGAACGAAGCTGCTTTGCGGTACCCATCGAAACCTGTTTCTGACGAATTTTCCGGTGCCTTCAGGCGGACCTGTCCCGCGGATCTGGCGGTCGGCGTCCGTGTTTGGTTTGTTCTATTGTGTACAGAACGAACCGATTCGACATGGGAGAATGGTCAGCAACCGCATGTTTTGCGGCATTCCGGCGGGCGGACCTGGATTCCGGCCACTTCCGGTCAACGGGCGACCGGTCGCGGCCGCGCATAAAAAAATGCCACTCGAAGTTCATTCCGGAAGAATGAGACTTCGAGTGGCATAATTTCAGACTGATGGCCGCGAGCGGCCAGAGTCGTGTCAGCTGGCTAGGCCAGCTGCTTTCGTCGGTTGACGAGCGTTCGAATTCGTTCGGCCAGCAGAGCTGCGTCGAACGGCTTGCGAAACGTCTCGTTGAAGACGGTCCGGTCGAAACCGGAAGCGTTGTCTTCGTCACTCAGAAGCCCGATCAGAACGGTTTCTTCGTATTCACCGTTCTTCTTGAGATTCTGTGCGATCATCAAAGCCTCGTCGCGGCCCATTACAAAGTCAATCACCACGCAATCGGGGTGCACTGACTCTGCCTGGATGCCGGCTTCAAAGCCACTGGCGGCAGTCTCGATCTTGAAATCGTCGTTGGCAATCATCTCATCCAGACTCGAACGAGTCATGGAGTCAGAGCCAACGAGCAAAATCTTACCCATCGCTTCGTCTTCCAGCTCACCGAGAGGCATCCCATGTTCCTTAAGGAAGCGAATCAGATGTTCGCGTGGAATGCGTCGGTCCTGCGAGCCAGGAATTCGATAGCCTCGGAGTCGTCCGGAGTCGAACCACTTCGAGACCGTCCGCGGGGCAACTTTGCAGATCTTAGCTACCTGTCCAGTAGTGAAGATCGTTTTCATGGGCGGGCTCTCCAATCATTTCTCACTTCACAACCCGGAATCCCATCCTGAGAGTCCGAATCGTCACCCCCTACTGTCTGACTGCGGAAGATTCAAAAGAATCAATACGCCGTGGAGCCGCAACCAGGTTACGGGTCGGGGAAGTGACAGGGGTCCAATCTGAGCTGCGTGCGGGCAGCCCTGTGCCATCACATGACACATTGGTCGGAAGGAAGCCGAAATTCGAGGAGCGCGCAGCTTTCAACAGCTGCGTGAACACACTGGCAGAATCCCTTCTGCACGGTCGACTTTCATTTTCCCCCCTGGCGAACGAAGCCCATCATGTTCCTGGCCTCCCTACAGCAAGCGTTGGACGCTGACTGCCACAACAGGAAACATTCGCCTGAGCATACTTTCGTCACGCCAATAGCGACGACTTTAACCTTCTTAACAGCGCTGCACGGCGTACCGTCTGACACGCCCGCAACGTCTGCAGCAAACCCAACTCCTATAGGCCTTGCCTATCTTCCATATAGCTCGCATTTGCGGAGCTGCAGGCACAATCTGCCGCCGTGCAGTCGTTGCCAGTGTTCTCAGAGTGCGCAACCGGCAAAGTCCGGGAAACCAGCCTGATCCGTACAATCGGTACGCTCAGAGGTTAAGAATTCTTCGTCGCGAATTCCTAACGCGGGGCATCACCGCCCGCCGCAATGCCGCTCAGGCCCACATGCGGCGTTTTCTGCGGCAGCCCTCAATCTGAATCGTCGTCGGAACCGGACTGCCGGGGGGAATGGCAGGGTTCTTCAACGTCTCGGTATGCTACTCCACCCGGCCGTCCCGGTACGATAGGGGTTTGCCCTGATCCGGACCTCAATTCAAAAAACCGCAGCCCCTGCCATCAGATTCCGGCAAAAGTCGCGCCAGCTTCCGGCCACAGCGACACGCGATACCGGGGGGGACTTGAACCCACGGCATGGACTGGGGCTGGAAGCCGCGGTTACGTTTGGCTTCCGGCGTAGCGACACGCGATACTGGGGGGACTTGAACCCCGGTTTCGGTTGTGCGTCGCGCGCGGAAAGCCGTCGGTTTTCTCCATTCCCACCCTTCCGCCATCAAAGCCTCCTCGCCGGACAAAAGAAAACCTGCCCATTTCGCGGTTCGTTGTAATGCCCCGCGGCCTGGACTCGTCAGGCGATCAGTTTGCGGCCGGGTGCGGTCAGCGCTCGGGAGACAGGCTTACGACAGCAGTCGCCCTGGCAGTCTTATGATAAGAGAAATGGAACAGTAGTGATGAAGGCAGTAACCCTGACGGCCATAAAAACACCGGTTGAATTGCAGGACCGCTCTGAACTGACTCCGGACGCCGGCGAAGTGATCGTGCGGCTACGGGCGGCCGGCATCAATCGGCGGGATTACTGGATCACTCAGGGAATGTATCCGGGCATTGAACCGCCGGTGGTGCTTGGTTCGGACGGGGCCGGCGTGGTTGTGAGGGCGGCGGCGGACGTCGATCCGTCGTGGCTGAATCAGGAAGTGATCATCAACCCGGGGCTGGACTGGGGACCGAGCCAGGTCGCTCAGGGGCCGGACTTTACCATTCTGGGGCTGCCGCGTGACGGGACGTTTGCCACGGAAGTGGCGGTCCCGGTCGGACAGCTGCATGCCCGGCCTGCGCACCTGACGTGGCACGAGGCGGCCGCTCTGCCGCTGGCCGGTGTGACGGCTTACCGGGCCCTGTTTTCTCAGGGACAGCTGCAGCCGAACGAAACCGTGCTGATTACCGGCATCGGGGGCGGCGTGGCGACCTACGCGCTGCAGTTTGCCGTGGCGGCCGGCGCTACCGTCTGGGTGACGTCGTCGTCCGAAGAAAAAATCAACCGCGCCGTGGAACTCGGAGCAGCCGGCGGCTTCAACTACAAGAAGGAAGACTGGGGCCGCGAACTGGTGAAGACGGCCGGGGCCCCGAACCTGATCATCGACAGTGCCGGCGGGCCCGGCTATCAGGTTCTGCTGACGGTCGCCGCGGCGGGCGGCCGAATTGTGAATTACGGTGCCACCGCCGGACCGCCGGAAAAGATTGACATGTTCAAGATCTTCTGGAAGCAGCTGCGGCTGCAGGGGTCCACCATGGGGTCGCCGGCAGACTTTGCTCAAATGCTGAAACTGGTGGAACAGCATCAGATTCGTCCTGTCATTGACCGAGTGTTTCCGCTGTCCGAGGCTGATCAGGCGTTTCAGATGATGAAGTCATCTCCGCAGTTCGGTAACTACCTGCTATCGATTGCCGACGACTGAGCGGGTGTGGCCGAAGTCTTCCGGGGGGCTGTACGCATCGAACCTCCGCTGACTGATCACCGAGCGGCGACGAAGGCAATTCCGGCCAGCGGCCCTGGCTGGTGAAATCCGAAAGTTTGTGGCGGACGCACTGATCCCGCGGTTTGGACTTTCAGTGGCTCAGGGCTGCCAGCGGCTCCGGCTGCCAGTGGCTGAGGCTGCCAGTGGCTGAGGCTGCTAATGGTTCGATGCCGCTGCCTGAGTCGAGATGTCGGCGGCGTGGCTGCGATACCCGGTCAGTCTTTGATCACAGATGCGGCCGGCTGGTCCCACCACCCGCCGCGCGGCCGGTAGTCGGGCTTCAGAAACGCGGCATGCTGTTTCTCGCGATTCGGGATGCCCACATTTTTCAGGCGGTCCATCGCGCGATCAGACTGTTGCCTGTTGAATGCCGGGTTTTCGGAAGGATAGACGGCGCCAAGATCGGTCTGCCATTTTTTCAATGCCGCCGACATGTCAGCAACACGCTGTGGATGAAGTCCGGCCAGGTCGTGTTGTTCCTCGATGTCGCCGGACAGGTCGTACAATTCGTTTCTGCTGTCTTCGAAGTAGTGAATCAGCTTCCACGGACCATCGATCATGATGGCCGAAGGTTCGCCACCCTGATTTCCGTAGTGCGGGTAGTGCCAGAACAGCGGGCGGTCAGCGATGGAATCACCCTTCAGCACGGGAACCAGACTCACACCGTCCAGATGCTGCTGAGGTCGGAGCGGCTGGCCGGCCATTTCCAGAATGGTCGGATAGAAATCCATTCCCGTGGCGGGAACATCGGTGGTCCCGGGCTCGGTAACACCCGGCCAGCAGATATAATACGGCTGCCGGATCCCGCCTTCCCACTGCCGGCCCTTGCCGCCTCGCATCGGCAGACACGCGGTGGCGTAGCCGTCGCCGGACGATACGCCTCCGTTATCTGACGTGAAGATCACGACGGTGTTTTCGGCGACGCCGTTTTCTTCCAGTGACTCCAGCACAATTCCCACCGCGTCGTCCAGCGCCGCCATCATTCCGGCATAAATCGGGTGGTCCTGCACCTGACGGACCTCCTGAGTGCGATCGAGCAGAAAGCGGGGTTCCCGTCGGTCAACCAGACCCAGGCGTTCGGCTTTGGCCTGAAATTTTCGGAAGCGGTGTTCCGAGCACTGAATCGGACCATGTACGGAATAAAACGACAGCATGGCAAAGAAGGGTTCCTGAGACTTCGCTTTTTCCTGAATGAACTGTGCCGTTTCACGCCCCAGTCGCACCGGTAGTTCCGCCCCGGGTTCGTCGTCCGTCAGTTTGGGATTTCTATACGGTGAATGGTACCCGCCGGGCGGCGTTCCAAAATGATATCCGCCCTTGTTCACTTCGTAACCCTGTTCTTCCGGCGTGAAGCCATCAGCTCCCAGATGCCACTTGCCAGCGAAGAAAGTGCGATAGCCGTGCTGCTTCAGAGCTTCGGCAATGGTTACTTCTTCCAGGGCCAGCTGAGATTCGTAGCTGGCCGGCAGCAGCTTCGTGTTCCGCTTCCACCGCCCGGGCTGATTGGCACCGGACACGGCAATATAGTCTGTGATCCGCACGCGAACCGGTGACTTGCCGGTCTGAATCGCGGCTCTGGACGGGCTGCAGACCTGGCAGGCGGAATAACCATGTTCGAAACGCAGGCTGCGTTCGGCCAGGCGGTCGATATGAGGCGTTTCGTGAAATGTCGCCCCCTCAACGCCCAGATCCCGTTTCCCCAGATCATCGACCAGAATGAAAACGAAATTGGGGCGTTCCGCTGCGGTACCGACCGTCGCGGGACACGCCATGGCAGCACCAATCAGCAGTCGGAAGATTGTCTTGTTCATCATGCACCGCCGGTCAGGTTCTTGAATCGGGAAGTGATCAGTCGTCTTTGCAGCCGCGGCCTGTCCGGGCATGCCGGCCATCTTCCATTCACTCAAAGATTTTGCAAACGCACACCGGGTATCGGCGGCCTGTGCGACCGCAGTCGGCCGTCTGACGGCTGGCATCAGTGCGTCATCGAAAAGTCCGCTGGCCCGCAGGGGCCGAACGGCCGCTCTGTCTGAATTCAGTCAGTTTCGCCTTCAGGCGGGCTGCAATGTCCGGGTGCTGCGTGTACAGATTCTGCGTTTCACCGGGATCGTTCCGCAGATCATACAACTGTCCGTCGGCTTCCGGTGCGGTGTCGGGAATATCAAACCGGTCCAGCGGAGGGCGAGAATAATTATTACCGCCGGAGCCTTTGTGATCGAGCAGCTTCCATGGTCCGTGACGGATAGCCAGAGCCAGTGAAATTGTCTGAGACAACAGGTAGTCGCGCACCGGCTCGATCTGTTCGCCGAGCCACACCGGCAGAAAGTTGAAACTGTCTTCAGCCGCATCTTCCGGCAGTTCGGCTCCGGAGACCGCAGCACAGGTGGCCATGATATCGGTCAGGCTGAACATCTGATCGCAGGTGCGGCTGGCAGGAATCCGGCCGGGCCAGCGCACGATGAACGGTGTGCGATGACCGCCTTCCCATTGATCGCGTTTCATCCCGCGCCACGGGCGAGCTCCGTCGTGCTGATGGTCATCTCGCATGTGAACAACGGTCGTGACTTCCGGCCCGTTGTCGCTGGCGAACATGACCAGGGTGTTGTCGGTCAGATTCAGCTGTTCCAGGGTGGCCAGCAGCTGTCCGACGACATGATCCATTTCAAAGATGAAATCACCGTGCGGACCGGCCTTCGTGCTGTTCCTGAATTCCGGGGCGGCAAACGACGGCAGATGCACGGCCTGCATCGAATGAAACAGAAAGAACGGCCGCTCGGGGTGTTCAGTAACATGCCGCCGCAGAAATTTCTGACTGTGATCAAGAAACACAAGATCCACCGTCTCAAGATCGTAATCAGACGCGATCAGGCCGCGTCGGTTATCGTACGAGTACGGATGTCTGGGCAGGGCAGACTGATCCAGTTGTGCTTTCGGAGGCGTGGGAACGCGGTCCTGGTCGATCCAGGCGTACAGCCAGTCGGTTGTCGGGCAGCAGGCCGTGCCGAAGAAGCGATCAAAGCCCCGATGAATCGGCCCGTCGGTGATCGGCCGCGAGAAGTCCACCAGACGGACACGTTCCAGAGCCGGCCCGCCCTGGCGCCAGTCGGCCGGCCGTTTGTCCGGCACTGCGGCATCGTACGCAGGCTGACCGTCTTTGGTCAGAAACGTCATCCCCAGATGCCATTTACCAATACAGGCGGTGGCATAACCTCGGTCCCGCAGCATCTGCGGCAGCGTCAGTCGGTCTTCTTCGATCAGCGCCGGGCCGCCAACGCCCGAAAACACGCCGCGGTAACCGGTGCGGAAACACATGCGACCGGTCAGCAGGCTGTAGCGTGAGGGCGTGCAAACGGTGGACGGGCTGTGAGCATCAAGAAACCGCATCCCTTCGGAGGCAAGCTGATCCACATGAGGCGTGTCCACCTTTGACTGGTTGTTGTAACAGCGGATGTCACCGTACCCCAGATCGTCGGCCAGAATCAGGACGATGTTGGGCCGTTCAGAAGATCCGCGGGGCGGCGCTCCGGCGGCTGCCGCCGGGATGACTGCGGCACCGTACACGAAGGTGACGCCGATGAACACGCTCAGATTGGCCTTCATTGTCCGTCAGATCCTCTGCTGTTCCTTTCCCGAAACGAAATAGGTATCCGGGCAGATTATGCAGCAAACGTCATTTGGCTGCGAACCCGTCGCCCCGATGGAGTTCGGAAAACGGGACGGATCATCTGCTATCTGCTTTTTCCAAAACTTCTGTAACAGCGGCCCGCTGCGGGCAAATGAGGAGGTGAGACGAAGGCGGTGAGCCTTCTCGCCAACATCTCGACACCATGCCAGGGGCAGAATAATGAAGACTTCCGCAGCCTTTTCCCGACTATTCGGAACTCGTCCCCGTCGAAACAGACGACGGATACCAACCAGTCGAGTACCATTGACGCAGCGTCTCGAAGCACGCCAGCTGCTGACGGCGGGCATGATGTGGGATGGTGATACGCTGCAGATCGTCGGCTCTGACAACGATGATTTTATTGCCGTTCAGCAGGACGAATCCGGTGTCAGAATTTTTACCGAAGATACTGTTTCGACGGCTTTTGATGGCAGATCGTTCGATACGGCCGGCTCCATTGTCCTGTCAGGACAGGGCGGAAACGACATCCTGTTCAGCTATCAGACCGATGTTCCGGTCAGCCTGAACGGCGATCTCGGCAATGATTTTCTTTTCTCGGACAAGACATCCGACGTGCTGGACGGTGGTGCCGGATCTGACTGGATTCAGACTGCAGAAACGCTGTCTTCAGTGGAAGACGCCTTCGGCCTTCCGGGACTGAATCCGACTTCGACCGATCTGACTGTCGCGCCTCAGTTTGACGAAGATGGACGCCTTGGTCTGCAGGTCGCAATTGATGGCGAAGTGAACGTAGCGGGCCGAGCCGTCGACGTAACCGGCCTCGCCGACGTTTCGAATCAGGGCGTCGATGTGGAGGTCACCGGAGCCATTCCGAGCTGGAACGACGCCTTCGGTATCGACAGCTTTGACCTCACAAACACCAGCCTGACGGTTAGTGCGGGTACGTCGGTGCACGATGGCAGCGGTTACCGTGTCGCTGTAAGTTCAGGTCTGCACGTGTCTGGTACGGATATCAGCATCGACGGTGAAGTTGATATCTATGATGAAGCCACCACCGCCACGTTTACGGGAACGGTCGCCAGCTGGGACAATGCCTTCGGCGTCGCAGGGCTGGACCTGACAGACGCACTGTTGACGGGCAGCGGTGCCGTCAGCGCTGACAATCATCAGAGTTTTTATCTTGGTGTCAGTGCTGAAATGCAGGTCGAGGACACTTCGATCGAAATTTCCGGCCACGTCGACCTGACGCCGGACCGGACAGATGTTGTGCTGCACGGCTCAGTCGACAACTGGGACGACGCCTTCGGTATCACGGGACTTGACCTGACGGACAGCGAAGTCAGCGTCATCGCCTTCACAGACCATCAGGACGACTACCGTCTGCAGATTGATGTTCTGGCGGACATGCAGCTGGAAGACACGGCGATTGAAGTTTCCGGCAGCGTCGACGTCGAGCCCGATCGAATTGATGCAGCGTTTCAGGGTTCCGTGAACTTCTGGGATGACGCCTTCGGGATCGCAGGCCTGAATCTTGTGGACAGTGACCTCAGCGTGACGGCTTATTCGGATCGTCGGGACGACTACGATCTGCATCTTGATCTGCGGGGCAACATGCAGATGGATGATATCGGCATCGACGTTTCCGGTCGTGTCGACATCCTGCCGGATGAAATTGACGCGGTGTTCAGTGGCTCCGTTGAAAACTGGGGCAACGCTTTTGGAATCGCCGGTCTGAATCTGAAGGACACCCGGCTGACGGTCAAGGCCGTTCGTGACGACGATGCCGGCAGCGCGCTGGGCATCGATCTGGCCGCCGACATGGAACTCTCCGGGACGGAAGTTGCAGTCACGGGACAGGTCGATGTCGCGGCGGACGGCGTCCGAAGTTCGCTCACAGGAGTCGTGGCCGGAACATGGACCAGTGCCTTTGGCATCGGCCCGCTGCATCTGCAGAACACGACGCTTAGCATCGCCGGCAGCAGAACTTCGGCCGGTTCTGAGCTGTCGCTTGGGGTGGCAGCCGGGATGAATCTGCTGGGTATCGATCTCGGCATCAATGGCACTGCTGATGTGACTCCGGCCGGAGTTCACACGACTCTGACCGGGTCTGTGACGGGCGAATGGATGGACGCCTTCGGAGTTCCCGGGCTGCAGCTTAGAGACACAAATCTGTCCATCGGCGCCGGGTCGGATTCCGCCGGTCTGGATATCAAGCTGGATACCGACCTGCAGTTGTTCGGCGATTACATCGACATGATCGGTGACCTGGGCGTCAGCCCGACCGGCGTCGACGTCAGCTTTTCGCCTCCGGCGTCGATCGACTTCACGAATCTGCTCGGCATCCCGGGCTTCACACTGGATGACGCTGACCTGACAGTCACGGCGGGCACGGACGGCCTGGAGGTCGCTCTGGGTTCAACGATGGACCTGGGCAATCTGGATGTTGACTTCGAAGGTTCGATTTCGGTCAGTCAGAACGAGGTTCAGGCGAGTCTGACGGGGCACGTGGCCGAGTGGGACAATGCGTTTGAGGTTCCGGGACTGAACCTGAACGACGTGGTGCTGACGCTGGGGGCCGAATCCGGTATCGGCGGAGCCAGCATGTTCATCGGCCTTGGAGCGGGCATCGAAATGGGCCGCAGCGAGGTGAGCGTCGCCGGGCTGGTCGGATTCGGGGCCACCGGATGGGAAGTCGCCTTCCGAGGCAGCGTTGACTCGCTGGCGAGCGACGATCTGATCGATTTTGCCAACACCATGAATCAGGCAGGAGACCCGAATGCCGCCGCCATTCCTGACGGTTCGCTCGGTGATCTTGAACTGCGAGCTGCCTTCATCAACTTCGCTCCAAAGGGTGGCAACGAAGCCCTTGGTATCGCGGACGGGTTCGGCATCGGCGGAGCCTTCTATAACGACGGAAAGCTTCTGGGCAGTGGTGCGTTCATCGTCGATCTGGCAAACGGGGTCTTCGAAGCGGGGCTGGATATTCCAAAGCTGGATCTGGGCCCCGTTGAACTCAGTGATGTGATTGTGGACATTCGTCTCGCACCGACGGATTCGCACTACCACGTAGCGGGCACGGCAGAGCTGATGGGGGCTGAGGTTTCGCTGGAAGGACGACTCAGCTCAGACAGCTTCTCACTGCAGGGCAGCGCGGCGGTGGACATGCAAGGACTGGCGGCTTCGGTGGACTTCATTGTTGACCAGAACGGCATTCGCTTTGTCGCCTCGGCCGGCGGCGGTGCCATCAATGCCATCACGGGACATGCGACCGAGAGCATCAGAGCTGTGGCAAACGTGGCACAGGCCGCGATCGATCATGCTCAGGCCGCTGTTGACCTGGCAAAGCGTGAGGTAAGGAGTCTGGAAGCGGACCTGGCAGATGCCCGTGCGGACGCTCAGAAGGAAGTTGACAAGGTGAAGTCCGACATCAACAAGGCTAAAGTTGTTGTCGACAGTGCCCGAGCCAGCAAAGACTACTGGTACAAGCAGAAGCAGACCCGTTACAAGGCGTGGCGAAGTGCCGTAAACAAGACAAATCAGGCGGTCTGGTATAAGAAGGCTTACTACAAGGGCATCGAAGCTTCGAAGTACGCCAGCTATGCCTATGCCGCAGGCCGCTACTCGGCACAGGTCGTGGTCTACAAGGCTGCCGTGGTGGGCTACAACGCTGTTCGAAACGCCGCCGGCTGGGTGCTGGACAACGCCGGTGTCGAAGCCAATCCGGACGTGTTGCGACTGAAGGGGCTGCTGGCGGTTGCCAATCTGGGGCTGGGCACGGCCGAACTCTTGCTGGACGGTGTGGAACAGGTCAATGCGGGAATTCTGCAGACGCTCGACTTTGTGGACAGCCTGAAAGTGAATCGCATCACGATCGCCGGCAATGTCTCAGACTATGTGAACGCGGGTGTGAGAGTCACGATTGACTGCAGCATTGGCGGAAAACGCCATCTGCTCACGCTGAATGCGTCGACGGAGAACATGGTCGATCAACTTGGCCGTGAACTGCTCTCGGCGGTTCTTTAGTTGTCAGAAACACAGCTCGGCGAAAACTTCCGGCAATTCGTTTGCCGGAAGTTTTTTTTGTGTTGGGTGAATCAGCGGACAGGAATGTCCGCTGTACGGTCCCCGACTGAATCAGCGGACAGGAATTTCGCTGTAC
>JAVKCM010000227.1:0-15466 GCA_040222735.1 Fuerstiella sp. | reverse complement strand
GACAGGGACAAAGCGGACAGGGACAGAGTGGACAGGGACAGAGTGGACAGGGACAGAGTGGACAGGGACAGAGTGGGCAGGGACAGAGTGGGCAGGGACAGAGTGGACAGGGACAGAGTGGACAGGGACAGAGTGGACAGGGACAGAGCGGACAGGGACAGGGCGGACAGGGACAGGGCGGACAGGGACAGGGAGGACAGGGACAGGGAGGACAGGGACAAGCTGGAGAAGGTCAGAGTAGTCAGTCCGGGCAGAGTTCGGGCGGGGCCAGCACGACCAGCACCGGCGGCGGTGCCGGAGCCACTGGTTCAAGTGGTCAGGCGATGCAAAAAGGAAATGCTCAGGCCGGTTCCAAAGGTGACGGCCCCGATAAAGGCGGTACCGGCAGCAGCAGCGGCAGTGATGCCCCGTCTGAAGATACCAGTCTTCAGGATGCGGCGCAGGCTGCCGATCTCGCTCTGCAGCGTCTTAAGAAGGAACTGGATCGAGGCGAAGTGGACCAGCAGCTGCTGGAAGAACTCGGCTGGACACAGAGTCAGCTGAAGGAATTCAGTGAACGCATGCACGATCAGTTGAATTCGCTGAAGGAAGTTCCCGATGCAGACGACTCACCGGGGCGCCTGCAGCGGCGGCGTGTGGAAGAACTGCTGAAGAGTCTGGATCTGAAGTCAGCCAGCCGGGAACGCACGGGCAGCAGTGCCAGAGACCGCGAACAGCAGGACACGACCTCTCGTCGTTCACAGCCGCCCGCGTCTTATCGAGACCTGCTGAAAATGTACCAGAAGTCGGTCTCTCAGGGACGACAGCGCTAAGTGGCGGCTGAAGAAAAAATCGTGGTCGTGAGTGTCGTCACGGCTTCTGGTCGGTTTCTCAGCGCGACTCGAACTGGCCCGCCGCGTTGAAGGATGGCCCCCGGCATTGCAGCGGCACGCCGTTCAGTGACTCGAAGCGATCTGTTGACGGATTCTTCGGATCAGAGAGGCCAGCTCGTCCTGGATCAGCGATCCGGCCGTGCCGACAATATCGTTGTGGCCGACTCCGGGCAGGTCGACCCAGCGCTTGGCAACACCGCAGCTGGACAGTTCCGGCGCGGTTTCAAACAGCTTCCGGCCGAACTGCGGGTGCACCACGTTGTCCCGATCACCGTGGAACTGCAGAATGGGACAGGTCACATGGCGGATCCGGTCCTCGGACGGGTAACGATCGACCAGAATCATCCGTACGGGCAGCCACGGATAATGGCTTCGTCCGGCATCGACCATGGACGAAAACGTTGCCACCGTGACCAGAGCTCCGGGGCGTGAGTCGTCAGCGCACTGCCGGGACGTCAGGTAAACCGCCGCGGCTCCTCCCAGCGAGGTTCCCATGACGACGATGTCGCGCGGCTGATAACCCAGATCATTGGTGGCGAAAGACCAGGCGGCATCGCAGTCCATTTCCAGCGCTGCTTCCGACATGTTTCCTTCGGAATCACCGTATCCGTGGTAATCCACTGTCAGGACGTCCGCACCGATGGCGGCCAGCAGCTGGTACCAGCCCGTCCGGCCGGCTCGATTACCGGCGTTCCCATGGAAGTAAATCACCAGCGGGCGCCGAGTGTCTGTCTGGTCGTGCGGGGAAGACGGTTTCTGCAGCAGCAGCCATCCGCGAATCGTCACGCCATCGGCACATGTCAGCTGCACGTCGCGTGCGGCGGGAAACAGGTTCGAGGCAGCCTGATGCTGACGTACCGGCAGCGTGTCGGCCGTCTGAGGAAAGTAGAGAAGTTTTCGTTGCAGCAGTCCGAGCAAGATTACGATTCCCAGATAGGCGGTCAGCCCCTTCAGCAACGGTGCCGTCAGGGGTTTCCACCATTTTGGCGTCGAGTTATCCGTGGGGCGTGTCGTCATCTGATCCCTTTCTTCCCACGCAGGTTCCGTTCAGGATCAATTCACAGAGGGTTGGATTCACAAATCATGGAACACGACGGGCCGGAGCACAATCGTCGTGGTATTCGGGAAGGCATCATTCGCTGCCGACGGCGTTGGATTTCAGCGTCCATGAAAAGCCGTCAGCGGCCGCAAAACCTGTATTTTCGCTGCTATGAACATGCGATTGCTTTGGGAATCAGGGCGGTTTTCGGGTCGCGGTATCTGCTCTGGTCGAGGGATTTTGGAGGCAGCCGGGTGACGGACACCGTGAAGAAACGGGCTGTTTTCGGATAAACGCAAGTCAGAATGCAGGAATAAACCGGTTTTAACGGTCAGAACTGCGGGATTGCTCTGCTGGACTTGACAGCGATGGTTCGATACTATCCCCGATTCTCTGCCTTTGATTTGCCGTTTTTTGCAGTGTTTGTTCACCGCAGGCGATGAGGCGTTCACCCTTAATTTCATGTTTGCCGCCAATTTCGGAGGTACGCATTAGTGTCAGGTTCTGATTATGGTAGACCGTAACCTTCTCCGTGAATTCACCGTCGATGATGCCGAGCTGGAGTCCGTCCTTGAGGGCTCGTTTGATGCACTTGACGAAGCCATTCAGCAGGAAGCCCAGACTTACGATATCAACGACATTCTGCAGGGCACTGTTGTCCGAGTAGATTCAGAAGAAGTTGTTGTTGACATCGGCTACAAAAGTGAAGGGGTGATTCAGCGGGAGGAGTGGGAAGACGGCGAGACTCTGCCAAAGCCCGGCGACAGCATTGAAGTGCTGCTGGAGGAATTCGAGGATTCCATCGGCCTGATCGTGCTTTCCATGAAGAAGGCACGTCGTGTCCGCGACTGGGAAGAAATCATCAAGACCCACGCCGAAGGCGACGTGGTCCGCGGCCCGGTTGTTCGCAAGATCAAAGGTGGTCTGCTGGTCCTGATCGGCCGCGAGATGGATGGCGATCAGGTGATCAAGAACGGCGTCAATGTCTTTCTGCCGGCCAGTCAGGTGGATGTGCGTCGTCCGTCCGACATCGCAGACTACATCGGCCAGGAAATCGAGTGCATGATCCTGAAGATCGACGAAGCGCGAAAGAACATCGTTGTTTCGCGTCGCCGTCTGATCGAAGAAGAACGCGAACGCGAAAAGCAGGAACTGCTGAAGGTGCTGGAAGTGGGCACCATCCGCAAAGGAACGGTCAAGAACATCGCAGACTTCGGAGCGTTCGTGGACCTCGGCGGCATCGACGGCCTGCTGCATATCACTGACATGAGCTGGGGCCGCATCAACCATCCGACTGAAATGGTCAGGATCGATGACGAAATTGAAGTCATGGTGCTGAACATTGACTACGAGAAGGAAAAGATCGCTCTGGGCCTGAAACAGAAGTCCAGGAGCCCCTGGGAAAACATCGGCGAAAAGTACCCGGTCGGTTCGCGCATCAAGGGCGAAGTGGTCAATGTGCTGTCCTACGGTGCCTTCGTGAAACTCGAAGACGGTATCGAAGGTCTGGTGCACATCAGCGAAATGTCCTGGACCCGCCGGATCAACCACCCGAGCGAACTGGTGGCCATCGGTGACGAAGTCGAAGTGATGGTGCTGGGGATCAACGAGGACAAGCAGGAAATTTCTCTGGGTATGAAGCAGACCCAGGACAATCCGTGGGACAACGTGGCCGAGAAATACCCGGTCGGCACCAAGGTGGCCGGTACCGTTCGCAACCTCACCAACTACGGGGCATTCATCGAACTGGAAGAAGGCGTGGACGGGCTGCTGCATATCAGCGATATGTCGTGGACCCGAAAGATTTCTCATTCCAATGAAATGCTGAAGAAGGGTGAACCGCTGGAATGCGAAATCCTGTCCGTGGATCAGGATCGTCGCCGGATCGCTCTTGGTCTGAAGCAGATGGACGATGACCCCTGGGAAACGACCATCCCCGAAAAGTACACGCCGGGCAAGACGGTCAGCGGAAAGGTCACCAAGATCACCAACTTCGGTGTGTTTGTTGAACTGGAAGATGAACTGGAAGGCCTGCTGCACGTCTCTGAACTGTCGGATGAAAAGGTCGAGCATCCCGAAAGCATGGTCAAGGTCGGCGACGAACTGGAAGTTCGGATTCTGCGAGTGGATACGGCCGATCGAAAGATCGGTCTCAGCTGTCGCTCGGACGAAGAAATCCGGGAAGCTGTTGCCGCGGAAACAACCGATAGTGCTGCCGGTCGCAAAGCTGAAGAACTTCGTGGTGGTACCGGCAGTGGTGCGGGTCCGCTGTTCAGTCTCGGAGCCGAAAAGTCTGAGTCCGACGAAGCTGCCAGTACTGACGAATCTGCATCCTGACCGGATCTGAACCCGCGAGCGGGTTCAGCAGTTCGGATCGCCAAAGCGATCAGGGGCGGACCATCACGGTCTGCCCCTTTTTCATGGATGGCACGCCCCGACGACGCGGATGTCAGGGCGATGGATACCAGGACAACCCCTGCAGAATTCAGCGAGAAGCCTTTTCAGGAACGCCTGAGATCAGCGCCGAGTTTGAACAGCAGGTTCACGTACATCACAAAGAAGACAAGAGCTGCGATGCCAAGTACGGCAAACAGCAGCAGCAGGATGATGCCGACACCGGCTCCGCCTCCGCCCGCGGCACCAAGTCCGGCACCCAGCAAACCGCCGACGCCAAGCAGCCAGCAGACAGGAATGCCGATCAGCAAAATCGTTACGCGAGCCGCGTGTTCTTCGTACCCGGCGTATCGAGCAATGGTTTTCAGAAACAGCAGAAACAACACAAAGAATGCCAGACCGGACAATCCTCCGATGATGGCCAGAATCAGGCTGCCTTCTCCCACTCGCTGCATCAGGTTTGCGACAAAGCCGATCGCGTGGCACGATACCGCGGCGATGATCAGCCCTTTGGCTCCGGATTCAGCCGGAGCAGCAAGGCACATCAGTTCGCCGGCCAGCATTGCCAGTCCGGCACCCACCAGCACGATCAGAAAGCCGATTCCCACGATTGCGATCACAGCACCGGAATTGGTGGCGGTTGCGGCCGCCATCAGGGCGGCCATCAGGATGATGGCGGCAAAGGCCCAGCCCTGAACCAGCAACCCGGTGCCGACCGTTCCCAGGCCTTCTGTATTTCGGCCTCGGCGGCCGCCTCGCTTCCGCCCTCCGCCTTTTGCCCGCGGAGCCGCATAGGGGTTTTCTTCGTAATCGTCATAGTCAGATTCGCCGCCATAGGGCAGGTCTGAGAAGTCATCGCTGAAGTCATCTTCGGCATAGACCTCTCGTTTTTTTCGCCGCGGGGCTTCCGAGCGTTTCCGGGCCCGCCGTTGCGGCGCGGCGTCTGCCGGATTCGCGGGAGATGATCGGCGTTTTCGCCTTGCAGGCGGCTTCGCGGATTCGGCCGAAGCCGTGCTGCGAGCGGGTCGCTGAGGCGGTTTTGCCTCAGATCCGCCCGCGTCAGGCGTCGTTGCCGGGATGGCGATCACATTAGCGCAGCCCGGACATTTTACCTTTTTGCCGGCGGCGGTGTCCGGAACTTTCAGCTTTTTCGCACACTGACTGCATTGGATAATCATAGGAAGATTCACCCGGAAGACTTCAGGCTCGACTGTCCGAGACAATACCCAGGGGGCCGGCGGCAAACAAGGAATTGTCTCAGAATCCGTACCACGAATGCTGCAGCCGCGGCGATCTGCCGAGTCCCCGCGTTCGCCGGAGGTTAGAAACGGTCCAGCCGGACTCATCGACAGCGCGCGAACAACTTCATGCCCACCGGTTCACAGACGGCTTTACGATCAGTTTTCCGACTGTGTCAGCTGATCCAGGGTGACCGTCCCGTCCGACAGCCGCAACGCCAGTTCTGCCGCATCCAAAGCTGTCAGGGGGCTGATTTCCACCTGTGTTGAGTTGTCGACGGGATGTCCGGCCTCTGCCAGCCATTCACGTCCGATGCGGTTCAGCGCGGCACGGGCGGTTTGAGGTGAATCACTGCCTTCCGCATTTTTTACGGGATTGAATTCCCGCTCCCGGTCACCTTCCACGATCAATGCGTTGGCCGCCAGAGGCAGGGCATCAAAGATAAAACGCTCGAATTTGTTGGCGTTCGGCTGTTCCGGTTCCATCGCTCGGCCGTCTTCATCAATGTGGGGCACCTTCTTGTGGGCGAGGTGCAGTTCCAGCTGACAGCGGCCTTCCGTCAGCTGTTCAAGAAACGATCGCTGAAACACGTGGATGGCCGTGTTGCCGGCCCAGAAGATCCACTGCCCCGATTCGTCCTCGCGGGCGGCCTGTTCTTCCGTCAGTTCGCTGTATTCGATGATTTCCAGACGCCCCTGCAGGTCGACCAGCACGCCCATTCGTTCTGTCGGACTTTGCTTCTTCACGACATTGGTGGTCAGCTGTGATTCGCGACGATGGTGAACTCCGATCAGCGACGGGTCACAGATGATCACGGTCGGATTGTCCACCTGGTGGTAGAACAGGTGTTCGATGCCTTCCGACTTCAGTCGTTCCAGCAGACCGGAAGTCTTCAGAGCGGTGACCAGCCCACCGTGTCCGTCCGGAGACAGACACAGAGTGGCCTTGTCGGCCATCAGAACCTGGCCGGTGTCTGCATCGACCGCCGGCATGCTGCCCTGCTGAAAGAACCAGACGGTATCCTCACCCAGGCCGAAGAAGTTATGCTGCTGAAAAAAATCGACCGTTTCCTGATGGGTGGCCGAGCTGGTCATGATCAGCCACGGCAGCGGTCCGCCGTGACGCCTGCGCCGGGCAAGAATCTGTTCGGCGAAGATCTGAAACAAAGTTCGTTCCGAAATCGGGCCGATCGGAAACATGCCTTTCGGATGTTCAAATCCCAGGCGGCTGCCCTGTCCGCCAGCCACGGTGATGACCCCGACGCGACCGTCGGCCAGCAGTTCGCTGCCGATCAGAGCATCAGCCTGGCGCCGTTCGCGATCTTCCGGCGTGGCTGGCTGAAAGACAACTGACTTCGGAGCTGCCGCCCGATCGGCACGTCCCGCTCGTTCAGCGTCTGCCGATGCCGCTTCGTCGGAGCGCGAGGATTCCCGGATTTCACGAATTCCCGCAAAGTCGATGGCACGAATCGTTTCGGCCAGTGATTTCTGCTGGTCCTCTGACAGTTCGTCCCACCATCGCAGAAGGTGTGTCTGATGGTGGGGCTGCAGTAACGAAAGAAGTTCTGTCTTTGTCGCAGTCATGAATTCAGTTCAGGCACGGGGGCATACGAGTGAAGATGAGACTTTGGTGCCGGATGATAACAAGTGTCGACCACGGCAGAAACGAAACCGAATGCGAGATACCGACTGGACATCATGTCTTTCGACCGTGGTTGCGGGGCCGGGGGGGGGACTGCCTGAGACATTATCCTTCGCCTGTCACCCCGGCAGCTTAGGACCGAGCGGAAAATAAGTGGCGCAAGCTTCCAGCTTGCGATGCAGAAAAACGCAGGCTGGAAGCCTACGCACGTTTCGACGCGACAGTAATTTTCCGTTTGATCCTTACTGAGCCGGAGTCACGGTGACTCCGAACGGGTCAGCCCGGACAATGTGGACTCGGGTGCCATCGGCGAGATACCGACCGGAACGCGTCTTCGCCGGAATTTTGTCGCCGTCGATCAGGACGTAACCGGCAGGATTCAGATCGCCGGAAGTAACACCTTCGCGCTCGACATACTCGGCATAGGGCGACGCGCCCCGGGCCGCTGGTTGCTCGCTCGTTTCGTTCTGTTTTTTGGACGCTTTCGTGGGGGCGCAGGCATCACAGCAAATAAGGCCCTCACAGCAGCACGGCGCGTTGCAGGCGGACGTACCGGCACAGCACTCCCCCCCAAGTCCGGCCGTCGCCTCTCCGGCCCCGCCGATGCACTCGCAGCACTCACCGACGGCACACAAAGCGTCGCACCCGTCGCAGCGAGCATACGCGAAGCCACGTTGCCGAATCAGGCCCCAGCGTTCCAGCCTTCGGATCGGATGTGTCACCAGTCGTTGATCCCGGCGCCGACGTACTCGTTCTGTGACGTCCGCGACCACTCGACGACAGGTGCTGTCGATCGGAGTCTCCCAGGCGATCATCGCGAGTCTCAGCAGACAGGCCGTCAGACTTTCACGAACCTCTGATGTGTCGCGCAGTGGATTGAATTCTCCTGTGACGCCGTCCCGGTCGTAGTCGACCGCGCAATCCCAGGTGATGATCGCTTCACCCACGCAGCGACCAATGTCAGAAAAGTGTCGCTGCACCCCGGTGCCGGCCTGAGTTTCAATACAGCTCAGAAAACCTTCGAACACAGCGGCAAAGCCATCGCCGGTCGGGCGTGCATATTCTGCCAGACTGACCTTCTGTGACTGCCGTTCAAGACAGGAATGGGCCGCGATGGCATCGGTCACACGTGTCGGTATCTGAGGAGACATCGCGGCCAGCAGTTCCTTAGCTCTTTGTACCGGGCGACGATACTTCCAGTTCAGCCAGCGATTGTACCAGCGACCTGAATCGTTCACGTCGTCCTGCAGCTTGACACCGGCCAGCAGCATGCCGAAGGCGGCCACGTACACGGCCGGTGCTTCTTCCGCCACAAGATCCGCCCGGCGCAGCTTCCGCAGGCGACAACACTCAGGGGCCTCATTCGGCAGCGGCGGGATCAGGCCGCGATCGATCGCCAGCTGATACAGAAACGTGGCTTCGTAGCTCAGGAATGGCAATGAGGTCAGGCCGAACAGCTGACGCTGAACCTGACAGATCCGCGCATAACTTCGCCGCCACGCCGGAATTCGCTGTTGAGGTCGCAAGAAACCAAACATGCCTGAGATTAACAGTCACGTGGCAACGGTGACAAGCGATCAAAGGCCCCATTCATCTGTGTCGGTATATCCCCGAAGAACGGCCGGATCGAAAAGACACGTGGAAACGAAGGCTTGTGAGCTTCGGCTGAACAGGTTTTGACTCGAGTCAACGCCGTTCGATTCACCTCGTCACTTCACCATGGTCACATCGTGCGCCCGGCGAAGTCAAAGCCTGTCAGCTGACGCCGACTCGGACCGTTGTTCCGCACATTCGCTGCACCCCGAGGCGAAACAGAATCCAGATGGCGGCGACGGCTTCCTGCCAGCTGATTTTGGTCTGGCCGTATCGACGATCGGCGAAGATGACGGGCGTTTCTCCGAAGGTGCAGCCGATGCGGCGGCAGCGGTACAGCACTTCTTCCTGAAAGGCATAGCCCCGGGCCAGCGTTCGGTTCCAGTCAATCTGAGCCAGCTTTGACACGGAATAGCACCGAAAACTGCCGCTGTTGTCCTGCGTTTCGAGTCCCAGCAGGCACCGCGCGTACAGGTTGATGGCACGGCTCATCAGCTGCCGACGCCAGTTCCAGTCCACGACTCCGCCGCCGGGCACGTAGCGAGAGCCGATGGCCACATCAACCGTTTCCGCCAGCTGGCGAAGGGCCGGGATATGATCAGGATTGTGGCTGAAATCCGCATCCATGTTCAGCAGCTGGTCGTAACCGTGATCGATGGCGTAATGAAAGCCCTGCAGCGTGGCTGCTCCCAGTCCCTGCTTCCGGGGACGCAGCAGCAGGCTGGTTCGGGAATCCGTTTCAGCGAACGCGCGGACGGCGTCCGCAGTACCGTCGGGTGAATTGTCGTCAATCACCAGCACATCCGCGTCGGGCGCCACCTGTCGCAGTTCCGGCAACAGTAACCGGATGTTTTCCAGTTCATTATAGGTACAGAGTGTGATCAGCAGGCGGGGCATGGATCTGAAGGGTCTGGCAGGAAGACGGGCCGTATCCGTTCGGCACGTAAGCAGAGGAGTCCGGTGGCAGAGCAAATAACGTGGTCTGTGTGTGTCAGGACCACCTGTGGGATCGGGTGGAACGGTCTGAAATGCTGAGGAAATCCGGCAGCGTTTCTGTTCCTTACGGAAACAACGTCACTGACCGGGGAACGAATCCGGACTCAGGAGGCCGTATTCTTCAAGCTTTTTCTGCAGCCGCAACATCGGCAGACCAAAGTCTCGGCAAAACACCTGCAACTTCTGCCAATAGGCGCGATTAATCGACGACTCACCCTGATCAGCACGGCGGACACTGCGGATCAGCAGATTTCTGGCGGTGTGTTCCATGTCAATGAATTCGACCACCGACGTGCTGTATCCCGCACATTCCAGCAGGCAGGCTCGCACCGCATCGGTACTTAAGGCGGCGAAACGTTCATGCAGAATGCCATGTCCGGAAATCACAGGCTGCTCTGACTTCGGCCACGCGGCCGCCAATTCGTGCTGGCAGCAGGGAACTGCCAGAATCACGTCGGTCTTCCACGACACGGCCACGGCCAGAGCGTCATCCGTGGCGGTGTCACAGGCGTGCAGCGAAATGGCCAGGTGCACGTGCTGATCCGGTTGGTAGGCCGCAATATCTCCGACCACAAACTCGATGCCGTCAAGATGCAGGTCCTGGCGGATGGAACGACATGTCTGAATCACATCTTCGCGGCGATCCAGCCCGGTAATGCGGACCCTTCGGTGCAGCACCTGAGTCAGGTAATAGTGAACGGCAAACGTCAGATAACTTTTGCCGGAACCGAAATCGACCACGCGCAGTTCACCGCTCGAAGGCAGCCGCGGAACAATATCTCGAATGAATTCCACGTAGCGGTTGATCTGTCGAAACTTGCTGTACTGCTTCGACTTGACCTTTCCGCCGGCCGACATCACACCGGTGGCCACCAGAAACGGCACCACTTCGTGTTCCGGAATCAGGTACTGTCGCGGGCGATTGTGCTGAACCGGCAGGTCGGACGGGGCGGCGTCCCGCGTGCTTTTTTTCAGGGAACATTTTCCCCGGCGACTGAACCGAGCCACCCATTCCGAGTCCCGGGTCATGAGCCGACAGTCCCGGAACAGCGGGCCGACTTTGGAACGCAGTTCCTGAACCGTTTCGACCGGCGTCAGATTTCGATGAACTTCCTGATTACCGACGCGACTGCTGAACTGAAACAGCGACTGCTGTCGAATCACAACGGGCCGAACGTCGATGCGTGTCGGAGTATCGTCGGAACCGCCGCCGGGCCTGCTGAGAACGGCCTTCAGCAGGGATCCGCCAAGCACACTTTCTTCAAGCTGTTGGTAAAGTTGCTTCGCGTCAGAACTCATATGTCGCAATCCGGCCATCCATCATTACACTGCTCGTTTGCAGGACGGTCTGCGGACCGGCTGACCGCCCGAGCGGCTCCGATCGCCTGCCGGCACAACATCCCCTTTTCCGGAGAAGATTGCACTCGAATGGCCCTGAATAAGAAACAAAAGAAACAGATTGACGCTCTTAAGAACAAGCTGCAGAAGGCACAGCAGCTGCTGTCAGCCGCCAGAAACCAGCCGGACGATCCGGCCGACGTGCCGCGTCTGGAAAAGGAAGTGGCTGACCTGCAGGCCGAAATTGAGAAAATCAAGAACAGCTGAGTGATGTCAGAAATGAACTCACCGACGCGAGCGTCTCTCAGCGACGCTCAGCCGGTTTTTCCTCCGACCGTCATTGTCGTGCACCCCAAAGAACGCCGCAGCAAGTGTTCTGTGGAACCACTCCGCGGTCGCAGCGATTTTCGCTTCTTCACCTTTCCCGATAAGGTCACGGTGCCGCTGGATGGATACGTCCGACTCGGCCTGGGCGGCCCTGAACTGTCGCTGGACGATGCTTCCGCCGGCCTGCTGGTGCTGGACGGCACGTGGAAACTGGCGGCCCGCATGGAACCGTTCTATCACGATGTGCCCGTGCGGACGCTGCCGGCCGTCGCCACAGCCTATCCTCGGACGTCAAAGATCTATCAGGATCCGATGGGCGGTCTGGCCACGGTTGAAGCGGTGTATGCCGCGTTGCGCGTGATGCAGCGGCCCGTGGACGGTGTGCTGGACCAGTACCACTGGAAGGACCGCTTTCTGCAGGCCAACGGCTGGACCTGAGGATGCGGACATACCGGCCGAAGTCCGTGTGGTGGAAGGCCACGGCGGGCAGACTGTGCCGAATGCCGGGTGCCGCCGTTCTCGACGCCGCCATAGAACAGCCCGCCCGGCTTCCGGACCAGTTTCCTGAGATGCATAAGTCAATCATCGTCACAGCCGCTCCCGCATCGCGGGAGTGGTTGCAGTGAATCGGCGTTGAGCCGATTCACCGGGGCAGGGCCGCGCCACGTCAGTCGGCCTGTTGTTCCGTTGACCGGCTTCGATTCAGCAGGCGGTTGATGGTGGACGTGTGTGGTGACGGACTATGCACACCGCGTCTTTTCCGTGCCAGCAGACTGGACAGCGTCAGGCCGGCCATGGCCGATCGCACTGTGGTGGACGTGCCGTCATCCACACGGCTGATCACGGGCGAAGATTCCGGAATCGGAGGCATTTTTGCGTTGATCGGATCATCGTCAGACGCTTTTCCAGAGGCATCATCGGCGTTGGGTTTGTCGTCCTGATCCTGTGCCTCGGGCTCAGGCTGCTCACCCAGCGCTTCCTTCATCATCGCATCAATTTCGTCGACGTCCAGCCGTTCCAGTTTCAGTTCCGGCAGTTCATCCGGCATATCTTCTTCCATGGGGAACGGCTGCTGATCGACGACGTCGAACTTCAGCACGGGACGTTCGAAGGTCACGTCCTGACCACCCTTGACCTTGGTGGTGATCAGCCAGAGTTCGTAGCCGGGGCCGTTCAGGTTCGGTTGTTGTTTGACCCATGACTTGAACAGATTCGGCTGCAGCAGTTTCCAGCCCACGTCATCGTCAATGTGTTCGAAGCCTTCGACCGGTTCAGAACTTCCCTGCCGTCGGATCTGGAAATAGTCTTCCGACTGCGATGAGTAGGACGTGAGGGGAAATTCGACCGGTTCGACGGCCTGCACAAACAACGGCTCCGGCTTCGGCGGCGGAACTTCGGCGATCGGAGCAGCGGGAGGTTCGGGCGGCGGCGGCTCAGGCTCATAGAATGGCGGGAAGATGGTCTGAACCTTGACTTCGAAAAGACCATCTTCGAAGTTCAGGTCCGTGTTGTCAGTCGCGGCATCCAGGGACCCGACTCCCGTGAAGTTGCCGTCATTCGGAGCGATGTGTGCAGCGGCCAGTGGATTGAATGAACCGGTGTCGGGATTATCAGACGAACTCTGCACGTTGTCAGCAGACACGTTGTTGATCAGATTCGGCGACTGAACCTGAATGGAATCGTGATGGCTGAGGGAAAAGTCGGCGAAGAAAATCGGCTGGTTGTCCAGCGAAAACGGGATGAAGTCATTCAGGTTGGAATACGCATGCCCAATCGTGCGGAGCATGCCGCCCGTGTCGACGGTAAATGTCTGATAGCGGTTGGACGTGACCGTATTGAAGATACCCGGAGCGGTGACAGGCGTGCCGTCGTTCGAAGGATCGCGCCAGTCAATATGAACCTGCAGGTTGATCTCACCCGCGGCCCCCAGTGCCACAATGTACCTGTGCAGGAACAGGGTGTCCGCACCGATAAAGAACTTCTGCACCGGATTGATCGCTCCGATCGCCGCGAAAGGCAGATGCGGTTCGAATGTGTTCGCCCGGCCGGCATCGGTAATGATCTCGGTTCCGGCAGCGAATGTCACCGAAGTTGTGGCGCTGATGGAAATCCGGTCACCGGTCGCCGTGTACGTTGTGGATGCCGTCGGAGCGACCGACGCAGTGGATACGTCAAGAGCGAGGTCGATCATGCTGGCAGACAGGGAAATCTGTTCGCCGGTAGCGGCCATGTTTGCGTCTGACGGGCCGTCTTCTGCCAGAATGTTCCCGTTGACATCGATCAGGCCGCTGGTGTTGACGGATACGGCGGCTTTCGCCACGGAATGATGTGCCCCGACACCGGCCGGGGTCAGGTTAATGGCCGTGCCGGCGGCGGCGTGTTCCTGATTCAGTGCCAGACGGATTGTATTCGGGTCGTCTACAATCACGACATAAGTCTGCCCCGTCTGCAGACCGGGTATGGTCGTCACCGACGGGATCAGACCGGTGCCGGGATTTGCTCCTCCGGCGCCGTCGTTGTACACCACGTTGTCGCCGGTGGTGTAGCCGTGAGCAGCGATCGTGATCTGCTCGGTCCCCGTGTTGACGGCGGTGCCGCCGTTAAATGTGTGTACGGGGGTCACCGCACCGGAATTCACGTTGACGTCAGCGTTAAACGTCGTGTTGCCTGTTCCTGAAAGCTGGGTGAGGCTGGCGGCATTCAGCGTGCTGTTGAACAGCACGTTGTTGGCACTGTCAATCGTGATATTCCCCAGTCGAAGTGCTCCGGTGCCGACTGCCCCGGCGAAGGCGACGTTTCCGAAGGTCGTCGTGGCGGACGCGTCCGTGGTGCCGGCGGCGATCACCAGATTCTCGCCACGATCGGTACTGCCTGCCAGAGTTGACCCGAATATGACCGCGCCTGATGTGTTGCCGGTTGTCGTGATGGTGATATCAGCCCCCAGCCGCGTCGGGTCGCTGATGACGATGTTTGTCCCGTCACCGCGGGTCATGGCCCCGGGAGCAGCATTGACATTGTTGCCACCGGCCGCCGTCAGGTCGCCGTTCAGAAACAGTCGAGGCGCCATGGCAAACGTGGGATTCAGGGTGATCAGTCCGGCATCGCCCGCGACGTCAGTCGCCAATAATCCGACATCACCACCGGAAGAATTTATTGCGGCGATGGTAACCGTGCCGTTCGCCGTATTGATCGTGACGTTTCCGCCGTCGCTGTCGGCGGATCCAGCCGGGTTGTCGAATCCGCTGGTGTTAACGGCTGCAGCCAGGTTGATATTGCCGGCCAGGGCCGCGGTGATAGTGTCGATAGTGACGTTTCCGGAGTCTTCATCGGGTTTGTCACCTGTGGTGGTGATGGTTCCGCTGGCATTGCTGTCGATGTTTCGCCCGGCATCGATGTCCACGGAGCCGCCGAGCGTGGTGATGGCAGCGTTGATGTCAACATCCCGGTCGGCATCGATATCGACTTTGAGTGTTCCTCCTGTTTCGGTGGACGTCATGACCGTGTCACCGATGGATACATCTGCTGTGTCGACGGGAGCCGCACTGTCATTGGCGTCGAGTGTGATGACTCCGCCTTCTCCCATGATGGTCGGGTCATTTGTCGTTCCGCCGACGGCGTTGAGTGTGGCGCCGGCGTTGGTTGTGATGTTACCATTGGCGGTTGTCAGGCGAATCAGACCTCCATCGCTGTCTGCCGCACTGGCCGCGTTGTTGAATCCTGTCGTGTGAACTTGACCGGACAGCGTGATATTGCGTCCCGCGTCGACGGTGACGTTGCCGGAATTCTCACCGGCCGCATCCCCGGTGGTGGTGATGTCGCCCGCGGCGGCTGAGTTGACATCACGTGCGGCATCGATGTCGACGTGTCCACCGAGTGTGGTGATCGGCTGATTGATGGCCACATCGCGGTCAGCGTCGATATTGACCCTGAGGCCGGCGATTTCGGTGGACGTGGTGATGGCACCGTTGACGGTGACGTCACCGTCGAGTCCGGATGCATTGCTGTCGTCTGCGTTGAGTGTGATGGT
>JAVKCM010000226.1:0-97958 GCA_040222735.1 Fuerstiella sp. | reverse complement strand
GAAGGTCTCCCCCAATCCGCGTTACGCGCGGCCGGCCGTGCTGCCTCGACCAGTGGGACGGTCGGGAGTCCGCCCCACAACAAGGAGACCGCTCCACAACAAGGAGAGCGCCCCACAACAAGGCCGAGCAGACCAGGTTGTGGACAGGTCTCCTGACCGGTCCACCCGGCCGACCGAAGGTCTCCCCCAATCCGCGTTACGCGCGGCCGGCCGAGCTGCCTCGACCAGTGGGGCGGTCGGGAGACCGCCCCACAACAAGCGTGACCGCTCCACAACAAGCGTGACCGCTCCACAACAAGCGTGACCGCCCCACAACAAGGAGACCGCTCCACAAGAAGGAGACCGCCCCACAAGAAGAGGCTTCTTTGCGTCACGCGCGGCCCGGGCTGGCAGTGCTGAACCACCCACGGTCGCGGCTTTGCCGCAAAGTGGCGCCCGGCAGGCGGCACCGACAGTTGCCGCGGCTGGGCGGCGAAGTGGCGTTACAGTCTGACCTGCCTGCCGGGGGCGGTGCCCGTCCGGACGCCGCAATGGCTCAAACGAACCAGACTTCTTCCGTCAGCGCGGTCGGTTCTGTGTTCTGATACCACGTTTCGGTGCAGGACGCGGTGACCGCTGGCGTCAGTTCCTCCTGGATACGCTGAAATACCTGCTCAAGCTGCTCCGCCGTCTGATATCGTTCGGCAGGCAGATCGGCGGCCGCCTTGTCGATGCATTCCGCAAGTGATCGAGGAACATCGTTCCGGATGCTCAGGACATGCGGTACTCGCAGAGACGGACGTTCTTCCCTGATCGTTTCATGATCCACGTCGCCCCACGGCTTTCGCCCCGTGGCCAGTTCGTGAAGAGTCAGGCCCAGCGAGTAGATGTCGCTGCGTTCGTCACGGCGCTGCCGGAAAACTTCGGGCGGCAGATAGCGAGCCGTCCCGTCTCGCGTCTCCAGTTGGTGTCCTTCCGGTCCGCGACGCATCCATGCCAGACCAAAGTCTGTCAGATACACGTCGCCGCGGCGATCCATCATCACATTGGCCGGTTTGATGTCCCGATGGATAACACCGGCCTGATGACACGCAGCCAGTGCCCCCGAAAGCTGTCTTCCGATGGCAGCAATTCGTTCCCATCGGGCTTCCAGCATGGAAACAGCCCATGCGTCGCGGTACGCCCGGGAACGTGATGAAGATGGTTTCCGCGAGGGATCTCGCAGCCGAGTCGTATTGGACAGCGTTGCTCCGTCGACAATCGGCATTACCAGGTAGATGTGGCCGTCACGGCAGCCGTGGTCGATCGCGCCGATGACATGAGGATGGCGAATGCGACGGCCCATCATGACTTCGCGCTGATAGTCGCAGACTTCGACGTCAATGTCGTTGTCGATGGGTGTTACCTTCAACGCGACTTCGGTGGTCGATCCGTCAGCCACCGCCCGATACACACGACTCATGCCGCCGGAACCCAGTTTTCCGATGATCGAGTATTTTCCCAGTCGCTGCAGGCGTCGACTGCTTTCTGCGGTGGTTGTTGACGTTGCCAATTCTTTCGCCTTTTTCTTTCAAACAACCCTGCTCAACGGAATCGAACCAGACGCCGTTTCGATCGTCCTGCAGGGCGTCCGAGCTAAGAAGCGTTTATCAATAACTGCCTGGTTTGTCGCGTTTCGCTCCGCAAAAGACGCTCTTTCGCGGAGCGAAAGGCGACAATATCGACCTGAGACTCTCAAGCATGGGACGAATTTCAGGGCCGGGCTGATTCACAAATGGTGAACGGTCGAAATGAAAACGGGATTCTTCCGGCAGGTCGGGGAACCGTTAATACCAGAAGAATCCCGCGTTATCGCTACTCCTCAGACAGGATCAATATCGCTTCATTCACGACTTCATCCACCATTTACCGCCGGATTTTTTACTACCGGATTTTTTACTTCCGGATTTGTTGCTGCCGGATTTGTTGCTGCCCGACTTGGTGCTGCCCGACTTGTTACTACCGGACTTGTTACTACCGGACTTGTTACTACCGGATTTGTTGCTGCCGGATTTGTTGCTGCCGGATTTGTTGCTGCCGGATTTGTCGCTGCCGGATTTGTCGCTGCCGGATGGGTCTTCGTCCGGGTCGTCACACGGATCGCTGTCTCCACCGGGATCAACGGGGCCCTCGACATGAATACACACGTCGGCCATCGCCATCCCGCCATTTCCGTCGCTGACGGTGTACCAGAAGACATCGTCACCGACGAATCCATCGTGCGGAATGTAGTCGAAGGATCCATCTGCGTTCAGGGTGAGGTAACCGTGTTCCGGGCCTTCCTTCAGAGTGACATCCAGACAGTCGCCGTCCGGGTCGTAGTCATTGTCCAGCACATTGCCCCACACGGCTTCACCGGACCAGGTCGTGAACGTGTCCTTGTGAGCCACCGGGTCACCGTTCGGGTCGGTGGGCGGCGTTGTTTTGTCGCTTCCCGATTTGTCAGACTTGTCGCTGCCGGACTTGTTGCTTCCCGATTTGTCAGACTTATCGCTGCCGGACTTGTTGCTTCCCGATTTGTCAGACTTGTCACTGCCGGACTTGTTGCTTCCTGATTTGTCAGACTTGTCGCTGCCGGATTTGTTGCTTCCCGATTTGTCAGACTTGTCACTGCCGGACTTGTTGCTTCCTGATTTGTCAGACTTGTCGCTGCCGGACTTGTTGCTTCCCGATTTGTCAGACTTGTCACTGCCGGACTTGTTGCTTCCTGATTTGTCAGACTTGTCGCTGCCGGACCTGTTGCTGCCGGACTTGTCACTTACTGACGGATCTTCGTCATCCGGATCACAGGGATCTTCCGGGTCACCTGGGTCACCCGGGTCATCTGACTTCAGGTCTTCCACGTTGACCCAGCCATCATTGAAAATGATCTTTTCAACGTTGGTGATTGTGTTGCGGACGGTCTGACCGTTCAGGCCCGGACCTTCCACGACGCAGTTTCCGTAATCATCGGTGGTGATGGTGTAGTCGTCTTTGACTCCTTCGTAGATGACCAGCTCGTCCATGCCGTCGCCGCCATCGATGATATTGTTTCCGGCGGGATCATAAATGCTGTCGTCGCCGCCCATGGCGTTGATGACATCGTCTCCGTCGGTACCGCTGATCCATTCCCCTGCGTCGGTTCCCTCGATCGGTGACGCAGACATCAGGATCATTGGTTCGAGAGATTCAATTCGACTGGTTTCGTTCTTCTTCGGCATTTTTCGTGGTTCCCCGTTCTCAGCATGAGTCCTGACTTCACATCTCCGACGGAATTACGTTCTCCGATCGGAATCAATCGTTGCTCGATGCTTCACTTTGCGCGATGGTTCTTCCCGGGAAGGCGACGCTTCAGGACTCTTGCGGCAAATGAAGAATTCCAGACTCACATGTTGACGGGGGGTACATCTGGTTGCCGCCGCGCATCATGCCGCGTTGACAAAAAAGAACGTGCCCGAACTGTCCTAAAGCAGTGTGGCCGTGTCCGCAGGTCTATGAGAAATCGCCGGAAAGGGAATCGCCGGAAAGGGGACAGGCACAAACCGCCGGAAAGGGGACAGGCACAAACCGATTGCATTCCGTGTTTTGTCTCACGCAAAGGCGCCAAGGCGCAAAGGAACAGGAGGCAGAAGAAAACACGACTTTGCGTCTTTGAGTGAACCCCTGGGGTGCAGTCGGGTTTGTGTCCCCTTTTTCGCGTCACAGTCCCGCCCCGCGGTCCCGTGACGCCCGCGTTGAATTTCCGTAGCTGGGGCTTCCAGCCGCAGCAAGACGTAATGCCGAGTGGGACTCAAAGCCCGCAGAGACTGCGGCTGGAAGCCCCGGTTACGTTCAGGCAGACGTCGGAAATGGGACCGGCACCGATCTCATATGGATTACGCCGCTCGCCGAAGAGCCGGCGACCCGATCGGCAGCGGCATCACGGAAGCAGGCTGCAAAGTCATCTTCAGGCAGCGTCTGAAACAATCCGTTATGCGGTGGAGCAAACGCGGCGGCCGCCGGATTGTCGACCTGCGAACCGCCTGCCGCAGCCGTCTCTGGAACAAAAACTGGTGCCGGGGCCTCGACGACTACACCTCGCTCCCCGGGACAAACTCCTCCAACACCTTGGAACATGCCGGCAAATAAACCCCAAAACCCTATGGTTATGACATCACAAACCCGACTGCATCCGCGTCACAGGGCTTCGTCCGCCGACTGCGGAGCGGCGTCAGCCTATTGGTCGCGACTGGTTCACGCCGTTTGAGATCTGCGGCCGCCGCCATGACGTGACGGTCGGGTAAGAGTGGCCGGCTGTCTCGGTTCAGCGAAAGCAGTGCAGCTGGCCGTTTTCCAGGGTGACGTAGATACGCCCGGCTGCATCGACAGCGATGCCGCCTTTGACGACATCTGCCGGCAGTTCTTGCTTCCAGAGTTCGCTGCCGTCGGCGATACGAATGGCCGTCAGGAACGGTTTGTCCGGTGTCTGTTCGGTGTGCCCGCTGGCGAGCAGCGTATCACCCGCGATGACAAAACTGGTGAAGCGACGGTTCTGGTCGTCCTGCCAGACGTGTTCCGGCTGTTTACCGGTTGCTCGGCCGCGGCGCCGCAGAAATTCACGAGCCGCGTCCTTGTGGATCTTTTCGGTGCCCGGTGGCAGCGGTGTCTGCAGAGCCAGACTGCCGAAAAGGCTGCCTTCGTAGCTGGCGTCGTGGCACAGCGTGTTACCGTCCGCACACTGGTATTCCAGCGACACGAATTTTCCGTACGTCGGGTACCATGGATAGAAGGCCGTCCGATACTGCGATGTCACCTGATGAGTGGGTTCGTTCCGGCATTCCAGCGTCTGCAGATCAAATCGGGCGGTTTCGTAGACACCACCTCCCAGAAATCTGAGTTCATTGTCGACGATCATCAGGTTTCCCTGCAGGCTGACGCCGCTGTTGACGGCTCTGGACAGAATTCCCGAACCATCGTTGCGTGCCTTCAGTTTTCCGGTGACGGCGTCCAGCGCGACAACATAGGTGCCGTCGTAGTGAGTGATTCCGGCGGCGGCGTAGACTGTGCCGTCCTGAACAACGACTCCGCCGGCCACCGGCCATCGAGACACCAGCTTTCCGAACACCGGTATGCGGCGATCCTGTGGTGCGACGCGGAACGACCACAGAAATCGTCCGGTCAGAGCTTCGAAGGCGTAGACCCGTCCATCCGCGGAACCCACAAACACGCGGTTGTCGGCCACGGACGGCGGATAATATACCGGGCCGTTGGTGAAGGCCTTCCATTTCTCTGTGCCCTCCGCGTCGAAAGCTCGTACCACACCGGCGCGGTCCGCCACAAACACACAGCCACCGGCGGCCACCGGTGCCGTCGGCAGTTCTTTGTCAATGACCCGGGCTGTCCATGCGTGACGGACATTGTTGGGTACTGTCGCGGTTGTCACGTCGCTCCGGTCATTACCGCCGCGATAGGTGGTCCAGTCGCCAGCCTGAACCGGAAGCCGCGTGGCCACCTGCAGATGTTCTGCCGTGACCAGCGATTGCTTTTCGATGGCCTGATCCGACGTGCGCAGCAGCTGTTCGTCGCCGACAGGTCGCAGACCGATGTTGCCATAGAGCGACAGCTGGCAGCCGCACATCCACGGCCCCCAGTACAGATGGCCGTTGGATACCAGCACGCCGTCCTGGCACGGCGGTCGCATCGGAGCGATATGCTCGGCCCGATTGTCGTCGGTGAGCAGGCGGACGGTACCGCCGGTGGCGCGGAAGAAGATACTGTCGGCACAACCCGTGGCTCGCGTGCACGCACGACGAGCGGGAAAACTGGCGATGGTGGTGCCGGTGTCGTAGTCCAGCTGCAGTCCGCTGGTGTTCTGCGGCCCGGCGGCATAGATCGCGTCGTTTCGCAGGACCAGCTGCAGGTTTCCGACATCATGGGTCCACTGCAGAGACCCGTCTTCGGCCGACGCGACGACAGTCTTTTTTCGCTGAGGTCCTGCGAAGAAGATGTGCCTGTCGCTGCACTTGATGTAGCACGTGGTGGCGTAGCCGGTGATGTAATGCTGAGCCTTTTCATTCGGTCCGATGGCTTCCAGCAGATCAGCGTCCGAATTCTTCCACAGCAGCCGGCCCGTGGCCGCGTCGATACAGGCCAGAAATTTTTCTGCGCAGAAACAAAAGATCTTTCCGTTCTTCATGCACATGGCCCGGGCGTCCAGAAACTCACTGTCCCGGTAATGCCACAGAATCTCTCCACTGTTCCGGTCGATGGCGACCACCGTGCGGCCATACCCGAAGGCTGTTCGGGGGTCCGAGTAGTCATGGCCTTTCCACATGCCCCACGGCCAGTGTCCCAGGCCGGGGCGGTCGGATCGCATCGTTTCAACCTTTACCTCAAGGTTGCCGACCAGAGCATACAGCACGTCGCCCTGCAGCGCCATCCACTTCCAGGTCGGGCCGTCGCTGATGTCTTCCGGAATTCTGATCTCGCGACGAATCTTTCCGGTTACGCCGTCGATGATTCTGCACGATTCGTGGTCGCCCATGTACAAGGCATCCGGCGCGGCGATCATGGTATTGCGATGAATCAAAAAACCTTCGGACAGTTCTCGCCGCCACTGAATGGTGCCGTTGTACGCATTAATGCACAGCAGCGTGTTCAGCATTTCGTTCTGATTGGCTTTGTGAGCAATGTGCCCCATCGCCTTATAGATTCGTCCGCCGGCCACCACACTCTGTTCGGGCATCGGACTGAACTTCGGAGCGGCGATGAACTGAGTCTGAAAACTGCCGCGGACGTGTGTGTCCTGTGACTGCGGATTATTGTCCGGGCCGTGGTAGGGATGACTCCAGTCGTCCGTGCCGTCCGGTTCCGGCTTCGTCAGTCGTCGTGAGCCGATCATGGCCACCGCATTCGGATTCATGACCCGCAGTACCTCAGCTTCCGCTGTCTGATCGGCCGCGGCTTCTGTCACGAACACGGCATCCGCGACGTTGTGGGACAGATGAATCGAGTTCAGATTGCCGACGCCAACGAAGACGCTGCGGCCGAGCAGCCCGGCAGAGTCAGCTGCCTGCTGAACCGCGGTGGCCTGGGCGGCGTCTGCAGACTGAAAGTAGACCGTGACATTTCCGTCCTGTGCCAGGCGGGTGACGAACGACGCGTCTACCGCCGGCAGCCCGATCACGGCCGCAATGCCGTGCTTGATTCTTAGTGCGGCGATGGCGTCGTCGACCGACAGATCGGCCGCCGGCAGGGGCGCCAAAAATCCCAGACTCAACGCCAGACACAGATAACGTGACATCGCCGAAGCCCCCGCTGCTGAAGAAACGTGTGCGTTCCGATCTTCATGGATTATGAAGGGCCGGTGAGTGCCGTTCAATTCACTCGCAGAAGTAAGAAACGTTCAATCAATAACTGACTGGTTGGTCGCCATTCGCTCGGCGCGAAAGGCGACAATAATTGGGCGGACGCTCCTGACGTCCCGTGCATGCTGCCGGAACTGAGTCGCCCGACTCACCGCTCCGCGGCTTCCTGCGTTTTATTCTGTCCGGCCGCCGATGGTCGGCTTTGGCTCTCAGGCTGTGAATTCATCTGCCTCACCCGCGTCAGCGGGAGTGGTCGAAATTGTTTCGCCGTTCAGGCGAAACAATTGAGGGGAGGGGGTCGGGACGACGGCAGCGGGCAGGATGTTGGTGTACCATGTACGCCATTGAAGGGGTCAACTAAAAAATGTACAACGCACGCCTCCCCCGTCATTCGCCCATACGACACCAGCTACCCTTAGACCTGCGCGAATCTGCGTCATCTGCGGATTGCCCCGGTGCCCGCGTGAGCAGAAACAGGCATCACTCGAAGATCTCCATTCCCCCGCATCTCTGCTTTGAAGCGAAAAGCTGCATGACCTCAGGTGGTAATAGATTTTGGAGATTTGTGTCGGAGCCAATAGCTTCCGGGAGGGGGGGGTGAAGCGCGGTGACGGGCGTCTGTTCAGGGAGACGGGATTTCATTCAGCGTGTAGTACGCGTTGACGTGAACCAGCGGTGCTGATTCTGCCGATCGAATCCGGCTGAAGTCGAAATCGTGGACGTGCCCCTGCACGAGACCGTCGATCTTCAGCCGCACCTGCGTTGCGTCATCTGAGACCGTGGCATTGACGACCAGCGGCGTGGTGTGATCGACTTCCGGACTTCCATAGCCCTGCTGATAGATATGCGTGTACGTGGACAGCGCGTACGCGTCCGGCTCAGCCGCAATCTGTCGATCCACCGGTTTGGTAAACGTAATCAGAAAGCCGTCCGGCCGCGCATTGATTTCCTTTACCTCGAAAGGGACCCGGCCCGTCCAGTCCAGCCGCTGCAGTGCATACGGACGTGGTCCCCGGACCGGCCATCCGCGGTTGGTGCCGCCCACAATCAGATCGCCGGCCGGAGTGAACTGGCAGGCCAGCAGTCCCGTCGCCAGCCCTTCACGAAACGGATAGCAGGCTCCCTGCCAGACACCGTTGATCTTTTCCGTCGTGGCACGCATCACGACACTCAGACTGAAGTCCCCGATAAAGATCTGATTCTGAAACGGGCCGAACCGGCCACTCGTTCGATCGACCATGAATCCGGAGATCGAACGCCCCATCTTTCGGTAGGGGAACACAACGGCATAGGGCACCAGTTCCTTCACTCGCTGGCGTTCAATCTGCAGCCGTGAACTGGAATTCGGCGCGACCGGCGGCGGCCCGAGTTCTTTGGCCAGCGGGTACCAGTTGAAGCTGACGGGATGTCCCATGAAGCCGCCCGGTTCCAGTACCTTCAGCGAACAGGAACCGTTCCACGGCCCCTGACTTTCTGCATAAAACATCACACCGTGTTCGTTCGGACCGATGCCGCAGGGGCTGCGGATGCCGCTGCACACCGGGATGGTTTGTCCATCCGGAGTGATCTTCAGACACCAGCCACGAAACGGAACCTTCGACCGATAAGATTCAGACAGACAAAGAGCAACCCAGATGTTGCCGTCCGGGTCCAGCTTCGACCCGAAGGCGAATTCGTGATAGTTTCGAAATCCCCAGGCATCACTAAGTGTTTCGAACAGGTCGGCACGGTCATCGCCGTCGGTGTCAGAAATTCGTGTTACTTCCGTCTGCTGGGTAACGAAGAACTGCCCGTCGCGAAAGGACATTCCGAAGATTTCATCCAGTCCGCCGGCATAGCGATGAAATTCAGTCTTTGGATTTTTATCGAACGCGCCCGTGACCAGAAAAATATCGCCGCGCCGCGTTCCGATGGCCAGTCGCTGATCCGGAAGCACTTCGAAACTTCCTGCCTCCAGCGCCAGTCCGTCCGGGACCGGAATCTCAACAATGCGATAATACTTTGATTCTTCCTCGGCCGTCCCCCAGTATTCTCCCAGAGGATCGGCCTGCAGCGGACTCGCCAGCAGCAAAACAAACGCCAGTATTCGACGGGCGGGAAAATATGAATCGGTTGCTGTCGGCTGATGCATGTCGAATTCCATCTGGCTGTCCGTTAGTTAAGGAGCGTCCGGTCAATTATTGTCGCCTTTCGCTCCGCGAAAGAGCGTCCTTGTCGCGGAGCTAAAGGCGACCAACCAGTCAGTTATTGGTCGAACGTTTCTCAGCCGTGAGCAGGAGAGTAGTTTCGGAGATATTCTGTGCAATGCATCCGCAGGGCCGGTTGGCGACACTCTTTTCCGGCCGATTCCAGGCTGATGTGTTACCAGCGGTATTCGATCATCAGTGTGGATGTTCCCGCCGGGATATTCAGCGGCACGTGCAGAATGTCGCCGGTGGTCGCCTTTCTGATTTCTGCGCTGCGGTCGCTGACTCTGATACGAAGCGTGTCGTCAATAATGAATTCGGTGTCACCCGCGGAGACTATTTTCCTGCCGTTTGCGATTCGAAAGGCACAGCCCGGTCGTTTCCGGTCCGAGCTGAACGTCACCGTGCGTCGCAGATACGGCTGGTCGCGTTCTGCATCTCGTGTGTCGACAAAATAATCCACGACCCGCACTTCGTCGAAGTCGTACATCAGTCGCGGCCGCTGTCGTTCATCCAGCGAATAGCCACGAAATCGGTGCTGTGGCGGACGGCCTTCGTCAACAATCCACGGTGCCTCGGCGTCATCAAGATCCGGACCGGCCGCAAACTGAATCACGTTACGACTCAACGGACGAACCGTCCCGTGGCCCTGGCTTCTCCAGACACCGCCGGGGTCGGCAAATTTTCCGGCCCATAACATCGCGAGCCGCATCTGTTCGGCATCGAACACCAGATTAACCTGCTCGGGATAGCCGACTCCGATGCCTCGTTTGCCGACTCCGGGATAACTGCGGCGCAGCATCACGGCTTCATCGGTGGCCAGCAGTTCAATCGGTTCAATGATCAGACCACGCGGCTGTCGGGCCTGCCGGCCGTCCAGCAGGTACTGCCAGAGTGCTTCGATCTGCAGGTCGGCGTCTCCCCCCAGAAGATCCTGCCGGATTGCCCGCCCGCCCGGCCAGAACGACGGCATCACCGTATTCAGGCTCAGCTGCTGAGGATTGCGCATGTAGTGATAGAACCATTTCTTCTGCAGCCGTTCCGCCATGTCCGTCAGGTCAACGGCCGGCATGGTGGCGGCACCCTTCAGCTGAAAGGTATGGCAGGCGATGCAGTTGAGCCCTCTGTTTCCGACCATCTCGAACCCGGCTTCGCGCATCGGCTTCTGGTCCGCAAATTCCGTGAATTGTATGTCGGGAAGTTCGTCGACCCGGCCCAGCAGGTCAATCAGGTGCTCCACATTCTCGGTTCCGAATTTCGGCATCCGCGACAGCACGTACGGACGAATTGTGCGGCCGCCGACCAGCACCTGTCGCAGCCACGCCGGATTCAGTTTTGCTCCGACGCCCGTCAGCGTCGGTGGAATGCGACCCTGCGGCCCCAGATTGGGGTCCGTGGTGTGAAAGTGCGGATTGCGTTCCGCTGAAACTCCGCCCAGATCTTTGCGCTGATGACAGTTCACGCAGCGAAAGGCCGTTAGCGTGACCCCAATCTGTTCTTCATCAGTCAGGGTGCGTTGTCCCTGTGAAAGTGCCGTACGAATGGCTTCGCGCTGGGCGGCGGTGAGACTGAATTGTGGCCAGGAACCGTGTTCCGCAGACAGACAGCCTCGGTCGACGCGGACGGCCGACAACGGCTGCGAGATGGCCGGAGCAGACTTCTGCGGATCGCGATGACACTGCACGCAGCCGAGGCGATTGAATTCCGCTTTGCCAGCCGTCGCCAGCGTGTGGTCCACTTCGAACGGTGCCGCGGGAGCGGCGATGGTTGCTGTTCTGCTGCTCAGGTAGTGCGCGATGTCCAGCGCTTCCCAGTGCGTCAGATTCATGCCAGGCATCCGTCCGGACGGCCGAACAGCGTGCGGCGATTCAAGAAAGGCCGCAAGCCCCTCAGCATTGTATTTGTCTTCAACCCGTCCCAGTGGCACAGACGTCTGTGCCAGCGTTTCCTGGCCCTGATCGTTTCTCGGTGAGTGACAGGCGACGCAGCCCACCGTATGAAACAGTTCCCGACCGCGTGCGGCACTTTCGGCGTCGACCGGTTGTGCCGCGAAGTTGCGATCTGTCAAAGAAGCAAGGTAGTGAGTCAGTTGCTGAGCGACCTTCTGACGGTCCGCCGCCTTCAGAGACGACATCACATCCGGCATCGTGGTGCCCGGCTTCACTTCTGAAGGGGCCGCAAGGTATCGCTGAAGATAAGCCGGACTGATGCGGCCGTCCGACCACGCCAGATCAGGCGCTCGCTTTGCTGACAACTGCGTCGGTGAGGCGTCGTCCTGATGACATGCGGCACAGTTCAGATCTCTGATCAGTATCAGCCCCTGCAGTTCGGCCGACACGCTTCCGCCGCCCTGCGACCGAATCGTCGGCCGCGATCCAGTGGATGAAATCTCAATGACATACCGCACCAGATCCAGAAACTGCTGACGGTTCTGCAACTGGTCGGCCAGCCTGTCGGGCATGCCTGATACCGTGTTGGTGACCATCTGTTCGATGTCTGTACGCTCAATGGTGATCCGTTGCCTCAGGGCAGACGTATCGCGCAGCACGATGCGGTCATCGGTGTGTTCCAGAATGCGGCCGGTGAGAGATTTTCCGGACACCGTCGCGATCGTTACGGTTTCGAATCCTTTTTTGATTCGCTTTGACGGGGCAAGAAGTGATTCGACCAGCTGTTCGTCGTTCAGGTCGTCGCCGCTGCGCGTCAGGTCCGGGCCGAGTAAGGCGTCGTTGCCGGAAGCATGACAGTTCACGCAGCCGAGCTTCTGCTGGGCGAACAGAATCGCTCCGCGAACAGCGCTGCCGTTCCGCCGGGCGTCACCCGCCAGTTTCGTGACCGGCTCGGCCGTCAACTGCTGTGTCAGCGTCTGGGCATCGGCTGAGTCTGGTGCGGCAACCAGACAAATCAGCAGAATCCAGATCCGGATGTTGTTGGTCCTGAGTTTCAAGTCAGCTCCCGAATCAAGAATGATGAGGTCTGGATTTTGCAGCAGCCGTTGCCCGCTGTCCTGCCACCGATGGTACTTTCATTTTTCTTAACAGATTGCGAGCACGATTCGCCCCCGACCCGTCCATTCTTTCCGAAACAGGCGATAACTGCGGGCGGATCCGTTTCGGAGAAACGGACCAACATCTGTTGCCAGGTTTCTCCGAAACCTGGCCTCGCGCGGGTACCGGTTGTCGAGCCCGTCCCCGTCTTCCACCGACCCTAATCGCGGTCCCACACGGCCGGCAGTGTTTCTGAGGCGGTACCGTAGGTCTGGGATACGACAAAGCCGCTGGCCTGAGACATGTAGAAGATGCGACCGTTGGAAACGACGGCTCCCAGACATTCTCGCGAATCAATCGCCGGGCCGGTGGATACCAGCTTTCCGTTTTGCGACAGGTCGATCATGTCCATGTTGGCCCCCAGAACGCAGGGCTCAGACAATGTGAAACGGCAGCAGGCATAGTTGTGGCCGATGCTGCTGACGACTTTTCCGCTGGACCGGTCGAACACATTGCCCTTGCCGCGCAGCGCATTCGAAAATACATACTGTTCTCCGACCGTGACCACGTTCAGCGCCGACGTTACCGGGTCTGATTTCCATTCCAGCGAACCATCCTCGGCGTTCAGACACCAGACAAAACGATCGTCCGTGCCTTCTGTGGCCCGATTGAAACCGCCGATAAAGATTTTGCCGTCACGGGAACTCAGCGTGCACTTGGACGTCACGTAATAATCGGTGGTCTGCCAGATGACGTCTCCGGTCTGCGGGTCCAGACAGGCTGTCAGTCCGTTGTTCTCGGCGGGAAGCCCGCGTCGCTGGCGCTGGCTGGCGGCGTAGCCGAAGAACACGGAATAGTACAGCCGGCCGTCCAGAATGCAGATGCCGCAGTCATTGCCGCCGCGACCATATTCAACGAAATCTTTTTCCCAGACCACTTTGCCGCTGTCCAGGTCCCACGCCCAGATGCGGGGATGATGGTCTCTGGGATAATAAGGATTGTCGTTGGAATAGATCCAGCTCATCACTTCACGGCCGTCGCGTTCGATGGGTTCACCCTTGAAGACAAATGGCTTCTCAGTTCCCTGAGCCGCGTATTCACCGGAACCCGACGCATAGATCGCCACATTGCCATGCACGACCGGAGGGAACTGTCGACTCCAGCTGGGCGAACCGGTAAACGGAGCTTCCCACTGCAGTTCGCCGGTGGCCGCGTCCAGGCAGCGCATACGAGATTTTTTGATCCCTCCCTGAGGGACAATCAGCTTTTCGTTGATGTATAAAGGCGATGTAAACGACAGGTAGACGTCCGGCCAGTAACGTCTCCACAGCAGCCGCCCCGTATCCTGTTCCACGGCCAGCACCTGTCCTTCAGCCGTGTGCATGTACAGGCGACCGCCGCCGCAGACCGGCAGATGCTTGACCGTCCCTTCCAGACGTCGAGCCCATCGCATTCGCAGAGGCGGTTTCAGACCCTGATTGTTGGCATTGGTTCCGCCGAAATCGCCGTAGTTGGTGTACCAGTTGTATTTTGCGTCCGACAGCGGCCCGGTCAGCGGGCTGCGCACCTTCCAGACCTGCAGATCCTGTGACGGCAGCGGAGCTGATCCTTCCGAGCCCAGAATATACAGGTAACCGTCTTCGCAGCCCGCAAAGATCTGACCGTCGGCAACGGCCACGGGGGCAGATATCGGAGCACCAAAGGCAGTCGCGAAAGTAAACGTGTCGCCACCGTTCAGCGGCACAACACGCAGACTGCCATCCAGACCCCCGTAGATCGCATGTTCAGCCGTCAGCACCGGCGGGCAGATCGAACCGGCGTCGCACAACACCTGCGGCTGTTCCTGCCCGGCGGCATGCCGGCAGAGTCCGCGGCCGTGTTCCGGTCGTACCCGGTAGACGTCACTGCCACGAATGCTGACCGACGCGAAACTCAGCAGCCCGTGCTGGCCGATCGATGTCTCGGTGCCCGGGACAAAGCTGGTTTCGAGCTCGTCCCCCTTCAGTTTCAGCACCTCCACACGACCGGCGTTGTCCCGTCGATGCCACTGGACATACACGTTGCCGGCTTCGTCGGCGCTCTGCCCGAATGTCGCCGGATACTCCCGACCGGCGAAGGACGGGATCTCGCCGACGGTCTTCAGTGCCGGATGGTCTCCCGCGTCTTCAAGAAAGATGGTGCGTCCGCCGGCCGGCATCACGATGGTGCGTCCGACCAGGCAGATGTCTCGCGAACAGACAAAGTGGTCCCGCCACGTGACACGATCGCCGCGGAATGCCAGCCAGTCCTGACCTTTCCAGCGGTCGCCGTCGAAGCCGATGACGGACTTCACGAAGTCCCACGTCCAGACGATATCTCCGTCCGGCGTGACCGAGTAAACCTGTGCTCCCAGTGTGGCAAAGTAGACGCGTTCCGGGCCCGCCACCGGTGCTGCAAAAATTGGTTCGGCGCAGTCAATTTCACGGACGACGCGGCCGGTATCGCGGTCCAGCACATAGTACCGACCGGCCATCGTGCCCACGTGCAGGTAACGTCCGATGACGGCGGGAGCGGCCACGTTGTTGCAGTTGCCTGTTCCGCCCGCCGTAGCGAATTTCCAGACGACCTGCTGAGTCTGCAGATCGAACGCCATCACCACACCCGATCCGTCGACCACGTAGACTGTTCCGTCGGCGACGACAGGTGCCGCCAGAATCGCGTCGGTCAGAGGCACCGCCGCCACCAGCTTCAACGGCAGCTGCAATGATTCCTGAGCCGCGTTTCCGGACCGCAGGGCGTCCCCCTGCAACTGCCGCCAGTCGCCAGCCAGCGTGTCTGCCGCCGGCAGCAGGAAACCGACGACGGTGAAGATTGTCGAACGGAAAAGAGTCGCAGTCATTGGTCGGGTTCCTTATCGAACATTCATCAGGTCACGCGACCAAGTTCGGGAATCGCCTGACCGCCGCTCAGGATCGGAACCGGACGCCCGGCCAGGTTGATGATCGACGTGTTTTCGTAGTCAATGCCCAGATGCCGGTAGATCGTGGCCAGAAAGTCCAGCGGACTGACACGGCGTTCAATCGGGTCTTCACCCCGAGGATCGGTTTTTCCGATGACCTGCCCCGTGCGGATGCCGCCTCCGGCAAACAACATTGTGTTCGCTCGCGGCCAGTGATCACGGCCGGGCTGGACGGTGCCTTTGGCTCCGCTGGCGACCCCGCCCCCGCTGCTGGCGACATGTGAGATCCGTGGTGTGCGTCCGAACTCTCCCGTGACCACCACCAGAACGCGACGATCCAGACCACGGGCGTAGACATCATTGATCAGCGCTGAGATCGCCTGATCGAACGGCGGGGCGCGAAAGCTGAGTGCCTCAAACACATGATGGTTGACGGCATGGTCATCCCAGTTGGCAACGCGTCCGCACAAAGGTCCGTCAAATTCCGTGGCAACCACGTCGACACCGGCTTCCACCAGCCGCCGCGCCATCAGGCACTGCTGTCCCCACTGATTTCGCCCATACTGATCGCGGACGGAATCGGTTTCCTGCGACAGGTCGAATGCCTCACGCGCCGCCGGACTGGTCAGCAGATTCAGCGCCTGCGTTTCGTAGGCATCGAAGGCGTCCATTAATCCGGAAGGATCGGTCTCGCGGCGCAGACGGTCCAGACTGGTGCTCAGCCCGCTGCGTTCGAGCAGGCGCCGGGCCTGCTTTTGATCTGAAACGCTGATGTTCGGGATCGAAAAATCGGGTCGGCTGGGATCTCCCGTTACCCGGAACGGTTCGTAGGACGGCCCCAGATAGGTTGAGCCAGCGATCGTAAAGCTGTCGTATCGATCGACCGGGTTGACCGCGATGTAGTTCGGAATCATTCGCCCCGGGTCACGCCGCAGCCAGCTGACAATACTCATCCAGTCCGGCAGCTCAGGAAAGGTCTTGTCGGCGCGATCCGGATCTCCACTCAGCACACGCAGTGACCCCGCCGGATGTCCGCCAGCGTCGTGAGCCACAGAACGCAGCAGTGAAAACCGGTCGGCACACTGTGACAGCTTCGGCAGAAGTTCCGACAGCTGTATCCCCGGAACGGTCGTGTCGATGGGATGAAACGGACCTCGGTATTCCGACGGGGCGTCCGGCTTGGGATCAAACGTGTCCAGATGGCTGCAGCCTCCGCGCAGCCAGACAAGGATCACGGCTGTCTTTTCCTCGGCCTTTGATGCCTGAGTCCCGTTTTCAGCCCGCAGCCTGTTGAGCCCCGCCAGATTCAGCGCAGAAAAGCCGGTCAGACCTGCTCGCAGGACATCCCGACGCCCGACAAACGAACGGTGATCGCCGGAATTTGAAAACAGCCATTGAAACGGAAGTGGCATAGTCTGACTCGGGAGGCCGTGGCAGGAAAGTCGCCGTGTGCCCTGATATCTTACACGGCCGTCCGTACACATATCACCAGCTGGCTGACCGTTTCCTGCTGAAATATTTCAGGAAGGGCATGCGCCAGATTTTGCTGTTTTCCCGCCGTGATGCGATCTATCGGGGTCTGTCACCTTCCGCTGGACCTCCACTTTTCCGATCAGACGGGGCGGTGTCGGGCGTCCAGACGCAGCCAGTACAGGAGTTCGTGGAGTACTTCCAGCATAGACTGAATACGATGTTCCGGATCCCGCTGGACACACCGCAGGCAGATTGTTTCCAGGGCCCGCGGAATATTCTGGTCCGGTGCAACCAGTGTGGGGGTCGGTGGCGGTGAATTGACCTTGTTCTGCAGCATCTCGTCCAGAGTGTCTCCCCACGCCATCTGCTGCAGCGTCAGCACCTCAAACAGAATCGCTCCCAGACTGTAGATGTCCGTGCGATGGTCGAAGTCGCCGCCGGCGATCTGCTCGGGCGACATGTACTGGGGAGTTCCCTGATGCGAAGCCTGCGAGTGCAGCGAGTTCCTGTCGTCGGCCGGCTCCGGCGCCGGAGATTCATCGATGTCCTTTTGCTGTACTTCGGCCAGTCCCCAGTCCAGCAGAAGTACCTCGCCGAAGCCGCCGGCGACGATGTTCTCCGGCTTCACGTCGCAGTGGACCACGCCGTGAACATGAGCATAACTCAGGACCTGTCCGACCTGAATAATGACATCAATCAGCCGCTCCAGATCCCATGCCGATTCGACGTCCGGGTCGCCAGAGATCAGTCCGTCCAGGACTTCCCGCAGCGTGACACCTGCCACCAGCTTCATCGTGAAATAATAGTGGCCTTTGGCATCGAAGCCGACTTCGTAAACCGGAGCGGTGTTGGGATGCTGCAGCATCGCGGTGACACGAGCTTCTCGCAGAAACAGTTTCTGTTCTTCCGGATCGTCGGCGAACTCCGGTCGCAGCATCTTGTGGCAGACGACGCGGCCCAGATGCAGGTCCTTGCACGACCGAATCAGGCATTTGCCCCCCACGGCGACCGTTTTGAAGTACATGTACCGCGTGTTGTTCTTCAGCTGAGCATCTCTGGACAACGTTCCGTCAGTCTCACTCTGGCGAATCAGCGTCTGCCCGCCCGCGGATCTGGGGTACTTCGAATTCACTGGAATAGACTCCTGACCGGACAGCTCATTGACGATGGACGGCAGATGTCTTCGGTTCTGCCGTCGTCATCGCCTCTGAGGCTGCAGCGTCGTCTGATACATGGATTGACGGAAAATGTTCTTCTGCGACGTGCACTCACGGCGACCGTACGACAGAAGAATGCGTTCGCTGAGATTAGCAGATTGCCTTCGGCACGACAGTCTCACAATGTCCCGGATCCCGTGCCCGCCACGATTCTCATGATCCAGTGCGCAAGTAGGTGCCGCCTGCCGGGCGGCACTTCGCGGCAAAGCCGCGACCGTGGTTGCAACAGACACGCCACTTCATACAACCCGCTGCCACGAACCAACCGCCCCCAGAATTCGAACGTGGGTCCTGCGCACAGTTCGGGCTCCGTGCGAAGGGCATGCGGTCCCAGGTGGAGCCTGGGACCGAGGCGGGACAACTGTCTGGTCGGAATTTTCAGGGGGGCACGGAGCCAGAGAGACCCTGGCAATCGCATCAGTAATTAAATCGACGTCCCCCGCCGCGACTGTGGTGGCTACCGCGAACAACTGCTGGAACACGCCGGCAGTTCGAACAATGCGACCCGCTGATTCGGACACCGACCGTGCGCACGGTTCGCCTGTCGGCGAATTGGGGGTCCAGCCCGGCAGGCAGGACCTGCCATCGCCTGCCGGGCGGCACTTCGCGGCCCCGCCGCGACCGTGGTAGCAACCGCGAACAATTGCTCGAACACCCCGGCACCCACAACCAGCGGGATTCATCGCTCGCAGCGCTGGTGTCAGAACTCAGGCGTTTGTACTTATGCCGGTTCCGTTTCGGAGAAACCGAACAACAGCCGATTATTCGCTGTCCGTTGCCTGATGATGAAGCTGGTAGTGTTGTCTGAGCAGATCCTTGCCGTAATCGTTGCCGTTCGGCGTTCTCAGCACAGCGTGAACATGATCCCGCGTCGGCTCGCGGGTTCGAAACGGAGCCACTCGTCGCTGGTGGTCGAATTCAATCAAAACGACGGGGCTGTGAATTCGGTAATAGAAGACGCTGTCGTCCGCCGTACCGCCGATCCATGCAAACCAGGTACGGTCCAGATGCTTCCGGACCTCGTCCATTTTGAACTTTGCATGGCCTTCTCTCATCGTCCCGACGAATTCCTGCACCACGTTTAGCAGCAGCGCCTGCTGTGCTTCGTTCATCCGGGACGCGGGCAGGCCGGCGTAATCCAGGTTGACGTTGTCTCGATATGCCTGAGTCAGGGCATTGTTGCCATGTCGGCAGCCGGGCTTTCAGCGGGCTGGCCCGGAGCAGCATGGCGTTCAGCGGCATGGACCGGGGTGCTGAAGTTACCTGGCAGCTGCCGATGTCGTCAACCAGGTTATCATTGTCGATGTCACGGTTTCCGCGGCATCCTGCTGGACGAAATGTCCTGCCTCAGGAAGCGTGACCAGCGTCAGGTCTTTTTCCAGCCACTGCCATGTGTCATTCAGGGCTCCGGGCAGCAGAGCTGTGTCCTTCAGGCCATGAATCATGAGCACCGAACACTGCACTCTGGGCGGATCGTCCTGCGGAATTTCGTAGGGTTCCCGAGGATAGTTGGCCTTGTAGCAGTTCAGCATGGCTTCGCCCGCCGCGACACAATGAACCCGTACATCACCCGATTCTGCAAATCCGTGTTCACCCAGTTCCGTGTCCTCGTCGGCGATGATCGGTACTGATGAGAAAACCAGCAGCAAAAAACAGAACAGATGGCAAAACATTTGCGTTTGACACATCGCAAATTTTCCTTCAACGGCAGCGCTGTTCAATGCGGGACGTCGCGTGATGACGGTTACTTTGTTTCATTAACGCCATCCGCAGTGTTCTGAATGCAGTAGAGTCGGGCCGACGTTCGGATCAAAAGACGGTCATCGACGATAGCGGGCGTGGCCATCGCCATGTCATCATCGGCCAGTGCATTCCGGTGCAGTATCTCAAGTTCGTCGCCGGATTTCAGAACATAGGTGACGCCGTCTTCATTCAGACAGAACACCTTTCCACCATACGCCCACGGGGATGTGGTAAATGCCCGGCCCTGCGGAATTCGCTGTTTCGCGAAAATCGGTTCGCCCGTGACGGGATCAAAACACGCGATGAATCCGAAGTCGTACAACACGTAGAGACGATCTTCGTAGATCAATGTGGATGGATTGTACGGCCCCGCCATTTTCTGGCACCACGCAATCCAGTCATTGGACGTTTCGTTCTCACCCAGTGAAATGTCGCCTGAGGCCCCCGGCCTGATCGCGTAGATCGGCCGACTGTTTCGATCGCCGACGTAGCCCGAGCTGATGTACATCAGCCCCTTGTATTCAAATGGCGTGGCGATGGTGATGCTGGACATCCCCGTGAAGCTCCACAACTGTGTTCCCGAAAGATCGTAGGACCGCACCTGATCGGTCCCCGGCGTGACGATCTCGACGCGATCGGCGTTTTTCCAGATATACGGAGTGGCCCAGTTGCTGTTTTCGTCCCGTTCAGTTCTCCAGATCTCGCCCCCGGTCCTGGCATCGAGCGCCAGCAGGTACGAGTCTTCCTCGTTGTCATTGACCAGATACACCCGATCTTCGTGCACCACCGGTGAAGCGGCCGTGCCCCAGCCGTTGCGGGTCTTATGAGGCGTCAGGCGTTTTTCCCACAGAAGTTCACCGGCAAAATCGAAACAGAAGATTCCCAGATTTCCGAAGCAGGCGTATACACGTTCGCCGTCGGTGACCGGTGTCTCTGAGGCAAAACTGCTCTTCAGGTGGATCGCCGTCTCGGGTCGGCCTTCGTGAACCTGCTTCTGCCACACCACGTCGCCCGACGTCAGGTCAAGGCAGAACACTACCCATCGATGCACACTGTCCGGCGGCGCCGGCCGGTCGCCTCCGAAATACAGGCCCTTCTTCGGCTCTTCCGAGGCACCAGTGTTGATGACAGACGTGACAAATACGCGGTCACCCCACACGATCGGCGACGACCATCCGCGACCTGGCAGATCTGTTTTCCACGCGACATTCTCCGTTGCCGACCATCGATCGGGCAGTCCGTCGCTGGCTGATACGCCCCGCGCATCAGCACCGCGAAACTGAGGCCAGTTCAGCTCGTTCGCGAGGGATCGGTGTGTGAGGCCTGCCGCAAGCAGACTGAATGTCAGCAGTGGAAGAAAGAATCGTCGAAGCATTCGGCGTCAAACCCTGCGTTGAATTCGGTTCATGGCAGAAAAAGCGCTGTCGCTGACGACCATCGTTGCGCGCGGCGCCGGAACCAGAAACGTGCAGTCTACGGTTGCGCCGGCCGAAGTAGAAGCTGAGCCATCTGGGAAACATGGCATCTGATGCTGATGGTTCGCCGTGGCTGAGTTTTCAGCTCGGAATCTTCAGATCAAATCCGGACGGATCCGCACGAATCAACGTCTGTCAACCGTGGCTCGGGTCGTCTGATGACGCTGACTGTCGTTGGCCTCAGGTCTGAGTCTCAAACCCCTTCCTCGCTTCGCGACTGATCAGATGCTGTGCCTGCGCGTCGTCGATGATCTGTTCTGCCTGCGGGTCCCAGCGAATTTTGCGATTCAGGCGAGCCGCAATGCCTGCCAGGTGACAGGTGGACAGGGCACGATGATGGCTGAAGACATCAGAGATCGGCTCCTGTCGGGCAACGACGGCTTCAAAGAAATTGCGAAAATGATCCACCAGTGGCCGGTTCTTATAGACTTCTTCCAGCGCTGTATTCGGAAGCGGGTTCTTCTTCAGGTCTTCCACCGGCTGTCCCGTCAGGCGTCCGCGGTTCACGAAGATGCGTCCTTCGGTGCCTTCAAACAGAATGCCGTTGCTCTGGTCATGCCGAATTTCAATCTGTGCGCCGTCCGCGAAATCCGCCCTGATCAGAAACTCGGTGGCTGTGTTGTACCGCGAACTGTCGGTCGGATAACCGTCCCTGAACGGAACCGGATGTTTTACCATCACCGGGTCAACGGATACGGGACCGGTATCTGTCTTGTTCAGGCCCCAGGTCGCGATGTCCACATGATGGGCACCCCAGTCTGTCAGCTTTCCGCCTGAGTATTCGTACCACCAGCGAAATTCGTAGTGACATCGTGACCAGCTTTTCGTTTCTCCGTTGTCTCCCGCCAGATATAGAAAGTCTGTCTCGGGGGCCGGTCCGAGCCAAAGATTCCAGTCCAGACTTTTCGGTGGCTCAGCCGTCGGAATTTCGGGACTGGTCGGAGCGCCGCCGATGCTGCAGGTGGCTTTGGTGATATCTCCCAGACGACCTGCACGAATCAGAGCGACCGCTTGAATAAACTGTTGCTGGCTGCGCTGCTGAGTCCCGATCTGCACAATTCGTCCGGTGCGGCGGCAGACCTCGCAGATCTGACGCCCTTCGTCAATCGTCAGTGTCATCGGCTTTTCGCAGTAGACATCCTTGCCGGCCAGCATCGCTTCAATGGCAATTCTGGCATGCCAGTGATCCGGCGTCGAGATATGAACAATGTCGATATCTTTGTTGTCCAGAATGGCGCGGTAATCTGCATGACCGGCCGGTTCATGCCCCGTCCATTCCCGGACCAGCCCCGCGGCGAGCTCCCGGCGCATCGCATCAGCATCACAGACCGCCACGTAATCACCGTACCTGCGGAAATCGGGAGCGGATCCGTAGGGGCCGTCAAGGCCCGTCGCCTTCTGACACCAGCGACTGCCGGTTCCAATGGCTCCGACCCGAGGTCGGTCGACGGTTTGTCGAAAGCCGTGCGCCCGCTGACTTCGGTTCAGAAAAACGGCGGTGCTGGCAAATGCGAGCGAGGACTTCAATGCCGCGCGACGTGAAACCTGTTTCTGTGGCATGGTTCAGCTTCCGTGGCGATGGACGCGGCCATCGTGATGATAAAACTGCCGCTTGCGTGAATGGTTAACGAAGACCCATGGGCAATCCCGTCGCGCATCCTTTCAGACTCAGCCGCTGCCCGCAAGTATGCAGCCACCGTGTCCGCGGCCCGCCGACACCAGCACTTCGTCAGCAGCCGCTTCCGGCACCCACGTTCTCGACGGGCGGTTCCTCAGCAACGATGCTCTGAGAATGACGTGGGATGACAATTCTGGCAGGTTCAGCCTTTACGGCATGGGATATGTTTATAGTATGTAGTGGTAACTGTCTGTGTTGGGTGTGAGGTTGTTTTCGCGGGTTGGTAGCAGGTCTGGTAACTCCGGGTCTGGTTAACGGCGTGTTCAGCTGGACGGCGGCCACTGCGAAACCACGGTCTTTCCCGATTCGCCCCGCGTTTTCACCGGCCGCGCGGGCGTCGATGAATTTGTCTGAACGTCGGCCGTCAGCAGGAGGAAAAAGCATGTCCGAACCATTCAACTCTCTATCAACGGATGTTGCAGTGATCGACAAAGACGGCGTCTATGTGCTGTCGCCGCTGGTCGACGTTGATGCTCTGACTCTGCTGTCGTGCCTTGCGGAAGATCCGGCAGAATGGAGTGATATCGGGCTGATCTGGCCGCGATACAGGTTTCATGCAGAGAATGCTGAGTTTGCAGGCAGCCTGCCGTTTCGGGAGATGACGATCGAACAGACGGTTGATCTGCTGGCTGGTTCTGCGGCGTGGTTTGTTGTCGATCTGGTCAACAGACGCCTGCTGACCGGCGGTGATCTTCCAACCCTGCAGCTGCGCGGTGGGCCGGTCTGCCAGGATGATCCGGACGCGCACGTGACCGTGCTGCCGCCATGGTGGGAACTTTGCCAGCATGTGTCGCCGGTCACTCTGTTTGACCCGCGTCAGACACCCCTGCGGATCCCCGATCCTCGACGCGATGTTCTGTGGGGACCAGCCATGACAGACTTTTTTGCCGGACAGATGCTGGCGGCAATCCGGGCCGGCCGGACGTGGATTGGCAGGGACCGGGACGGCCAGCCCTGCGGCAGTCACGATCTGACGGTTGAACTACACCGGGATTGGCTGATGACTCCGCATGAAGCGCTGGACGGCGGCATTCCACGCGACTGCCTGCACGGTGGGAAAGAGTGGATCGAGGATCTGGCCCGCGGTCAGGAATTTCGCATCTGCCAGAGAGAAGCCTCGATTCCGATCCCGACCGAATTGTCAACTTTCGAAAATGCCGCCATGGGATCAAACGAGGTGATTACGTATTTCGATGCGTGTCGGGAAACGCTGCATGCCGGTTGGCGCTGGCTGCTCGCCGACCGGACTCGGCTTGATCAGCCACAGGTCGCCGGCCGCCTGTCGGCGGCGATGAACGATTTCCTGGGGGAATGGCTGGTGACTCCCGCTGAAGACGGAATTCAGCCACAGGAAGTAATCCGCTGCGACCGGCTTCGTATTCCGCTGGTCAGCGACGGAAGCGAGCATGTGATCGACTGCGACTGCCCGATCTGCGAAATGATGGGCAGCGACCTGTTCGGCCCCGCGATTACCAGACTGGACGATTGGATGCTGGACGCCGAAGCAGAATTCGCGTTTTCCAGACATGCCACGCGCGAGGCCTGGGAAGAAGGACAGCGCGAATGGGGTATGATGGATGCCGAATTCGCAGCCGACACGGAGCCGCACACGGAACCTGAGGATGACAAAGATCAGGACTTCGATTCCGTCTGGAGCAGTGTGTATGTGGCAGACGAGGACATCCCCGGCGACACTGGCGGTCATCTGAAAATGGCGTTTCTGTTGGCGGACCTGGTCGGTTCGCTGAAAGCCGACAACGCCGATCAGTCTGACGTTGATCAACTCAACGCCGCATTTCGCGCTTATCGCACGGCGTCATCGCCCGATGAAATAGCGTCAACGGCTGAATCGTTCCGGCAGTCGCTTGAGGAACTCGCCACGAAACATGACAGCCTGGTCAGTCGCGCCGCGGATCTGCAGAGTCGCATCGACGAGCAGAGCCGGCGCCTCGCCGTCGACGACCGGGACGTGTCTCGTTAGATCGGACCGATCTGCCCGCGATGTCTGAGTTTCCGTCACATTGACAATGCGACGGAATATCGTCAACGGCCGGCCGACCATTCGAGAAAAACGTCCAGACAACGCTCGAAAACAGAATTGTCAACGCGCCACCAGATCGGATCCACCGAATCGAACAGGACGGGACCGCAATCAAAACGAACGAATCCAGAAATAACCCCTCTTTCATTGCTGCTGTATGCTGTCACGTCGAGGCGGTTTTTGATTCCAGGTGCGAGATCGTTCGTAGAATGTGCATCCAGCACATCGTTCAGTTTCGCGCCGACATCCTGGGCCAGGAAACGCAGCACAAAGTAGCCATTTTCCTGCAGCATCGCGTCTTTCCGGCGATCACGTCGGTACGCGTCCTCGTTCGCAAAATGTTGTCCGCCGTCCAGTTCGATGACCAGGCGATGTCTTACGTGAAGAAAATCCACTTCCATATTTCCCCAACCATTGAACGCTATCGGCAGATTCTGGTTCAATCGAAACTGATCTCGCGTGGCGTCCAGTGTCTGCAGGCGTCCAAACAAAAAAGCTTCGGATGCGCTGCGAGCGAAGTCAACACCGCTGGCCTCAACAGTTACCGGCTTTGCAGCGTGAACAAACAGTGCTGCCAGAGGTTCGTCGACGCCGTCCCGAATCAATCGCTGCACACTGGCGGAGTAGTCTGATTTCCATTGCGGATCGACCGGAAGTGGTACGTTCGGAGGCCATCCCGGCACAGCGCTGCCCGGGAGCATGACCGTGTAACCCACATCTTCGTAGCCTTTGCAGCGGCGGTCGAACATCCGCGCCAGCATGGGAACGTTCAGGTCGGCAAAGTCGTAAACCCGGACTTCTGTCTTGCCCGCACGAAGGCGATGCAGCCGGCCGACGTACTGAGCAATCGTTCCTTTCCAGGAAACCGGCAACGTCAGGAACAGCGTGTCCAGTCGGTCGTCGTCGAATCCTTCACCGACGTACCGCCCCGTCGCCACAAGGACTCGTTCTTCATCAGCGTTGATGGCCGCCAGGCGTTCCTGAATCTGCTGACGTTCTTTTCGGCCGGTCCCGCCTTTCAGGACAATAACATTATCTACCTGCGATCGCAGCCGGTTGGCCAGCGTTTCAAGGTGCTCTTTCCTTTCCGTCAGCACGATCGGCGATCGCCCGCCTTTGACACTCTGAACCACCTCACCGCAGATGGCTGCATTCCGTCTGTCATCGGCCATAAGTTCAGTATAGAGATCCTGAAACTGAACCCGCATGTCCGAACTGGCTTCGAGGACAGATTGAAACGAAGTTGGGCATACCAGCACCGTATGTCGAAACGGGCGGGCGACAGATTCTGCTTTTGCGTCCACGGTATGCCGAATCGGACCGCATTGCATGAAAATGACAGGATGATGACCGTCCTTGCGAGTTACCGTAGCGGACAGGCCGAGCACGAACCGAGCCTTTGCACGCCGTGCAACCAGTTCAAAGCTTCTGGCTGAGACGTGATGACATTCGTCAATGATCAAATGCTCGTAGTCGGCGACGCAGTCTTTGACCGCACCTTTTCGAACCAGGCTCTGTATTACGGCTACATCGATTCGCCCGGTTGCATTCTTTCGACCGCCGCCGATACGACCGATCTCTTTCTCGTCCACATTCAGGAACTGCGATAGCCGATCAACCCACTGATCCAGCAGTTGTCTGCGATGCACCAGAATCAATGTGCTGCGCCCTCGTTCTGCAATCATCCGAGCTGCGACAACCGTCTTTCCGAACGCGGTCGTCGCCGAAAGGACTCCCGTTTCGTGCTGCAGCAGCTTTTCAACGGCCAACTGCTGACCCTCGCGCAGTTCGCCGAGAAACCGGAACGGCAGTTCTGCGCTGCGAACTCGTTCATCAACTACCGCAGTTTCAATCTTCAGATCTTTAAGCAGCGTTTCGACGTCTTCGAAGCAGCCGCGTGGTAGTGCCAGATGCTGTTCGTATTCTTCCGCACAGCAGATGATTCGAGGTTTGTCGTAGGTCGGCAACCGCATCGCCTGAGCTTTGTAGAATTCCGGATTCTGAAATGCCGCCAGCCGGATCAATTGGTTTCTCAGTGTTGCCGGAAGTCCCTCCTTCGCAATGTAGATCTGATCGCCCAGCGTCAACACAATTCGGTCCGGAAATGGTCCGCGGATCGTCGGTTTCGGTTCGCGACGAGACGGTGACAGCGCCCAGGGTTCTGGATTTTCATCGTCCGACGCGGCAATTCTGACGTTAAGAATCCGGCCTCGACGAGCCGCATGGGAAACCAGTTCGTCGGTGGCGGCCCTTGTCATGCGTTCAACGGACGCCAGGAACGACCACTGATCCGGGTGCGGTTCGCCGAGCTTGTTGAGAAAAACGCTGTTGCCGAAGGCTCGAGCTCGTTTCTGAAGCGGCAGAGCAATCAGATTTCCGAACCCGCCCCGCGGCAATGTGTCCTGACTGGGAAAGAAACGGTCGTACGAATCCAGTCCGATTTCGGGGCGTCGCTCTGTCGTTTCCGTAAGCAGATACGAACCCAGTCGACGTGCAATGGTGGCCGGAACGGCGTGTTCGAAAAAAATCCACACATGTCCGCCGTTGCCTGATCGTGACTTTTCCAGATACGCCGGCACACCGATGCGTTCACACGTTTCCTGCACGGCCAGACTGTCGTCCAGCCAGTGATGTTTGTCAAAATCCATCGCCAGAAAGAAGCAGGTTTCATCCAGCAGCATTGGGTACACGCCGAGAACAAACTCCGCCCCTCGATCGTCTCGACCGGAAAGGTGCCACCGAATGACGTCGTCTGTCAGTGCAGGAAACTGACGGTGCCGACACGTCGCACATTTAACACGAGGTTTCTCGCAGATCCCTCGCACCCATTCGTTGGCACAGGCGGGCGAGTAGCCCGACTTGCCGGATGTCCGGCTTTCGAATCGCTGCGGATAGACATCGTCGCGGCCACGAAACAGCGAGCGAAACAGGGCGATCTTGACGTCCGGAGAAGATCGCTTATGCACCGGGCCAGACACTTCCATGTCACCAACGCCTCTGCCGAATGAGCCTGCGACGACCAACTGATCAAAGCATCGAACAGCTTCATTCGCAGCATACGAAGATGGCGACAAAACAGAACTCAGGAATGATGACGGACTCTGAAACGTGCTGGACGTGGAGATCGGCGTGCAAACGGCACCCGCCCATAAAGGTCTGAGTAGCCCTGTCGTTGTCTCGCCGTCGCCTGACACCCTTTACGCAAATCCTGAGGGCATATGGGGATGGTGAGAGGTAACGCAGGGTGGAGCTGCTGGTTTTGAGCTTGAGCCGGGTCCGAATTCCGCGCCGATTTCGACCCGCAGGTGGGCTCTGTTTACGCGCCGATTTGCACGGGAAGTCCTGTCCTGCTGAAGACGCGTTGGCTACTCTTGTTTTACAGGAAAAACGCTATACGATGCGTCTCACCACACCGTGCTCGATAGCCGTCAGCCGTGAGTGACACGGTGCCTGGTCATAGCGTAAGGCATTGACCGTAAACGCTTTGCGTCAACCGAGAGTGGCGGAATTGGCAGACGCGCTGGATTTAGGATCCTGTGCCGGTAACGGCGTGGGGGTTCGACTCCCCCCTCTCGGACATCAACAAAAAGGCCCGGAAAACCGTCTTCGACGGCGATTCCGGGCCTTTTTCGTTTCCTGAACCCCGTTGGCCGTTCATCCCAACAAGGCCCACCGAACCCCAACGAACACCAGCCCCGTGTTGCAACACGCGTTGCAACACTTTCAAACCACTTTTCGTTCTTCAGCAACTCGACGCCGGTCAGATCTGGTGGCAGCGTAGTGTCGCTCGGTAACGATTACTGAACTGTGTCCCACCCAGTCGCGAACTGTGGTCAAGGCGACGCCTGCGGCCAGCAATTCTGACACGCATGTGGAACGGCAATCATGGGGAGTGAACCGGCGTTCCGGCGGAATACCGGCGTGTTTCAGGATCGCGTCCCAGTCCACGTACAGACCCCGGGGATTCTTCTCGAACGGAAGCACGAAGTCAGTAGGTCGAGGAGGCTCTTGATGAATGCCATGCCATTCCTTCAGGAGGTCAGTCAAAGATCTTGCTGACTCATAAAGCCGGTCCCGGCGACCTTTGCTGGTATAGCGAATCACTTTCAGAACTCCTCCCTTAAAGTCCACTTCAGACCAACGCAGGCCGAGCAACTCAGATCGTCGCATGCCGGTAAAAAGTGCGGTGCGGATGAATACTCCCCACCATTCCCGTGACCGGCGACTTAACTGCAACGACTCATCAGCCAACGCCGTCACGACAGCCTTTACATCATCGTCGCCGATCCAGGTCGGGTCCGCTTGATCAACGACCAGAAACAGCCCTTTGAAGTCCGGCGAAGCAGCGAGGTAGTGTTGACGCCGACACCAGTTCAGGAAGGCACGAATCTGGCGAAGATCTTTGTTTACAGTCACCGCCCCCACCTTTCTGAGCCGCTTGCCGACAAATTCGTCGATTGTGCGTCTTTCGACCTTTCGCAACTCCTGCGGCTTCATGATTCGCTCGAACAGAAGCAGACTGTAGCGGTACGCATCCACGCTGTGGGGACGCAGTCGTTGCGTCTGAGCCTCAAGGAATGCTGTCATTGCTGACTTCCATGTCAGCTCTCGATGATCCTCCGCCGGGTTGTAGGTGCCAATTTGCTGCCGGTAGAGTTTGTCCTTGAGGGTCGAAACGAAGTCGTCGGCTGACTGCCTATTGGGTGTTCCAGTTGACTTGGTGCGACGACGGCGGGTCTGAGGATCACGCCATGCCGCATGCCAGATTTTACATATTGTTGTCTTCTTCTTGCCATTCTTTTTGCGAGTGACACGAGGTCGAAACAGACTCACGGAGATTCTTAGACTCATAGCAGGCAACGCGTATTATCTTGAAGGGTACCGACTGACAAACACCAACCAGCCAGAAGCAGAACAGAAGGCACTTATTCAGCACAATTCCTGAGTAGCAAATCGCCCAGGTTGATGATGTCCAAAGAGTCTGTGGGTTTTGTCATTCGCACTTCAGTTGTTTCAGGTACTCCAGCAATTCGGCACGACGCCACCGCAACTGACGACCGAATTTGTGTGTCGGTGCCAGGAACTGGCCCAATTCAATTCTGTTGCGGATGGTTTGCTCGCCGACTTGAAGCAACTGGGCAACGTGCTTGATGGTAAGCAATTGATTCGGGTCATACGGATCCGGATCCGGTTTTCTCGTTGTCATCATCAGCATGGCTAATCAATCCCCGCGTCTTTGAACGCCTGCTCAAGGTAGTCATCCCCGTCATCGGATTCGACGGGAGCATCAGCACCACGACGGGATTCTGACAGGCGATTCCTTCGCAACTCTTCAACGACGTCTCTGCGGACATCCGCTGCGTAGTTGGTGGCGTGTTTTCTGGCCAGCTTCTCGGCAACCTGTCGTTCGTACGACTCTTCCTGCTCGATAGCGTTTTTCCAAAAGATGCCTTCGTATCCGTAGCAACGACCCGCAGTCGGATGACGGCGTCGCGTTGATTGAATCCCAGGGAACTCTTCCTTCAACAGGACTTTGAAGTGAGGCCATGACAATGCCCCTTTGTGTCCCCGACCACGCATCCACTCTCTGTATGTCTCATACAGCACTTCCACTCCGGGAATCCACTTCTCGAAGTCCGTCTGCACAAGTTCAGTCTGCAGAAACACGCGGTGAGGATCCATGGCGGTTCGCTGGCGTTCAACTGCTGCTTCGATGGACTTCGCGACGAAGATATGGCCATCGGCTCGCACGAGATCAACTGCTCCGCGAAGAATCCAGTTGAAGATTCCTGCGGCTTCCTGTTGGACGAGTTGCTTTTCGAGGTCCAGCACTTTTTGAGCTTCAGCAACCCGGGCACCGCAATGAACGAGAAGGCATCGTCTCCAGAAGCCGTCTGAGCGGTCGCTGACGTGGGGCACGGAATTACTGATAAACAAAGCCCGAATTCCCAGCTTCGCTGAATAAATCGGCTTCAGTTTCTCGTTGATTGCGATTGGCTCATTCGACACCAAGCGTTTGATCGCTGACTCCAACCGAGGTGTCAGTTTTTCGAACTCCATGGCAATATTCATGCGTTTATCGGCGAGAGCAGCAATTTCATGCTTGCCGGTCAACTGTTCTACAGTCAGGTTCGCAACGACTTGACGACCGAGAACTTCTGAGATCGTCTCCACGAAAACAGACTTTCCGTTTTTCCCCTTACCGTCCAGCCAAAGAAACTGTTCATGTCGGATTTCCGGCAGCAACACTGACCCCACCCACTGCTGTAACGTTCGAGAAACGTCACAGTCGCCCCGTGTGAAGAAGTCCAGAAACTCCATCCACTTTGGACAGGTCGCAGCCGGATCAAAGTCGAACGACCGTACTGACGTGACAAACAATGCCGGATCATGGGGCTGGAAGTAGGGCTGGTTCACGCAACTGCTCCTCAATAAAGTCGTCGATCAGCAGGACTCCGTTTGAAAACGCGATCGCATTCTGGGTCGGACGACCGTCCAGCATGAGCGGTTCCGGCGGCTCACTTGGAATGGCCGTCTTCTGTGCGATCGTCTCCACCACTGCCTTCACCAACTGGGCGGTCGCCGCAGCGGGATCCACCATACTGACGAACTCAGAGATGACGCGATGCATCAACATGTCGTCCAGCTTCTGATAGCACTGCCCATCCCAAACGTAGTGATGACCGCGTCGAAAGACGTGCCGGATCTGCTGGCAATAGTCGTCAGCCCATTCAGCTGATGTTGGTTTTCTTGAACCCATTTGCCCCTTCACGATCTGGAATGCGTTGCCATCATCAGGCCGTCGGTCCGCCTCCGACGACGACGCCCGTCCATGGGCGTTTCGGCTTTCATTGAGTTACTCGCCGCCTGCCATCGCTGGCAGTGCCTGGACTCGTGCAATGAACTCCGATTCATCCCAGCCCATCTCGTCGAGAAAATCAGTCAGCATCGAGTCGGTCACGTGCTCCAGCACGAGAACTGCGTTGTCGCTACACGGAATAAACCGACCTTTGCTCGTCTTCCACAGTTGCATGCCGCCTTTACCACCCTGACCGGCTCCAAGCACCGTCCCGATGTGGTTTGTCACTGTGTCTGGCAACGACGACTGTTCAAGTATCGAGTCCAAACCAAATGGCTCCGGTTCTGAGAGGATCGACTTGAGCAGTGGAATCGCAAGCTGACGCTGCTTTTCCGCCTGTGAATAGCCTTTCGCACCACGGACTGCTTTCGTAGCCTTCGGCAGTTGCTGGCGGATTTCATCCACGATACTTCGACTGAAGGTGGTTTGGTTACTCATGATTTCACCTCACTTCCCGGTTCAAATCGCACACTGAAACTCTCACCAGATCCGGAAACATGGGCGACAAAATCCCTGCCCATGAGTGACTCCGGATCGAACGAATCACCAGCTGAGAACTCTCGTCCTGTCAGCTGCTCCGCCAATCTGTGATTCGCGGAATCGATTCGCCACGACGTTCCCGTCCGACGAATGATTTCCTCACCCGCGTCAGTGACGAACACCCAGCGAGGTCGATCGCCATCCGTCTCAATTCTCTGAAGGGTGCAACGATGCGTCCCTTCGCCCGCCATGCGGGCCTCAAACGAAATACTGCTCATTGAAAAGTCCTTTCAAATTGAGCGACTGTTTTGATGAGAAACGATTCCTCACCGTGAATAGTTAGTCAGATACGTAGGAGCCTTTCGGCAAAAACGGATTTCTGAAAAATCATGATCACTTTGTGAAAAGTTTTTTCACCATTTGCTCCCGGTGTTCTGCCAGCGAAGATGTTCCGCTGACCTGTACAATGCGTCGGGACGCTGCGAGCTGAACATGGTTTTTCGAAATTCCCCAGAGCTGTTTTGGAGCCGGGAAGAAACAATTCGTTTCTGTTCCCAACACATCGGGCGGTGTCAACGAGAGACGTGTTTTTCGATTTTCTGGATGGATTTTCGAAAATCGTTTGCGATCCGGGGCAGGCGTCTCGTTGAACGACCTCCGGCAAACCGAAGGCGAAGGACGTCTATCGGACTCACTTGCTGTCTCCCTTTTTCCTGAGAGATTCCAGCCACCGATGTGCGTGCAGCCCGTTCCGGAATCGAATGCCGGGGAAATGGCTTCCCATTCCTGCAAACCACCACTCTGTTTGGTACTCTGCGGATCGCCTTTAGGGGCGTTCCATCACGAGTGCAGTTCATCCGGGGTAGATTCAGATGGCAGGAATCACAGAAGTCGAGCGATCCCCTGAAGGAGACGGAACTTCAGGAACTCCGAGACTCATCAATAACCGGTCAGTGAAGGTTGTTGACCTGCTGATCGCCGCATTATCGACCACCGCGAACGTGAGCATCCTTTCCCAGGCATTCTCTGTATTTGCCTTCGACGCTCTTGAAAAACACCTTCGTCGAACAGACTCATTCAGACTACTGCTCCCATCGAACGGAGTGGCCGATTCTGATGAAGCGTTCCGTGCAACGGAACTCACAGGCGACGACGGCGACCGGCCATATCGAAACAAGCTTTGTCTGTCGGCGACCGCAAGAGCATGTGCGGAGTGGATTTCCCGGCAGGTTGAGATTCGAAGCGTAGCTCAGAAAGTCTCACAGAATCTCTTCCACGTCGATTCAGACGCTCCAATTTCAATCACCGGCAGCTCACAGCTTACGACATCCGGACTAGGACTTACCCCTTCGTCGACACTTGAAATGAACACAAGTTTCACGGGCCCTGAAGAAACGTCTGCATGGCTGCATTGGTTCAATGACATCTGGGGAAATGCTGAAATCACGGACGACGTCAAGCAGGACGTGTTAAGCCAGTTGGAGTCGATTTACTCGACCAAATCACCGGAGATGATTTACTTTCTGACGCTCTTCAACCTGTTTCATGATTCACTCGATGAAGTCCAGGAAGACAAGATCATCAAGTCGAAAACAGGCATCAAAGACACGCTGGTCTGGAGCAAGCTGTATCAATTTCAGCGGGACGGGGTTCTGGGAGCCATCAACAAGATCGAACGCTACAACGGCTGCATTATTGCCGACAGCGTCGGTCTCGGTAAGACGTTCGAGGCGTTGGCGATTATCAAATACTACGAACTTCGCAACGACCGAGTGCTGGTCCTTGCTCCTAAAAAACTTCGGGACAACTGGACCATCTACACAGTCAACGACAAGCGAAACCTGTTTGCTGGTGACCGTTTCAATTACGACGTCCTCAATCACACTGACCTGACAAGGACAACCGGCAAGTCTGGTGAAATCAATCTGGAAACCGTCAACTGGGGAAACTATGACCTGATCGTCATCGATGAGTCGCACAACTTTCGCAACAGCACACCACGAAAAGACAGAATCACTCGATACTCAAGGCTGATGAACGAAATCATTCGCAGCGGAGTAAAGACAAAGGTGCTGATGCTGTCCGCGACGCCCGTCAACAGTCGAATGAATGATCTGAAGAACCAGGTTGCGTTTATCACAGAGGGACAGGATGACGCCCTTGCTGCTGAAGGCATCATGAGCCTTGAGCAGTGTCTCAAGAATGCTCAGACTCGTTTTAACCAGTGGCTCCAGCTTTCGGATGATCAACGCAGAACTGACACGCTGCTGAACATGCTGAACTTCGATTACTTCAAAGTGCTCGACCTGCTCACCATCGCTCGTTCCCGAAAGCATGTCGAAAAATACTACGACACATCTGATATTGGCGACTTTCCTGAACGCCTGAAGCCGGTGAACATTAAGGCAGACATCGACGCAAGTAGCCTGTTTGCCGAATTACAGGACGTTAACCGGGACATTCGGCGGCTCAATCTCGCAGCCTTCGCTCAATTGAAGTATGTGCGTCCGGACAAACTGGAAGAGTACAGTCGCAAATACGACATCGAAGTGGACGGCGGCAACATCTTCCGACAGGTAGACCGTGAAGAGAGCCTGATTCACTTGATGCGAGTCAACCTGCTGAAGCGAATGGAAAGCTCAATCAATTCGTTCGCACTCACGGTTGAACGACTTCTTGGCGGCGTCAGAGCTATCCTGAAGAAGCTGGAGGCTCACGAACAGACTGACTTCGACGATCTGAAGATCGAAGATATTGAAATCGACGATCCGGAGTTTGAGTCCATCCTTGTGGGGAATAAGGTGAAGGTGCTGCTGCAGGATGTGGACACCGTCAGGTGGAAGCAGGAACTGGAAGAAGACGAATCATTGTTTGTGCGACTGCTTCGTGAAGCTCGCGACATCACCCCCGATCGGGACGACAAACTGCTGAAGCTAAAGAGGTTGATTCGCGAGAAGTGCGAGACACCGATCAACGGAGACAACAGGAAGGTTATTGTCTTCACAGCCTTCGCGGACACCGCGAACTACCTGTACGACAACATTGCCGTGTGGGCCCAGGAAACTCTCGGAGTGTATTCCGCGACCGTCTCCGGAGTTGGCAGTAATCAAACAACCATGCCCGGAATTCGCCGAGACCTGAGTTCTATCATTACGTCGTTTTCACCGATCTCAAAAGAACGGGACAAGATCAGCCCCGAACTGACAGACCAGGTCGACATCCTGATTGCGACAGACTGTATTTCGGAAGGCCAGAATCTGCAGGACTGCGATTACCTTGTGAACTACGACATTCACTGGAATCCGGTCCGCATTATTCAGCGGTTCGGGCGAGTGGACCGACTTGGCTCGCAGAACAAAGTCATTCAGTTGGTTAACTTCTGGCCCAATATGGAGCTGGATGAATACATCAATCTGGAAGCTCGTGTTTCCGGAAGAATGGTGTTGCTGGATATATCCGCGACTGGCGAAGAGAACGTGATCGATACTTCCAGCCGGAAGATGAATGATCTGGAATACCGACGACGCCAACTGGAGCAACTGCAGAGTGAAGTCGTCGATATGGAAGACCTTTCCAACGGCATCTCGATCACCGATATGACACTTAACGACTTCAGGATGAATCTGGGAGACTACCTGAAGCAACATGCAAGTCAGCTTGAGGGAATGCCGCCGGGGGTTTTCGCAGTCACAACGGTCGACGATCTGACCGGAGATTCATCTCTGCAGTCCGGTGTCCTTTTTTGCCTGAAGAGTGAATCGAAACGCATACGGGTCGACAGCACGTATGCATTGGCACCTTATTACTTAATTTATGTGTCCGACTCCGGCGAAGTCATGCTCACGTTTACTCAAGCCAGAAAAGTGCTGGATGCGTTGAAAAAACTGTCTCTCGGCCGCATGAATCCTGACGATCGGGCTGTCCGCATTTTTAATGAGCGAACCAGAAACGGTAAGGATATGGGTCTGTATCAGACGCTGCTGGGGAAAGCGGTAGCAGCAATCACGGGCAAGGCGGAAGAAAAAGGTGTAGAGAGTCTGTTCCAGCGAGGCGGCACCGTTATGAGCAAAGACGCGTTCCGTGGCATTGATGACTTTGAAGTCATTGCGTACCTGATCGTTGTGGAAGCCCAAACCTCCCCAGTACCTCCGCGGTGACTGCTTCACTGCGATCTTATTCAGTCAAACGGGGTGACGACATTACATTAACACGATTCGCGACGTCCCTGCCCGCCCCCCAGCGATGTACTGTTTCGAGACACTAACGCAGGGGAGTTCGAAACAAATGCTCCCAGGATCATTGCAAAGCTGATTTTCAAACCTCAAACTCGCACCAATGTGGCGTGTCCGCAATTCACTCGGCTCAAAGTTGCGAAAGAATAAGATGGCCAAATTACTCAACGGCAGGTACTTGTTAAGGAAGGAGTTAGCACGTGGCGGAATGTCGACCGTTTACGACGCAATCGACGTTTCCTGTGATGACACTCCCAAAGTTGCTGTAAAGATTCTGAACGCAGACAAGGATCTCAGGAGATTCAACTCATTGTCATACGACAGAGAGGTTGAAGCGTATTCCCGACTCTCCCACAAGAACGTGTTGCGTATTTTTGATCACGGTGTCGAACAAGATGAAACGAGATACATCGTTCTGGAATGGATGCCAATCGACCTAGAGGCATATCGAGATGAAGCACCACGTTGTTTTACTGATTGGCCGACGTTTTCACGCAGTATCGGCATTCCTGTATTGGAGGCTCTGGCCCACTGCCACTCGAATCAGATTGCACATCGTGATGTTAAGCCTGCCAACATATTGATCTCCGAAGATGGAATTCCGAGGTTGGCCGATTTTGGTCTGTCGAAATTGCGACACCTGTTGCAACCACGACGGACTTTGGCGACGTTTGGATCTCCGCCGTTCACGCCTCCCGAGTCAGATGATGGCTCATATACATATTCTCGTGATGTATACGCATTTGTTGCTGTTTGTCTTTGGGCGTTTGGGAAAGACGTTCTGGAAAATCATGCCGATCTCGTCAAAGCTCTCGACACACTGGATATTGACCATGGTGTTAAGTCAGAATTAGCCCGATGCATTGACAAGGACCCGGCAAGACGTCCGGAAACGGCATCGATCTTACTGGAGCGGCTTGTTTCACATCAGACCAGAGACGATCGCCTTAATGAGGAGCAGACGCTTCCACGATCACCAATACGGTTGTCCGAACAAGCCGCAATGCATTTACGCGGACTCCTGGGCTATGACTCAGCAACCCCAGACAGCAAGCTCAGAAGGTTTCTGCTTACTGACATCAACGACAGCCCAACTCTGACTCGGAAGATCCGCAATTATGGCAAGGCGAATCAAGAGGTCGTCCCGGATCAATTCGAGGTCTGGGGAGCGTCATTTCGCTATAACATTGTGCCTTCGAATGAAAAAGCATTTCACAATACCCCATTCGTCGTGGTGGCTGTCGACGATATGCACGACAGGCTGATGAATGTCAGACGGGATCATTCGATGCCCGCAGGTTTGAAGTTCACTCTGGATTCAAGCGGAAATCGAGTAGATGCCCACGAAATGGCTGGGCTAATCAACGGATGGCTCGACGAGTTTGAGGCTGAAGAAAGACGGACGGCATTTGAGAACCGTCGTCATGAAAAATATGATCTGTGGGACAACTTGTTAAAGGCTCACGCACAATGGGAGATCGAACGATTTGGCGAAATCACATATGACATAATCTATCAGAAAGGGAACTTGATCCGACTGGAAACAAGTCTTGAAGATGTCGCACTTCCACTTGACAGCATCTGGCTTCTACCCGCAGCCGAGTCGCGAGTTAAGTGCCGCCTGATTGAGCAGAACGGATCGGTGTTAATGGTGAGTACTAACAGGCGTGTCGCCGCTGATGCCAACGGCAGAATGGAGCGAAGTCGATGGGAATTCGATTCCGTGCTTTCCCGCCAGCGGAATGCACTTAACTCGTTATCCAACGGCAACGCCGTATCCCCCAAGCTCGCTGAAGTGATTCTTGATCCAGTCAGTATCAAAAGCCCTAAGTCTAATGAGGGCAAAACAAGTTTCGACAGAGCGTTAAATGGATGCCTGACGTCAGAAAGTCTGTTTTTGGTGACCGGGCCACCTGGGGCTGGCAAGACTACTTTAATTAAGGAAGTTGTAAGCTGCAGCCTTAGAGCGAATCAAGACTACAGAATCCTTGTCTGTGCACAGACAAACGTCGCAATTGATAACGCCATAGAGCGAATCGTTGAAGATACGGACGTAACGCCGGTTAGGATCGCAGGCAACAAGAATTCCGTCTCCCAACAGGTTCAGGAGTTCATCGTCGACCAACAGCTTGAAAGTTGGGTCAGGGGGATAGAAGAATTTACAACCTCCTGGCGACGTTTTCGTGCTGAACAAGCTGGAGTGGATATTCGAGAGATTGAACTTGGCAGCCTGTTGCTGCAACTTAGTATGACGCGAGCCGAGCAGTCGCGAGTTGTATCGAAGTTAGAGAACGTCAGGCCGGAAGTGCGACGTCTTCGCAGCGAGTCAAAGCTTCAAATTGGCAATTCAGGCCGTGACGATACTGACAGGGAACTAGCCAACCTTGAATCTGAGCAAGAGCGGTCGGAAAATAGACTTGCGGGTTTGCGTGAGGAAGTCAAGCGGCACGAGGCGAAGTTGAGAGACTACGCGACAACCGCGGATACAGAGTTTTTTGTCAACATGAAGCCAGACGAGATTAACGAATGGGCACATGAATTACTTGGCGATTCAGAGGAAGCTAAGGAAGCCTTCCACTTGCTAACGCTACAGTCTGAATGGCTTGAGCGATTATCTCAGCGAGATGATAGCCTGTATCCGGCACTGTGTGACAGTGCGTCAGTTGTTGCCGCAACGTGTATCGGCCTGGAATCCCTACCCGGTGCCAGTGAGCTGGAATTTGATCTTTGTATCCTCGACGAAGCATCGAAGGCAAATCCAACCGAGTCGTTAGTGCCAATGGTTAGGTCTCATCGGTGGGTACTCGTTGGTGATGTGAACCAACTTCCGCCTTATGAAGATGATTTCCTTCTGCAATCGGACATTCGTGAACGGTTCAATATACCCCATGAGTATCGACCGCATTCACTCTTCGAGGAGCTACTTGCCGATGTTCCCGCCGAATGTACTGAGACCCTTGACATCCAGTATCGAATGCTGCCTGCTATTGGTGAACTTGTCAGCGACGTCTTTTATTCAGGTATTCTTCGAAGTGCAGAGCGATCTCCCATCGAGGCATTGCAGGCGTTCATGCCAAAACCTGTTACTTGGTTTTCCACGTCCTCCAGCTCGAAGTGCACCGAAACAAAGGTAAATCGGAGTTACGTAAACGATCGTGAAAAAGACGCGATAATCACACTGGTCGAGCAAATCAATAACGCTGTGAAGGAATTCAGCAGGCAAACGATAGCTCGTTTTGATGGACAACTCACCGTTCTAATTCTGAGTGGGTATGTCGCTCAGGTGAACATGATCGACCGCGAATTGCGACGAATAAACCTTGCTTCGGAAGTTGACGTCAGAGTGGCGACGGTTGACGCAGTACAGGGGCGTCAGGCACATGTTGTGATCTTTTCACTGACGCGATCAAACCCGCAACGCAACGCGGGTTTCCTTAAGGACCAAAAACGCATCAACGTGGCTCTTTCACGAGCACAAGAACTACTTTGCATCTTCGGAGATCACGAGTTTGTTGAACAACAGCCGGAGGAGCGTCCACTTACGAAAGTACTAAGGTATATTCGACAGCAAAGCGACACTTGCGGAATTGTAGATCTTGAATCAAACCAGGAATAAATGAGGCAGGCATTTACGAATGATGACAGTTTCCGAAGTCAATTTGCTCGATGACGAATTCGTCGAGGCTCTCGTAAGACGGTATTACAATCGTCCCGGAGCTCGATTCGTCGACATACGTCCTGTAGGCATTCCCATTCATGTGCTGAAGCTCTTTGTTGTTTGTACGGCAAAACGTGCACTTCCGCCCATTAATGAATTTGTCCTCAAGAGCATCGACTCAAGAATTGCCTCTCAGAAAGAGATTGCAGCGTTTCTTGGGCTTTCTGAACGGACGGTCGAAAAGGCACTACTAGAACTTTATGGCACAGAAGTAATTTCCCTCCTACCTCTAGGCCCAGACGTGCCTGACGTTGAAAATCCGGAATTCAAATTGACTCAGAAGGGTGGTGATCTGGTCAAAACGCTGGTGCGAACAACTATTGAGGAAACTGTTATCGACGATGTTGCGATCCATGGTTTTACTCGCAAGCCATTGAGGCTGGATGCCAGAGGATTATTGACAGCCACCGAGCTGGAGCAATTCGGCATGCTGGAACTTCCCGCCCTGCCCAAAATGGCCCCATCTGTCGATCAAATCGATCCTGACGAACTTCAATGTGCAACTAGCCAGAATGACGACGTCAAAGTCATCGGGGTGAGGGCCGTCTTGAAACCCCGGAGAATTCGATTTCAGCCTGCCTACATGATTCAGTATGAATCCGCCGGGGGTCTGCGAAATCGCGGTGCACAATTCGTTTTTATCACGATGGATGGTCGCGAGGATAAGTTAGTAGAGAAGGCTTTCCAGCAACGAGGAGGACCAGATCGAATTGATCATATGATGTCCTTTAGTCAATCCAGAACGCAGGTTGCTGTATCGGAGTTCTTGACCGAAGAACAAGCAGCCCGATTACCTGACACGAGCGAATCTGAAAAACTCAAAGAGGAGATCAATTCACTTGAGGCGAGTCTTGTTGATGATGTTCCAGATACTCCGGTCAAGTCCAGGACGGCTGAGCTGCGTGAGCAGAATCAGGCACTCGAAAGCAAAATCGAAGAATTGAAAAAACTGCTCGCCGAGCAACCAGCACAGATGCTTCGCACGTACGAATGTGGCAAGATCCTTAACGAAGCCATTGCGAATGCAAAGCAAAAACTGCTCATAGTTTCAGCATTCTTATCCAGACAAGTTGTGAATGCCAGTTTCATTGAGCGTTTGGAGGGTTGCTTGAAACGAGGTGTGCAGGTCTGGATTGGATTCGGGTTTGGTGACGGTGGCAAGCGGGAGCGATACGATTGGACTGACGCGGAAGATGCTCTTAAGCAACTACGCAAACGGTACAAGAAGCAGTTTATTCTCCATGACCTCAAGAATTCCCACGAGAAGATATTGATTGTAGATGACGCCTACGTTGTTGTGGGAAGCTACAATTGGCTGTCGTTTCAGCAGGATAAGAATTCAAAGTATCGTCGTGAAAATGCGGTTCAGGTCCGCCAGGCCCAAACGGTCAAAGAGTACTGGGACGAGTTCCTCACCGCCATCACCGCAAAGTAATTCACTCACGCAAACTCACGCCCAAATGATTGCGGTCAGCTCGTAAAGAAGCTTGTGCCGCAGCTCGACTTCGTCAGGCCCGAACTGATCGTGGTGCGTCAGGTCGAGGTCGTGCTTCTTCCGAAATGCCTCCATGTCGAGTTTTGACTTGTAGCTGTCTTCTCGCAGCGTCTCGTTCCAATACAGAGTGTTGGCGTAAGACTTGAGCTTCAGCTTATACGGCTCATTGTTGCTGCTGATGTTGTCCTTGCCTTTCAACAGCAGGATTGCTCCAAGGCGATTTCTTTCCTGTTCGAAACGTTCCTCGTCATCTTCAAACAATTCGCGATTCTCGTCATTCCAGGACAGAATGTGCTCGATGTGAAATCCGGTCTTTGCCCCGGTCTTTGTGACAAGGTCTGCCATCGGATGTTTCGGATTGAGGTTCATGTTCTCCGCCAGGAACTGATCGATCCGAGCGAAGAAATAGCGTTTGAACCTCATGTTGAGGTTGATTCCGGATTGTTTGAAAGCCACATAGCTTAGCGGATCAGCTTCTTTCACATTCCGACGGTACGCAATACGAGAAGTCAGCTCATCGTCGAAGGCTCCGCGAAATGTGTCCGGCGAAGCACCGCGAATTGCTTCGGAAATCCGAAACAGTGAGTCGGCAAATTCATTGCTGTCGTAGGCGTTCTGCAGCTGGAGCAGCGAAAAATAGCGGTCGACCTCGAACGACACTTTACGGACTTTCTCGTCTTCGTCCGGGTCGTTCAGGTTGCAGGCCGACAGAACCAGCAGAAATGGGCCGTCAAGGTCCATCAGCCCATTGTGATACACGTCGCGGAATGGCGTGTCCGGGTCGATACTGGCATCCAGCAGCTTTGTGTACAGGTTCGTGAAGTATGTGTATTCCCCTTTCAGGAACTGTTTGACGTTCGCGGGTGAATGATTCAGCCCCAGCGTCTCTTCCATGTCGGTGGTAAACATGGCTCGGTGGTAATCACCATCAAAACGCGTGCCATCGCGACGAGTGGTTGCGTACTTTGACTTCAGGTAGAAGCGGAAGAACTCATCGAGCTGGTCGTCTTTGAACCCGTTTACCTTTCCGGCCTGGGTCTCCCACAGTCCGTTGTAGTCATCCTTGTCCAATTCGATCTTGTCGATCTGCCCCAGTAATTTCCCTTTCAGGATTTCGTAGGGTCGAAGGCGGACGCCACGGTCATTGATGACTTCGAAGACCATCGAGACGTCGTTTTGTTCCACTGCAAGATTGATCAGCACGAGTCGATGCAGGAAATAGAAGGCAAACGTTTCGAAGCAATGTTTGTTTACCAGTTCTTTATCCAGGTATTTCGCAATCACTTCAAAGTTTCGGCACATATTGACGGCGGTGATACCACTGCTGACGTCAATCGTTTTCGGGTCAGCTTCATCGAACAGTGCCTGTTGAGCCTGTTTGTGCCCGACGTGGTTCATCCAGAATTCCTGTTCGAATCCCGATTGCCCTGCGATTTTGGTCTCGATCCATCCACTCAATTTCGAATCGAACAGAGTTGCCAGGTGGTGAAGTTTCATCAGCATTAACGAAAGTGTCGTCAGTCGCTGCTGCCCGTCCACCACATAGACCCGGCCAACCGATATTCGCCAATTTTCTGCAACCGCCGCACGTACTCGTCGGGCACTTCACAAGCGACACAGAGATAGTTCAATCTTTCGATTGCTGCCAACCTGACAGATGCGTCAGGATCGCCATTCTTCCTGGAGACCAGCACCGCGACCAGGAGCAACGCCTCTGGCTTGTTCGTGTAACTGGTAGCCAGCGTGCGGACTGCTGCGACTCTTTCGGCTGCCTCGGAAGACCGCAGTGCCCGCTTCGTATTGGCGTAACGATCTTCGGCTTCCTTGCCTTGCCGAATCCTTCCTTCGAATTTCTTTCGGACTTCAATGGCGAAGCGTGTCCGGTATTTATCGGAGAGAAGTAGTCCCCATGATCTTGCGTCCAGCCCCTGAAACTCTGCAGACCGGATCGCCAGTTCCACGTCATCTGCTGTGATTGTGTTCGGGAGCTCTGACAATACCAGTTCCCAAAGACTGGCCAGGGTCCGACGGTCTGTTCTGCTTTTCACCAGCCAGACATCACAGCACTTCTTCTCAATCTCCGCAGTGAGTCGCTGATGGTGTCTTGTGGTCATCAGTTCCGCCAGGTCGTCTCCATATCCCGTCATCGCCTGATCAGAGGATGTGTTTTCAGCACCAGATTCCTCGTCTCCATCAATTACCTCCGCTTTGAATCGCGATGAAATCGCCCCCCTCCTGCCAACGGCAGAACGGGGGGATTCAGGAATCTTTGCGGACGCTTCGGAATCTTTGGAGTCTTTTACGTGAGTTTCAGATGACGGTACCGCTGCGTTTTCCGTGACGGCACTGCTACGTGACGAATGACTCGTTGCTGCGTTTCTTTTGACGGTAATGCTACGTTTCGGACGACATCGTTTCTTGCCGCCGGATCCCGTCAGAGGAATCGTAGCGAGCCCCGGCTTGTCGTAAACAGGATTGATCCTCTCCAGAACGTCTCGACTGACGCAGCAGATGGCGGGTCGATTGCTGGTTGAATCGGCAACGACAGACATGATTCCGTCCTGCTGCAGCTGCTTCACGAATTGACGCAGAAGGAGTCGTCGTTCTTTTACCTTCCCGGGAATTCTACAGCAACGTTCGATGCTCGTTCCTTTACGTCCAAAGAAATTGAGCGTGTACAGTGGAATTCCAAAATCACGTTCGTAGCCGCGAAACTGACTCATGACGAACAGCAATAAATGCTTCTGCCAGTCGACCCAACTCGGATGATGGACGACTCCATCGTAGACCTGAACGTAATGCTCAGTCGGAATGGATTTGAGCAACTCGATCTCACCCGGACCGGCTTGAGCGACGTATCCGAGGGCTTTCAGTGAACTGAGCGAGCGTTCGATGGTTCTCAACGGATATCCGGTCAACTGGGCGATTTCCCGGTGGGAAAGCTTCGCGAGCCGACTCGTTCCTGCTTTACATTCCAGAATCAGAAGAATCTGACGAGACCGCAGCGTCAGTTTCTTGCAAAGAAATACTTCGTTGGCGACTGGCGTGAAGAAGCCTCCATCACGCAACTTCGAAGAGCGTGTTGTATCGACCTGGTGCTCAGTGTCTTTTCGACAAATCGACTGGGGCATTCCAACTACCTCATATGAAAGGAAAACTGCCCTGGCACCGATCTCCGAAGAGACAAGCACCAGGGCAGGGTAGTTGGTCGATTTATATGTTCGCAGCAAAAGCCGTAGCGTTAGAGAGTTCTGGGGTCCAACTACCCTCTCCACTCTATGTTTGCCTGCAGAGTGGTCGCCGCAATCAGGCTTGCACGGCTCAGCCGAGTTGAGTTAACCAAAGATTTCCACCATGAAACATGCCTGCAAATTCACATTCGACCGGGTATCTGAAAGAAGAAAGCTGCGGGATGAAGTTGTTTCGATTGGGAGACGTCTACGCGACGCCGCGAGCTCTTGAAGCTTTGGAACAGGCCGACGTTCCGCCATCAGACCTGCTGCGTCGCCACCGTGAAGGGGATTGGGGCGATTTGAGCCAAGCCGACAATGACGCCAATACGTCCGCCCTCGAAAACGGTTCACGAATATTCTCGGCGTATGTGCTGGCAAACGGAATCAAGGTGTGGGTTATCACCGAAGCGGTCAACGACACTGGTGATCGTGAATCAACCTGCCTGCTGCTACCGTCCGAATACTGAGCCTGACAAGAAGAAGGGGATCATCATGACCAAGAAGAGGACGAAGCTGAAGAATAATCGCCGCACGAGTACAGAGCGAGTCAAGCAGTCAACACCCTCCTACCGAGTCTGGAAGCTGGACGTCTCGCTGCGAAATGCGATTTCGGTCAAGCGAGCGTCTCGGCAACAAACGGTCCGAGAATTTGTGGCAGACGCTGTTGACCAGGAACTGCGGGAGTTGATTGACAGGTTGGCCGAACTCGGCATCGCCAACGACTCGGCGACAACTGCTGCCGTACGATTCCCGATGGAAGACTCGACGCTCACTGAACTCAGGGCTGCGTCGCAGGAATCCGGTCTGGATCAGTCGCAGTTGTTGACGGCATGCTTACGTCTCGCGACTCGCAGAAAGCGACGACGCAACAGAAGGGCGTGACATGACACTACTCGTCAGGGATTGCCGTCACCTCAAGATAGGCCAGATAGCCAGCGAAAGCCCTTCCATCTTCGTCAAGTGATGAATGTTGAACCCTACGCACAAGAAAGAGCTCTCCTTCGACACCCACTTCCTCGCCATTGCAGGGAACTCTACTCAATAACACCGAGTAGTAGCGGCCATCATCGACGCTCAACGAAACAAATGCGACTCCACGCTTGCCCAGCGGTTCACGGCGTTCAATTTGTACCGGAGCCGACTTCTTTTGACGGGCTTTCTGTTTCTTCTTCGCCATACCACCTGAGCCGAAACGATTTGGTCAACGTGATCACCGTTCCGAAAATCGTAGGCTCGCAGAACGCACAGGACAAACATGATTGGGCAGATTGGGCAGCCGAGCGAGTCGGTTGCCAGACCGGCTGAGAGCCGGTCTTTCGCCAACAGGAAAAGAAGCAAAAAACTGCCGAGACAACCGGGACAGCGGGCCTTCGCGGCAGGAAAACGCCGGGAAAACCTCGCAACAGCCATCTGGTCTGGATTGCCACAAGGGGCCAACGGCGGCCGGAAACTCTCCAAAAGCAGCGAAAAGGCTCGGAAAACAGCCTCCCACCGCGTTTTCCAGCTTCTCTCGTTACCTAAAGATCCCTAGCCGCCTGCACAGCGAAGCCCAACGCGAACAATGGTCGCCAGGCAGTCAAGTATTCGATGGAGCAATGAAACTGCCGCCGAATTCAAAAGTGAACCTGATTCACAATCGAATCCTGAGCCCTCCCCGATCTTGCACACCTGGGTATGATGAACATCCCCTTCCTCTCGATATCCCGCCTTGCAGGAGGTGCCCCGTGCAACCAAAGCTCTTCGATCTCAAAGACACTATCCCTCCCCCTACGCGAACGGAGATAGCCAAGCAACGCCTCAATGACATCCGAACCTTCAATGATCTCGACGTTGAATTCGTGGAGACAAAGACGCGTGCTGCCAGCAGTACAACGTTCAATGTCAAAGCAAACGAATCAACTTTCGAACTCACCGGCATGGTCGGTCGAATCGCTCATAGTCTGATTCACTTTCCAGAAGATTCCGAGATAAAGAACTTCGTCCGGGAAGAATGGCAGAACGGAGCTGGATTCGTCGGACTCCCGGAGATGTACCGACGATTGAAGGACAAAAATGTTCGCAACCAGCAAATCGCTGACGTTATTGGCCGAACCGAGGGGATGGTGAGCAAGTGGTTTAACGACGCAAATGCATGTGCAATCAGCAGCAAGCAGCGGGCGACACTCGAAGCCGTGTTTCAAAAGGAGCTTGAAGGACTCCGAGTTATTCAGCCCCATGAAAAAGCAATGGCTGGCAGTGTTCGGGCCGTTTCTCGCTTTCTCACAATGGTCGAACAAATTTTATCGCCGTTCGAAGACATCAGTGAGCACAATATTCAACCGTGTGAATACGCAGCCATCAGGAACCTCTATCGCAACAGATTATTGAGGGTTCTGGACGACTCGGCAGATGACGAAGAGGTGCAGGCCGCTCTCGACCGGACTCATCGCTACCTGTTTGACTCCGACCTTTCACCTGAGTACGAGTGGTCACTCAAAGCATTTAGGCAGCGAATCACAAAGTGGGCATTCAGCATTGAAACGGTTGCCGCACTCCTGCCTGCTGAATATGCCCAAGTCGAAATCACTACACCAAACGCATAAGGCAAAGCCATGAACGATATTGAAATTAAAACGAAATCAAAACTCCCAACTCTTGCAGAAATTAACCGGCTTCCTGGAGAACTGGATGTTATTGCAGAGGCAATGGATTCTGAACTCATGGATGTACATTCAGCCCAGGATGTTCGCGATGAGCCGGAGGCGTGGTCTGGCGTGCATGCTGGCACTCGTGAGTTCTTCCAAGAAGTTGCTCAGCTTGATGCCGTTGACTCAGGCTATGTTAGCGAGCTTCAGCAGTGTGATAACGCTGAGAGCATACTGCTGCTGATTAGAAAGTTCTGCGAGCATGCGATTGGGGCAATTCGATTTTATCACCTGGACAAGGATTGCGACGATCTGCGATTTGTCAGTGTTGCATGCGAGGGCCACGAGGAAGACGTTGCTGAGAAGTTTCGGATTGGAAAGATCGTCAAATACAAGAGCAGCTCCACGCTCCGAGATTCTGATTCATTCTGGTGTCAGGAACTGAAAGTTCCCATCGTTTTCATTTCTGTTAAGGGGACACTGGGAAGGTTCGGGCTCCAGAAGAAGTCGCTTCAAGCAAACATTCTAAAGTTCGGTATTCCAATCATACTTACGCCGCCTTCTCCTCTTTGTGAAAAAGTGCTTGCAGGGCACAAATCAGACAGTTGGATCGATATGCCGTTGATGATCGGGACGACATGCGTTGGGAAATTGAGTTGTGACATTAATGTCGGTCTCTCCCGGATTGAACGTTCTGTGGATCTCGTTTTTGATCTATGGAAGCTCGCATCGACGGCAGCCTCACGTCTCGACTTCTTTTATCACCAGAATCATGTCTATCCACTGGCCGACATACTGATTGATATAAATGCGTGTGCGTCAGAAGAGGACCTTCTTGACTATTGCACTTCGAGAATGCAGAAACACTTCAACTGCAAATACTCAAGTGTATTCCTGCTTTCTGAAGACACATTTGGGTCAAAGAAACTTATCCTGCAGAAAACGTCATTCCCAAAGCGTAAACAAGACGAAGGAAGAGTTTTCTATGATCTTAACGAAACCTCAATGACTTCATGGGTTGCCCGAAACCAAAAGACGATTCGAGTGCATGACCTCGACGGGGATGGGCTGGAGCAGCAGCTCGCAGCATACAGAGGATTCGGTGACCGACTACGGTGGAAACGTGACTTCTTGACTGATAGCGACAATCATGACAGTTTTCTTGCAGTTCCACTCGCGTCAGACGGAGGTGAGGTGCTGGGTGTTATTCGGATGACGCAAAAACGAGTGAAGGGCGACAGCGTGCCTCACTTTACTGAACGAGATCAGATCCTGTTGGAGAAGATCGTCAAGACCGCGATCGTTCCTCGACTACTTACTATCAGGAACGAAGATTTTGGCCACCGGTTCTCACTCGAAACACTTCGAACAACGGAAGCTATTTCGGTAGTCGACGTTGGGCCCGCGAATACTCTCGCAGCGGCAGATGACTTCGGGAAACTTCTTCGGAAGATCTGCCCGGAACGTGGTGTTCAGAAAAAACTCTACCTGTTCAACATGTTGTGCAATGACGGCACGTCGTTCTGTCACCACCCAATAGGAGGGCGACTACTACCTGATATGGTCGAGGATAAATTCTACAATCTAGACGGGTCGCTCACTTCGTACGTACTTTCGAATCCGGCAGAGGTCGTATTCGTGAATGACTTGGAGAATGCTCATCGATGTGGGGCAATGCACATGCTTTGCAGGACGGCGAACACAGCCCTTGCATGCCCTGTTGCCTTTCGGGATCGCCAGTACGGTGTATTCGTCGTCAAGTCTGACCACTTCGATCTATGTCCTCAAACGGATGGGCGACTGATCGAGTTGCTCGCTGCGTCTGCAGGTGCAGTGTTCGCCAGACACGAGATTTTGGAGCTTAAGCAACTTCTCGATCGACCATATTGGCAAAATAGGCTTGACGGAGACGTGGCCAAGCCAATCAACCGTTACATCAAGAATGTTCTTGAGTGGTTCGGCGACCCGGACAAGGGAAGCAAATCTATCCCATCATCTGACACTGTCGAGATCAAAACTCTTGCACAGATGATCGCCGATTCGCCGAACAGAGACCGTGTTTTCAACTTCGCTGATCCAGTCGTGGTTCAAGGAAATCGCTCTGTACTTCTTGCGATTCTGATGAGTTGTGCAGACACAATGTGTCGTCAATCACAACGCTCTATAGAAATACACGGATTTTCTTCCGGTCGATGGCTGACACTTGGAGTCGGTGAAAACGGAATCGGTGATGCAATTCACGATCTGAAACTGGAAACGACAACTGTACCAGCTGCACGACAGCGGTCTCCTGCATTCCGAGCAGCGAGGACACTGACACACTGGTGCCAAGCACCTGACGGAGCACGTGGCAGTCTTCAATTCCTGAAGGGCAATAAAGGTATCGTAGCTACGATACCGATCCAGCGATTGAACATGACCGACAGTCAGTTGTGAATTGGATTCACAACTGAGCTGCGTGCAGTTTCAAATTCGACTTCACGTTGAGTCGAGTTACATCCATCGATCACTTCACAGTTTCACCTGAATATTGACTTTGAACACAACACCGGAATCAAGCTCATTGCCTCTCGTTTACCCAGATACTGCTCGACAGTGGGTGTCGGCGGATCCTCTGGAGAAAGGTTGTGCGATGGGCGAGTTCATTTTGTTCCTGTTGTTTATTTTTGTAGCCTTGCTGTTCTTTCAGCTAGGACGGATTGTTGAGCGGATTGGAGCTTTCTAACTTCAACCGTGAGCGTGAATTTGGAGCAGGACATTCGACCGTACCGAGTTATTCGGTGCGGTTTTTTTTCGTACTTCTCGGAGACAGGTCGACTGGAGATTCGAACTAACGCTGAAGAACGGTAGCGTTGGTTAACACCCGCCGAATGAACTCTCTATCTCTAGTACACACGTCCACACCGGTGGACGCCAAGCTAAGAACGGCTATCTAAAAGCCGAGTCCACTTTATTGGCACAGGACAAACATGATTGGGCAGCCGAGCGAGTCGGTTGCCAGACCGGCTGTGTGCCGGTCTTTCGCCAACAGGAAAAGAAACAGAAAACCGCCGGGACAACCGGGACAGCGGGTCTTCGCGGCAGAAAAACACCGGGAAAACCTCGTAACAGCCGTGCCGGTTGGGCCGCGGCAAAGGGCCAGAGGCGGGCTGGAAACCGGGACAGTCGAAAATATTCCGAAACCCATTCCGCCGCTTCGCGTTGCAACACCCGTTGCAACAGGGTTTAGGCTGATTGCACTAAACCACGTCAGGGACGGTGTTTCGGACGATTCCGGCACAGGATTTAGGATCCTGTGCCGGTAACGGCGTGGGGGTTCGACTCCCCCCTCTCGGACATCAGCAAAAAGGCCCGGAAAACCGTCTCCGACGGCGTTTCCGGGCCTTTTTCGTTTCCTGAAGATCCGAGGCCGGAAAACCCAACGAAGCCCATCCCCGCGTTGCAACATCTGTGTCCTTTCCGGGCGTCGGTATCGTCCGGTGGAAATCGATGTCTCGCCGGTCAGCACGACAAGATGAGTTTCCTGAACAGAACGTCGAACATGTAACCGATCGCCATCAGCAATCGGTGCGGAATGGCTCCATGAATGCCACCTGCCCGAGTCAAGTTTGTCCGGCCGAAGTAGCTGCGGATCCTCGGTTACGCGATCATGACACGCCCACAGTTACCGAGCCTGAGATGGGTAACATCGTCTTGACCGCGGGGTGGGATGAGGTGTGAGCGATGTTGTGAATCAGATTGATGCACGCTCGGTTTGGCCGACCAAAGCATCTTAAAACAGGCTGTTTACTGGTTTTGTCCGCCGGAGGAGCAACGAGCATCCTGAGTCCCGACGACCACTTCTCTCAGGCGACTACTCCTTGGGAAGAATCACGGCATCGATCACGTGAATCACGCCGTTGCTACACTCGATGTCGGTTGCAGTTACAGTCGCACCGTCGACTGTTACGGTCCCACCATCGACTGCCACTGCCACTTCACCACCCTGCACGGTTTTGGCCGAGGTGACCTTGACAACGTCGGCAGCCATGACTTTCCCGCTGACGACGTGATAGGTCAGGATCGAAGTTAGCTTGTCTTTGTTCTCTGGCTTCAGCAAATCGTCGAGCGTTCCCTCAGGAAGGGCTGCAAATGCCGCGTCTGTGGGGGCAAAGACCGTGAATGGACCCTCGCCTTTCAGCGTATCGACGAGTCCAGCAGCCTTTACCGCTGCGACCAAAGTGGCGAATCCCTCTGTGGCCACAGCGGTATCAACGATGTCGGACATCTCTGTCGCATTATCTGTCGGTTCATCTGCAACAGGTGGTTGAACACCGGTCGTCTCTGGGGCGGTGGTGTCGGCGGTCTCGGTGCCTTCACCACAGCCCACCGACAGGGCGAATCCGACAAACAGGCAGGTAAATTGACTCAGCAAGCGTGGCATTTTCTGTCTCCAGGGTTGAATTGAACAACCGATGGTAGAGCGGCTTCAAAGAATGTCCACAAGGGTGGGCATTGCCCAGTTGCGCTGCAGTTGCATTTTGGCAGGACGAGCAGTCCCTCTACACAGGCTGTTGACTGCATCGGCGGCGGAAGGTGATCATCGAACCGGTGTTCGGTCAAAACAAATTCGGCCTCGGGTTTCGCAACTTCAGCATGTGAGGCCTCGAGAAGATGAAGAGGGGATGGAATCTTGTGTGCCTGGTTCTCAACTTGCTGAAGTTGTTCGGGAGTGGTGCGATGGTTGAGTGAACTTTTCGAATTCGGCGACTGACCGCGAGACTCCATCGATGGCTGACAGCAGCGTAAATGACCTGTTGGTCATCCTTGGAGCTGGGCTGCTGGCGGCCGTTATTTGCCGAAAACTGCGGCTGTCTGTGCTCATCGGATACCTGCTGGTTGGCATTCTGATCGCCGACGGACTACTCGGCCAGCTCAGCGAGGGCCGTCGCGACATTGAGCATCTGGCGGAAGGCAACGCTGCTTTCGGTAGGGATTTCGCATCCCGGGTGCGTTGTGCCGAAGCATTTCACCGCTGGCGTTCGTATTCGTCGGGATGGCTGCTGTTCGCAGAACCGGATGGCCGTGGCGCTAGTGGTTCGAATTCAGATCATCATCCCCGGAAATCTCACGCTTCACGTTCAATTATTCTGGGTGGGGCGATTTTTGTATCGGACTTGCCTGTGAGCGGCAATTGAACTGACGTTTTAACCAGTTAGCGCGGTTTCTGCACCTGCTGCTGAGAATTGACGAACTGTGCGATTTCGGAGCCGGTTGAGTCATGGTAATTTTCGATGAAATCAGTGTCGCAGTTTCTATTCGACCAATGTGACGTTCACGTCTAACACTTAATAGCCGGTAGCCAGCAGCGACGCAGTATGCCGTCCGCTGGAAATGAAATCTCGGGAATTCACAAGGTCAACCTACGGACTCTTAGCAATGGATGCAGCAAACGGAGACGCGTCTGTAGCGCAGTCGAATCTGAACGAGGTGACGGAACCCGCAAAGCCTGCGGCCGAGCCGCCGAAATTTATCGTCGGCGTTGGCGTTTCCGCAGGGGGGCTTGAGGCTCTGGAGCGGCTGTTCCGCACGATACCGACGGACGTTGACATGGCATTCGTTGTAATTCAGCATCTGTCGCCCGACTTCGACAGCATGATGAACGAGCTGCTGATTCGGCAGACACAAATTCCGGTGCATATCGTATCTCAACTATCAGGAACGAGTCCGCCGCTGGCTGTAATTCTGTTGCATTGCAGTTTTTCTGCACAGAGCCGTTGAGCCATTCCTGACTGAACGGTCGCGGTCGGGCATGGGGGATTTGACCATGCCGGAATGAGTAGTCCTTCGAATTGAAATCCGCTTTTTAACCGGCAGAATATTCCAGCATGGAAGAGTCAGCGATGGACGCTGGCCTACGGAATTCTTCTCGAACGAAACGGATGGAGGTATGCTTATACTGAGCCGAAAAGCGGGAGAGAAAATCACGATCGGAGACGACATCACAATCGTTGTTGTGGATTGTGGTAACGGACGCGTCCGAATCGGTATCGACGCGCCGAGTGATGTGTCCGTCTGTCGCACAGAGATTAGTTAGGGACCGTCCGCGACAGAGCTTTCAGACGTCTCCCGCTGCCACGGCAGAACTTGCGGCAGCGATGCGTTAATTTGGCAACGGTCTGATTTAAGGCGAATCAACCATGCTACAGTTGCTAGATCACACGCCGCAGGTCACTTCCGACAACGATGCTCTGACCGCATTTCAGATTTCCGGGGAATTCAAGCGGGAACCGAGTCCAGCCCGACGGATTGACTGCTTCGTCATTCTGCGGATGCGTGATTCTGACGGGTGTGGTCCGCTCATGGCGCGAGCAGGCAACGGCACTCGAGATCGCCGCGATATACTGTGACACGTGGCGCATTGTGAATCGAATCAGATCGGGTGACTGCTCAACGGCCTCTCAAAAGCGAGTCGGCTGATCTGTTCTCAGCCTCGGTCGTGACCACCGAGGCAGGTATGCGCTGCAGGCTGAATGGGCCACCTACCAACCCGAACGTCGTTGGCGGGATTCGCCGTTCAGCTCCAGGCGACCATATCTGCTGAGCGTCGGAGAACTCAAACAGGTCCGTCAAAGCCAGCAAGGAAATTCCACTCGGTGGTGAATTGGACCGATTCACTCCATTCTCTGGCTCAAACCAGGTTCATCGCCCGAACACGCAGCACATCATGGAATTAATTCTGAAGGTCCCGATGCCCGGAGCTGTATCGGAAGTCACCAGCGGATCATCGACGAAATATGATTTCCACATGGTGCGGATCTGTCGAGAATTTGAAATTCATATGACTCCACGGCAGGAATTCGACTCCATTCCAGATGCAGAAGGCGCCCATGATGGCTTAAACTCAGCGATTGAATGAGTGGTTCTTTCGGGGTATACTGGAAACAGTCAGATTTCCGATCAATTGCGACGCGGCAGGCAGGACTTGCCCATAGGCTGGCCGCCTGCTGGTATCGGTCGCACGCACACGACGGACTGCGCTCCCACCAGCGAATCAGTGCTGCCCAAATGGTGACTCGGTATCGGTCGCACGCGTACGACGGACTGCGCTCCGATACCGAGCAACCGAGTGCCGGGAGGAATAAAATTTGACACTCGGACGCTAAGAACCGATACTTAACGAACAGATTCCGAACGAACTTGCCTGCCGCATCTCTCCCTCCATGCTCCAGCCTGCCTGAGCCAGCGGCGTCGGAAAACGAGACATACCCATGACTTACACCCCGCGACTTTGTCGCTCTGCTTTCCCTGCTGCACTTCTCCTGGTAGCGCTGCTGCTGACTTCGGTGTCAGCCGGCCAGAGCGGGGAAATTTCTCCGGAGCATCGGACTTTCTTCGAAAACCGCATTCGGCCCGTGCTGGTGAAGCACTGTTACGAATGCCACTCACACGCAGCAGACACGCTCTCGGCAGACTACGCCCTGGACACTCGCGACGGACTCCGCGGCGGTAGCGCTGCAGGTGACGTCGCTGTGATTCCCGGAGACCCTGCAAACAGTCCGCTGCTGCTCGCTCTGCGTTACAGCAGCGATGCGCTGCAAATGCCTCCGGAAGAACAGCTGCCCGAATCCGTCATCGCCGACTTCGAACAGTGGATCCGGATGGGAGCTCCCGATCCGCGGACGGAAGACCCGGAAGTGCTGCGCCGGCGTGCCCGGGAAGCGTCTGCTGGAAAGCTCTGGTCGCTGCAGCCGCCTTTGATGCCCGACCTGCCCGCTGTCAGCGACACCGCCTGGCCGCGTTCCGCGATCGATCGGTTTGTCCTGGCACGCCTCGAAGCTCGCGATCTGCATCCCGTTGCAGACGCCGATCCTCGCAAGCTGGTGCGACGCGTCCACTTCGATCTGACAGGACTTCCGCCGGCGCCGGACGTTGTTGAATCCTTCACAGCCAACCCCACGCCGTCGGCATATGCAAAACTTGTGGATGAGCTGCTGGCTTCGCCGCACTTTGGAGAACGATGGGGACGCCACTGGCTGGATCTTGCCCGGTATGCGGAATCCAGCGGAATGGAATTCAACTTCACCTATCCGCATGCGTGGCCCTACCGCAATTACGTCATTGATTCGTTCAATAAAGACAAACCATACGACCGCTTCCTGACCGAACAGCTGGCCGGCGACCTGCTCCCCGCGGACTCTGCTGCCGAACGCGACGAGAACAATCTGGCCACCGGATTTCTGGCGATCGGTCCCAAACGTCACAACGCCGGCACGACTGAGTTTCGCATGGACATCGTCGATGATCAGATTCGAGCGACGAGCGAGGCCATGCTGGGGCTGACCGTGGGCTGCGCGCGATGCCATGACCACAAGTTCGATCCGGTGCCTACCGCTGACTATTACGCTCTGGCCGGAATCTTCCTGAGCACCAAGACGCTGCATGGCACGACGAAGATAAAGTACAGCCGACACCCGTCGGAGCTGGTCGCGTTCGGACCGGATGCGGATGAGCGACACCAGCAGTGTCAGGACTATCAGAAGAAACTGAAAGAAGCGGAAAAGCAGCTGAGCGATCGGGAAGCGGAGCTCAAGAAGCTGAAACGGGAGGAACAGAAGCAGGCTGAAACAGACGTTCAGAACCTGAAGAAACAAGTCGCTCAACTGAAGGCAAACGCTCCCGAACCGCCGCGGTACGGCATGGGAGCCAGCGAAGGAGAACCGTCCGACACGTCTGTGGCTGTGGGTGGTGACCCGGGCAGCAAAGGCGACACAGTCCCACGCGGATTTCTGTCGTGTGTGAAACTGGAACAACTGCCGGAGGTTCCGGAAACCGCCAGCGGACGTCTGGAACTCGCCCGATGGATCACTGCGCGAGACAATCCGCTGACGGCGCGTGTTTTCGCCAATCGGGTCTGGCACCATCTGTTCGGCCGAGGCCTGGTCCCCTCCGTCAACAACTTTGGGGTGTTGGGTGAGCGACCGAGCCATCCGCAGCTGCTGGATTACCTGGCAGTCCGGTTTATGGACGACGGATGGTCGGTCAGGAAACTGATCCGCCGGACGGTCCTCAGCCGGGCTTATCAATTGAGCACGCGGAAAGACGCCGACCTGTATCGGGCGGATCCCGAGAACACGCTGGTCTGGCGGATGACACCGAAGCGACTCGAAATCGAACCGCTCCGGGACGCCATTTTGGCCGTTAGCGGTCGCCTCGATCGATCCCGCCCGGATGGTTCACCAGTGACCGCTCTGGGACAGCAGCTGGCTCGCGGTGTCGCCTGGGAGAAGCTTAATCCCCCGAGTCATCATCGCACGGTGTACCTGCCCGTGGTGCGGCTTTATGCCTCCCACATGCACCAGGAATTCGACTTTGCAGCCAGCAGTCTGGTTGTGGGTGACCGTGCAGAAACGACCACTTCGCAGCAGGCCCTGTTTTTCCTCAACAACGAATTCGTTCTCGAACAGTCCGGAGCCACCGCTTCTTTGCTGATCGAACGGCATCCGGAGAATGTCGAGCAGCAGCTCCGCCTGGGCTGGCAGCGTGCGCTTTCACGCCAGCCGACGGCAGCCGAGCTTCAGGTGGTTCAGGACTACCTGAAGCGGACAGCAAACGCTCTGGCAGACGAATATGAGGACGCCGAAGAGCGTCACCAGGTGGCTTTGGCCAGCTATATCCAGACTCTGTTTGGAAGCGCCGAGTTCCGCTACCTGCTTCACGCGCCGGCTCCCCTCATGACCGCCCATTCCACACTAACCAAGGCAGACGCACCATGAATTTCTCAGCCCTGATTCCCAGACGCCAGCTGCTGAAATCGCTGAGCTGTGGATTCGGCTACACAGCGTTCGCCGGACTGGCTGCCGAAGCCGCCCGCCGCGAACGCCAGTCGACTGCTCCGCAGCCAGGCCATTACGAAGGCCCTGCGAAGCGCGTGATCTTCATGTTCATGCGTGGGGGGCCGTCCCAGATGGATACCTTCGACTACAAGCCGGAACTGAACCGCCGGGATGGTGAACAGTACGGGAAGAAAGACAAGCTGTTTGGTTCCCCGTGGCGATTCCGTCAGCGCGGTGAAAGCGGGCTCTGGGTCTCCGACGTGCTTCCTCACCTCGCTGACTCCGCCGATGATCTGTGCGTGATCCGGAGCATGCAGACGGACAGTTCCGCGCACCCGCTGGCGATGCCGCAGATGCACACCGGCAGCTTTCAGTTCACGCGGCCGTCCATCGGGTCGTGGGTTCTGTACGGACTCGGCGCCGAAAATCAGGACCTGCCGGGTTTCATCACGATCAACCCCAGCCGCGTGTTTGGCGGTCCCGGCAATTTCGGAAGTGCGTTTCTGCCGGCCGCCTATCAGGGTGCGCGGGTCGGCTGGGAAGGTCAGTCGCTGAAGAACGCTGGATTTCGAAACATCGGAAATGATCGGGTCCCCCGGTCGGTCCAGCGCGATCAGCTGGATCTCTTACAGGCAATGAACAGCCGGTACGACGAATCCGCAGTCGACGGTGTCATCGATTCCTTCGAACTCGGTGCCCGGATGCAGCACACTGCACCGGAAGTCATGGACCTGTCCGGCGAAACGGAACAGACGCTGAAGAACTACGGTGTCGAAGGAAAGCGGACGGATAATTTCGGCCGCCAGTGTCTGCTGGCGCGGCGGTTTGCCGAAGCCGGTGTGCGGTTCATCGAGCTGGGACACGGCTCATGGGATCACCACCGCAATCTCGAATCAGGCCTGGCTCGCAACTGTGAGGAAATCGACCAGCCGATCGCCGCACTGCTGCAGGACCTGAAACAGCGCGGCCTGCTGGATGAGACACTGGTGGTGTGGGGCGGTGAATTCGGTCGGCTGCCGCAACTGCAGTATGAGACGGGCCGCGGGCACAATGCTGAAGGGTTCACGTTCCTGATGGCAGGCGGAGGAGTTCGAGGCGGTTATGCGCACGGGGCAACGGACGAACTGGGGCACAAGGCCGTCGATAAACCGGTTCACCTGCATGACCTGCACGCCACAATTCTGCACCAGCTGGGGCTGGATCACGAAAATCTTACCTACCGTTATGGCGGCCGCGATTTCCGGCTGACTGACGTGCACGGCAGCGTCGTTGGTGAACTCGCGGCTTCCTGATGCCCCTGCCCGCGTCGGATCAAAAATTCATCCGGACTTCAACTCATACGGCGTTTGGAAGCTACGCCAGATTCATTTACCGATTGGGTCCGAGAGTTTCGCTCGATCGTCGACGAAACACGCCCGCAAGCCTTGCTCGGCACATTCCATTGTCCGTGGACGGATGCGGAATATGACGGAGCGCTTCGCAAGAAACTTGCGATCGACCTGCCACCGGAGTCATGGTGTTCAACTGGGGCTCACTCAGAAAGCAAATGGACAAAGTCGAAGCGATGACGGAATATTACCGGTCGATCCGGCAGTAGCACGCGCCGAAGAATTCGGTGGAATGATGCCAGAGTCAGAATACGCCTGAGTGTTTCAGAATCAGACCCAAACGGTGCCCCGGCAACAATTCGACAACTGACACAGGTCAGTCCTGGCACTCGAATGCTTTCTATGTGATGACTCCGGCCAGCTGATTCTTGCTGCGGGGAGTACATTGAGTCGAGGAGACCGAAGTGTATTGACGCTGTAGGAGGAGACAATATCGATTGCTCTCCTCGCTTCAGGTTCTTCCTGTTTGCCTGAATGCATTGAATCCGCTAGCTGCTAAATGATGCGCATGTTTGCGCATACGTTGCGACAGAATTTCAGAATTCGTGTGAACCTTCTGACGCTGTCCTGCGTCTCTAACCGCAACCAGCTGGCCATGGCCGGCAACACTCGCTCAAACGCAGCTTTGGAGTTTCCCTTCAATGTCTTTCTTACGGTCAAGTTTCATAAGCGAACGCCTGGGTACCTGGCGCAGTTCCTATCCGGGTTGCCACCTGGATCAAAGGAATAATGCGCTCCCTGCCCAGAATCTGCGCTTGTGACACCTTGGCCGTATTTGGAGACCACTCCAAAGCCCGGTGTCACCACGACATCGGGCTTTTTTCGTTGGCTGCGATGTCCTCCCGATCATGGGTCGGTAGCTGAGATGGCTTAGCGGCGGACTGAAGATCCGCAGACGAGGATTCGAGCGCCTCCTGACCCACTCTGCGCACCCGGTGCGCGCACAACATGGCCCGTTCGACTTCTGGTGAGGTTGCCGGTCTTTCAAGCCGGAGAGGTTGGGTTCGAATCCCACACGGGTCACTGAATACATCGCGGGATGTAGGGGAGCGGCACCCCACGTGCCATGGGCGCACGGAATCGACGGTTCGACTCCGTCCGGGCCTACTGAAGACACAACATGGGATCGAGGTGTTAGCGGCAGCATACCCGGCTCTTAACCGGGTTGGTGACGGTTCAAGTCCGTCCGGTCCCACTGAAAACGGAAGGCACTGGTCGTCCAGCGGCGAGGACTCCGCATTCGTAATGCGGCAACGTGGGTTCGAGTCCCACCTGGTGCTCTTTCGCTTCCATCGATCGCACGGCATGCCTGCCGAGCGGATGTTCGATGGAAGTGACGGAATCAATCGCATGGCCAACCAGCCATGCTGGTCTTTGACAACCTGGTCAGTCATTCAGCGCCCATGATGTAGCGGTAGCCTGCTGCTCTGCCAGGGCAGATGTGCGGGTTCAACTCCCGCTGGGCGCTCTGCACTTCAGCGTGTGGGAAAGTTTGGCCCTGTTCGATCTCAACACAGCGCCTGGTTCGGGACCAGGAGACCGTCGGTTCAAATCCGACCACGCTGACTCAACAACATTGCGGTGTGGCCCAACGGTAAGGCAGCTCCCTGTTAAGGAGACGCATGCAGGTTCGAATCCTGCCACCGCAGCTTGATGGAAGTCATCCGGCCGGATGAGGAGCCTGCCTCGAAAGCAGGTGCGGACGTCAGTTCCGTTGTGGGTTCGAGTCCCACGGCTTCCGCTCCACTGATCCCGTGGTCCAGCGGCGACGACTTCTGGCCTACACCCAGACAACGATGGTTCGAGTCCATCCGGGATCACTCCGTAGATGCGGATACTGTGTAAAGTGTGCAATTGAACGACGAACCAGAGTTACGGAAGGAATACAGGGATGGAAATCGACCACACGTCTCCGATTAAGATTTCAGAAAATGAAATTGAGAAGAATGCAATGGCGTTGCGATCATTGCGAGTGTTGGCCACAGGACTGTCCCATCTTTACGAGTGCGTTCGAGGCGTTGAAACGCAATTCTTGAACCGTCTGATCGAACGAGATGGAACAGGCACTCGCCACGTCATTTACGGTGGTTCATCTGCCTTTGATGGAGTACCGATCGATCTCATTGAATGTGCGTTTCGTTGGTACGCCGTTTCATTATGTGACTTTGTTCGAGTCGTGACATCTCTGGAAAACTTCGATGACGCGGATCGGAAACAATACACGCGGGATGTACTCGGACCTGTCCAGGCATTCCGGGACAAGGTCGGGGCGCATACCGCTGGATTCACTCAAAACAAACGGGACAACGACGCCGAGCGAGGAATCACTCCTTGTTCGCAAGTCTCCTGGAGTGAAGACAGATTCGCGGTCGCAACTTTCACGATGAGAGTCAGTCGTGGCGAAAACGTATCTGATTCCTCTGCAATGCAACCTTGGCGGCTAACCGAACTTCATGAGCAATTGTGTGTCCGATATCCGATGCTGGAAAGTCTGCGTTCATCAGAGTCACCTAAACCGCCCGAGGTGAACACCGGTCAGAGCTGAGCAACTCGGCTCAGTATTCATTTTTGCGGCCGAGTGTTTGCGGGTTCGACTCCCGCCTTGGGCACATCAGTAAACACGGCTCGGTAGGCAATCGGCAGACCACCTTGGCTCGGGCACCGAGCCGGCAGGCTTGGTCGCAGGGATGCTGTGGGTTCGACTCCCACCTGAGCCATTCCCATCACGTCCTCGCGGAGCAGTCCGGAGTGCTCGCCACCCTGTCACGGTGGAGATCGTGGGTTCAAATCCCATCGAGGACGCTTATCGACAAGTTGACGCGGTACGCAATCTGGCAAAGCGGCGAAGCTCAAACCTTCGTGGTTTGTGGGTTCGACTCCCACCCGCGTCACTGCATTGGGTCGTGTTCCCCACGGCGGCCTGTAAAGCCGTTGTCCGAAAACAAGTGGGGTGGCGACGAGAGGTTCAATTCCTTCACGACCCATTCAACACAGCCCGTTCTTCTAGCGGTTCAGGATGCTGGCCCCTCAAGCCGGCGACGCGGGTTCAAATCCCGCACGGGTCACTTTCCAACATGACCAAGTGGTGCAACTGGTAGACACGCGACGCTCAGAACGTCGTGCCCTGATGGGCTTGGGAGTTCGAATCTCCCCTTGGTCACTGCAGGTGGGGCAGGTGCCCGACTGGCTTTCATAAGGCCGGAATGCCCGGATCGATACCGGGACTTGCAATTTGATTGATCATTGACGCCGGTGGGCCAGCGCCCAGCGGAGCCTCATACGCTCCGACCGCCAGGTGCGACACCTGGACCGGCCATTTTGGATGACCGAGTACGCAAACTCCGGCAAAGCGACCAGGTCGAGAGCCTGGTGATTCTGTGGGTTCGACTCCCACCTCGGTCACTGACAACACGATCCCGTGGTCCAACGGCGACGACACCTGCGTGACATGCAGGAGACGATGGTTCAACTCCATCCGGGATCACTCGAAAGGTCTGCAGGTGTTTCGGCAGCACACCGCTGTGGTAAGGCGGAAGACCGGGTTCAATTCCCGGGCGGACCTCTGCAACTGGGCCTGCATGCCGATGGAGGCAACTGATCCTTGCAAGATCGGTGTGATGGGTTCGACTCCCATCAGGTCCACTGAATTTCATACGTAGTACATGGGCGGCTCGTCTAACGGGAAGACGCTTGGCTTGCAACCAGGAGATCGGGGTTCGATTCCCCGGCCGGTCCAATTTTGTTCTGGGATTATGGTCCAAAGGAACGACGTCAGCTCGGCAGGCTGAAAATTCGGGTTCGATTCCCGATGACTCCACTTGATGAACCTACGGAAGGTAGCCGGATACGGTTTGCCGGGCCGCATTGCTAATGCGTGCCTCCTTACAGAGATGAGGGTTCGAATCCCTTGCCTTCCGCTTGAACGACTGACGGCCTGATGGTGAAACGGATCATCACACCCGGCTTCTAACCGGACATTCCAGGTTCGAATCCTGGTCAGGCTATTCAATTGAAACAACTTAAAACGGAAGGACAACCCGAGTGGCGACGGGAACCGGTTGGAAGCCGGTCGAGTACGAAAGTGCCTTGCGGGTTCGACTCCCGCTCCTTCCGCTGTGGCCGGATCCGGTGTTGGTGACCGGAAGCAGACTGTGAATCTGCCCGACAGGGGTTCAATTCCCCTCGGCCACCGTGTTACACGAGCGTGCTCCTGGGAGAGCAGTCAGCCTCCAAAACTGACGCATGGGGTTCGAATCCTCACGCTCGTGCTGCGGCTGCGGCCGCTGATTGCCGACGTGGCTCGACTGAGAAAGGCGTCCGCCTTGCGGTGTTCTTTCATTGGGGGGAAGCATGCTGGTGCGAATCCAGTCGTCGGCTCTTTGATGAACATCATGTCCCGATGGTGTAGCGGATTGCATTGGACTCTCCGAAGGTCCAGGCCCTGGTTCGAGTCCAGGTCGGGATACTCACACAGTTTGCCCTGTGGGGGTGGCGGATGCATGACGGTCTTCGAAGCCGTCGGGCGAGGCGTGTGAAGTGTGAAGTGTGAAGTGTGAAGGGTGAAGGGTGAAGGGTGGAAGGGTGAAGGGTGGAAGGGTGGAAGGGTGGAAGGCTACTCGCGGGACTTTTTTATGATCGTGGTGAGGATTGCGATCAGCTCGCTGGATTCTTGAATGAGAGGTTCGAGCCTGCTGATTGGAATGACTTCTGAAGCGGCGAGCAGCCGAAGCCAATAGTGGGTCTCGCGAGCTTCTTTACAGGCAATCGAGTATTTGTGAACGAAGTCTTTTCGGCTTTCGCTTCCCTGGGCTTCTTCGACGTTCGCTCCAACAGACGTCCCTGCGCGGAGCAATTGATTGGCGAGAGTACTCGAAACTCGCCCGTTCCCTTCCAGCACAGAGCACAAACGAACGATCCGCTCAGCAAACGCGAATGTTCGTTCTGGTAAATCCGATTTCATCGCATGCGAACTCAACAGGAGAAAGATGTGTCACGCCCATCTTCTCACTTCACACTTTGAACTTCAAACTTCTCCAGTTCTCGGAGTGTGCCGGATTCGCACGCGACTTTGCGAAGGTCGAAGACCAGGTTCGATTCCTGGCGGGAACACTTTTTCACTGACGCTGGAGCCAGACGGTTAGGCGGCTGCCTGCAAAGCAGTCTCAAGTGGGTTCGACTCCCACCGGCGTCTCTTTGAATGGAAGGTCGTTGATGTTGTCTGTCCAGCGGCATGCAGGTCACCCGGCAGGGTTTGGCACTGCCTGTTCCGTGAATGGGATCTGACCAGGGAACATCGACGTTGGTTAGCTCAATGGCAGAGCACCAGATTATGGATCTGGAAGTTGCGGGTTCGACTCCCGTACCAACACCCACGAGCCGGATAGTACCCGGCACCAGCCTGTTAAGCTGGCGACGCTGCATAGCGTCTCACAATGCCTGAAGGAGGCAGACGTCCGTTTTGATCAGCTGGGGCATGTGTTCTGGATCACTCGCCGGAGCTCCGCGCAAGCGGTGCGAAGGCACCCGGTCCAGGGCCGTGCCCTGGCAGCATGCGGCGACGCCTTGTAGTGCGTGGATACCGCGCTCAGCCGACAGCGGTTGAAGGGAACGGAAGCGACGAGGTTCACCGGACCGGCCTCTCACGGGAGTTCGGAAAGGGATCATCCAAGTGGAAGGACCTGGACACCGCTGTCAGCGGTCGCTCAATCGCACTCCGCGATCGTCCATGTGATCGGCGAACGCTCTGCCTTCGGAAGGTCATTTTGAACTGGTATGAATCAATCCCACGTATGCGGGAAATCTACCCTGCGTTTTGAGTTCTTTTGTGGCCATTGACTCGTAACGAAGAGGCACAGCGACGCTTCCGTAATCGTCGGCAGAAACGAGTACCCAATACCATCGAGTGTGTGCGTGGGAAATCGGTCTCTCATGGTTGGCACCCGTTCGGAATTCCTGATCGATAGTCGCGAGACCAGACACGTCTGTTTGCACTCCAATCTCGTGAATTGCTGAGAAACCGTTTGAAAGCCCTTCTTGATATTCGTTCAACTCAAACTCACCGGACGCTGGCGGTGCCCGGACGATTGCAACGAACGCGCCTTCGATCGGCTTCGCTGAATGGGCATCGAATACAACAACGTCGACCGGGATGGTTACCGACCCACTCGATGCCCACTTCGCTGGAGGAATCAGAAGTGCAGCAAGGATCGCAACGATAGCTGCAACGACCAGCCATTCAAGTAGCGTCTTGGGACGAGCTTTCAGCAGCCGGAATTTCATGCTCGTCTCCGAAGAAAACAACTGAACCAAGTTAACACCTAATGAGTCATCATACGAGCAAAGCATAAGGGAGGTGAAGGATGTTCATTTTCAAGCGTTACAAGATTCGCAGCTACGAGATGGGACTGCTGTTCCGGGATGGAGAATTCCGGGGACTGGTCGAGGCCGGAACCCGCTGGTTCTTTGATCCGCTCGGCAAGGTCCGCGTAGATGTTGTTTCCCAGCGTGATCCGTGGCTGGTCCACGAGAAGCTCGACCTGATCGTCAAGTCGGGTGCGCTGAAGGACCGCGCAGTCGTGCTGGACCTGAAGGACCACGAGCGGGCGCTGGTCTGGATCGAGAACCGCTTCAGCCATGTCCTCCCGGCCGGGCTGTACGCCTACTGGACCGGACAGAAGACCGTCCGTGTCGAGGTGGTCGACGCCCGCAACGTGCGGTTCGAGCACGATGAACTGAAGGTCATCGCGAAGTCGCCAATGGCGCAGCGCGTGCTGGATGTCTGCGCGGTTAACCGTGACCGCGTGGGCGTTCTGTTCATCGACGGTCGGTACATCGACACACTGGCTCCGGGTCTGTACGCCTTCTGGAAGGGACAGTCTGAAGCCAGGGTCGTCGAGATCGACCTGCGTGAGACGATGGTCGACGTCGGTGGTCAGGACATCATGACGGCCGACAAGGTGACGCTGCGGCTCAACGCCGTGGTGACCTACAAGATCGTCGACGCCCGCAAGGCGGTCAGCCAGACGGACGATGTGCGACAGGCACTGTACCGCGAAACGCAGCTCGTTCTGCGGAGCGTGATCGGTGCCCGCGAACTCGATCTGTTCCTGACGGAAAAGGATGCCGTTGCGCAGGAGATCGAGGAAAATGTTCGTCGTCGGGCTGGTGAACTCGGTCTGGAGATCGCTTCGGTCGGTATCAGGGATGTGATCCTGCCGGGCGACATGAAGGACCTGATGAACAAGGTCACGGAAGCCCGCAAGGCGGCCGAGGCCAACCTGATCTCGCGCCGCGAGGAAACGGCTGCCATGCGGTCGCAGGCCAACACGGCCAGGCTGCTGGCGGACAACCCGGTCCTGATGCGGTTGCGGGAACTGGAAGTCCTGGAGAAGATCGCCGCTGCCGGCAAGCTCAACATCGTCATGGGCGAGAAGGGCCTGGCCGACAAGGTGGTCAACCTGCTGTAACCGTCATTAACGGTGAAAATCGACACCCCTGGTTCGAGCAATCGGACCAGGGGTGGTTCTGCGTGTGGAGGACTGCAGGACGACCGTCTGGCGAACCTGGAGCCCCGTCCAATTGTCGCTGATAAGATGAGAATCACGTCATTCAACAACAAACCCGTTTCGGAGATCCCGTTCCTCAATGCAGGCCGGGGACAAGGATCATTTTACGTCGATCGATTGCCTGTTCATGCTGGCCAGCTGTCAGGCCTGCCTGATGATCTTGATGCCATAATCGCCACGGCTGATCTGCAGGGTCGGGAACGATTTCAAGACGGAATCGGAGGACCGCCACGACTCCTGGGCGAGGTTCTGCCGAAGCGACTTGCAGTTGAACTGCTTCCGGAACTGAACATCATCCCGGAACGAGTGGGCGTCATCCTGGCCGGAGACTTCTACACCGTTCCGAACCTCGACAAACGGGGAGGCTCAGGCGATGTCACTTCCGTCTGGCAGGCATTTGGCAGGCGATTCAAATGGGTTGTCGGCGTCGCAGGAAACCATGACATGTTTGGATGCTCTGTTGCCCCATCGAATCGTCTGGCAGGTAACGCTCACTATCTTGATGGCGAATCCGCCGTGTTGGATGGCGTCAACGTCGCGGGCATCGGCGGCATTGTCGGAAATCCCAGAAAGCCAAATCGCAAAACCGATGACGACTTCGCCGCACATATCGAGGCGCTTGTCTCAGATACGATGGACATTCTCGTCATGCACGACGGACCGGATGACCCCGAGCGAGGCCAACGAGGCTCACCAATCATTCGACAGGCCCTTGAACGTCTGAGTTCAACGCTACTCATTCGTGGCCACGCGCATTGGCATAAACCGTTCGCGGAACTCGCAAACGGGACTCAGGTTCTGAACGTCGACTGTCGGGTTGCTGTCCTGCATCGTTAAGGCACAAGCGGTTTCAGCTGTCGAATATGGCAATGAACGGCAACGCGATTCATCTGAATGTCGCCCTAAACGCGTCAAGGTTTTCTTTGCTTTGTCGCCCCTTACCAGGAATCGCGAAGACAATCCCGATGATTCCTCCCCCCTCCGAGCGGATTGCTTCCCTGGCTGTTTCGGATGCCATCACGGGATCCCCGCCAAGAGCACCACATCCCCAGGCACCAAGCAACAAGTGTGAAATGTTCTGGTCGCGGGCAATACGAAGCACGTTCTTCCATCGCCGAAGAAACGTAGCCTTCAGTTCGTCTGTAGAACCTTGCTCATTGCGCAGGAACGGTCCGCTGTTGGGCGCTGGCGCTGTGATCACGGAAACGAGGAATGGGACTTTTAGGTACGCGCCAGTTCCGCGCCTTTTGAAGAAAGGCACCGCGTCTGTTCAATTTCGATCTGCACCGTCTGACCATCGACCTCATAGCTCCCAGTCTCGATCATGCGGAGCACTGTATTTGCAGTTTCTTTGAGCGACATCTACGGTTGCCTTTATCGTCCGACACCACCGACGCGCGCTGAGTTACTCCAACTTGCCACATTCAACGTAACAGCGATTGGGACTCAGGACGGTTCGTCTTGAGCGAGCGACGCCCTTCCCATTCTGAACCTGCGTTTAGTTTGCGGAGAATCGGTATGGCGTGGAATTGGGAATGGGCGAATGCGTCACAAGTGCATTTCTGGAAGTGAGTTACGACGAACGAGAGGCAAAGCACGGCACCGTCCGGCTAACCATGCCTGTCGCTAGTTTCCGATCGTCAATTACGGAAGTGTGGCAAATGTGTTTCCCGAATTCCCGCCTCGCTAAAATCAACCGAAGAGACGAGCCCCAACGGGCTATTCTGTTAAAAGACGCCATGAGCTCGGCCAAAACTGCGGATTTTCTGTGTTCGTTGAGGTGTCCGAGTTTCGGCGACCCTAATTCTAAGGAAAAACAGTGAATTGTTGGCTAAACCACGCGATATTCTCTACCGTGTCGTCGTCAACCGCCACCGAAGCGCCCGCGTTGACGTTTGTGAAAACAAGGTTTGCTGATGCCAGTGTCCCCGTTAGAGCCCGAACAGAACGTTTTCGCTGTAGTAATTCTCGGCAGCTTCAATCCGCAGATTTTCCATCCCCTTTGGTACGCGGACAACGAACTGATTGCTCGTGAAGAAGTCAATGATGTCAAAGACTTGCTGTGCAGTGATGAAATCTCGGCATTTGTTCTGAATGAAGTCCATTTTCAGATTGAACGACATCGGTTCGGCCTCACTACCAAGGATCCCTCTCGGGCATTGAGCCTGAGGGACTTAGTTGTGAACACATTCACAATTCTGGAGCACACGCCGCTAACGGCGATCGGGCTCAATCGAGATATGCGATTTCGGCTTGAAGACCCAGATCTTTGGCACAGTATCGGTCATCAGCTGGCACCGAAGGCCAAATGGGATGGAATCATTGAGTCGCCGGGGATGCGGATCGTGGCTATGGAGGGTCAACGCAAGGAGTGCAATGCGGAAAAGGTTTCTATTCGGGTGCAGCCAGCGGGCGGGGTTGAAAACGGCATTCTGATAGCTGTCAACCAGCACTACAGCCTGAAGAACGAAGACCACAAGCCGATTGCCGTAAGAATTAGTGATGCCATTCAGATTTTGAACAACGATTGGAAGGCTTTCCTGTCCTACTCTCAGAACGCTGCGACGACATTGATTGAAAGATGCCGAATCGAAACGGAGGCTGTCTGATGACTGCCACGCTCAACACGAAAACAGACATGTCTACTAACTCGCCGCTTGCAGAATCGGACTCGAGTCCTGCAACACAGAAGCTTGAACGAAGCGACTGGTGGCTGTTGTCACCGAGTCGGCGAGCTATCGAAGACACTGAACCAGTGCCTGCTCAGGACCAATCGGCAGCAGACACATCCGCCGCTCCTGCGTTGTCCACTCCGAAGCCAGTTAAGAAATCCGATATCGGGATTCGGTTGGAGGCCGATAGAAAAGTGCTGCTTCAGCAGTGGGAATGTGTGGTTCTGGAAAAGGATGACGAAGTTGTCTGCTGTGAAATACACGATCTGACAGATGAGTCCAAGCCGAGTGAGTACGCAGAACTTTTCCTGCGCCAGTTCAATGCTTATGACCGACCCTTACTAATCGAGGGAGCGGTGTTTTACTGGAGTATGGGCTACCGCCAGAAGCAGAGCGGCCAAATTCTGAATGTGTCCGAATTCATCCTCCGACGTACTCCACGACTGACTCGGAAGCAAAAGTCTGAGATCGCCGGGAAGGTGGCAAAACTTCGTGAACTCCTCCCAACTGTTTGAAAACCTTGGATCGCCACCTGCTGCCGATGAGTTCGAGTTGACATTATTTGGCCCCGGCGTCGGTGAATGCATTCTAATGCATTTCGGCAACGGGGAGTGGTTCGTTGTGGATTCGTGCGTGTTCGCGGGTTCGAAGTCGCCGGTGGTTACCGATTATCTTGATGCAATGGGTGTCGACCCGAAGAAAGCTGTGCGAGGAATCCTTGCCACGCACTGGCATGACGATCATGTCGCGGGATTGTCCAAGCTTGTTCGACGCTGTCCCGATGCGTTTTTTGTAATCTCCGGAGCCCTTGAGCCAAGTCAGTTTTTCAGTTTGATTTTAGAGGTAGAGGAACGTAATAAGTTGGTGAAGGCAACCTCGACGGCGACGGAATTTGCCACGATTCTGGACGATAAATTGGAATCGGGACGTCAGAGGCACATTCCCGACATGCTCGCGAGTGACGGTTCCCGTCTTTATCAAGGCGGTTTTTGCGATCTGGTCTCGGTTCAGGCATTGAGCCCCTCGGCTGCAACCATTCAGGCCACGTTGTCGAATCTGGCAAGACAATTGTGCACGGATATGCCAACTCGAAAGTTTCGGCGATTTAGCCCGAACGATTTATCAGTTGCTCTACAGGTATCAGCAGGGCCGATCGATATTCTGCTGAAAGCGGATCTGGAAGATTGCCCTCAACCGCAGGTCGGATGGAAGGCCGTGCTACAGTCACCTTTCCGTCCGAAGAAGAAGTCGCAGATGGTGAAGGTGGGGCATCACGGTTCTTCCAATGCCGACAATGATCAGGTATGGGCGGACATGATCGAATCCAAACCGTGGTGTGTTGTGACACCATATTCCAAGCTGAAAGAGCCACTACCCCGCGAAGCTGACCTCGCAAGGTTGTCTGGCCGAACTGATGAATTGTATGTAACTTCATCATTGTCAACAGGAAGTCGAATTAAACGCCGAGGATTGGAACGTCAGATCGCAGCAGCGACACGAATTCGCCGACCCGTTAATCGGCAATCGGGATTTGTCCGCATAAGATTTGGACTTGGAAGATCGCCGATACCAGACATTCAACTATTCGGCGCTGCACATCGCCATGGTCGGGTTTCATAAAGCCAAGTACCGACGCCATCCATTGCGTATCCTGGGTTTCTTTCCAGTGTTACCGGTGCTGCGTCGTTCCGCCAGACCCATGCAGCATCAATTCTATTCAAAACCACTCCCAACCTCATCACAATGCGTTGTCAACATGACTGCCTCGCGTCAGGTCTGAATGACTCAGGAGGGCGTGACCGCAAGCAATGGAGCAACCTGTTCACCTCGCGTCGGTGAGACCAACCGAAGCAGTTGTGCAGCTGAATCCAGCCGATCGTGACAGTCAGAGTAGACGCACGCGATCAGGAATTTGGAGCTACCTGGGACATCTGTTGCGAATTCGGGACCAACTGACCTGAGTGATTTCCGACAATCAGTGACGATCGTGCCGCGGTTGGATGCCTGAGACGATGGCATTCCTGATGGGCGATTGACGATTGCCGCGAAGTCTGCTGCCCTGCGGTCTGTCCCCGATCATGCAGGCGAGCCTTCCACCGCCTTCGCGGGATCCATGCATTGAAGAATCACCTGATCCGACTTTCGCTTCGCCCGGTTGACGATTTTTCTGACCCGTCTTTATCGCGGCAAGCGGCAAAAGCCTGCCAGGGGCATGTATTGGCTGAAAATCACTTGACTGAAGATCGCAAGCAGCGGCACGAAACAGCGGTGCCATGAAACAGCGGCGCCAGGCGGGCAGGAATCGCACGTTCTGGTCACAGCAATTCGCTTTCAGGTGCGATTCCTTTTCGTTAGGGTAGGTGCATGATTCGAAGCCTGCTGATTCTGATTTGCATCCTGCCGGGCGGTACTCACGCTGCCAGTGCCGACGAAAGCAGCATTGAGTTTTTCGAAAAGAAGATTCGTCCGGCGCTGATCACTTATTGCTACGAATGCCACAGCGCTGCGGCCGCCGAGCCCGGTGGAGGACTGCTGCTCGATTCACGTCCGTCCATTCGCCGAGGTGGTGAAAGCGGCCCGGCGGTGGTTCCGTTTCACGTCGACCAGAGTCTGCTGGTGCAGGCCATTCGGCATGAATCTCTGCAGATGCCACCAAAGAAGAAGCTCGATGACGCGACCATCGCAGCCTTTGTTACCTGGATTCAACTGGGCGCCGCTGATACTCGCGATCAGGCAGCCGACGCACACACCGTCGCGCAGAAAATTCAGGAGCAGGCGTTTGAGACGCGACGACAGTGGTGGAGTTTTCAGCCACTGAAAATCGTCACTCCGCCGAAGACCCACGTCGATGACCAGCACCACCGCTGGCAGCATAGTCCCATCGATCGGTTCCTGCTCAGAAAACTGCAACAGCATTCGCTTGAACCCGCCGTCAGAGCAGATCGGCAGGTCCTGGTCAGACGCCTGGCCTACACACTGACCGGACTGCCTCCGTCGATGGAAGATGTGACGGCGTTTACCACCAACGAACGAACAGACGCGTGGGAACAGCTGATTCAGAAATATCTGAGTTCGGAACACTTTGGCGAACGGTTTGCCCGTCACTGGATGGACGTTGTTCGCTACACAGACACCTATGGTTACGAATGGGATGTTCCCGCCAGAGGAGCCTGGCGTTACCGCGACTACCTGATCCGGGCGTTCAATGCGGATGTTCCCTTCGACCAGCTTATCCGCGAACAGCTGGCGGGGGACCTGCTTGAAAAGCCTCGTGTGAACGACCAGCTGCAGCTGAACGAATCGGCGATCGGCCCGATGTTCTACCATCTGGGAGAGCACCGCCACGGCGACAGTCTGAGCTTTGAAGGTATCCACCAGGAAATGATCGACAACAAGATCGACGCCTTTTCGAAAGCCTTTCAGGGGATCACGATCGCGTGCGCTCGATGTCACGATCATAAACTGGATCCGATTTCTCAGCAGGAATACTACGCTCTGGCCGGCGTCTTCATGAGTGCCCGATGGATTGCGTCAACGGTCGATCTGCCGAATCGTCAGGCCGACACGCTGACCAGACTCAGACGATTGAAGGCTGAACTGCGTCATGCCGTCGCCGACGTCTGGGTTAAGGATCTGCAGCAGAATATGACGCCCGCGACGCTGGACGCAATTCAGCCACCGACGCCACTGCCGATCGGTGACATCAACCATCCGTGGCACGAAATCCACAAACTGCCGGACGAAGCACTGGCTCGTCAATGGACGGAGCTAAGACAGACAATTGCCGAAGCCGACGCAGAGGCAAAGGCTTTCAATGACGCCAGCTTTACACTGCTGGCGGACTTCGGGCAGGGCATTCCGGACGACTGGACGACCGACGGACCCGGGCTGGAAGTCGTCCGATCCGGTGACTTTCAGGTGCAGTCGGGTGACACATTCATTCAGTCCGTGTTTCTGCCGGGAGTCGCGACGTCCGGTTTATCGTCGCGGCTGAACGGAGCGCTGCGTTCTCCTCTGCTGCATGACATCAGGCATCCACACGTCGCGATCCTGGCGGCCGGCAACGACCTGTCAGCGTTCCGCCGGGTCATCGACAACGCGTTCCTGTGTGAGAAGCAGACCTACTACGCGAACTCGGCTTATCACTGGAAAGTGGAAAGCACGTTTTCAGATCAACCGCAACGTCGGATCTATTTCGAGTTTGCGACAAAAACCAGTAATCCGAACTTCCCGCCACGCTGGGGGCTGGGGACGAAACTCACGGACGAAATGATCGCCGATCCAAACAGCTGGTTTGCCGTGTCTCAGGTCTTCGGAAGTCAGAAGGCTGTCGTACCGAAACAACGACTGACCGCGTTTCTGAAACTGCTTGAGTCCGGTACGCCGGCATCGAAGGCGGAAGCTGCAAACCTTTATCAGCGCTGGCTTGTCGATATCGTGCAGAGCTGGCGGGACGGGAAATCAACACCTGAGCAGATTCAGGTTCTGAATAACCTGCTGCAGACCTCCTGGGTGACGAAATCGGCCGGTCACCCCGAGCTGCAGGCACTGGTTCAGCAATACCGCGAGTGCGAATCAAAGCTGCAGTCGCCTCGGACGGTCAACAGCATGGTGGATTGTGATCCCGGTGTAAACTACCGGCTGAATGTTCGTGGAAGTTACTACGAACTCGGCGACGCCGTTCCGCGTGGCTACCTGCGGCTGCTGACCAGCGACGATGAAGAGTCGGCGACATTCACGTCATCCGGCAGCGGCCGCCTGGAGCTGGCGCAACGGGTTGCCAGCAGCGACAATCCGCTGACAGCTCGAGTTTACGTCAACAGAATCTGGCAATGGCTCTTTGGCCAGGGGCTGGTGGACACGCCGAGCAACTTTGGGAAGCTGGGGGGAACTCCGTCGCACCCGGAACTGCTGGACTGGCTGGCCGCTCGGTTTGTGGAACATGGATGGTCAACAAAAACTCTGGTACGTGAGATTCTTCTGACTCAGGCATGGCAGCAATCAGGAGTCACCGCGCCCGCTGCGGTCGACGCCGATCCCGAAAATCGTCTGCTGCATCATTTTTCCACGCGACGGCTTGAAGCCGAATGCATCGGCGATGCGATGCTGGCCGTTTCCGGACGATTGAACCGCAGTCTTTACGGGCCGCCCCACAATCCCTATCGAACATCCGAAGACGAAATGAAGCGACTGTTCTCAGGCCCGCTTGATGGCAACGGCCGCAGAATGATCTACACCAAAGTCACGATCATGGAACCGGCCAGATTTCTGGCCACATTCAATCAGCCGGACCCGAAGCTGCCGACGGGCAGACGTGATCTCACGAACACCCCGACTCAGGCGCTGACACTGCTGAACGATCCGTTTGTGAAGGACGTCGCGTGTTATTGGGGAAACGCCATCGTCGCGGACGAGTCCCCCACGTCAGCGTGCCGCCTGGAAAGCATGCTGTCCCGCGCGTTTTCCCGCACGATTTCGGCGGCCGAAATGGACGAATGGCTGCACGCCCTGAATGAACTGGCCCGCTTGCGAAACGTGACTCAGGACCGCATCATGACGGATGCACAGCTGTGGACCGACGTCGCTCACACGATTTTCAACTGCAAGGAATTTATCCACCTCAGGTAACTTTCAGATGCTTACCCACCGACGTCAATTTCTTCAAAGTGCTTCAATGGGCTTTGGAATGCTTGCGTTTTCATCGCTTCTGTCGCGTGAAAGCGTGGCTGCGTCGGTGGCTCATCATGCGGCCAGAGCAAAACACGTCATTCTGTGTTTCATGGACGGCGGCCCCAGTCACGTCGACACATTCGATCCCAAGCCGGAACTGACGCGTCAGGAAGGCAAACCGATCGGGCCGGATCATGTCTCTGTATTGTCGCAAAGCGCCGCGGGACGCGTGTGGCTGGGAGCACGCTGGAAGTTTCGCAATCGCGGTCAGAGCGGACTGCCCATCAGCGACCTGCTGCCCCACATTGCAGAACTGGCCGATGACCTGTGCGTCGTCCGGTCACTGGTGGGCAAACAGCCGCTGCACGGTCAGCAGGCCTTGCTGATGCATACCGGTCGAGAAACCGGTCGAGCTCCCAGCTGGGGCTCATGGACGTCGTACGGCCTCGGGTCGGACAACGAAAACCTTCCCGGCTATGTGCTGCTGAACAACGACTGGATTCCAAACGGAGGTTTTGAGAACTTCGGAAGTTCCTTCCTGCCCGCCAATCACGCGGCGACCATGCTGCGAGCCAGGGGAACACCGGTCGACAACATTCTGCCGTCCGACAGCCGGGCCATTCAGCGGCACAAACTGGATCTGCTGCGAAAACAGGATTCGCGGTTTGCTGAATCCAGCAGCATCGCCGAATCAATCGAAGCGTCCATCCGGAACTACGAAAAGGCATTCCTGCTGCAGACGTCGATTCCGACGATCGCCGACGTGTCGAAAGAACCACAGCACATTCAGTCGATGTACGGCGTCGACAGCCAGAACGACTATCAGGCGTATTATGCGACGCAATGTCTGCGAGCCCGCCGGCTGGTTGAAAGCGGCGTTCGTTTTGTCGAAATCACGTGCCCCCTGACTCACGTCAACAATTCACCGTGGGACCAGCATGGACAACTGGTGAAGCATCATGGTGAAAACGCCATGATCACCGACCAGTCGGTCGCGGCTCTGATCAGGGATCTGAAGCAGCGCGGGCTGCTGGATGAAACGATCGTGATCTGGGGCGGCGAAATGGGCCGTACGCCTCATACCCCGGCGATTCACGACGCCGTCGGACGAGACCATCACGTGAACGGCTATTCCATTTTCCTGGCCGGCGGCGGTTTCAGGAAAGGAACCGCATTCGGCACCACCGACGAATTCGGCAACAGCGTCGTCGACAGTCCGCTGCTGATTCAGGATATTCACGCCACCGTGTTCCACCAGCTCGGTATCGACCACGAGCGACTGACCTTTCGCTTCGGTGGTCGTGACGTCAGTCTGACGGACGTTCACGGGCGAGTGGTGCAGGAACTTCTGTCCTGAACGTCTGCCTGCGGAGCCCGCTGGACCAGTGCGGCCAGCGGCTGTTTCTGTTCGTCGACACCGACACCGACACCACGGAATCGTGACTCATCCGTCAGAACAGGTGCCAGGCTTTGTTGAAAACGAAAAGGGGGCCGGTTTCTTTTTCTGTGTCACGGCGTATTTCTGACTAGCACTGATCAGAACAAGAAACCCGACCCCTTTTTCTGACCTCGGGCTGGCGAGCATCGGACACGTTGCTAGACGGTCAACTTTACGATGTCGAGACTGCTGATCACGCCCACCGGCTCGTTGTCTCGGATCACAATAACGTGGTGGACATGGCGTTCCACCATGTCGGCGGCGACCAGTGCCAGTCTCGTATCAGGTGAACACTCGACGACATCGGGTGTCATGAGGTCACTGACCCGGAATGACGGCTCTGGCTGGCCGGAAATTCCAGCGGCCACGACGGCAGATTCAATGGCCGCCGCCAGAACCGGCACCTGCATCAGGTCGCTGCGACTGATGATGCCGACGATCCTCCGCTGCTGGACGACGGGCATCGCACTGACGCCGTGTCGCACAAATTCCTGTTCCAGCTCGTCAATTCCGGATTCAGGTGATGTCGAAATCACCGGCGAGCTCATCACGTCCTGGGCAAGCAATTCACTGAAGGTGGTCATTCATTGTTTCCAGATGGCAGGCGGATCGTGCAAAGTCGCACGGGTGAATGTCGGCGTGCCGCAATTCATCGCGTGGAAGGTATTCCGATGATCACGCGGCTTCGGGCCTGTGTCAATTGAACACAAGGCTGGAGTCGCGATGGGTGGAAAAGCGGGCACTACTTCGCTCGTACGTCGTACCAGAGCAGCAATCTCTGCGGAATGTCCGTCACGATGTGATCAGCGAGAGCAGTTCCTGCGCCGACAGTTTTCCGCTGATGTCGGAACCGTCGAGCAGGCTGTCGGCGAGATCGCGTTTCTGAGCATGCAGATCGACAATGCGTTCTTCAATGGTACCCTGAGCCACGAACCGGTAGATCGTCACGGGACGTTTCTGGCCGATGCGGTGAGCCCGGTCGGACGCCTGATCCTCGACGGCCGGGTTCCACCACGGATCCATGTGCAGCACATAGTCTGCGGCCGTCAGATTCAGGCCGCTGCCGCCTGCCTTCAGGCTGATCAGGAACACATCACCCTCGCCGTTCTGAAAGGCTTCGACGCGTTTCTTTCGTTCGCCGGTCGGCGTGCTGCCATCAAGATACTGGTATGGTATCTGTCGGCGTTCGAGTTCCTCGCGCAGGATGGTCAGGTGATCCACGAACTGGCTGAACACCAGTGCTTTGTGATTGTTTGCCAAAAGTTCATCCAGCGTGCTGCAAAACAATTCGAGCCGCGAACTCTTCACACCTGCTTCGGGCGCCACAAGGTCGGGATGACAGCAGACACGGCGCAGCTTCATGATCTGTCCGAGAATCCGCAGATGTTCACCGCGTTTGTCTGTTTCCTTTGCCAGGGTTTCGATGGCCTTGCGCCGCAGGGCCTCGTACAGAGCTATCTCGTCATCACTGAGTTCCACCTGCAGCGTGACTTCCGTGCGAGAAGGCAGTTCCTTCAGTACCTGAGATTTTGTCCGGCGAAGAATGAACGGCTGGATCAACCGTTTCAGGTTCGCTCGTGCAGAACTCTGGCCGTCGCGTTCGATGGGGATGGCAAAGCGTTGGTTGAACTGTTCCAGCGTGCCCAGCAGGCCGGGGTTGATGAACTGAAACAGGTTCCAGAGTTCGCCCAGATGATTTTCCAGCGGTGTACCGGTCATGATCATGCGGAAGTCGGCCGTGAGTCCCATGGCTGTCTGCGAACGCTGTGTCGCGGCATTCTTGATCGCCTGAGCTTCATCCAGAATCGCGGTGTGCCAGTGGACATCGTGGAACCGCGCCGATTCGCTGTGCAGCAGTCCGTAGGTTGTGACGATCACGTCCCGCGGACCGATGTTCCTGAATATTTCGTCGCGGTCACCGGGGCCAAACAGCTGCACATTCAGAGTCGGTGCAAACCGCGTTGCCTCGCTGACCCAGTTGAACCCGACCGAGGCGGGGGCGACCACCAGTGCCGGGCCGTCTGCGGAGCGTGCTGTCAGCAGTGCGAGGGCCTGAATGGTCTTGCCAAGGCCCATATCATCGGCAAGGCACCCGCCAGCACCCATGTGAGCCAGTCGGCACAGCCAGTCGAATCCTTCGCGCTGATAATCGCGGAGGTCGACCTGCAGTGTCTTTGGCAGCTCCGGTCTGAGTTGCCCGGCCGCTCGAATGCGTTCAAGGCATTTCTTCCAGTGAGCATCCGACCGGACGCGCATGGCCTCCTCGTCGCCGGAATCATCAGTCTCCAGAAAGGCAGCCGCGCGAATCGCCGGAAAGCGTACTTTGCCCCGGCCTGGATCTCCAAAGGCCGAAAACTGTTCAATCCGCCGGCGAAGCTGTTCGGTCAGGGCAAGATAACGGCCGTCATCCAGTTTCACAAAGCGGGAGGGGCTGGCGCTGAGCAGTTCCATCAGCTGCATCATGTCCAGCGCGAGATCCCTGTTGACGGTCAGTTTTCCGGACGCTGCAAACCAGTCGCGATCCTTACGGATGTGAACCCGGAACTGCGACGAAGATACGTGCCCGGCGAGCGTCAGAGACTTCCCCTGCGGCCAGTGAACTTCCACCGCATTCGATTCGACCAGCGGCTCCAGGCTGACCATCAGCTCCAGTGCCTCAATCGTGGTTGGAAAATGAAATTCGACAGCGTCGTCAGTGAAGCGGCTTGCCAGCGCATCGCAGCGGCTGATGACTTCGTTCATCTGAGACTTTTCCATCGCCAGGTCGCGCGCGGCAGAAAAGGACTGGCCCCCAACCGACGCGAACACACTGGCGCCACCTTCGCCGGGGCGATAGAACGGCCCGTCGCCGATAGGACGCACAAAGAATTCAGCGCGAAGGCCGGACTGATACGGAATCAGCTGCAGATGGGGGCGACTGTTGCTGTTCACCTTTGTGGCGTCGGCGATCGTACTGCTTTTGATGTCAGACTGAACCGAAATCAACGGAGCAATCGACTGCACCGTCTGCATCACCTGGTCCGCTGCGTCTGCCGGCACGACCAGACCGTCCTGCAGCAGACCGGCCAGCCGGCTCTGATCAGCCGTGAACGTTACCACTGTCAGCCGATCAGGACCGTCCTCAAGAACAGCCACGCCATCACCTGTGGGCACTGACGGCTCGATCTGCAGCGTGACGTGAGTCTTTTCTTTCTGCACGACCAGCTGAGGATCGCGGGCCACGATGTCGATGGTGGTTTCGCGGTTGCCGGGAGCATACAGGCGTGGGTGCCCGATCAGGGCCGTTATCGCGCGGCTGAATTCGAAATGGTATCTTGTTTCGGTATAGCCGTAACGATTCTTTTCCGTCTGACACTCAATCGCGCGGCACAATCGACGATCTTCGTCTGTCAGAAACTCGAACTCCGTGCTCTCCGAATCATTGTACAGTCGAGACAGGGCGACCGGTCGACCTTTGGTCCAGCCGCGAGCGGTCCGTTTCTGGATAAACGGTTTCGCGTCGACCCATCCACCCACTGTGCTGCAGGTCAATTCCCAGATCAGACGCTCAGCGTGAGCAACCGAAGTTTCGGCGGGAGCATTGCAGGAATCTTCCTGAATCAACTGCCCGATAGCTTTGAGCGTGCGTTTCCACACTGGTTCCGGCTGCAGCAGCGTGATGATCGGTTTTGTGCCCGTCTTTGCGTGAAGTCTGCTGGAAGCAATATCACCCTCGGCCGTTGTTATGCATGCGGCGGCGTCTTCCATAAAGGCGGCCAGCCAGGTGAGCCCCAGTTTCTTGAGTACTTTCGCGGCCCGGGTGACGGAAGTGCACCGTTCTGATTTTGATCTGCCGTCGCTCAGAAACCACTTCCATAGATACGCACCAACAACAAAACCCATTTCGTCGTTGTTCATCGCGGTAGCAGCGAACGAATTCTGCAGCCGATCGCGGGTCATTGCCTCAGGGGTCTGGTCGTACTTTGACGCGACAAGGACAAGCTGCGCTGATGAAACGAATTCCGGACGCCATGCAGTCTTTGCTGCAGCCTGCATCGATGCTATCAGGGCTCCGGTGGCTGGCGTTCGATGCCGCAGCTTCAGCAGCATGTGGAACAGACCGCAAAAGTCGGGCAGGACGACATTGCGTTTGCGCGAACTCTTCTTCAATCGAGCATGCTCTGCGTCAAGACACTGCTCCGCCGTATCGTAGTCTCCGATCAGGAATGCTCGACACCCGGCCGCCGCACTTTGATCGAAGCCACTTTGCTTCGCGAGCCGATCCAGCGAGTGCAGGTCGCCGCGCGCGATTGCCAGCGCCAGTCGCGCGTGTTCTTCGACGTCCGTCGGCTGCGTCCGTGTCGCCAGCCAGGCTTCGGCGAATTCCAGCACGGACGCGGACCCTTCACCATTCAGCACAGCCGCCCAGACCGCACTAGTCAGGCAGCCACCTTTGAGTTCCGGATCAATCTGTTCGAAGATCTCTGTGTCGAACGGGTGCAGCAGGCGAAAGTTCTGGTCTCCCTTGACTGCATAGTCGAATTGCTGCCGAAATGTCGTCAGATCGCCACGATAGAACGCAATTCGCGTGTCGCGTCGGGCTTCTCGCAAATCGGGGGAGCCCCAGGTTGTGGCAGGCCGCCGCTTCCGCTTCGCATCAATCACTTTGGCAATGCGACCAAATGTCCCCGCATGAATGGCCTGCTGGACGGCGAAATCTCTGACCGATTCCACAACGTCCCACCGTGAATAGCTACCGGATCTGGCAAAACCGGCGTTCTCCAGTTGCTGGAGGGGAGCTTGTAATGACACTGTGCTCAGACTTTTCTTATTGGTATCCGTCCATCCGACCCGGCCCGACAGCTTCGCAATCTCCGTCCGTGAAATCTGTTCGTCGTAAACAGCAAGCAGATGCAGCACATGTTTCGCCACATCGGACAGTTGTTCGTAGGCTGATATCAGAGCCTCGGTGGACTTTTTTCTGGCCGATTTAAGCATGGGAATCCCTTCTCTGCCACTCAACATGGACTGTGGATCAACCTGACGATCCTGAGTCCGTTCCGTCCGCAGAGCTTATCCGGCTCTGCAGCAGCAATTCAAGTGTGCGGTGTACAGGGAGTCCACGCCAGAGCCGGTCATGTTGCAGCAACCGTTCAGACCGTCGTGCCGGCCCCGCTATCCTGCGGAGAGCCTTCCGGGATTACCGCCGCAGACGATTGTTATCTTTGGCGGACGATCGATTCTGAGCTTCCGTCGACCGCAAATCATGGCTCTGCCGGTTCTCCGGTCGCTGCCACTCGGCGCCGATCTTCAGGCAATCACGGCCTCTACAACCCTGCCGTGGACATCCGTCAGGCGGTAGTCCCGGCCGCTGTAGCGGAACGTGAGTTGTTCATGGTCGATGCCCATCAGATGCAGAATGGTGGCGTGCAGGTCGTGCACGTGGACGCGGTCTTCCACGGCTGAGCAACCGAATACATCCGTTGCTCCGTGTGAGTAGCCGGCTTTGACGCCGCCGCCCGCCATCCAGACGGTGTAGCCGTAATGATCGTGATCGCGTCCCTTCTGACCTTCAGATGTGGGAGCTCGACCGAATTCGCCGCCCCAGACAACCAGCGTTTCTTCAAACAGGCCCCGCTGTTTCAGGTCCCTGATCAGCGCAGCGATCCCCTGGTCGCAGGCCTGAGCCAGTCGGCGATGACCGTCCACAATATTTCCATGGCCGGTGTCCCAGGCGATATCATAGCCGTCGATGGAAAGCGACAGCTGCACCGTGCGAACGCCTCGTTCAATCAATCGCCGGGCCAGCAGGCAGCCTTTGGCATATTCGGAATCGCCGTACATGTCGAGCGTGCTTTGGGTTTCGGTCGTGGTGTCGAAAGCTTCCGGCACGGCGAACTGCATGCGGAAGGCCATTTCCATCGCCTGGATGCTGGCTTCCAGATGCTGATCCTGATGCTGCCGCTGAAGGTCCAGCTGATTCAGCCGAGTCAGCAGATCGGCCTGACGTCGCTGCGCCTGCTTCGGCAGCCATTTGTTTTTCAGATCTGACAGCAGGCGATCGGGCTGCATTTCGTGAATGTTGACATACGTGCCGGTGTAGGCGCCGGGCAGAAAGGCATTCCCCCAGTTGGCCAGCTTGTTGCGCGGCTGAGCTCGGGGACTCATGGAAATGAAACCGGGCAGATCCTGATTTTCGGTTCCGAGTCCGTAGACCAGCCATGCGCCCATACTGGGTCGGCCGGGCTGCAGATGGCCGGAATTGGTCATCATCATGGCACCGGCGTGTTCCGGGCTGTCGGTGTGCATGGAATGAATGAAGCAGATGTCGTCCGCCAGTTCGCCCACATGCGGAAAGATCTCGCTGATCCATTTGCCGGATTCGCCGTATTGTCGAAACCGATAGGGCGACGGCATCAGCCCGTTCTTTGTATTCCGCAGCGACTTGCGGTCGACAATCTCCGGACGCTGGCCGGCGTACTTCGCAAGTTCCGGTTTATAGTCAAAGGTATCGACCTGTGACGGGCCGCCCGGCATGAACAGCTGAATCACATGTTTTGCCTTTGGCGGAAAGTGGCTCTGTTTCGGTGCCAGCGGCGAAGTCAGAGCAGTGTTTCCGGCATTGGCGGCGCTTGCTGATTCGGACTGAGCCAGCAGTGAGGCGAGGCTCAGGCTCCCGAAGCCTGCTCCCATCCGACCCAGGGCGTCTCGACGGCTGAATGGTGGCAGTGGGCGGCGATGAAACATGGCAGTTACCTCACAAACATGAATTCGTTGGAACTCAGCAGTGTCTGAGCGTACTGCTCCCACTGAGTGACCTGCGGCGGCGAAGACGTATCAGGATCAGGACCAGGATCAGGAGCCGGTGTCGCTGACAGAAATTCCAGTCCGATACTCACTTCACTGTCAGACGGTGATCTGCTGAACAGCCACTGATAAGCCTGGTGAATCCGCTGTTCGTGAGATTCGCCCTCGCTCTCCAGACGTCTGACCAATGCTCTGGCCCGTTCCAGCATAAACGGACTGTTCATGAGGAACAGGAACTGCTGGGGCACCACACTGCGCGGTCGCTTCGCCACGGTGGCTCGCATGGCGGGAAAGTCAAAGCGGCGGAGAAATTCGTCCGAGGGAAAGACGTCGCCGTTTCGGCTGACTTTGGCGTACAGCGTTCGACGATTGCTGGCTGTGATGCGGTCCACCGGCGGACCATCGGCTGTCGTGTCCAGTTCGCCGGTCACAGCCAGCAAAGAATCTCGCCACGCTTCCACATCCATCCGGCGCGGAGTCATGCGCCACAGCAGACGATTATCGCCGTCGGCGACAAAGGATGCTTCCACAAACTGACTGCTGAGCTGATAGGTCGCGGACGTCATCATCAGCCGGTGCAGCTGTTTGACGGACCAGCCTTCGGCGACAAATTCCGAAGCCAGCCAGTCCAGCAGCTCCGGATGGCTCGGGCGTTCTCCCAGAACTCCGAAGTTGCCCGGGGTGCTGACAATGCCTTCGCCAAAATGATGCAGCCAGATTCGATTGACGAAGACCCGCACGGTGAGCGGGTTCTGTGGATCCACGATCGCGGCGGCCAGTTCTTTGCGACCACTGCCATCAGTAAAGGCGGCCGGCTCCGCACCTGCAACAACTCGCAGAAAACGGCGCGGAACAATATCACCTTCACGGCGAAGATTTCCTCGAATGGCAACCTTCATGTCACTGCTGCCGGTATCACGCAGCGTGTGAGCCAGATCGATTCCGGCGGGAGCATTCTTCCTGAGTTCTTCGAGCTGATGCTGCAGGGCTGCTTTCTGATTCTGGTCTTCCTGCTGTTTGAGCTGTTTGATCTTCTTTGTCAGCTCAGCCACCGCCGCCGTGTGCTGGTTGAATCGTGCGACCACGTCGTCGGGCGACAGCGGCAGCTGATGTACCTGTGTATTGTTGAAGATGCCCGCCAGCGAGTAATAGTCCTTCTGTGGAATCGGATCGAACTTGTGATCGTGGCACCGGGCACACGAACCCGTGACTCCCAGCAGACCTCGCGTCAACGTGTCGACCCGGTCGTCCAGCGTGTCGCCTCTGGCCAGCGCAACACTGTCCGGATCACCTCCGTCTGAACGATAGGACGGCCCCAGTGCAAAAAAGCCGGTGGCGACGGCATCGAATCTGTCGCCGAGCAGATCACCCGCGATCTGCAGTTCCAGAAACCGGTTGAATGGCAAATCCTGATTGAAGGCATTCACCACCCAGTCACGGTATCGCCATGCGTTCTCAAGGCCGGCGTTGTCCAGAAACCCACCGAAGCCATCACTGTAGCGAGCCACATCCAGCCAGTGCCGTCCCCAGCGCTGACCGTACAGCGGGGATGCCAGCAGCTCATCCACCAGGTCGGCCACAGCCCTGTCGCGATCTGCAGCGACCGCGGTCATGAAAGCGGAGACCTGCTGCGGCGTTGGCGGCACACCGACAAGATCCAGGTAAATCCGTCGTGCCAGAACCGACGCTTCTGCCGGCGGAGCCGCCTGAATTCCGGCGTCGTGTCGCCGCGCCGCAATGAATGCGTCAACCGGATGTGGATACCTGCCGCCGGATGTCGGAACTTCAGGACGCTGCACCGTCTGCCAGGCCCAGTGAAATCTTCTGGCCTCGTCCCAGTCAATGTTCTGTTCGGCCACGGCATGCCCCGGCGACGTCGTCACCTTCGGCCAGGGCAGGCCTTTTTCCACCCATGTCACCAAAACGGCAATTTCACTGTCGGACAGTTTCCTGTCCGGCGGCATTTCGTACGACTTGTACTTCACCGCTTCAATCAGAAGACTTTCTTCAGGCTTGCCGAGAACGGCCGCCGGTCCGTTGTCGCCACCTTGGATCATGCCCTGCCGACTGTCGACATACAGACCTGCCTGCAGTTTCTTCGCATCAGTACTGTGGCAGTCGTAGCAGTGCTGTACCAGCAGCGGTCGCACTTTGGCTTCGAAGAACTCAATGTCTTCGGCACTGAAGTCATTTTCAGCCACGGCCCTGGCGGAAGTCGAAAGAACGACAGAAGTGAGAAAGAGAATTCGAAGCACGGTAGGATCCGGTGGCTGTGTCTGAACCTGATTTCCGCCTGCCGAATCTTTGTGCTGTCGGCTGTGGAGCAGGGGCTGGTGGGCACAGTTCAGGGTGGGTTGGGCGCTTCGTCCCGTCTGCAAGACGGGAACGGAACGGGACTTAACCCTGGAATCTACCTGCCGCGCTGCGATTTCACGAGGCAATTCATTCAGAAACCGGCCAGAACAGCGTTCCGCCGGCGGAAAACCCGGTCACGACGGCTTTTTTTTGACGATCGCCCGACAGCTGTTGCGTTTCGATCAATATACCTTGGACCGGGGGGAGGTACGAAGCCTGCCGAATGCGGAGCCGTATGTGCAGTTTGCTCGAAAGATTGTTGTCGGCTCGGATGATGACGAAGGTCATTAGCCGAGTCATGGTGTCACCGCACGGTGTGCCGGAGACGCCCAGGTCTGGGGAAATGCCCGTAGCGGAAGCCGCGCAGGCTTTCGGTGCCTTGTTCGCGGCCGCTACTTTCGTCCTCTGGCATCAGAGATCAGAACAGGTGCCAGGCCTTGTTGTCGAATTCCTGTTCCAGTTCCGGGGCTTTTGCCCGGGCGATGAGGTCATAATAGGCATACGGATATTTAAAAACGTGGCCGATGCCGAGTGTCTTGTCACCTCTTTTCTGCCAGTATTCGGCATCGGTGGGCCGCAGTTTGCTGAATTTGTGATCCGTGATCCTGCGATCGTCCTTCTGAGGTCCCATGCGAGTCACCGTCACATACTTGCGGAACGCCGTGCGGCAGCTTTCGGCCCACTCCACATCGCCCATCGCCGCAAGTTCAACCAGAGACTGGCCAAACGTCAGCATGTGTCCCGCGAAGCCCTGACCGAAGCCGATAAACCGGTCGATGGCATGGCTGGCTTCCTGCAGAATGAACTTTGATGCAGCGGCCTGGTCCGTGAACGGTGGTGGGTCCACTGATTCGTCGGGCGGGATGTCGCGCCACGGTTTGATTTTTCTGAGCAGTTGACAGACTCCGTCGACGCGTGCGGGCGTGGCTGCTTCAGGCATCATCCGAAAAGCCTTGATTGCGTGCATGGCAAATATCGCATCATGTCCGACCTCACGCAGGACGCCGTTGCCTTCTGCCAGCGCCTGGCCAACCTTTTCAGTTGCATCCGCAACCCGATCGGCCTCAGGAAACGGCTGGCAGAGTTTCGAGGGTGCCCAGTTCAGATCAAACAATTCCACGATCCGGGCGGCGGCAGCGTCATCCAGCTTGTTGTCCACGCACATCAGGTGCGCCGAAATCATGGCCGCACCTTTGTGTCCGTCGGCAAAATAGCTCATCTCCGGAGCTCTGGCCAGGGCGTTGATTCCCAGCAGGATCAAACGCTTCTGAGTCAGATCTGGGTCTTCCGCCGAACAGGTTCGACCTGCTGTCTGGAACACGCCACCCAGCAAGGCCGAACTGCCAATCACAAACCTGCGTCGATCCAGTTTGTCGTTCATCTGTTCAGTGCCTCAAGGGTGATAAAAACTTCGACTGGCCCACGATGGTCTGTCGTTGAAAGCAGGCGCCGCGCCGCTATCTGAAGTTCCAGCTGTTCCTGGCCAGGCGTCCCACGGAGATAAACTGAAGGCGGAAAAGGGGTCGGGAGTCTTTTTCCGTCGCGGGGCGCATATCTGAACAGCACAAACCAGAAAAAGACTCCCGACCCCTTTTCCTGACCGTGGCGCGTCCTTTCGCAGGATGCGACAGCCGACCAGCGGTGATGAGTGAACCTGCTGCATGATCGGCGACGTCCTCTGTTCCGCGGGGTGTTTCTGTCAGACGCCCCACGGAAAGAACCGAACCACATTCTTCAGCTGGAACTGTTCGGTGGGGCGCAACGCGCCTTCAGAATCATCGATTATTCTTGTCTGCTGCTAAGAAGAGATCAGCGGGTCGAGAAACCGGAACAATTCCTCAGTGGCCGGGTCGTTCGGCTTCCCAAGATCATTATTCAGACGGCTGTGGTTGCTGTCACGCTTTCCGTAGGATCGTGCCGGAATCCCCGAGTCTTTCAACACGGCTTCCAGACGCGCCGCCTGAGCACGTGTGTCGGGATTCCCCGGAAAGTAGAGAATCAGAAACGGCGGGATTCCCTTGTCTTTGGAGACATGAGTCACGGCCGAAAAGTCCACATGCTTTTCCGGATCGTTTCCGAACTTCTGTCGGTGGCCGAAGGTGAACATCTTTCCGCCGTAAAGAGTCTGGCGATGTTCGGCCGTCATGATGATTTTGGGAATGTCATACGTATCGCCATCCACCGGCACGCAGCCTCTGAGCACATCGAACGAAATACCCTGTTCCTTCAGATAGCGATCATCAATACAGATCAGAGCGGCCAGTTGAGCACCGGCAGAATGTCCACCGACAAATACTCGCTGCGGATCGCCGCCATACCGGGCAATATTCCGGTGCACCCAGCCGAAGGCTGCAGCGACATCTTGAATCAGCACCTCCATGTTCACGTCCGGAAGCAGACGGTAGTTGGTTGAAACGAAGACGAATCCTCGTTCGGTCAGTACCTTCGGTTTCAACGCGACATCACTTTTGTCACCCTGTGTCCATCCGCCTCCGTGAATCCAGAACATCACCGGAAGTTTTTCCGTCGACGGCTGTTCGGGCGTGTAGATGTCCAGCACATGTCGCTCGTGACCGTTCTTTACGTAGGGAATATCAGCGGTGAGCTTCTGCGCCGCGGCCGGGCCGGCGATGGCACAGCAACAAAGGACAAGAACCCCGGTTCGTGCAGCAAGAAGCACGCGCGTCCGGGAAAGAAAACCTGCCGCCATGGACGTTGCCTCGTCTTTCGTGACAAAACGAAAACCAACCATCAAACGTAGGGCAGGCTTCCAGCCTGCCGAGTCAACGTGGGGCAGGCTTCCAGCCTGCCGAGAAATTCTACGACAGACTTCCAGCCTGCCATTGCACCCGGCCCGTGAACACTCAGGACACGGTTGCTGACCTTCGCCGGCTGGATGTTTCCGCCGCGGGAGACCCGACTACATGTCGATTTCGTAGCCCTTGCGGTTTTCTCTGGCCAGGAACGAGTTGGCCTGAGCGTCGCCGATGATTTCCCGCTTATTCGGGTCCCAGTTCAGTTCCCGACCCAGACGCATCGCGATGTTGGACAGGTGGCAGATTTCGAGCATGCGGTTGTGCGTCCAGACGTCTGAAATCGGCTGCTTCCGGGCGTTCATGCCTTCGATAAAGTTGGCCGTATGATTGGCACTGACCTTGCCGCCGTAAACCTCTTCGATCGCGTTGTCCGGCAGAGGGTTATCTGCAAGGTCTTCCACGGGCTTGCCCACAATCTTGCCGCGGTTGACAAAGAATCGACCTTCTGTTCCTTCGAACAGAATGCCGTTGTCGCCTTCGCTGGTAATGATCATTTCGACATCGTTTGGCATGTCGACTTTGATTTTGAAGCTGGTGGCTGCGTTGTACTGATCGTCCACGACCGGGTGTCCGTCCCGGTATTCGACCGGCAGCGAATATTCCAGGGGCGTGACTCTGCTCGGGCCGGTGTCGCTGGCGCCCAGCGCCCAGCAGGCGATATCGACGTGATGAGCGCCCCAGTCGGTAAGTTTTCCACCGGAGTATTCATGCCAGTTTCGGAAGGCGTAGTGGCAGTTGCTGTACAGCGGAACGCCGCCACCGTAACCCTTTCGCATTTCCGGCAGGGCTCGGTAATCGACTTTCGGTGCGGGGCCGAGCCAGAATTCCCAGTCGAGTCCTTCCGGGACGGGCACGACCGGAATGACGGGAGATGCTTCCATCCCGTTGATGCCGCAGGTGACTTTTTTGACGGTGCCGATGCGACCGTGTTTAACCAGAGCAACGGCCTGAAGAAATCGCTGTGCAGATTCCGTTCGCTGCATCGTGCCGACCTGGAAGACGCGGCCGGTTTCCTTGACAACCTTTTCAATCAGCTTGCCTTCATCGATCGTCAGCGTCAGCGGCTTTTCGCAGTACACGTCCTTGCCCGCGTACATGGCTTCGACGGCGATCTTGGTATGCCAGTGATCCGGCGTGGCGATCATGACTGCATCGATGTCGTCCCGGTCCAGAATCTTTCGGTAGTCCTTGTAGGCATCCGGCTTCTTCTTCTGTGCGTTTTCGGTCTTCTCAACGTTGTCGCCGAGGACACTGGCATCAACATCCGCCAGGGCGGCAAAATCTGCAAACCGGAACGACTTGCCGGTAATGGCCCAGCCCTGATTTCGCAGGCCGATGGTGGCAAATACCGGGCGGTCGTTTGGCGAACGATAACCGAAGGCGCGATCTGCGGACGGGGACAGAATCGCCGCGCTTCCCACGGCGGCCGCGTGCTGAAGAAAACTGCGGCGCGTTGTCTGGCGTGGTGTGGACATTGAAAGAACTCCTCTTGCTGAAATGGTTCGTGAATTGTGCAGGCAGAGTCTGTACAGAAACGCCAGGGTCGTCGTAACGATCGGCCGTAAAGTGAGCTCGGTACGTTTTGCCGAAAACCGGCCTTTTTCGGATCCTGCACCAACAGGTTTCCGACACTTTTTATCGCTCGTTGCTACCATGCAGAGTGCCGCTGCTGACCTCGGTTTCAGCGCGCGACGGATCATCATATCCGGAATCCCTGGTGGATTAAACTGATACCGCAGCGGTGCAGCAGCGATTGTTCCGACGGTCGTCAGCCTGCGAAACTCTGTGACCGGAAAATTCCCTGACAAACAATCTTCCGGCTGCACGTCAGGACATGCTGCCGGCTGGCCCCGTGCCGGTCCGGAGGTTTTGCTGCGGACCGGAGATGGAAGTTCCCCGACATCGTTTCTGACGGATGAAAAATTCCGTTTTGTCTTCACGAATCAGAAAGTCCAGCATGACAGTCGTTGTCATTTCAGGAGTCTCGCAGGGGCTGGGGCGGGCCATGGCGGAAGGATTTTCCGCGGCCGGATGCATCGTCTGCGGCTGTGCACGTTCAGCAGCCGCCATTCAGGATCTGAAGCAGCAGCTCGGCTCCGTCCATCATTTCGACGTCGTTGACGTGACCAGTGATCAGAAAGTTGCCGCGTGGGCGAAACGGGTGGTGGAACGGACGGGGCCGCCTGATTTTCTGATCAACAACGCGGCGATCATCAATTCGAACGCGCCGCTGTGGGAAGTGTCCGCGGCGGAATTTTCAAGCGTGACCGACGTCAACATCAATGGCACCGCCAACCTGATCCGGCACTTCGTACCGTCGATGCTGTCGCGGTCACGCGGCGTGGTTGTCAACTTCAGCAGTGGCTGGGGACGTGTCGGTTCAGCCGACGTGGCGCCCTATTGCGCCTCGAAATGGGCCATTGAGGGACTCACCCGGTCACTGGCTCAGGAACTGCCGGACGGAATGGCGGCGGTTGCGCTGAATCCGGGTATCATCAGCACCGAAATGCTGAGCAGCTGTTTCGGTGACGCCGCGATGCACTACCCGGCTCCCGACGACTGGGCGGCCGTGGCAGTCCCGTATATTCTGAACCTCGGTCCGAAAGACAACGGCCAGCCGCTGTCGGTTCCGGGGATGTAATCAGCAGGTGTGTTGGAAGACAGGTCTGCCATGAAGGACATGCGTGTCAGGAAATATTCGTGCAGGGCATCGCGAGTGCGGAGGATTGCGTCGGATATTGTCTTCGACAATACTCCCGTGGTCAGTGTATTGCGCTCAGTATGACTCAGGGGCGGACCCGTTGCTGACATCGAAAACTGAGAACATGGAAACGCCCGTCGGGTTCCGCAATAACGACCGGCGGGCCTGGCAGCCTGTCCGGATACTTCTGTCTGACGGACTTCCAGGTCCGTCACTGGCGAAAACGTCCATGTTTTCAACCCGCCTGGCAGGCCGGCGTACGAAACTTTTCCGTATCCGGACAGGCTCCTGGTGCTTTTTTACGGATAATGCATGTTTCGCTCCCTCCGCGATAATCTCGCATTTTTTCAGCAGTTTCGGCAGCGGTTCGAAACCACCGGAGCGATTGCGCCCAGCAGTCGGTTTCTGGCAAAGTCAATGGTTCGCTATCTGGCCCGGCGCGGTGAGGAGTCTGTGCGCGTGCTGGAAATCGGGCCGGGCACCGGTCCGGTCACCCGGCAGATCATTCCGCTGATTCGCAGCGGAGACCGGCTGGACATCGTCGAGCTGAACGAATCTTTTGTTGAGATACTGAACGGCCGCTTTCAGTCGGATCCGGAATGGAAGCAGGCGGCCGGGTTCTCTGAAATCCATCAGCTGCCCGTGCAGGAATTTCAGCCGGAACAGAAATATGATTTCGTGATCTCCGGCCTGCCCCTGAACAACTTTCCCGCCGATCTGGTGGAACTGATCAGCAATGCCTATTTCGATCTGCTGAAGCCGGGAGGTGTGCTCAGCTATTTCGAATATATGTTTGTGCGACCGATCCGCAAAACGGTCACGCGGGGCGACGAACGGATTCGGATCTCCCGTATTGATGAGATCATGCAGGCACACTGCGATCGACACCGAATTCAACGCGACAGCATCTGGGTGAACGTTCCCCCCGCCTGGGTGCAGCACCTGAAATTCACCGGGCCGGATCCCGGCCTCGGATGATGTTGAGAGACAGCCATCGGCTATTCCTCTTTCAGGGGACGCTGCATCAGTTCGATGGTGGCCTGCCGGGGCGACTTGCCTTCAAACAGCACCTCGTACACGGCAGTCGCGATGGGCATGTCGATGTTTTTCTGTTCTGAAATATTGCGGATGCTGCGCGCGGTGAGGACACCTTCGGCCACGGCCTGCATGGAATTCTGGATCTGTTCAAGCGACTGCCCGAGTCCCAGCAGTTCACCGACTTTTCGGTTGCGGCTGTGCTGGCTGCCGCAGGTCGCGACCAGATCACCGACGCCGGCAAGTCCATAAAAGGTGTCGGGAGATGCTCCGATGACACCGCTGAATCGCACCATTTCTGCCAGACCACGGGTGATCAGTGCGGCTCTGGCGTTGTCGCCGAAGTTCAGGCCGTCGCCGATGCCCGCGGCGATCGCGATCACGTTTTTCAGGGCACCGGCAAACTCCACACCCAGTAGATCCGCATTGGAATAGACTCGGAGATGATCGTTGGAAAAGACACGCTGTACGGTCTCGGCATCCGAGATCCGGTCGCAGGCGGCCACTACGGTGGCCGGTCGGCCGCAGGCGACTTCCTCAGCATGGCAGGGGCCGCCGAAGGCGACCACGGAACGCATGCCCAGCAGTTCCTGAATCATCTGACTGGGACGTTTCAGCGTGTCATTTTCGATGCCCTTGACGGCGCTGACCATCAGGGCGGAATCCGGGACCAGCGGTCTGAGCCTGCCGAGGCTTTCGCGGATACCGCGCGTCGGGATACACAAAACCACCATCTCGGCACCGGTCAGGGCAGCGGCGGCATCGGCAGTCACTGTGACGGTCTTGTTCAGACGGATCCCGGGCAGCAGACGCGAATTTTCGCGAGTTTCCGCGATGTGCTGTGCAAACGTCGGATTTCTGACCCAGAGACGAATGTCGTGTGCGGGGTCTTTGGACAGCACCGTGGCACAGGCGGTGCCCATGGCGCCACCGCCGAGAATACAGATCGTCTTGCCTTTGGTCATCGCCTGAACGCTCGCTGCTGCGGGGTGTCTGCCTAAGATTCTGAAATGATGCTGGCCCGCGTTGTCTGAAATTCTGCAGCGGACAGGCGCACTGTGTCTACTGCAGACAAAATTACCAGTCTGTCTGACCTGATTTCCGCTTCCGCGTACCAGACACCATTGCGCGACCCTCGGCCGTAGCGGAAGCCGCGCAGGCTTTCGGTATTCTTCGGCAGGCTTCCGGCGGGCCTTCTGCGGGCTGATCCTGTTGCGAAAATCGACCGCCAGACGACTTCCGCCGCATCAAAAGGCCCGGCACTCGTTGCTGTGCGAAACAAGCGGGATGGTAAAAAGGTCGGGTGCCTGCGGACCCGGGCGTTGTCGAAACGCAACATCCTTCGAGTCCAGGTCGGTCGGCAGGATCCAAGAAACCTGTTTATTCGATAGTTCCGATCCGGAACAGCTGGTGAACCGGACGGATCAGACAAACAGAACTGCCGGAAGGGAAAAACCGTTCCAGATTTCCAGAAGACAGGTCGAGACCGCCCCGTCGGTCCCGGATTTTCTTTGATGGCAGAATGGCAGAGGCAGATCATGGAACAGCTTGATGCAGTACACAGCCCGGATTTTGTGGACCGTCGCAGTAAGCCCAACGGAGAGGCTCCGGGCGTGGAACGACGACAGTTTCGCGACGGCAATCGGTCTGTTCGTCCGGAAGTGACTGAATTCGCAGACGCCGTTGACGACTACAAGATCAGAAATCGACGCCGCTTCATCACGTTTGAAGAACTGTTCGACGTCATGGCCTCGCTTGGCTACCACAAATAAAGTGAGGGGAATTGCTGTGCCCAGAGACCGGATAATCGGTACATCCGGTTATTCTCCGGGATCGCTCATGTTTCCTTTCCTGATCAGCTTTGTTTGATCGGCTTATTTTCTCCTGTCGTCATTTTTTGTGGAAGAATCCTAAAGTCCGAACATGTCTCCGGTAGGTACCGGAGGCGCCGTGGTTCGATTCACTGCGAGTTGTTTTCTCGTGGCATTCTTCTGCAACTGTCGATCGACGAAACCGTACCTGGATCACCGGGCGGATCATCTGTGGCCTGCGCCACGGATCCGGCCCTGCCGGTCCGCTTAGACTGACTTTGGTACCTCCGCAGAAGATACGAATCGACTCCGTTTCTCCCTTCAAACGTGAGAGTATCGATCAATGCTGGATTTAGAATCTGACGTGGTCATCACTGACCGACGTCGCCGCAGTCGCCGCACCGCTCTGGCAGACGCCAGCCCCGCGGCTCCGGAAACCTCAGACCGCCGCAAAGGAGATCGTCGTCGGCAGATCGATCCGACAACCTGTGAACGAGACTACTCGGGCGCAGAAGTCGAATTCATGCGGGCGATGGACGACTACAAGCGCAAGAGCGGCCGTCCCTTTCCTACGTGGAGCGAAGTGCTGGAAGTGCTGATGAGCCTCGGGTATCGCAAGGTCGCAGAACCAACCGTGATGGAATGGCGTTCCACCGGCGACTGAAGCAGCCCCTGGTGAATCAACTGCTGAGTGAATCAGCCGGCCTGACGCGGCTGTCGGCAGCCCGGACCGCAGACAGGATGCGACGCGGTCAGGGATGAATGGATGCCTCAGTCTGCAGCCGCCGTGATGTCAGCCGCCGTGATTTCAGACGTGGCGACCTGAGGCGTGGTGATTTGAGCCGCCGTGTATATCAGATCCGGTGACTTCAGGCGTAAACCGATTCCATCACGTTGCCTTCACACACGCGGAAGGGTCGGTTCAGTGTATCGGTGTACTCGGCATGAGGATTGATGCCGAGCGCCGAGAACACGGTCGCCATCATGTCCCACGGACCATAAGGTTCGGTGGTTGGATAGGCACCGCGGCTGTCCGAGGCCCCGACCACGGTGCCTCGGCCGACGCCGGCCCCGGCCACGGCGACTGAGTAGACCCAGCTCCAGTGCTTGCGTCCCGGCGATGAACCGGCAAACCGTTTCTCCAGAGCAACCAGCGGTGCCCGCCCGAATTCGCCCATACAGACAACCAGTGTTTCATCCAGCAGACCACGGTTGTCCAGATCTTCAATCAGCGCGGAAAAGCCCTGATCGAATCGGGGCAGCAGCTGATGCTGCAGGGCGTCGAAGATGTCGTTGTGTGTATCCCAGCCGTACAGGTCCGGATCGGACGGATCGATATCCTGGCCCCGGTTGTTGTGGCTCCAGATCACGTTGACCAGCGGTACGCCGGCTTCGACCAGTCGTCGAGCCAGCAGGCAGGCCTGTCCCGAGCGGTTCATGCCGTAACGGTGTCTAAGTGTGTCCGGTTCGGCCGCAAGGTTGAAGGCGTCCTGGGTTTCACGACGTTCCAGCATTTCAAACGCCTGAGCGTACAGGGCCTGTTTTTCCTGAGCCAGCCGCCCTGCTCCGACGGTCGCCCCGCCGGCTTCCACCGACTGCAGCAGCGACTGGCGAGCCTGCATCCGTCGGCCGGACACATCGTCCTGCGGCAGCAATGATGGAATCGGCGTGTTTCCGAGCGTGACATCGCCCAGCGTAAGAGGATCGAAGCCTCGGCCCAGAAAGCCACCAAACTGTCCCGGAGCGACAATTTTAGGAACCTCGGCCGGGCCGTTCAGATGCACGGCCGTCTGTACAAAATCAGACGACGGTCGGACGCGCTGCAAGACGGAACCGAAGCACGGATAGTCGTCGGGCGACGGCAGTGGGTTGCCGGAACGACGACGGTGATAACGTCCCGTATTGGCCAGATAAAAGGCCGAACCGTGATCCAGATCTTCGTGAGCCATGTTGCGCACGATACACAATCTGTCCGCGATCTGTGCGATCTTCGGCATGTGTTCACAGAACCGCACGCCGGGAACCGAGGAGGCAATCGAATCGAACGCGCCCCGGATCTCGACGGGAGCCTCCGGCTTCGGGTCCCACGTGTCGAGCTGACTCTGCCCGCCGCTGGCGAACACAATGATCACGGATTTCGCTTTTCCGAATCCGGGCGCCGTACCGGACGGTGACTCGCTGGCCGCGGTACGGACCGGGGTAACAGCCGCCGCGCTGCCCATTCCCAGTGCTGCCCGGCCGCCGATCTGCAGCAGATCGCGGCGTCTGAGCCATCCCGTTACGTGCTGCAGTGTTTCGGCGAATCGAATCAATTCCGGACCTTTCGTGCCAGTTGACAGAAAAGCATGACACGATTTCGGTGGAAATTCAAAGGTGATTTCTTCCGGCAGCTGTCGGATGACGCCGGCAGCAGCAAAACGTCAGAAAGTGGGCGTCACCATCGCGGTCGTCAGCACACGCGTCTTACCGGCACGCGCTCGGGTCAGAGGTGCCATCACGATGCGATTGGAAAGTTCGAGGTCCCCGAACCTGATCGGCGAAAACAATGCGGAGGCTGGCTGGCTGGGAACGAACATGTCCGGATTATCCTTTCGGTGATGATGACTTTGGTTGTTGTTTCTTTTCTCGCGACCGGACGGGGCAGCGTGGGACAGACTTACAGCAATCTTCCCGAATTGGAGTTCGCTCTTTGGGGTAGCGATAGAAACGTTGCTCTGGCAACGTTGCTCTGGCAACAGAGCGATGGACACGGAGCGATGGACACGGAGCGATGCGGTTGGAGGAACCGGGGCCGACCACTTCCTGACGACCATCAGGGCAGACTGGTCGGGCGGATTCGCGGTGAAGATGCAGCCATCGTGTGCAGCCCTTAGTCTGCTCTGCTGCCGCGATCAGCCGTTCTTTCTGACGAATACGTTTTCTGTTCGATCAGTTCCTGCTGGCATTTTTCTCGAATCAGGTGCAGACGCCGCTCGATCGTCCGCTCAGAGCAGCCGAACCGCCGGGCTGATTCAGCGTTGGACGCACCCTCGAGCTTCGCGACCGCGAGTTCTCTGAGCGGTCCGTCACCCAGATGCGAAAGCAGCTTTTCTACCGATTCCTGCAACATCAGTACCATTTCCGGTGTTGGTTCGTCACCGATTGCCTGTGCAATCTGCTGGTCGTCACTGGCCTGGTCCAGTGACTGCACACGGACGCCGGCGCCTCGTCGCTGCCGCTGATCGTGGCGCCGCTTGTCCACTGCTTTTCGAGCCGACATGGTGAGCAGCAGTCGCCACAGGTCGTCGCGGTCGGCCAGATCGGGGAAGCGACCGTTTTCGGCGGCTCGATAGAAGCTCTCAAAGACACTTAAGACGATATCTTCCTCGTCCGACACCGCACGGTTCTGCCCGCGAAGCTTCTGACGTACGGCCCGCACCAGCCGGTCGAAATAGTGGTGCCAGATTCGCTGAGCTGCCAATGAGTCGCCGTCCCGGACCTGGTCGATCCAGTGACTGACATTCCTGTCTTCTGACATGGGGACACGGTCCGGTTTACTGGGTGTTTTTACTGGAGTTTGCAGACGAACGAATGCTGACAGATTTGCGACGGCTCACAGCCGGCATCAGTGGGAAGACGGGATTCTTTCTGCTCTGGCTGTTGAAGTCACGCATCCGGAACAAAACTGAGCACGGTTCGCCGATCGACGGCCTGCCGTGAGCCGCGACGCGTCAGGGTCAGGCTCCGGTGCGGCGGTGACATGTTGCGGGGCGGACGTTGCGGGGCGGGCGGACGGGTGTTGTGTTGTGGACGGGCGTTATGGGGCGCGCGTTATAGGGCGGGCGCGCGTTGTGTTGTGGGGCGCGCGTTGTGGGGCGGTCTCCCGACCGCCCCACACGTTGGCGTGAGCGGGCTGGTGCATAAAGGGGACAGGCATAAAACACGTGCATAAAGGGGACAGGCATAAAACAGGCACTGCGCACGCCGTCGTTCCGGCCTCCACCTGTCCCTAATGCACGTTTGTTCAGTATCCAACCGGCGAAGACATCGTCGGGCCGATCAGTTCTGTGACTGTCCCCATTTGGGCTCACCCATTTGGGCTCACATACAGCAGTGGTCGGGAGACCCGTCCACAACGTGGTGGCTCACGGATAAGGGGACAGGCATAAACATACTCATTGCCACACTGTGCGTTTGTTCAGGTA
>JAVKCM010000225.1:0-56143 GCA_040222735.1 Fuerstiella sp. | reverse complement strand
TGGACGTCCAGACCAACAAAACGTATCGTACTCATGGACCAGTGCTCCCGATTTTGGCTCTGTGGTTTCGAAAAGTGTCAAAACTCTCCGAAAGCTTAACCCATGTTTCTCGTGACCACTGGTCCTTCCATTCTGTCTACGCCGGTGTTCTGAAATGCGCCGCGGTGGGCTGCATTCTGACATTCATTGTCCAGTCGTCTTCGGCCACTCTGGGGATCACGATCGGTCTGGCTCAGATTGGTGTGATTCCGTTTGAAACCGCCGCCGCCCTGGTGATGGGTGAGAACGTGGGCACCACCATCACGGCCTGGCTGGCATCCTTCGGCACGACGACAGCCGCCAGACGTGCCGCCTATTTCCACATGACCTTCAATGTGGTTGGCGTGCTGTGGATCACCGCGATCTTTCAGTGGTACGCAGGAGCCATTCGCGAACTGATGATCGGCGACAGTGGTGACCCGCTGCGGGTCACCGCTGCGATTGCAACATCGCATACCGTCTTCAACGTTACCAACACCATTTTCTTTCTGCCATGGGTCCCCGTCGCCGCCAGCTGGATGACGCGGCTGGTTCCGGACCGGCCGGAAGCCGCTGAAGAACAGCAACATCTGACGAATCTGGATGTGAGAATGGTGGAAACGCCCGTCATCGCGGTTGAGCAGTCCCGTGTTGAAATTCTGCGAATGGCGGATTCCTGCAACCAGATGATGACGTGGCTGAAGCAGATTCTGGAACAGGAACAACCGGACCAGCAACTGATGAAGCGGGTTCTGGCGGAGGAACAGCACCTGGATGCCGTGCAGACCGAAATCGTCGAATTCATGTCCAATCTGCTGTCGGCCAACGTGCCTCATGACATCACCGACGAGATCCGTCATCAACTGCGGATGGCAGACGAATTTGAATCGGTCAGCGACAGCATCAGCACCTCTCTGAAAGCTTATCGAAAACTGATGCGTCGGGAACTGACCCTGCCGCCGGATGAACATGCCAACGTGGTTGACGTTCATGACATGGTGGCGGCCTATCTGAAGCACATCAGCGATGCCTGTCGGGAACGCCGCACAGACGTCCTGGCTCGGGCGAAAACGGAAGGTGACACGATCACCAAGCACATCAAGAAACTGGGTCACGAGATCATTGAAAAGACGCTGGAAACCGCTCATGAGGAGCGGCTCGACCCGCGCATCGGCTCATCGTACAACCGTCAGATCACCGCGTATCGCCGCGTCCGCGACCATGCTCTGAACATCGCTGAGGCACTGGTCGGTGAGAAGTAGGCCATGAGTGGAACGAAAGTGTCAGGCACCGTTTGCGCAGGGCACCCGGTGGGCCTGTTCCCGGCACAAGGTTCGGCAGACTTTTTCCCGGCCGATCCCGGGCGTTCAAACGCGGGCCCGCTCGACCGGCTGAGCACGGCGGAAAACAGATCGCGGCGGAAGGATCGGAGATGCTGAAATGATACTGGCGGTAAACGACTCGGCGGACTACGGCACCATGCTGATGGGACTGTTCGGCGGGCTGGCGATTTTTCTGTTCGGCATGGAGCAGATGACCTCGACGCTGAAGGTCCTCGCGGGCGAACGCATGAAGGGACTGCTGGGAAGGCTCACCTCCAACCGCTTCAAAGGTGTCTTTGCGGGAGCCTTCGTCACCTCAGTGATTCAGTCGTCGTCGGTCACCACCGTCCTCGTGGTGGGATTCGTATCCGCAGGCCTGATGACGCTGCCGCAATCCGTCGGCGTGATCATGGGAGCCGAAATCGGCACCACCATTACCGCTCAGATCATTGCCTTCAAGGTCACGAAGGCGGCCCTGGCAATCGTTGCCATCGGCTTTGCCATTCAGTTTCTGTCCGGCCGGAAACGTCTGGGACGCTACGGAACCATGATCCTGGGCTTCGGACTGCTGTTCTTCGGCATCAACGTGATGAGTGATGCGACACGCCCGCTGCACAACTTCCAGCCGTTTATCGACACCGTCCGGCGTCTGGACAGCCCGATTCCGGGAATTCTGCTGTCGGCCGCGTTTACCGCGGTCATTCAGAGTTCCTCTGCGACCACGATCCTGATCATTGTGCTGGCCGGACAGCAGCTGATTTCACTTCAGCAGGCGATTCCTTTGATCCTTGGCGCCAACATCGGCACCTGCGTGACAGCACTGCTGGCGGCGATCGGAAAGCCACGCGAAGCCGTTCGTGCCGCCGTGATTCATGTCCTGTTCAACTCACTCGGAGTCGTGCTCTGGTACAGCTTCATCGACACGCTTGCGTCGGTCGCCCAGCAGCTTTCCTCCAGCACATCACGCCAGATTGCTCATTCCCACACAATCTTCAATGTCACCAACACGTGCGTCTTCATCTGGTTCACAACTCCTCTGGCCCGGCTGGTCACGTTTCTTGTCCCGGACCGTGCGGACACTGTTCCGGACTCTGCCCGTCCGAAGTTCCTGGATGAGATCCTGTTTCAGACACCGCCCATGGCGCTGGACGCGGTTCGCATGGAACTGGGCCGCCTGGGGGCCGGCTCGTTGCGGATGGTCCGCGGCGCGCTGACGGCTGTGGTCCGCGGCGACATCGACGATCTGGAACGACTGGAAGCCATGGATGATGACGTGGATTCGCTGCATGCGGCCATTGTCAGCTATCTTGGTCAGCTGTCGCGTGAAAACCTGTCGATTCCGCAGTCGAATCTGCTGCATGACTACCTGCTGGCGGCAAACTACTTCGAAAACATCGGCGACATGATTGAATCAAACCTGGTCGCCGTCGGTCGGCATCGGATCGATGCGAATCTGGCCGTCAGCGCCGCGACGGAACAGGTGATGGAAGCTGTTCACCATGAGGTCTGCCGGACCATTGATCACGCCGTCAGGGCTGTGGTGGATCAGGACCCGGACGTGGCCCGCGAAGTGCTGGACGCCAAGGCAGAAATCAACCAGCTGGTGGCCGCTGCGGAAGAACACCTGTCCCGTCGACTGTCCGCGCCTGACCCCAACCGCCTGGTGGCCTTTCGCCTGGAGTCGGAAGTGATGGAATACCTGAAACGCATGTATTACTATGCCAAACGAACGGCCAAACTTGTGGTCGACGAAGGCCAGTCAGAGACAACAGCTACTGCAGAATCATCACCGGAACCGGAAGCTGATCTGTCCGCCGCCACCTGAATGCGCAGCCACCTGAATGCGCAGCCACTGCCGCCACGGAGCGTCCCCGTCATGATATCGAACAAGCAACCGGAAACGCGTCCTGAACCGCCAGCCACAGAACCCGGCACGGCCGCCCTACAGCGCGGGCAGGCCCCCGATGAACAGCAGCCCCGCCACCGCTCAGCGAAAAACAATACCGCACCGAAATGGCACGCCTGCAGGTGGAACTGGTCAAGCTGCTGGAATCGGTCAAACGCAAACAGCTACAGGTATGCGTCTGCTTTGAAGGTCGTGACGCGGCCGGGAAAGGAGGCACAATCAAACGCGTCGCTGAGCACCTGAACCCCGGATTCTGCCGGGTGGTGGCGCTGGGACACCGACGGAACTGCAGCGAAAACAATGGTACTTCCGGCGGTATGTGGCGCGTAGGCCAGAATCGTGTCCACCACAAACTGCTGACGTTTGTTCCAGTGGTTTTCGCCGTCAGCAGCCGTTCCGAAGCGAATATTGAAACTCATCACGCGCACGTCGTCAGCGCGAACATCCTCGGCCGACAATTCAGCCGACAGATGCAGCAGACCGGCGCAGATACACAGGCAGATCAGAAAACGAGCTCGCATATCAACTCAATCAGCACGGGACTCAATCGATAACACACTGACCATAACATCTGACACCCCGGCCCGACAGCGGACGTACGCTGTCGTCAGGTGTTTGCACGCAAGCAAATCCGTAGCGGAATGCGCCAGAATTTCGGTCCGTCGCAACAGGCGTCGATTCGGTGAAGATGGCCCCCGGCACGTCCGTAGCGGAGTTCGCCGGAATTTCGGTCCACCCGGGCCGCGTCTATTGAATGATGCAGCCGACAGACCCAGGTGGACCGAAAGCCTGGGCGGCTTCCGCTACGGTGATGGTGACGGCGAAGAACCGGTGGCGGGTTGCTGCTGCGTCATGCAGTGAAAGGCGCCCAGGCCCCAGATCAGGTCAATGGCAGAGACTCCGACAATGCGGTGATTCGGAAACGCGTGCTGCAGGACCTGCAGCGCCGTTTCGTCGGCCGGATCGTCGAACGTGGGAACGATAATGCCTTTGTTGGCGATGTAGAAATTGCAGTAACAGGCGGGCAGTCGGTGGTTCTGCTGATACTTCGGCGCCGGCATTTTCAGTTCCACCGGCTGCAGCTGAACGCCGGCCTGATTCTGTGCCGCAGCCACGGCGTCAAAGTTGGCCCTCAGGTCAGCCGCTTCCGGTGCATCAGCATCATAAGGCGCTGCCACCAGCACCGTGCGATCATTCACAAAGCGGGCAACCTGATCAATATGCCCGTCGGTATCGTCGCCGAGAATCCCGTGTCCCGGCAGCCAGACAATCGTGTCCGTCTGCAGATGAGTCTTCAGCAATCGTTCCATGGCGGCCCGGTCGAGCTGCGGATTGCGATTTTTGTTCAACAGACAGTTGTCAGTCGTCAGCAGTGTGCCGGCCCCGTTTCCTTCAATGGCCCCTCCTTCAAGAATGATCCCCGGCCGAACAGCCGGTACCTGAAGCTGAGCGGCGATCTGCTGCACGACCGCGACGTCGCGGTCCCATGGCGGATACTTCCCTCCCCACGCGTTGTAGTCCCAGTCCAGCATGATCTGTGCAGGACCTTCGGTCACGGACGCTCGACGGTTCAGAAAAACGGGGCCGTAATCACGACACCAGGAATCATTCACGGCAATGTCGTGAAACCGCACCGGAAACACGGCCTGAGCCTGTTCGCACGCGGTCTCGACCAGCCCACGTGCGGAATCTGTGACGCCCTCGCCGCCCGCCAGGATATCGACCGGTTCAAACACCGCGATCGCCGCCACAAATCCGGCAAACGCCGCCGGAATCTTCTCAAACAGCCCGGGCCAGGTGTCCGGATTCACGGGCCACGCCACCCATGTTGAAGTATGCGGCTCCCACTCGGCCGGCCATCGGTAATTCGAAAGTCGAATATCTGTCACAACGCTTCCGTCATCAGGTTTCCATGATCCCGCGCACAGGGCAGGCGGCTGGTCAGGGGGCATTCCCGACGAACGCAGGTTAAGCTTACCTTCCGTTCTTAATCAGCACACCAGCGTCGCTGCAGATCGCCGAAGGCATCGATCCGACGATCGCGGAAGAAAGGCCAGTGGGTCCGAGCGGTATTGATCAGCGACAGATCACATTCCACCACCAGGTTCTGCTCATCGTCGTGAGACGCCTTGTCCAGCACGTTGCCGTACGGATCAGCCACAAACGATCCGCCCCAGAACTGAATTTCGCCTTCCGGCCCGACTCGATTCGGAGCCCCCACAAACAGTCCGTTGGCAATGGCGTGACTGCGAATCATGGTCTGCCATGCTGAATACTGGCTCTCGCCGTAGACGTCTTTCTCGCCGGGAATCCAGCCGATGGCCGTCGGATAGAACAACAGCTCCGCCCCCTGCATGGCAGTCAGACGAGCTGTTTCCGGAAACCACTGATCCCAGCAGATGCAGACACCGACTCGACCGTACCTTGTGGCAAACGCGCGGAAGCCGAGATCACCCGGAGTGAAGTAGAACTTTTCGTAATACAGCGGGTCATCGGGAATGTGCATCTTGCGGTATAATCCGGCCGGCGTTCCATCGGCGTCGATCACCACCGCGCTGTTGTGATACAGACCATGGGTCCGCCGTTCGAACAGCGGAACAACGATCACCACCTTCAGTTCCTTCGCGACCGTCGAAAGAGCCGCGGTGGTCGGACCGGGGATCGGTTCGGCCAGTTCGAAGTTCGCGTGATCCTCAGTCTGACAGGGATACTGCGTGTTGAACACTTCCTGCAGACAGATCACCTGCCCGCCCTGGGCGGCGGCCTCGCGGATCTGCAGAATCGCTCGCTCAAGATTTGCCGCCGGATCTGCGACGCAGGCCATCTGGATCAGAGCAACGCGGACTTGATTTTTGGAAGTCATGGAAATTCAACAGCTGCGAAAACGAGAATCGGTTGAAACAGGCCCTGTCGAGCCTGCCGTCTGATGCGGGGACAGATGGGAGCAGTCGGTGACCGGACGGTCAATGTCGTGCCGCGATGCGGCAGACAGGACATTCTCGGAACATGTCGGAGCATCCCCCCCGGAATCCCGGGACGCAGGCTATCCGGAGTCAGTCGGTGCGTCAAATCCCGCCGAATTCAGGCGGAACGCTGGCCTTACGCAGACCAACGATGCGTTCCGGACGCGGGCCGAAATTTCTCCGGATGTTTTGTAACAGATGGCAGAAGGCTTCGCTGAAGGTGAGTAACAGGATACGGAAACCTCGGGCGACCGGCTGCCGGAGGACTCTGACAATTTACTCACCCATGCCGGATCAGGAGTTTGAACATGATGAAGAATCTGATGCTGGCACTTGTGCCCCTGACACTTCTGGCCTCCTCGGTCAAAGCAGATGACGAGCTGAACATTGACGTCACGTCGATCACGGATGCCGATGTCGAAATCGTTGAAGCAAACCTTGACATCGATGTCGATCAGCTGTCGGCCGATGCCGGCACACAGGACAGTGAACAGGCCATCGAAGCCTGTTTTCGCCGGTTCGGATACAGCTGCCGACGCTGGGGCTGCGGGTACCGCAACAGCTGCTACAACCACTGTTTCAACTACTGTCGACCGCTGTACAGCTACCGCAGCATCTGCTGTGCACCTCCGGTTTATCGCTGCGTTGTAACGCCAATTTACCACTACTACTGGGGATGTTTCTAGAACTTCCCCTGAACAGCCTGAAAGCCCGGTGCTCTGCAGTGTGCAGGCACCGGGCTTTTATTTGAAACCGATTTTGAAACCAAGCCGCCCTTCGTCTGCCGCCGTCACGGCGGCGACGTGCGCATCACCCTTCTGAAAAAAGGAGAATATCAACATGCCTGTACATCATTCTGCCCGGACGCTGTGTGCGCTGGGCCTGATCGTCGCGGTCAGCGCCGGCACTGCCTCGGCCCAGCAAACCGGACTTGCCGCGGCACCTGCCGGAGCTCCGGTGGTGGCCAACAACGGCCCCGTCCGCAGCGCGCTGCAACCGGTCAATTCAGACCACCTCAGAACCAGTCAGGTTCTGGGAATCCCGACGTCCCATTGCGGGCACGTGATCGATCTGCTGATGCACAACCGAATGCGACAGCAGTTCGGACAACCTCAGATCGACGGTTCAGATTTCCATGCTCCGCACCTGTCCACCGGCATCAGACTCGGAGATCTGGAACTTCTGTGCGTGCACCTGGTCAGCCCTGGAGATCCGCACCAGGGACCGATCTTTCAGGTCAGCATGCGGAACAACAGTGAGATCCCCATCGGCAATTTTCGAATTTCGCTGGTCGCGGTGCTCGGACAAATTCACGTGCACTCACCGACCGCCACCACCTGCGTCCCTCGGATGGAAGTCGGTGAAGAAACGCAGATTCAGGTGCAGTTGCCCGTCGACTGCCTGACGCTGGGACGGCAGGGACAGACAGCGGAATTCGACACACTGATCGTCGCGATTGACAGCTTTGACGAACTGCTGGAATGCGACGAACTGAACAATGTGCAGATCCTGACTCGGTCTGAGATTCCTCGACTGGTGGCCACACCGGCCCCCGTTGTCACAGACGGTCCTCCGGCACAGCAGGCTCCATCACCGCAGGCTCCGGCAGAAGGTCCGGCAGAAGTTCCGGCCACGATCGCGCCGACCGTCCCAGACAAGAAAGAATCGTCGCCGCTGGAAGGCATCGATCTGGACAGCCTTGGGCTCGACAATACTCAAAGCAGCGCCCTGTTCGTGCGATAGCAACACGCTGAGGCCATGCCGGTCTTTTTCCAGACCGAAAGATTTGCAGCAACCGTTCACCGGGCCAGCAGGCCATACCGGCAGTGTTGCCGGAAGAAGGGTGATACCGGACGCCGCATCTTTCGGTCTGTTTTCACGTCCGCTCCATCAGCCTCGCCAATTTCCGGCGTCTCTTGCTTATTTGAGGCGTCATCGCGCACGGATGATTGCCCGTACGAACGCCACAGCGTACGAATCACCTGGGATCGGCGAGCCTTTGATGGCCGTTTTCAGATCACGGCCGCACCAGCCCGGCTGTTATTTCAGCGGCGTTTTGCTGCGTGACCACTGCACAACACCGCTAATGAACGGCCCCGGTTGACGTGACAGGTTTACATTCCGCACCGCACTTGTGTTTTTCGCAGCGGCCGGCGCGTCGTGCCAAATTCCGCGGCAGTGAGCCAGCCTATCCGGGAAACATAGGGAATTGCACGCAGGAAAACAACGCTGCCGTGGAAGTGGCTCTGAATCGTTTTTTTCTGTTTTTTTTGCTGGACTTTGCCGTGTTTGATAACGGGATAATGCCCGTCAATAGTAATGGCTTAGTCTGCGCCCTGAGGGGCACCGTGCGCTAACCAAACTGTGCATTTGTACATACCACACCTTTCTTTGCATGCCCTGTCACGGCTCCCAGACGTGGCTCGGGCGTGACCTGCCTGCTGGCTGATTCAAACTGAGTTTTGATTAAAGAGAAGTTCTCCAAGGACGCAACATGCTGATTTCCTCCTGGCTCACGTCGTTCCGCAACCGTCTTCAGACTCCGGGTCGTCGCGTTCGGCGGCGGGTGACCACCCCTCAAAAAGCATCACGCCAGTCCGAGTCTCTTGAGCCGCGAACTCTGCTGACCAGTCCCGAGCTGGTGGCGATCAGTCCGAACTTCGGATCGTTCATCGATGACGGCACGGTCCTGACAGAACGTCCTCGGGAACTGACCTTTCAGTTCACTCCGGGTGAAACCATCGATCCGACGACCCTGAGTGCGATTCAGATCGTGGGGAGCGGCTTCGACGGCACGTTTGGCGACGGCAACGAAGTCACGGTCACGCCGGGTTTTGTGGGCATCGGCGGCACCGACTCACAGGTCGTCTTTCGCTTCGGCGAAAATCTGGCCGACGATCTGTACCAGATTACGATCACCGGTTCAGGCGCCACTCCGCTGACGAACGACCTGGGCGAACCGTTCAACAACGGGGCCGACGTGACGGTCGAATTCGAGGTGGATCTGGGCGCCACGGTGCAGGCGGTGGCCCCGCAGCCGGTGGTTCGCGAACAGGTGATCAGCATTTCGGATGTGGCAGCCCTGACCGACGGAGACAGGCTGACGATCGGTGACGGCACCAGCACCGTCGTGTTTGAATTCGAAAACACACTGATCGGCAACGGCACCGGTGCCAACGTGGCCGTCGACTTTGATCCTTTGGTGGATGCTCCCGGCGACGTGGCGGCCAGACTGCGAACGGCCATCAATTCGGCCGTCTTTTCCGGTCCCGGCCTGAGTGCGGCGCTGAGCGGCGACACGGTGGTTCTGACCGGAAACGTATTCAGCCCGACCGTGGACGTGAATTCGTCAAATCCGGGTGCGGCAATTGCTGCTGAAGGCGGTATCAAACAACTGAAGGACAAGGTTGTTGTCTACTTCAACGAAGACACGCTGACTCAGATTGTGGCCGAGGACATTCAGTTCTACCGGCTGATCGACACGGCAGGAACGCTGTCCACGGCCGATGACGGGATCCGACTGCCCGATTCAGTCACCTATGATGCGGACAACAATCTGGCCATTCTGACATTCGCCGGGGGTATTCCGGAAGGCACCTTCCGTCTGCGCATCGGTACCTCCGACGAATCCAACAACACACTCGACACGGCCGTCGGCGTCGGTTCTCTGTTCGACACCACCGGGTACTCCAACAGTGCCTACCTTGGTGACGAGGACATGAACAACGATGTGGACCTGTACCGGGTCGAACTGACGGGCGGCGCTGGTCTGATTGTGACTGCCACGGGCGACGGCACCCTGGACACGGCCCTGCGACTGTTTGACAGTGCCGGCGCGCCGCTCACTGTCGGCGGTGTCATGGATTTCGGCCCCGGCGGGGCCGAACAGTTTACGTACACTGCTCCGACGTCCGGTACCTATTACGTCGGCGTTTCCAGCGACGGCAATGCCGCCTATTCGCCGGTGACCGGCACGGGGAACACCGGAGGAGGTTCGTCGGGGTCCTATCAGCTGACAATGGATGTCACGAATTCACTGACTCTGAACGATGACGACAATTCCAGCTTTGCCACGGCGACAAGTCTTGGCGTGCTGGGTGCTTCCGGTCAGATACTGTCCAGTCAGATCGAACCACAGAGCATTCCACTGCCGCTTTATCCGGGCGGGTCTGATGAACCGGGTCACCGCGAAATCCCGGCCGAATCTCACGGTGCGGGCGCAGGCGCCGGGCTGTCCACGCCAGGGCCGATTCGCACCGTTTCGTACTACTTCCCGGATCAGTACGGCGTCAATCCTCAGAACCTGCCGCTGTTCAACCAGATCACCGAAAACCAGAAACAGCGGGCTCGCGAGATCTTCGAACTGTTCTCGCAGCTGTATGGGTTCGAAGTACGTGAAACCACCAGCGGCGGCATTCCCATCATCACCGGGGACATTCGCGCCTTTGAACCGACCTATCCGCAGGGCGTCAGTCTCAGCACGGTGCTGATCGACGGTTCACAGAACTGGGGTTCCAGCCCCTACGGCGGCGGCTGGTTCGGCACGGCGCTGCATGAAATCGGCCATGCCATCGGACTGGGACATTCGTACGACATTCCGTCCATTCAGGGCAGTCTGTCGGTTGAAGAAGACGAATACCCCGGCAATCACGACATCGTCCACGGTCAGCGCATCAATCGTCCGGACGCCACGGACATCGACCTGTACCAGTTTGATGTGGCGGAACCCGGCACACTGAAGGCAGAAATCTTTGCCGAGCGTCTGGCCCCATCCAGCTTTCTTGATTCAGCACTCAGACTCTACCGGCAGGAAGCCGACGGCTCTCATACCCTGGTCGCGCAGAACGACGACTTCTACAGCGACGACGCCTATATTGAAATCGACCTGGACACGCCGGGAACCTACTTTCTGGGTGTGTCCGCGGCCGGCAATATGGACTATGACCCGACCGTTTCCGACACGGGTTTCGGCGGGCTGTCCGACGGTGCGTATCAGCTGAAGATGAAGTTTGAAGTACCCGAACAGACGTCACTGGTGGACACCACCGGCCGGCGCTTCGACGGCGATTCGAACGGGCTGGAAGGCGGCACATTCGAATTTGACTTCCGCAGCGCCCGAACGGTGCTGGTAGACAAGACGGTCGTCACCAATCTTGTTCAGCCGGTCACGGTGGGCGGCAGCACGGTCGTGGTGAATGACGTATCGGTCTTCCCATCGACTCCCGGATTCGACATCCTGATCGACAATGAACAGCTGCGGGTCACGGCCATCAACCCGGCTACGAACACGCTGACGGTGCTGCGCGCTCAGAACGGCACCACGGCAGCCGCACACGCTCTCAGAAGAGTCGTGCGACCGGCGTCGGCGGACGGAACGGAAGCCAATCCCTTCGGACGCATTTCCGATGCAATTTCACACCCGACTTTCCGGGCACAGGCGGGCGACATCATCCGCATTGTCGGCAACGGCGGTACGGACAACGACATTTCCACCAATGCCGACAACCGAGCGTACCTGGTGGGTTTTGACGACCTGAACAATGTGCTGGAAGACGGCAGCCGGTTTGAAGTGCCGAAGGACGTGCTGGTTCAGATCGAAGCCGGTGCCGTGGTAAAACTGCAGCGAGCGAATATCGATGCCGGGTCTTCGGCTCAGGGAGTGGACCGCAGCGGCGGCGCTATTCAGGTACTGGGGACACCAGGCAATGATGTCTATCTGACGGCGTATGCCAACGATGCCATCGGCCGGGATTCGGACGGCGTTTCAGATTCGCCGTCCAGCGGTGACTGGGGCGGCATTGTCTACCGAAAGGATTCCGACTTCCGTGCCAGCGATGCCGCCACCAACGTGGATGATCTGCCGATCACGCTGAACTATGTGAACCACGCCAGCATCAGCTATGGCGGGGGCCTGGTTCAGGTCAACGGCTCCGAGCGTCCGTTCACGCCGATTCATATGGTGACCGCCCGACCGACGGTTTCCAACAACACAATCACGGCCAGTGCCTCCGGCGCGATTTCTGCCAATCCGGACAGTTTTGATGACACCCGCGGGCGTGTCGGTCCCGATGTTCATGGAAACACGGTGACCGGGAACACGATCAACGGCATGGTGATCCGTTTCGACACCTCCACCGGCGGTGTCGCCGCGAAGCTGAACGAATCGGCCCGCTTCGACGACACAGACATTGTCCACATCATCACGAACAACCTGGAAATCGTGGGGAATCCCGGCAGCCAGATGAAGCCGGGCAGTCCGGGTCAGATTCTTCCCGGGGCTCGCCTGAAGGTGGATCCCGGGGTGATTGTCAAGCTGTCGTCATCGCGGATTGAGGCCAATCGCGGCAACGCCAACTTCATCGCGGAAGGCACGCCGGAAAATCCGGTCATCCTGACTTCGCTGCTGGACGACCGCTACGGCGCCGGCGGCACCTTTGACACCACGGGAAATCTGGACACCGTTCAGCCGGCCCCGGGGGACTGGTCGGGCGTGATCTTCAACATGGTGTCGAGCGGCAGCATCGACAACGCCATCATTTCGTATGCCGGCGGTGATTCACCGATTGCCGGCGGACTCAGCACGTTCAACACGATCGAAGCCCATCATGGGGCCACACTGCGCGTGGCGAACAGCATTCTGCAGTTCAATGCAGACGGCAACGCGTCCGACGACCGGGATGCGCGCGGAACAAACAGAGCAGCGACGATCTTTGTCCGTCAGGCTCAGCCGGTCATCATCAACAACATCTTCACCGACAACGAAAACGACTTCGTCGACGGTCAGACTCATGGCGGCGTCATCAACATCAATGCCAACGCCATGGTATCGACGGTGATGCGAGATCCCGGGCGCAGTACGGGACCGCTGGATGTCGGCGTGCCGGACGGACGGCCCACGCTGAACCCCGGCATCGAATTCGCCGACAACCACGGACCACTGGTACGGCTGAACCGGACCGCCGACAACGACGTCAACGGCATGGTCGTGCGGGGAGCCACACTGTCCACGGAATCCATCTGGGATGACACGGACATTGTGCATGTCGTGTTCGACGAAATCGTGGTGGATCAGTTCCACACGTTCGGAGGTCTGCGACTGCAGAGCAGTCCGTCCGAAAGCCTGGTGGTGAAGCTCAAAGGGGCCAATGCCGGCTTTACGGCGGATGGCACACTGATGGATATCGATGACCGTATCGGCGGCATCGTACAGATTGTCGGGCGTCCCGGTTTTCCGGTGGTCCTGACGGCCCTGGATGACCATCAGGTCGGTGCCGGCCTGCGACCGGACGGTTTCCCTCAGAACTTCACGATTCCCGGGCAGTCGATCATTGTCAACCCGGACGCCGCTCCGTACGCCGACGTGGTGCTCATCGTCGACGAATCCGGCTCGCTCTCGTTTCTGCAGCAGTTCACCCGTACGACACTGGTTCCCGAGCTGGAAACTCAGCTGGTCAACGGCGGGATCGGCGACGGCACATTCGGGACCAATCGTTACGGCCTGGTCGGGTTCGGCTCATCCACTCCGGATCCGCGCACCATTCCGATCGGTCCCAACGGAGCGCCTTTCGGAACCGCCGCAGACTATGTTCTGAACTCAACGGCACTGGTCACCAACGGTGCCCAGGAAGACGGCTGGTGGGGCATTGACTACGCACTGACCAGCCCCGATTTTGCGTTGCGACCGCAGGCCGAAAAGATCTTCATTCTGGTAACCGACGAAGGCCGTGTGGTGCTGAACAACGGACTGACGCAGACCGGTCTGGAAACAGGACTCTTCAACGCGGATGTGACCCTGCACGGTATTCTGGGCGTCAACATCACGGACGGAGCTGGCACCAGTGCCGTCGCCGCAGACGGCGACACTCCGGCCGACAGTGCCTTTCTTGCCAATGGCAGCGGAGGATTCACCACCAGTCCGGGCCCCGTACTGACGCAGACGGGTCTGGGCAGCGGCGGCGATGGTACCATTCCAACCTACACGGACGTGGTCTTCAGCACCGAAGGAATTGTCGGCTCGTTCCCCATCGTTGCTCAGGGGAACGACGAAACCGACAGTTTCACGACCACGCTGACCACCACGATCGTCCGTCAGGCAGGCGGTGCCACAGGCGGCACGGTCGGCGACTGGCGAAGCCTGAGATTCAACCAGTATGCACATGACCGCAATGTGCGGATCTTTCTGGAGGAAGAACCGGCCAACAATGATAAGGTCGATCAGAACAATTCCACCGGGACGGCTCAGGACCTGGGTGAACTGGCCAAAGACCTGAAGAGCGGCGACGACAATCGTCCGCTGGGCTTTGAAGTTCATGGGTTCATCAGTGCCGACGACACGACTGACAACGACGTCTACACGTTCAATGTGGATGCCGGCACGGAAGTCTGGATCGACCTTGACCGAACCAGAACCGCGTCCGTCGACCTGCAGGTCGAACTGATCAAACAGGACGGCACGGTCATTGCCCGTGCCACCGGCAATGAACTGGCAGATATTTCGTCACCCGACGGCAGTCTGGTGGTCCCCACTCAGCTGGGACCGATGATGCTGAACGGCTACGACGGCGGCGACTTCTATACAACCAACTTCCGCGATGCCGGCATGAGGGTGATCCTGCCGGGTGACTCCGGCGACGGTCAGAACGAAACCTACTACGTCCGCGTCAGCAGTGAAGGCGGCCTGACCAGCGGAGAATACCAGCTGCAGATTCGTCTGCGTCAGGTGGACGAAGAACCTGGTTCCATTGTTCAGTATGCCGACATTCGCAATGCGACCAACGGAATCGAAGTCTACGGCCTGCCCTTCCATTCGCCGCTGTTCGGAGAAACGGCTGAAACAACGGCCAACAACAACACCACCGGCGGTGCTCAGCAGCTCGGAAACCTGCTCGATTCCGACCGCAACACCTTTTCCATCGGTGCCGGCCTGTCCAGCGCCACGGATGTGGACTTCTTCCAGTTCAATTCTGATTACAAGCAGTTTGCGAACGGCGCACCGTCGATCCAGTCGATCCCGGGGGTCAACGCGCCCAGCGATCCGAATGCGCCGGCCCCCTACACCTGGTCAACCGTGTTTGATGTGGACTATGCCGATGGTCTGACGCGTGGTGACACGACCATGGTGGTTTATTCACTGGACGCCAACGGAAATGCGGTTCCTGTTCTGATCGGGCGTGAATCCAATATTGCGGACGACCAGCCGGGCATCGGGCAGGGCATTGACCTGGACGATCTGTCCCGCGGCAGTGCCGGACAGCTGGATCCGTTCATCGGCCCCGTCCAGCTTCCTACCGGCGGACCGGGAAGCACCACGAACTACACGGTGGCTGTAACGTCGAACACGCAGCTGCCGACGCAGCTGAATCAGACCTACTTTGCCAACGCCAACAACACGGCCCTGCGTCTGGAGCCCGTGAACTCGGTCACGCGAATCGTGGAAGATCATATCGGCTTCCAGGGCTACGATTCCAACGGAGCACAGATTGACCCGAGAGAAACAAATGGCCTGGTAGATATTTCCAGCGCTTCAGCACTGTCCGCATTTGTCCGAAACTTTGACCTCGCTGACGTTCCTTTGTACGTCGTCGGAGCCAACGATCTGGTTACCGCCAATCCATTATTCGGTCATCAGGTAACAAACGTATCGAACCTTTCCGGCACCGCCAACTTCCAGACACAGGACCTCGTGATGCGTTCAGACGGAACGCTCTGGGCGTACCAGCGTGTCAACGGACTCACCAACGGCACTGCCGGGCGACTGGTTCAGATTGATCCGAATACGGGGGCCGTCCTCAACACCTTCAACGACAATGTCCTCGGGTCCATCCCGACGCCACTGGCCGACAACACCCCTGCCGGCAATGCCACGCCAGGGCTGGAAGAAATCACGTTCACAGAGGATGTGGATGCCCTGGCATGGGAGCGGAGTGGCGGCGTCAACAATGCGGCTCAGTACGCGCTCTATTATTCGGTCCGTGAAAACGGTGCCGGCGGCTCAGTGAATTCCAAGCTGTATCGGGCCAATCCGGACAATGGCTCGGTGACGAAGGACGCAGCGAACGACATCGGAGTGCGGGGTGATATTCAGCCGGCTGATGTCACATTCGCCACGACGACCTTCAACTTCAACAACCAGAATGGTGGTACGGCGACGGTGACGGTCGAGGCCAGACGACCAGGAGCACTCGGAGACAACATCTCCATCGTCCTGAATCGTGCCGACGCCGGCAATTCGATCAGCGTTACTGGAACAACAATTTCCATTACGCTGGACACGGCTCCGCAACAGACCGCGCAGACACTGGTCGATCTGATCAACAACAATGCCGCCGCACGTAACCTGGTGACCGCCGCTGTCACCAACGGAGCTGCCGCGACGGCCGGCGGCGATGCCAACGTGAATGCCCCGGGAGGTGGCGTCTACAACCTGACCGGAGGACAGGACGGCACCACCTTTGGCCCTCTTCTGGGCAATGTAACGGGGCTGTCGTTTGGCGATTTTCACGGCGACACCGTCCTGACCGGGGACGGTGCACGCCTGTACGGCGTCACGGACCGGGGCGAATTCATTGAAATCAATACGGCCAACGGAAACGTCACCAACGTCGTGGATCTGACACCGCTGGGTCTTACCGGATTTGAAGGTCTGACCCTTGGGCCTCAGAACATGCACGGCGGCGTGTTCCAGAACACCCTGTTCGCTCTGACATCCGGTGGCGTACTGATTGCGCTCGATCCAGCTGCCTTCACGCCGGGCGCCACCAGCCGCGCTGCCAACGTGGCCACCAGCTTCACTGTCAACGCATTCGGCAACGACAATGAACTGCAGCAGATTGAGGTCACGGGAACCCCGAATCCGGGGGACACGTTCACGCTGACATTTGACGGCGGTCCGCGCGGCACTGCCACGACCGGCCCGATTGCCCATGACGCGAGTGCCGCTGTCATTCAGGCGGCGCTGCAGGGCCTGACGATTGATGGCCGGAATGTTTTTGCAGCCGGCGAGATGACCGTCACCGAGACGGTTCCCGGAAGCCGCTGGGAAGTGGCCTTTTCCGGACGGTATACCGGCGAAACCGTACGTGCACTCATTGTTGACAATGCCAACATGACCGCGGGTAGCGCAACCGTCACAACACTGCAGGAAGGCGGAGACGGTATTCGGGACCAGTTCTTCCAGGCCATGAATCTTCCCGGCGTCGCAGGAACGGCAACCGGCCTGGCCTTTTCTCCGCTCGACTTCAACCTGTGGCATCCCACCACCAACAGAAGCACCAACACCGGTCACGGAATTAATCCGCTGTTTGACAATAGTCGTTCGCCCTTTGACGTCGACGCCAGCTACACGGATCAGGCAGGATTTGTTCACGAGGCAACACAGGGCGATGGCGGTGTGAGTCTGTACTTCGGGCTGGAGCAACATGTTCCGCCGAATTCGACTCCGGACTACCTTTCCTATCAGGATGCACGAGCTCAATACGGAATTCTCAGTGACGATATTCAGCGGGACCTGACCTCCAACACCGCGATCGGCGAAAACTACAATCTGCCGGGCGGTGCTCAGGGAAGCCTGATTACTCAGCCGTTTGACCTGACAAGCCTGACACCGGATGCCGCCAGCGTCGGTGACCGGCCGACGCTGTATTTCAACTACTTCCTTGAAACGGAAGACGCCAATACCAGCCTCGCCAACGGTCAGATGCGGGACAGTGCACGTGTCTTCATTTCCAGCGACGGCGGACTGACCTGGGACCTGCTGGCCACCAACAACGTGCCCGTCGGCGGCACGAACTCCGGCGTCTTCGGGACGAATAATACCGGCGAGGTACCCGACTTTATCTCGCATATCGAATCCGCCGACTTCAGCAACCCGACCAAGCAGCAGATCCAGCCGCTGTTTGACAACACGGGGGTCTGGCGACAGGCCCGCGTGGACCTGTCCGAATATCACGGCCGGACGGGACTGCAGCTGCGTTTCGACTTCAGCACCGCCGGAACGATCAATGGCGGATTCGCCAACAACGATCCGGACCTGAACACCAGCCAGGATGGTTTCGGAGATCTCTCTGATCGAAGACGGGCTCTCGAGAACGACAACGAAGGCTTCTACGTCGACGACATCATCATCGGGTGGACCGAACGCGGCGAGATGATCAGCGCGGCGACGACCAACACAGCCTTCTTCACGGTCCCGGCCGACCCGGATCCTCAGGCGCCCATGCAGGCCCTGACCGGCAATTATCAGGTGGAAATCCGTCGTGGCCACGAATTCGGAGCCGTCCTGGATTCCACTGAGGCCGGCATCGCCATCAGCAATACCTTTGATCCGAATGTGCAGTTCATTCCCGGCGCCGACCTGGGACTGTCAGCAGCCACAGACGACTTTGAGACCCGCGACTTTTCGCAACTCGGCTGGCGCCCGGCCGACGCTGATGTGCCGTGGGTCGTCCTGCCGAGTCCTCTTCCGGCACGGGCCGCCGCCGGCATGCTCAGCAACGGACAACGAGCGGATCTGACGGTGACGGTCGACAATGGTGCCGGACTGCTGGAATTCGATGTGGATTTTGTGGCCGACGGAAACAGCGACCGCTTCCAGGTCTTTGCTGACTTCAGCAGTTTTACACCGATCTATGAGACAACAACGTCGTTTTCCGGCACTATCTCGCTGCCGGTTGAGGCCGGTACGCATCGATATACCTTCACTTATCGCAAGGATGCGTCAGGCAACGACAATGTCGGCAGCGTGACCATCGACAACGTCGTGTTCCCGTCACCCTCCACCGGCAAGACCCGCGGCGACCGCAATCTGGAACGCGAGCAGGGCCACTTCCACATTGAAGGAAACTTCATCCGCGATTCGCTGGAAGACGCAATTCACATTGCCGCGGCCGATCGCAGTCCGTCCACCAATTTTGCCAACCCGGGATCGCCGATCCGCTTTGAGACGCTGAATACGCAGCGGCAGGCCCCGGGCATCACCGTTGTGAACAACGTGATTGCCCGTTTCGGTTCCGACGGCGTCAGTTACAGCGGCGAACCGAATGTTTCCGGCGGCGTTCCGGCCGCTGCGGTACCGCTGGCCAAGATCGTCAACAACACGATTTACGGCGGCGCAACTGCCAGCCCGACCGGTGCGTCCACGGCAATCCGGATCGAAAACAATGTTCAGGCCACCATCCTGAACAACATCATCGTCAACACCCCCACCGGTATTCTGGTCGACGGCACGTCCGGCCAGACCGTGGTTGCCAGAACCTACTTCCGCGGCAACGGCACCAGGCTGAATGTCCCGGGCAGCGTCGTCAACAGACTGGAAGTGCTGGACGACCCGGCCAACGTGCTGTTCGTCAATGCGGCGGTCGACAACTTCTATCTGGCTGGTGACACGAACCCGGGCGACGGCATCTTCGACGGAGCACTGCCGATCGACCGGTCCCTGAAGGATATTGATGACCGCACCAATTTTGTGGCCGTCAAGTCAGACCTCGGCATTCCTGCCTCCGACGTCCTGTCTCCCTCCACCGACCTCTACGGCCAGACACGCGAAGACGATCCGCTGCAGCCATCCACCGGTGTCGCCGATGAGGTCTTCAATGATCTGGGTGCCATTGAGCGAGCCGACTTCATCGGTCCGTTTGCCACCGTCTGGGTTCCGCGGGACAACGGCGTCCGGGACCTGAACGCACTGAATCATGACGTCACGATCATCGAATCCAATTATGTGACTCAGCTGGTTATCCAGCTGCAGGACGGTGGTATCGGCATTGATGATTCGTTTGTGAACAAGCGCCAGTGGCAACTGAAACAGGACGGCCAGCTGCTGATCGAAGGGGTCCACTACACCTTCATCTACAACTCTGCATCTGACCAGGTCATCTTCCAGGCCATCACGGTCTTCCAGACCGATCATCACTACACAATCACGGTGGTTGACCGGGATCCTCTGACAACCATCCGGGACCTTGCCAGCAATCCGATTCAGTCCAATCGGTCCAACGGCGATCTGCGGTTCGAAATTATTCTGGACAACGACCGCAACGACCCGCCGGTCAACAGCGTGCCCGGCAACGTGATGACGCTGGAGGACACGTCACTGGTCTTCAGCAGTGCCAATGGCAACGCGATCTCGGTTGCAGATCAGGACACGTATCTCGGCACCAACGAAATCACGGTCACACTGTTTGCCAACAAGGGTACTCTGACGCTGCCGCCGGCCATCTCGACCAACGTCGACGGGACCGCCATCACCTTCCCGGACGGCGCTTCTTCCATCGGACGACAGTTTACGATTGTTGATTCCCGGGATGTGAACAATGTCGACAGTGTGTTCTTCCGGTTCGTCGACAGCGCCCTCATTACCAGTCCGCTGGCCAATGAGATTGCGGTGGCGGCAACAGACAGTCCGACAGCCGTGGCGGCGGCGGCCGCCGCAGTGCTGAACGCCTGGTTCGGCGGCACGCCGGCCACTCCCGCAGCAGCAACCGTGTCTCTGGCGACCGGCTTCACGGCCTCCCGCATGCTGGTTTCCAACAGCAATGTACAGGTCAAGGGAGCCACTCAGATCACAGCGCTGGACGGAGCAACCGTGATCGGCGAGCAGTTTGCCGTCGGCATCGTGCTGTTCACCTACGTCGACATCAACCTGGTGCCGACGCCGGACTTCGATCAGATCGGCATTGATCCGGCCGACAGTGCCGCGGTCGTGGCCGCCAAAACCGCGGCCGCCATCAATGTCACGCCGCTGTATGGTGCCGGCACGGCACAGGTCGACGGCACCGATCCGACTCAGGTCAATATTCTGACGCCGGATCTGTTCATCGCCAATACAGACGGCACATCGATCATCGTCAGCGGTCAGGAGGTCACTCTGCCGAACGCCGCCAGCGTCATCGGTGAAGAACTGGATGTCGACGGAACCGTCTTCCGGTTTGTGGATCTGGCACTGGGCATACCGGGTCCGCTGGAAATCGGCATTGCCAGTGGATTCACCGCCAACGATGTGGCGAACGCTACTCTGCTGAAGCTGAATGCATTCTTCGGAGCGAACACGGCCAGCCGATCGGGCAGCATTCTGACACTGACCGGCGTGACACCGAGTCCTGTCATCCCGCTGGTCCTTTCCGGCAGCGAGTTCCTGATGCCGGATGGCGCCACCGTCATCGGTGACCATATCAGCGTGGGCGGCCGGGCGTTTACCTTCATCCTGCAGCCCGTCTTTCCGTTCACGGCCTCCGCCAGTGAAATCGTCATTGACCCCGCTGACGACGCCGGCACCGTGGCCACAAAAACCGCTGCAGCCCTGAACACCGCCTTCGGGGCGGGAACCGCGTCTGCCGCCGGCAATGTCGTGACCATCGACGGTGTGACGGTGGCCGGCATCACGCCGGTGACGGGAATTTCCGTGGTGACGCTCACGGGTGACATCACACTGGTGAACCAGGCCCTGAACGGACTCGACTTCCTTCCGCTGCAGGACTACTTCGGACCGGCCGCACTGACGATCCTGACCGAAGACAATGGCCAGTTCACTCAGGATCCGGCCAAACGCATCAACATGCTGGACATCGACAGGATTCCCATTGTCGTCAAGCCGGTCAACGATGACCCGACAATCGACCCGACCGGCGATCAGCTGCTGACTGAGGACCTGGACGTCAGCCCCGCCGACGGCAGCAACGATGAACAGAGCATCCCGCTCACCAATATCACGGCCGGCCCGATCAATGAACTGGAACCGATATCCGTGACGGCTGCGCTGACCACCACCACCAATGTGGCCGTGGCCAGCGCTGACAATGTGATCGGGCAGACGCTGACCGTGAACGGCACCGGATTCACCTATGTGGATGCCAATGTCGTTCCGGTAGCCGGCCCGACACAGATCCGCGTCGCTCCGGGCGCGGCCACTCAGGATGTGGCGCTGGCGACCGAAGCAGTGCTGAATGCCTTCTTCGGCACCAGCATCGCAGGATCGGCGTTCAACTTTGTGTCTCTGGCCACCGACTCCGCTCAGGTCAGCGGCTCTTCGGATGTGTTTGCCATCAGCGATCAGGACGCCCTGATCACCGGTCTGGCGATTGATTACGTCAGCCCGGCCGAAACCGGCACGCTGCGTTACACGACTCAGCCGGATGCCTTCGGCATGGTGGACGTGGTGATCACGGTCCGTGACGGCGGCCTCGACAAGATCCTGGGCAACGCAGACGATGCGATCATCACCGACACATTCACCATCACGGTGCAGCCGGTCAATGACGACCCGACCATGGATGCAATCGCCGACGTTACGATCGCCGAAGATCCTGACACAGACAACAACGGCGTCAACGATGAACAAAGCGTCCTGCTGACGGGCATCACACCGCGACCGGCCAATGAACTGGAAGACATCCGGGTCACGGCGACGCTGGCCGACACCACGATTGTGGCCTTCGCCATCGGTGGAAACATCGTCGGTGAGTCGCTGACCGTCAACGGCACCACTTTTGATTTTGTCGACCTGGCACCGGGGGCACCGACGGGAAATCAGATCGGCGTCAACCTGACGGACACAACCCAGCAGGTCGCTCAGAACGCTGCGGCCGCCATCAATGCGGCGTTTCCAGGACTGGCCGTGGCGACGCAGAATTCCGTGGCCCTGTCCATTAACGACTCGCTGGTCAGCGCCAGCGACACCGTGGACGCCATGTCAATCATCAATCAGAACGACCTGATTGCGTCGTTCCGGATTGACTACGTGTCACGCGACAATACCGGAACCTTCCATTTCACACCAGGCGATCATCAGTTCGGCGGCCCGGTGACCGTCACCGTCACCACCGAGGATGCCGGCATTGACGGGCTGTTTGTCACTGACCGCAACGATGCGGACAGCCAGCTGCGCAACAACTTCATTACTCAGACGTTTACGATCACCGTGCTGCCTGTCAACGACGATCCGACGACGGATCCGGTCAGTAATCAGCTGGTCAATGAAGACGATCCTCAGCAGACGATCACACTGACCGGGATCACGGCCGGACCGGTCAATGAACTGGAGGATATAGACGTCCGGGTCGCGCTGCACGACACCACAACGATCGCCATCGCGCTGGGAGCCAACGTGATCGGCGAATCGCTGACCATCGACGGCACCACGTTCACCTATGTGGATGCAGCCGTGGTCACGTCACCGACGGCCACACAGATTGCCGTCAACCAGACCGATGCGACTCAGCTTGTGGCCGCCGCCACTGCCGCTGTGGTCAACAGCCAGCTGGGCGCGGGCACTCTGGCAACCTACGAAAACACCATCAATACGACCCGCACGCTGTCCGTTTCCGCCAGTTCGACGGAAGCCTTTGCGATCATGCAGTCGGATGACATCATCAGTCAGCCGCAGGTCAGTTACGTGTCGCGAAACCCGGCGGGCAGCGGCACGGTGACCTACACACCGGTCAGCAATGCCTTCGGTGTGGTTATCGTCACGGTGACCACGGAAGATGCCGGTGTGGACGGCATCTTCGCGGATGACGTAAACACCCTGACCGTCAACGAAGCCGCTGACAACAACCTGATCACCCGCACGTTCACGATCACCGTTCACCCGATCAACGATGACCCGACCATGAATCAGGTGGACGGGTCCCTCGTCTCGGCCGGCACTCGGGCAGACGAAGACGATCCTCAGCAAAGTGTGCTGCTGACCGGCATTACGGCGGGCCCGATCAACGAACTGGAAGACATTCGTCTGTCTTCCACGCTGCACGACACCACGACCGTAGCGATTGCCATCGGCGCCAACGTGATCGGTGAATCGCTGACGGTCAACGGCACCACGTTCACCTATGTGGATGCGGCGATCGTCACTGTCCCCACCGCCACGCAGATTCCCGTCAACGCTACCGACTCAACGCTGAACGTGGCCGTTCTTTCGGCCGCCGTGATCAATGGCGCACTGGGGCCGAACACCGCCATTGCCTCGGCCAACACGATCAATCTTGCAACCGGCACGGTTACCGCCAGTTCAACGGAAGCGTTCTCGCTGATGAGCGCCGCCTCGGTGATCACGATTGACGGCATCAACTATGTATCTCGAAATGCGGCCGGCGAAGGAACGCTGCTGTACACGCCGGTGGGCAACGCCTTTGGTGTGGTCACCGTCACGGTACGAACGGAAGACGCGGGCGTGGATGGTGTCTTCGATGATGACGCCGCCACGGCAGTCGATGAGTCACTGGACAACAACTTCATCGATCGCAGCTTCACCATCACCATCAACCCGATCAACGATGACCCGACCATGGATGCTGTCCCGGATCAGACTCCGGTTTCGGAGGATTCGGGTGAGCACTCGGTCGCGCTGACCGGCATTCATGCCATCGCGCTGCCCGAGGTGAATGAGCTGGAAGACCTGAGGCTGTCGGCAGAGCTGGCCGACACCACGATCGTTGCCTTTGCGATCGGCGGCAATGTCGTCGGTGAAACGCTGACGATCAGCGGTACCGACTTCGAATTTGTTGACGTGGCCACGACCACACCGACCGGAAATCAGATCGGCGTGGACCTGTCAGATCCGACCTATAATGTCGCCACTGCCGCGGCGGCTGTGATCAACAGCGCATTCCCGGGCCTCGCCGTCGCCACCGTGAATTCTGTGGCTCTGGCCATCGATCAGAGTATGGTTTCAGGTTCGGATACAGCAACCGCGGCCAACACGCATGCGGCATTCGCCATCTTCAGCCAGAACGACCTGATTGCCGACTTCGCTATCGATTACGTATCCCGTGATGCCACCGGCACCTTCCGGTATACGCCGGCGGATCATCATTTTGGCGGCCCTGTCACGGTGACGATCACGGTCGAAGATGCCGGCGTGGACGGTATCTTCGAGGACAATTTTGCGACACCGGGCCGCGACGAATCGGCAGACAACAATTCCATCCAGCGATCGTTCACAATCACGGTGCTGCCGGTCAACGATGACCCGACCATGGATGCCGTCCCGCCGCAGACCGCCACTGAGGACGATCCGGAACAGAGCGTCCCGCTGACGGGCATTCGCGCGACTGATCTTCCGATCACGAACGAACTGGAGGACATCCGGCTGTCGGAACAGCTGCTGGCGACCACCACGGTGGCCATTGCGGCCGGCGTGAATATGGCGGGTGAAACGCTGACCGTCGACGGCGTGGTATTCACCTATGTGGACGCCGCCGTCGTTGCCTCGCCGACCAGTGTCGAGATTGCCGTCAACAGCACGGATTCGACACAGACAGTTGCGCTGAAGACGGCGGGCGTGGTCAATGCTCTGCTGGGTGCCGGAACCATCGAAGCCGCGCACAACACGATCAACACTCCGGACCCCGCGACGACCGTTTCGGTTGATCCGGCGTCTGACCGGTTTGCCATAATGACAGCGGATCAGATCATTACCGCCCTGGCGATCGACTATAACTCGCGTGACATCACCGGCACGTTCCGCTACACGCCGGTGGCGAACAATTTCGGACGCGTCTGGGTGACCATCACCACCGAGGATGCCGGCATCGACGGCATCTTTGATGATGTTGCGGCCACCGGTCCGGATGAATCGGCAGACAACCTGTCGATCACACGAACCTTCCCGATCACGATCGCTCCGGTAAACGACCTGCCGACCATGGACGTGATCGCGGATCAGACCATCACGGAAGACGATCCTGAACAGAGTGTGGCGCTGAGCGGCATTCGGGCCATCCGCCTGCCGTGGACAAATGAGCTCGAAGACATCCGACTGACACCAACGCTGCACAGCACAACAACGGTGGCAGTGGCTGTCGGCGCCAACGTGATCGGAGAAACGATCACGGTTGCCGGAACGGTGTTCACGTACGTTGACGCGGCTCTGGTACCTTCACCGGCTGCCAGCCAGATCGCCGTGCAGCAGGGTGAGCCGACTCAGACCGTCGCCGCCGCCACGGCCGATGCGGTGAACAACCTGCTTGGTGCGGGAACCGCTGTGGCCACGGACAACACCATCAACACGGCCGCTGTGGTCACGGTCAGCAACCCGGACCGTCTGGCGGTGATGGCATCTTCGGACATCATCAGCGGTCTGGCCATTGACTACAGCTCCCGCGACACCGATGCAACCTTCCGGTACACACCGGTGGCTCACGCCTTCGGTCAGGTCACCGTGACCATCACAACGACCGATGCCGGCGTGGACGGCATCTTTGACAATGCGGACGACCTGTCGATCGATCGGACGTTTACGATCACCATCACGCCCGTCAATGACCTGCCGACGATGGATCCGATCGCCGACCAGACAGCAACGGAAGACGATCCTCAGCAGACCGTACCGCTGACCGGCATCTACACCATTGCTTTGCCGGAAGTCAATGAGCTTGAGGACATTCAGCTGCTGTCCACGCTGCACGCCACCAAAGCCATCGCCGTGGCCAGCGGTGCCAACGTCATCAACCAGAACCTGACCATCGATGGCACCGTATTCACTTATGTCGATGCCGCCGTGGTCACGTTCCCGTCCAGCACACAGATTCCGGTGTTCCGGACCGATGACACACGAGCCGTGGCGCTGGCCACGGAAACAGCCGTCAACAATCAGCTGGGCGCCGGCAGCGTGACGGCGTCTCACAACACCATCAACACGGCCCTGTCGGTATCAGTCAGTTCCACAGACCGTTTTGCCGTCATGGATGCGGCCGACATCATCACCAACCCTGGCTTCAATTATAATTCCCGGGACAACACCGGTGAGTTCCTGTACACGCCGGTCCCGCATGCGTTCGGTCGAGTAACCGTGACCGTCACCACACTGGACGCCGGCGTCGACGGCCTGTTCGGCACGGGTGACGATCAGTCCGTGGATCGCACCTTTGACATCACGGTGGTGCCGATCAACGACAACCCGACGATGGCCGTCATCAACGATCAGTTCGTCAGCGAAGAAGATCCCGAACAGTCGGTTTCGCTGACGGAAATCTTCGCGATCGCGATGCCGGAAGTGAATGAGCTGGAAGACATCCAGCTGACGCACACCCTGCACAACACCACGACCGTGGCAATCGCCGCGGGTGCCAACGTGATCGGCGAGTCACTGACGGTCGACGGCACCGTATTCACGTACGTGGACGCCGCCGTGGTCGCCTCACCTTTGCCAACCCAGATTGCCGTGCTCGGCAATGATCCGACCCAGAGCGTGGCATCGAAGACTGAGGCCGTTATCAACACCCTGCTGGGTGTCGGCACGGTCGTGGCCTCGAACAATACGATCAACACGGCCGCCGCGGTGACTGCCAGTTCCACGGATCGGTTCGCGATCATGGCTGCGTCGGATATTGTCACGGGGCTGGCCATCGACTACACCTCGCGCAATCCGACCGCCACTTTCCGTTACACACCGGTGGCGGATGCGTTCGGCCGGGTCACGGTCACCATCAATCGCCGGGATGCCGGAGTGGATGGAATCTTCGGCACCGCCGACGACCTGTCCGTGGATGCCACCTTCAACATCACGGTCGCGCCACAGAACGACCTGCCGACCCTGGACGTCATTCCGAACCAGACGGCCACCGAGGACGATCCGGAGCAGACGGTCAGCCTGCAGAACATCACACCGCGACCGGTCAATGAACTTGAGGACATTCGCGTCACTCATCAGCTGGCCGCAACCACCACGGTAGCCATGCCCGTCGGATCAGGTGCGATCGGCCAGTCCATCACGGTCAGCGGCACCACCTTCACCTACGTGAACGCCGCCGTGGTTGTGACACCGACTGCCCGGCAGATCGCTGTCAGCACTGGAGACTCAACGCTGAACGTGGCAACAAAGACGGCCACGCGGATCAATGCCCTGCTGGGACCGGGTACGGTGATTGCCTTCCGGAACACCGTCAATACGGCTGCCGTCGTCACGGTCAGTTCAACGACGCAGTTCGCCGTCATGAGTTCCACTCAGATCATCGAAAACCTTGCCGTGGACTATGTCTCGCGAGCCAGCTCGGGGGCGTTCCGCTACACACCCGTCGCCCAGGCCTTCGGCGTCGTCACGGTAACAATCCGTACTCAGGATGCCGGCGTGGACGGCATCTTCGATAACGCAGATGACCTGTGGGTGGACCGCAGCTTCAACATTTCGGTCATCCCGATCAACGACCAGCCAACACTGGACCCGATCAGCAATCAGACGGTCAATGAAGACGCGGCTCAGCAGACAGTCGCATTGAGCGGAATCTTCAACATTCAGCCGCCTGAGACCAACGAACTGGAAACAATGCAGCTTAGTCAGCAGCTGCACGACACCAGAACGGTGGCCGTCGCCGCCGGAGCTGACGTCATCGGTGAATCCCTGACGGTGGCCGGAACGGTGTTCACCTTCGTGGACGCCTCGGTGGTCGCCGTGCCCGGCCCTCTGGAAATCGCCGTCAACGCCACCGACACGACACAGACGGTGGCTGCTGGCGCAGCCGCGGTCATCAATGCTCAGCTGGGTGCCGGCACCGTCACGGCATCGCACAACACGCTGAACACCACAGCCACGGTCACCGCCAGCTCGACGCAGCACTTCGTCGTTCGCTCTGCGAGCCAGATCGTGTCGGGACTGGCATTCAACTACACGCCGGGAAGTGCGTCCGGACAGCTGCTGTACACGCCGGTCGCGCATGCGTTCGGTCAGGTCACGGTGACAGCCACGGTCACGGATGCAGGCGTCGACGGCCTGTTCGGCAATGCCGACGACCTGACGACAACGCGTACATTTACCATTACGGTGGTGCCGCAGAATGACGTTCCGACGCTGGATGCCATCAGCAACCAGAGCGTGACGGAAGATGATCCGGAACAGAGCGTCCCGCTTAGCGGCATCTTCAACATCGCCCAGCCGGAAACCAATGAACTGGAGAATCTGCAGTTCGAAATCGACCTGCATGACACGCGTTCCGTCGCCGTGGCGGTTGGTGCCAATGTGATCGGCGAAACCATCACCATCGGCACAACCACCTTCACGTACGTCAGCGCCATCGTGGTCACGTCGCCGTCACCGCTGCAGATTTCAGTCTTCCCGGACGATTCGACGCAGAGTGTGGCCACCAAAACGGCGACGGTCGTCAATCGACTGCTGGGAGCCGGAACAGTGGTGGCGACCGACAACACTGTCAATACGGCTCTGCCGGTGCTGGTCAGTTCGTCCGACCGTTTTGCAGTTCGCGCCGCGAGCGATCTGGTGAGTGGTCTGGCCGTGGACTACACATCCCGGCTGTCCGACGGCACGTTCCGCTACACACCGGCGACTGACGCCTTTGGACAGGTCAGGGTGACCGTACGGGCGGTGGATGCCGGCGTCGACGGACAGTTCGGCGGCGGTGATGATCGAAGCGTCGAACGCACCTTCACGATCACGATCGCTCCGGTGAATGACCAGCCCGTCCTGAGCGTCAATGACGACCAGGTGGCAGAAAACGCTCCGCCACAGTCCGTCCCGATCACGGGAATCGGCACGCGTCATGCCCCGGCGGCCGATGAACTGGAAGACCTGCGTCTGGACTACGTGCTGGAAGACACGACCACCCTGATCGTCCCCAGCGGAACTCGGGCCATCGGCAACACCCTGACCGTGAACGGCACCGTCTTCACATATGTGAATGCGGCCGTGATCACATCACCGACCGCGCTGCAGATTGCCGTCAACGGCAGTGATTCCACGAACACGGTGGCAGACCGGACGGCCGCGGCCATCAACGCCTTCTTCGGAGCCGGCACCGCCGCATCTGCCAACAACACGGTCAACACAGCGGCCGCGATTCTGCCTGGTTCCGGCAGTGACTTTGCCACCTTTGCGGCCAGCCAGATCGTGACCGACCTGTCCATTGACTACACGTCGCGCGACGCAAACGGCACGTTCCACTACACGCCGGTGACCGAAGCATTCGGGCAGGTGACCGTGACGGTTACAGCGACCGATGCCGGCGTCGACGGACTGTTCGGCACCACCGATGATGAAACGTCCAGCCAAAGTTTCAACATCACCATTGTGCCGGTCAACAACGTACCGACCATCGATGCCGTGGCTCCCAATACGGTCAATGAGGATTCGGGGCTGCACACGATTCCGCTGACCGGAATCACGGCCGGCGGGCTGGGAGAATTCGAAGACATTCGCATCTCCGCCGCTTTTGACACTCAGAACGTGCTGATTGTCCCGGCCGGTGGCACGGTCGTCGGCAGGTCCATTCAGGTCGACGGCGTGACGTTCAACTATGTCACGAACGCAACCGGAGCCAGTACCGACATCGTGATCTTTGACGTGGTCACTCTGGTCACCAAGGATTCAACCTTCGAAGTCGCTCAGGCCACGGCAGCGGCGCTGAATAATCACTTCGGAGCAGGAACAGCCACCTGGTGGCAGAACACCGTCATGACCGCGAAGTCCGTGTCAGCACCGTCTGACTTTGTGGTCCGAACGGGCCCGGAAATCATTTCCACGCCTGTCATCAACTACCAGTCGGGCGATTCGCTGGCGGGCCTTGACTTCACGCCGCTGAAGGATCAATTCGGAACGGTACACCTGACGGTCACCGTTGAAGATGCGGGCATCGATGGGTTGTTCGACACGGCCGACGACGGCCTGACGACGATTCCGGTACAGATCACGGTCAATGCCGTGAACGATGTTCCGACACTTGACACGCTGGACAATATGCTGCTGCCCGTCAGCGCTCCGCAGCAGACGATCGATCTGACAGGCATTTTCCGCGGGGCAGCCAATGAACTTGAAGATATCAGCGTCACGGTCACCAGCACCAACCCGGCCCTGATTCCGACACCAACGGTTCAGTATGTGTCTGCTCAGAACGCCGGCACACTGACGTTCACACCGGTAGCCGGGCAGTCCGGAGCCGCCATTATCACGGTGACGGTGCTGGATGCCGGTGTGGATGGCGTCTTTGACGATCCGCTGACACCGGCCAATGAACGAGCCGACAACCGGTCGGTTGTCAGATCGTTCCGGATCGCCACGCCGCCGATCGTCCTGACCCCGATGGGTGTCATTTCCACCAGCACACCACTGCTGTCGTGGACAACCATTGATGGTTCGCCGGCCTACCAGATGCGTCTGCACAACCTGACTGAGGACACGCCGGTCAGCCTTGGTACCGGCCAGACGGCGGCGACATCGTTCCAGATCACCAACCCGCTGCCGCTGGGCCAGTATCGGTTCGACGTCCGGGCCATCGACGCGCTGGGCGTTCCGGGGCTCTGGAGCGACGCCGCCACGTTCACGGTGGCTCGACCGACAACCATTCTGTCACCGACAACCAGTCGCCTGCCGGACTCAACCCCGACATTTGCCTGGACAGCGGTCAGCGGAGCTGATTCCTATACTCTTGAGATCATCAACGATGTCACCGGTCAGTCGGTCTATCTGGCGTCCGGCCTGACGGTCACCCAGATGACGGTACCGGACGCGAATGCTCTGCCACTGGGTCGCTACCGTGTTCAGATCACGGCAGTCAACAGCCCGGCGGCTTCTTCCACCAGCGGTCCCGTCAGCGTTGTCGCTGAGACACTGCTGTCGATCTCGACGCCGCCGGAAGTACTGACGCCGTTTGTTGCCATTTACGACACGACGCCGGAAATCACCTGGACGCTGCCGGTCGGCGCGGTCACCAGCGACCTGGAAGTGTACAACGTCGCCACCAATTCGCTGACGCTGACACAGAACGGCATCGTGGGCAGCTCGTTCACGATTCCCTCAAACCAGGCTCTGCCGGTTGGTGAATACCGGGCAAGGGTCCGATCGTACGGCGACGCCGCCCGGACACTGACGTCAGACTTCAGCACGTTCCACGTCTTCCAGGTAGGCTCGGCACCGACGCTGCTGGGCCCGTCGAGTGGCACGAATGTGCGACGAACCAGCAACCTGCGACCGACGCTCACGTGGGACGGATCGCTGAACGGCGAGTCCTACAAGATCTGGCTGACTTACCGAACCACGGGTGACCCGATTTATGTCGTGGATAACGTGACCAGCGAGTCGTGGACACCGCCGGCAGATCTGCAGGTTGGTGAATACCGCTACTGGGTGCAGGCCAGAACCGGTACAGGCGAAGTCAGTGCCTGGAGCAGCAGCTATGACTTCAGGGTGGTCACGCCGCCGGTGATTACAAACACCGCTCCGTCCACCCTGAATCGGACCCCGGTGATTCGCTGGAACGCTCAGCCGGGCGTGGATTCGTGGCAGGTCTGGGTAAACAAGGTCAATGAAGTGCCCGCTCTGGTCCTGTACACCAATACCGGACTGACCTCACCGGAATTCCAGATCCCGGCGGAACTGGCAGACGGAAGCTACAAGGTGTGGGTCCGCGGATACGCGGTCAACGAAATCACCGGTACCAGCACGACCGTGACCGACTGGAGTACGCCCTATGACTTTGAAGTTGGCGGGCGTCCGGTATTGACGCATCCCCGGTCGACCACCGACACGACGCCGACCTTCAGCTGGTTCTCAGTCGCTGCCTCAGCAGGTTACGAAATCTTCGTTTCCCGCGCTTCGGCACCCGGAACAGCCATTATCCGGGAATCCAATCTGACATCGACGTCCTACACGGTCACCGATCCACTGGATCCCGGAACCTATATGGTCTGGGTGCGAGCGATCGGATCCGACGGCACACGGACACCGTGGAGCCTGACGTCTCAGGCCAGAGTCTCAATCAACTCGGTTACCGCACCGGTCGTCAACAACGTCCCGGACGGGCCGGATTCGACGCCGACGTTCTCATGGGGAACCGTGACCGGAGCTGCCCGGTACGAAGTCTTCGTGTCGCGACGCGCCACTCCGACCGTTGCGGTTATCAGGGACGACACCATCACAGGTACGTCCTATACACCGACGACCGCTCTGGCAGCAGACAACTACCGCGTCTGGGTGCGGGCCATCGATGGCTCCGGACAGTCCGGAGACTGGAGCCTGCCGGTTGAATTCCAGGTCACGGTGGCCGATGCTGAAAACGAAGCATCGATTGTCCTGCTGGCTTCGCTGGACGCGGCAGACCCGACCTGGCAGCCGATTGAAGTAACGGCCAGCCATGTAGCCGCCGACGTCACGGAAGAGGCAGCCGAAGAAACACAGCCGCTGCCGACTCTGGTTCCGGCTGGACCTGCGGGAACGGATGCGGACATTCTGCTGCCGACAACGAAAAAACAGCAACAGGACGAAGCAGCTTCCAGCGACGAATTGATGGCCGGCTGGGACGACGCCATCTGGGCCGAAGAATCTGCCTCCGCTGTGGAAGAACGACTGTCTGCCGAAACGCCGCGTCCAGGTGCGACCGCGTGGCTGGCCGGCCTGGCAGCGTTCACTCCGTCGTTTCTGCGTCGTCGCGGCAAGGATGAACAGTAATCGCCGCGGTGTAGCCTTGACAGGGCCGGCACGGCCTTTCGATGACTGAACAGAAGGGGCTCGGCTTCGCACGGAAGCCGAGCCCCGTTCTCTTACCCGCTCGGTCATCGATTCGGGCAAGGGTTCACGGCGGACAGCCGGCTTTCTACAATGCTCGCGCTCACCGGATGAGCATCACCCCGTTTCAGGACGTCACCTGGCTGCGCCCACTATGCATTCTTCCTATCCCGGGAACGCCCGACTGTTCCGCTGGCTCACCGTCTGCGTCGCCGCTGTGCTGCTGTATTCGGCTGGCGAGGTCAGTGCTTTTCAGCAGGCGGCTGACAACATGATGGCCGAGGAACAGCCGCCCCGGGAACTGAACCTGACAGAAATGCTGCGGGCGGGCGGTGCTGTGGGTTACCTGATTGTGCTGCTGAGTCTGGTGATGGTCGCCCTGATCGCCGATCATCTGATGAATATTCGCCGCTCGACCGTGATGCCGCCGGGGCTGGCCGAAGAAGTCCATCGCTGCCTTGCAGAGAAGAACACGGAAGACGGCAGAAAACACTGTGCGGAACATCCGAGCTTTCTGAGTCGGCTGCTGCAGGCCGGTCTGGATGAAACCGGAGTGGGCTACAATGCCATCGAAAAAGCCATGGAGGACGCCGCGGTGGAACAGTCGGCACGGCTGTTCCGCCGCATCGAATATCTGTCCGTCATCGGTACCATTGCTCCGATGCTGGGACTGATGGGGACGGTCTGGGGCATGATTCAGGCTTTTCTGGAATTTGAACAGAAAGCAAATCCTCAGGTGTCGGAACTGGCTCCCGGAATCTATCGCGCCCTGATCACCACGCTGCTGGGACTGGGCGTTGCCGTGCCATCGCTGAGTGCGTTTGCTATCTTTCGCAACCGGATTGATGAGCTGGCCGCGGAAGCCACGCTGCTGGCCGAACATGTCTTTGCCGATTACCGACGAACCTTGATGGCGCGCCGGAAGTCACGGGACCGCAGCGTACCGGAATAAGGGTTCCGGCGACCGGACAGCCGGACCAGCCGTTTTTCCCGGGCTCCGCGGTGGACGCTCCGCCCGGCCTGACCCCCCGATCGACAGCAGGATTTCCATGAAAAGCATTCTGATTCAACTGGATACGGATACTCACCCGAGTTCCTTTGACCGCGTCGTCGCCGTGGATGCGGGTGTCGAGCACCTTTTCAGCTATGGCGCCGTCAACAACGACAATGTCACCGGGCTGGTTCATGGAGCCATGTTCACTCGCGGACCGGCGGACCTGAAGAACACGGCCATCTTCGTGGGCGGAAGCAACGTCGCAGACGGTGAAAAACTGCTGCAGCAGGTGACCAGCACTTTCTTCGGCCCCATGCGGGTCTCCGTCATGATGGATTCCAACGGCTGCAATACCACGGCAGCCGCGGCGGTGGTGGCCGCACGCCAGCACCTTGATTTAAGTTGCACCTCCGCCGTGGTCCTGGGAGGCACGGGGCCGGTTGGTCAGCGCGTCGCTCAGCTGCTGGCGGATGAAGGCAGTCAGGTCACAGTGGTCTCTCGTTCGCAACAGCGTGCTCTGGCGACCTGCAACACGATTCGATCACGCACACAGCGAGGAGAACTGACAACTGCCGGAGCCACCACGGAACCGGAATTCGCGGCGCTCTGTCAAAACAAACAGCTGGTCGTGGCGGCCGGAGCCACCGGCGTCTGTTTTCTGCCCACCGGCACGCTGGCTGCCTGCGACGACCTGCAGGTCGCCATCGACCTGAATGCCGTACCTCCCACGGGCATCGCCGACATCAATGCGGGTGACCGGGCCAAAGAACAGCACGGTGTGCTCTGCTACGGAGCCCTTGGCGTCGGAGGCACCAAGATGAAGGTCCACAAGCAGGCCATTCAGCGACTGTTTGAAAGCAGCGACGCGGTGTTTGACACGGCCGAGATCTACCAGCTGGCCCTTGATGTGGCCGGCCTGAACAAACCGGCCTGAACAAACCAGTTGAATCGCTGCTTGACCGCGCAGCCACGATCAACCTTCCGCCCGCCGTGCTGCTTTTCCGTAGCTGCGGCTTCCAGCCGCAGCACATCCGATACCGAACGAGACTCGATACCCCGCATGGACTGCGGCTGGAAGCCCCGGTTACGTTCAGTAGCGCTCTAACGGGAATAACGGTGGATTGTCATCGGCGACGTTTCAGGCGCGTGTCGTCGGCTCTTCACTCTGTTCGGCCAGATATTGATCCTTGAGTCTGACGTATTGAGCGGGCGAGTATCGGAAGAAACGCATCTCCTGCTCTGTCAGTGGTCGCAGCTGTCGACTGGGGTTGCCGACATACACAAATCCGCTGCGGAGCACTTTGCCGGGCGGAACGATGCAGCCGGCACCAACAATGACTTCGTCTTCAACAACGGCTCCATCGTTGACCACAGCCCCATTGCCCACAAGAACAAGATCCCCCACGATACAACCATGCAGAATCGCACGGTGGCCGATCACGACGTCGCTGCCGATCGTCAGCGGCCAGCCATCCGGGTTGAATTCACTCGCATGCGTCGTGTGCAGCACGGCATTGTCCTGCACATTGGAACGCTGGCCAACCGCGATCGACTGCATGTCGCCCCGAATGACGGCCCCCGGCCAGACAGAGACATCGTCTCCCAGCGTCACCTTTCCGATCACCGTGCTGGCCGGATCAATGTAAACGCGTTCACCGAGTTTCGGCCCGACGCCCTGAAAGGTTCGAATGGATAAAGACATCAGCTGGATTCACTCGACAAACGGTTTGTATCTGCTCCGGTCACTTTGTCACCGGGATGTGCCTGGCACACATTCCAGGGAAATTTCAACCGGTCGCCCGAAGCGGCTCTTCGCCCCTTCGATATCCGGAATGTGCGGCGCCGCTCTTTTCTGTGAGTCGCGGCGACACGGTGAAGATGATATCGGCCCGCTGCGGAAACGGAAGACACGGGCGGCATAACCGTTGACAGGCGCCGGGCTGCTGGTTGCTGTGCTGCTGCTGCCGACCGGTGATGACCGGCCGTGGCAGACTGAATAAACGGCGTTTCCATCAACGCCGATTCGTGTTTACCGAAATCAGGAAGACTGATGATCACTGACCGGCTGGTAACTCTGCACCCATTCCATCAGCTGTCGGCCGGCATCTTTCGGGGGGTCGTCCACATTGTGCCAGACGATTCGGGCGCGGCCTTCTTCACTGATCATGACCAGACCGGTCATGGCTCTGGCACGGCGGAGTGTTTCCAGCGCCTGCTGTGAGGTCTGAACAATCGGGCCACCGACGTTGAAAGAGGTATTCACCATCACCTCGGCGCCGGTGCGCCGTCCCAGTGCCTTCAGGACAGCATGGCATAACGGATTGGTCTCCGGTCGTACAATCTGAATTCTGGCCGTCCCGTCCGCATGCACGACGGCCGGCACAATGGTGCGGGCTTCCGGACGGGCGCGAACGGTCAGCACCATGTAGTTGTACGCGTTATAGTTGTCGGCAGCAGCGCCGTCGGACAGATAAAACAGTTTCTCGGCCGCTTCCCGCGTGACCATCGGGGCCAGCGGACGGATCGGTTCCCGAAACTTGACTCGTGCATTGATCAGTTCGAGCGTGTCCTGCCGACAGGCATTGGCCAGAATCGACCGATTCCCCAGAGCTCGCGGCCCGGTTTCCGCGGGTCCCTGAAACAGTCCCAGCACTCCGCCCTGAGTGATAATCCACGCCATCAGATCTGCCAGTTCTTCCGTGGAATTCAGGCCTGCTTCCAGCGATGGATCCAGGACGCCCACATCGTCGGCCGCGCTTATCGCCGTGGTAATTTCCTCGTCTGTGGGCGGCAGCCCGCAATAATAGGCATGCTGCAGTGCCGGTCCCGGCCTGGCCCCGGCCCGCAGTGCAAACGAATAAGCGGCTCCGATGGTAACACCGGCATCACCCGGCGTCGGCGGCACCCAGAGCTGCAGCCGCGCGTCCATGTTCAGTTCGCGGCGGAACCAGGCCTCATCGAAACGGTCCACCAGCTTCATATTCGCCAGACAGTTCAGCGCCGTACCACCGGTCATCACCAGTCGGTTGCACCTTGTGGTCCGTAACAGATGCTCAACGATATGAAAGACGGCGTCTTCGAAGACCAGCTGAGTGGCCGCGGCAAGATCAACGCGTTTTCTCGTGATCGCGGAATGGGCGACGTCCTTCACATTCAGAACGGCATCAGGATTCCACATCTGATCCCGTGAGATCGGTTCGCCGATCATTTCCTTCAGTGCCGGCTGATACGGATGCAGTTCACCGGCGAGGTGCCATCGGGCCAGGGAACGGTTGACAAGCACCTCGCCGTCGGGTCCCAGATGCAGAATTTCACGCAGCCTGCGGTAATACGGATTGGTCAGCCGATCATCGTCTCCCCACGCGACCGCTCCCATATACCGGCCTTCGCTGCTGAGCGTGGTCCAGCCGCCCTGAGTGGAACTGATGATGGAATAGAAGACTCCCAATGAATCACACAGACTGTAGTTGGCTCGCAGCTTCGTCAGTTTTCCATCTTCTGCGACATACAGGGAAATGGCGCCTTCATCGCCGAAGCCATCCAGCACCGTGATAGCCACTTTTTCGCCGTCGGCGGCAAACGGGCTGCCGGCCCAGGCAAACGAGGCATGATTTTCGTGATGCGGCATGGCCACCACGTGCGGGCGCCGCGACAGCTCGAACAGTCGGCGGATTCGCCGCGGCGACCACCGCCCCCGAATGACATTCCGGAAGAAATTCCAGGTGGGTGACGTCTGAGGGTTCAGGAGCTGCCAGCTGGCCGGAAACTCACCGGCCATACACGACACCGCAAACGGTGTAATCGTCGGGTAGCTCCAGGTGGCGAGATAGGCATGCACATCGGTCACCGTCAGGCCGCGGCGGGCAAGACGTTTTTCCATCTCCCGAAGGGCATGAACCGGAAAATCTTCACAGTGCTTGACGGCGGTAAATCGCTCTTCTTCGTCGTTCGAAAGCAGTCGAATACCACCGGCCTGCGACACTTCCACCAGTGAAACACCGCTGTTGTGCCCGGCCGGGCCAACTCCGGCCAGGTACACGGTTTCGCCGGATTCCAGCCGACGACGCAGCGAATCCAGCAGGGCGGTTGCCGTTCCGGATTCGATCGTATGCATTCCGCTAAGAGCAAACCACGGCCGAAAGATCCAGCGAAGTGACGTCCGCGTGGCCACCGTCAAACGTGGCCAGCGGGGGCCAAACCGAAATCGAAACGACATAAACGCTGGGTCCGACGTTGCAGAGACAGTGACTCAGGCCCACCGTGTCGAATGACCTGTGTGGCCGTTTTCTTTTCCGAAACTCCGTTTACACTACCCGTCACCATGCCGGAATGCAATGGCGTCAGAGCCTCAGTCCAGGACCGGCGATGCGGAAGATTCCAGCCAGCCACGCTGACCAGTTCGTCGGATCATCATGACCTGCAGCCGCCAAGAAACCATGACGTTCGCCGACATCCGAGAGGCTGCCGAACGAATACGGCCGCATGTCATCCAGACCCCGGTCATTACCATTCCGCAGATTGATCCCGCCGTCGGCGCGGAACTGTTTTTCAAGTGCGAAAATCTGCAGCACGTCGGAGCGTTCAAGGCCCGCGGTGCCTGCAATGCCGTGTTCTGTCTGTCAGAAAAGGAAGCGGCCGCCGGTGTCGTGACTCATTCGTCCGGCAATCATGCCGCCGCACTGGCACGAGCCGCCCGCCTGCGCGGAATCCGGGCTCACATTGTCATGCCACGAAATTCAGCGGCGGTCAAGATTGCAGCCGTCCGGAGTCTCGGAACAGAACCCGTGTTCTGTGAACCGGATACTGCCTCACGTCAGGCCGCGGCAGATCAGCTTCTGGCGGACACCGGAGCCACCTTTATTCACCCGTATGACAATGTCCACGTGATGGCCGGGCAGGGCACCGCCGCCATGGAACTGCTGCAGCAGGTCGAACATCTGGACATCCTTGTGGTCCCGGTCGGCGGCGGAGGACTGCTGAGCGGCACGCTGGTGGCTGTCAGGGCCATGAAGCCGGAACTGAAGGTCATCGCCGCAGAACCCGAATGGGCGGACGACGCGTACCGCAGTCTGCAGGTCGGCACCCTTCAGCCACCCACACGCTACGACACAATCGCCGATGGACTGCGGACCGGACTTGGCCGACTGACCTTTCCGATCATCCGGGACCTTGTTGAGCAGATTCTGACGGTTTCGGAAAATCGGATTCGTGAAGCCACGCTCACCCTTGTCCAGCAGGGCCGGGTGGTCGTGGAACCGTCCGGAGCCGTCCCGCTGGCGGCCGTGCTGCAACACCGTGCGATTTTTGCAGGACAACGAGTGGGAATCATTCTGTCCGGCGGCAACCTTGATCTGTCGCTGCTGACCAGTCTGACCAACACCGCGAAAGACTGATCTTCAGCGCTGTTCCGGAACGACCGGTGCACAGTCTGGACCTGGTCATTCAGACATGCCATGATCATCAGCACGTCCGTTCCCTTCAACATTCAGAACCTCTTGTCTGCCATGTCTGCCAGAATCATCGATGGAAAAGTCATTTCCGCTGCCGTGCGGGAACAGGTCACTTCGGAAGCCCGCCGCTTTACCGACACGTCCGGCGTGACGCCACACCTGGCCGCCGTGCTGGTCGGCGACGATCCTGCCAGCCAGGTCTATGTCCGCAACAAGGAGCGGGCGTGTGAAAAGTGCGGGCTGAAGAGCACGCTGCATCGCCTGGCAGCTGACACCAGTCAGGAAGATCTGTCCGCTCTGGTGGATCGCCTGAATGCGGACGATTCGGTCCATGGCATTCTGGTTCAGCTGCCGCTGCCGGATCATCTGGATGCCACCCGAATTCTGGATGCCATCGACCCGTCAAAGGATGTGGATGGGTTTCACCCTGAGAATGTCGGCCTGATGCTGCAGGGGCGTCCGCGATTTCTGCCGTGCACTCCGCACGGCGTGATGAAGATGCTGGAACACGAAAATATTGAAACGCGCGGACGCCACGCCGTGATCATCGGTCGCAGCGATATCGTAGGCAAGCCGATGGCCGGCCTGCTGGTACAGCGAGGCGTCGACGCCACCGTGACCATCTGCCACAGCCGGACAGCCGACATTGAAGCCATCTCACGTCAGGCCGATATTCTGATTGCCGCCGTTGGTCGGCCTGCCTTTGTTACGGGCAGCATGATCAAGCCAAAAGCTGTCGTCATCGATGTGGGTATCAACCGCGTCGACGACCGCCTGGTCGGCGACGTGGATTTTGCGGCGGCCTCGGACGTGGCCTCGGCCATCACCCCGGTCCCCGGCGGTGTCGGCCCGATGACCATCGCCATGCTGCTGCAGAACACACTTAACGCAGCACGACAGCAGACAGAACGTCGTTCCGGCAGCGCCGCCGGATAGCCGGCAGCCGGGTGACGGATGACGGGTGACCATGCGCCGCCCGGGTTCGCCAGAAAACAGATATTGTCGCGCAAGAAACAGGGGCGAAGACCTGCGTCTTCGCCCCTGCTTCGGAGTTCACTGTCGTCGGTATCGCAGCGCGGTTGCCGCACCGGGTTTCCACTGGAAGTCGCGAGTGTCTGCAGCGTCCGAAAACCCTGACGGCGTTTCGCGTCGCGGCTACGTGTTCTTCCGGTGCCCGATGTTGATGTACGCGTGAACGTGGGGAGCTCCCCGGAAGTGCCATACAAACGACGGGCCTTCCACGCGCCAGATGTCCCAGATCTTGTCAGACTTCAGATCGCACTGCTGGTAGAACGCCATGTGCAGGCGGTCGACACCGCCGCCTTCCTTCACAATCTGCATGACTTCGTCACGGTCTTCTTCGCGGAACGGAGCCAGCAGAAACCGCAGTGTCTTCTGCACCAGCTGCTTCTGATCTTCCTTGAGTTCGCTGACCGCGATTCCCGGAAACGAACCCTTCTCGCCCTGAATCTGGACGGCGTTTTCCTGAGGCCTGCCTTTGGTGATCAGAGCTTTCGCGGCCTGATCCGCGTCCAGGGCGCTGAATACTTCGTTGGTCTGCTTCGTCTGACTGTAGAACAGGTTGTCCTGGGGTTCTTCGACACCGTGACCGTACACGATCGGACCACCAAATGCCGCTCCTTCCACACTGTTACCGTCTGCCCGCAGTGTCAGATGGCGTCCAGTCAGTTCGAATTCGAAATCACCGTCTCCCGGCTTTCCGAACACAGCGACGCTGTAGTGTTCCAGACCACCGCTGTCGTCATCCATCTGATGCTTCAGCAGCCCGTAGCCGTCTTCACTGGCCAGCCCGCGGACCACCTGGTCGATCATTCGTCGCTGAGCGTCCGTGTAAAAGCTGTCGCCGATTTCCGGCTCGGTGATGCTCCAGTTGGCGTTGATCTTGTTTCGCAGGTTGTGATTGAAGGGAAAGCAGATCTTCGACTTCTGGGCGTCAGACAGACTCTTGTAGAATTCAGACACGGCAGTTTCCGCGGCGCTGTCCGGTGAAGGTCCGGCAAACAGCCCCGCACTCAACCTGGCACCGCCGAGCGCCGCCAGTGCAGACGCTCCTCCCACGGCCCGAACAAATCCGCGACGATTAACGGGGTGATCTGAATGATTGAACCTGGTCATAGGATGTTCCTTTTTAAAGGCGGGATGGGGAGCTGGCGGCAAGGCATTCGCAGCACAGCCGAGTCGATGCAGGTGCCGATAATTATACCCCTCTGGCTGCCAAATAGACAACCACCAGGCACGACTGCGGCAATCGGATGCCCGGGACACCACGGAACATGTGTTCAGCGACCGCCGTTTCTGGGGGCCACCATCAGAACGACGGTACCGCAGGCCGGACGGCGATCACTGTCGAATCTTTGTGGAGTTCAACACCTTCAGACGCCACGCCCATGTTCGTTTCCGCTCTGAGCGGACTCATCTTCAGGCGGTAATCGATAGCAGCACGGCCGCCGTCAGCAGGACGGCACCGGTCAGCCGCCGCAGCATAATCGCCGCCCCCAGCGTGGCTTCACCGGACTGCAGCTGTTTTGCCAGCAGCCATGCCAGCAGAACGCCCCAGAGCCCGCGCAATGAGTACACAATATTGATCCGGACCGCATCACCGAACTGTGCCAGCGAGAAACACATACTCATCGCCTGCAGAGCCATGAGCACGGTACCGCCCAGGATCCAGCGGCCGGCGTGCAGGCTCCGCAGACGCTTCGGTCCGTTGACCCAGGGAAGAAACACAACCGACATCACGCCCGCGGCTCCGAACATCACGGGCAGAAACGAAAAGCTGTCCCAGTCGTTTCCCCATGTCTGCAGGCACACATCAAACAGCGACAGCGACAGAGCCGCGCTAAGTGCCAGCACCACGGTCAGACTGCGGCGGCGAAAGGACGAATGTCCAACAGCCGGACTGCCTCCGGACCACTGAATCAGAACGACACCGGCCGTGGCCATCGCTCCGGCCACCCAGACTCTGACGGAAGTCTGCTCGCCGGACACCAGTGACGTAAGAGCCGCCACCATCAGCACCTTCACGCCGAAGACAGGAGTGGCCACAGAGACGTCACCAAACTGAAAGGCCAGGTACGTGAACAGCTGTCCCAGCACAAACAGCACACCCACAATACACGCCTGTCCCCATGCAGCGGTCGGCACAATTTCACCGCGCGCCACCGCAATGCCCGCCCAGATCAGCGCCAGCCACAGGTTTCCCAGAAAGGTGCCTGTCCAGGGACTGACGCCTTTGTCAATGGCCCGCTTCGCCAGCATCATTCCCAGGACGAAAACGACGCTGGAAAACAGCGGGAAAAGCAGGTGCATAGACATTGAACCTATTCGACGGAAAAGTCCAGGTTCTGTGCCAGAAACGCGAACTGATCAGCGACTTCTTCAATGATCTTGGCGGTCGGTTTTCCGGCGCCATGCCCTGCTCGGGTTTCAATGCGGATCAGAGTCGGATTGGTGCCGGACTGGCACACCTGCAGCCTGGCGGCAAACTTGAAACTGTGCCCCGGAACCACTCGATCGTCGGTATCGGCGGTGGTGATGAGAGTAGCCGGATACTGAATTCCGCCCTCCAGATTGTGATACGGCGAATAGTCCAGCAGGGCCCTGAATTCGTCCGGGTTATCGGCCGACCCATAATCATCAACCCAGAACCGGCCGGCGGTGAACTTGTGGAACCGCAGCATATCCATCACGCCGACCGCCGGCAGACAGGCACCGAACAGTTCGGGCCGCTGCGTCATGCAGGCACCAACCAGCAATCCGCCATTGCTGCCTCCCTGAACAGCCAGTTTTTCGGGTGAGGTATACTTGTGATCAATCAGCCACTCTGCCGCGGCAATAAAATCGTCAAAGACATTCTGTTTGTTGGTTTTGGTGCCCGCCTTGTGCCACGGCTCACCGTATTCGCCGCCTCCGCGCAGGTTGGGCATCGCGAACACACCGCCAAGTTCCATCCATGCCATTCGACTGACGCTGAATCCCGGTGTCAGAGAAATATTGAAACCACCGTAGCCGTACAGCAGCGTCGGGTTCTGCCCGTTCAGTTCAATTCCCCGGCGATGGCACAGGAACATGGGAACGCGGGTCCCGTCTTTGCTGTGGTAGAAGATCTGCGTGGTTTCGTAGTCCTCAGGATTGAATTTCACGTCCGCCTGCCGCAGCAGCGTGCTTTCGCCGGTCTGAATGTCGTAGCGATAGGTGCTGGGAGGAATAGCGAAGCTGCTGAAACTGTAAAACGTTTCCTGATGGTCTCGTTTTCCACCAAAGCCGGTGGCAGTTCCGATTCCCGGAAACTCCACTTCCCGGACAAAGGTTCCGTCCATCTGATGCAGCCGTACCTGCGTCCTGGCATCCTTCAGATAGCGCCCGACAAACATATCACCGACGATGTTGGCACTGGTCAGTGTGTTTTCCGTTTCCGGAATGATTTCCGTCCAGTTCTCCATCTCAGGTCTGTTCAGATCAATCCCGATGATTCGCCGCAGCGGCGCATTCAGGTTGGTCTGAAAAAACAGAGTGGAATCATCGTTGCCGACGAAGCTGTATTCGTAGTCGAAGTTGTCAATCAGTTCGAACGGCTCAGCACCCGGCTCGGTCAGGTCACGGACCACGATCCGGTAGCGGTCGTCGGTGCCCTTCCACACGGTCAGCACAAGGTAGCGGCCGTCTTCAGAAACATCGGCCCCGAAACCCCATTCCGGATGGTCCGGTCGCTGATAGACAAGTTCGTCAGCCGCCTGCGACGTTCCGACGGTGTGATAGAAGACCTTCTGATTCAGATTCAGCGACTGAAATTCAGCACCTTCCTGCGGTTCGTCGTAACGTGAATAAAAGAAGCCCTTGCTGTCGGGTGTCCACGCAATGCTGCTGAACTTGATCCACTTCAGTTCATCATCCAGCAGCTCACCGGTGGCAATTTCCCGAACCCGCCACGTGCGCCAGTCAGAGCCGCCGTCCTGGATGCCGTAAGCGACATACCGGCCATCGTCACTGAATTCTGCGCCCGACAGCGCGATCGTTCCGTCTTCGGACCAGGTATTGGGATCAATCAGAATCTGTGGTTCATCGTCCAGCGTCTGCTGCATATACAGCACGTTCTGGTTCTGCAGTCCGTCGTTGCGATAGAAATAATAGCGGCCCCCCTTTTTCGACGGGGCGCTGATCTTTTCGTAGTTCCACAGCTCGGTAATTCGCTCTTCAATCCGGTCGCGGCCGGGAATCTTTTTCAGATAGTCGAAGGTCAGTTTGTTCTGAGCTTCAACCCATTCGGCCACATCTTTTGATTCACGGACGTCCTGTTCCAGCCAGCGGTAAGGATCATCCACTTTGGTGCCGTGAAAATCGTCGACCTGCGACACGGTTCTGGTCTCGGGGTACACGAGGTTGGTGTCCTGAGCAAAGGAACTACAGAAAAGTGCAACAGACAGCCAAAGCGTGTGGAAAATCTTCATCTTCGTCATCCTGCCTGAATCAAAGTAAAAAAGACCGTCGCTGCCCGAACCAGATGTGCTCTGTGGATCGGCTACCGTGACAGCGAGCGCACATGCGGTTTGAAGGAACTCAGCGTTCGAAAACGGCCGACCGGACCTGCGACAGGAATACCGTCGCTCGGCCTGCCATCCGGCGGCCTGCCATTCGGCTGCCGGCGGCGGGAACACGGCCCGGCGACCCGTTGCGAATGGCCGCAGCGAACACGAGCTTACTGGCCAGCTTTCTCGAAGTCTCCCGCCATGACGATGTACAGTCGATCCGGATCGATATGCTTTCGCAGGGCCGCATTCACGTCAGCCACCGTCAGACCGGCCAGCCGCTCTTCGAAGTCCGCAGTAAACTGCATTGTCCGGCCGGCCTCGGTTTGACCGCTCAGCAGCTGAACCAGAGAACTGTCGGTGGTGCGCTGCAGTTCCTGACGCTGCAGCAGGCCGGCCTTCTGTTCCTTCAGTTCATCTTCCGTGATTCCGTCCTGCAGCAGTTTATCCAGTTCTTCCCGGATGACGCTGTGCAGCCTGTCAGCGTTGTCCGGATTGACGATGGCAAAGATGTAAAACACGCTGCGGTGATCGACGGACGAAGCCTGAAACGCTGACTGAATCGTGTAGGACAGCCCTTCGTCCTGGCGAACGCGATTCCCCAGCCTTGAAGAAAGGGCTCCCCCGCCAAGAATGTAATTGCCCAGCGACAGGGCCGCATAGTCGGGGTGATCATCCCGCAGCGGCAGCGTCATGGCGGCAAAATACGTGGCCTGCGCCTTGTCCGGTGTATTCACTTTCTCCAGATCGCCTTGTTCGTTGTCGACGGGAATCTTTGCGATTCGTTCGAATCCCACAGGTGACGTCCAGTCGCCCGTGATGGCGGCCAGAACCGGTATCGTATCCGCCGGATCGAAGTCTCCCACGATTGTCAGTTCACCATGCTGAGCCGAAAGAAGTTCGGTATACAGGTCACGGACCTCGTCGATCGTCACACTCCTGATGCGTTCGATCTCTTCCTGCAGGCCGGGGATGTAACGAGGATCCTGCGGTTCGTACACGCTGATCTTCTTCTGTACCGTGTTGGACGCAATCGACGTCGGGTCGCTGAGCCGCTGCTCTGCTGAAGACAGTCGCGCTTCCTTCATCAGCTCCAGCTCTTCTTCGGGAAAGGCCGGCTTTCTCAGCACCTCCTGAATTACTTCCAGCACCGGCAGCAGATTGCTGCGCAGCGTCTGCAGGCGGACGCGGACTTCGCCGGCGTCACCGGACACGCTCAGCTGAGCCCGATACTTATCCAGTGCATCCTGAATATCCTGACGCGACATGTTTTCCGTACCCCGCATCAGCATCGACGGCATCATTTCCGCGATTGGCGCTCTGCCGCGCAACGCTTCCAGATTACCGTATCGCAGCACCAGCGACAGGTTCACGGTTTCCCCGCGTGTTTTCTTCGGCAGCAGCGTGACCTTGATACCGGACGGCAGTTGATCACGAGACAGCCGGGCTTCGATCGCCAGTGGATCAGCGTCGAATTCTTCGCCCTGTGCGATCTGCTCACGGCCGGTGTAGTCTCCGATCATTTCAGCCAGGTCCGGCGTTTCCGGAATGGTGGCTCGTGCGGGACCTTCGGTGGGTTCGAACAGTCCGGCCGTCCGATTATTTCGAATCAGATAGGCAGCGGCCACGCGCTGGACGTCCTCGGGAGTGACCTTTTCCAGCCGGTCGCGATAGAGAAAGAACAGCCGCCAGTCTCCCTGAGCAGCCCAGTCACTGAGTTCGACGGCGATGCCGCGTGAATTGGCGACGCTTAGTTCGCGCTGTTTTAACAGTTCCTGCTTTGCTCGTTCCACATCCTTTTCACTGAATCCCTGCTCGGCAGCACCTTCCACGACGTCGATCATGCCCTGCAGCAGATCACCGGCATCGATTCCCTGAGCTGCCTCAGCGGCAAACAGGACGATTCCCGGATCGTGCAGGGCGAAGGTAAAGCCAAAGACGGATGCGGCCCGGCGTTTCTTGACCAGATCCTCGTACAATCGACCGGACGGTTCGCTGGACAGAACCGTCGACAGCACATCGACGGCCGCAAAGTCCGGGTGTCCTCCGGAAGGAATGTGGTAGGTCAGTCCGGCCATTGGCACTTCGCCGACACGCCGCAGCGTGACCAGTCGTTCGCCATCCTGAGCAGGCTCTTCGGTATATGTCGTGTTCAGCGTCCGCTCGGGCCGGGGCAGAGTGCCGAAGTATTTCTGAATCAGGTTCAGCGCTGTCTCAGCCTCAAACTTACCGGCCACGACCAGCAGCGCGTTGTCGGGCTGATAGAAGCGTCGATAGAATTCCCGAAGGTTGTCCACCGGAACACGTTCGATGTCGGCGCGGTTGCCGATGGTCGACTTGCCGTAGTTATGCCATTCAAAGGCAGCTCCCATCATCCGCTGCATCAGCACCCGTGTCGGACTGTTTTCGCCGCGTTCGAATTCGTTGCGGACAACCGTCATTTCGGAAGCGAGGTCTTCTCCCTTGATGTAGCTGTTCACCATGCGGTCCGCTTCCATGCGAATGGCGAATTCCAGATTTTCATCGCTGGCCGGCAGCGTTTCATAATAATTGGTGCGATCGAGCCATGTCGTGCCGTTGAACTGAGCACCGCGTTCCTTCAGCACTTTGGGAATGTCCGGATGATCGGGCGTCCCCTTGAACACCATGTGTTCCAGCAGGTGCGCCATCCCGGCTTCTCCGTAGCCTTCGTGCCGCGACCCGACAAAGATGGTCAGGTTCACGGTGACAGTCGGGCGGGACACGTCGGGGAACAACAGGACGCGAAATCCGTTCTCGAACTCGTATTCCGTAATTCCTTCGATGGAGCGAATTTTTTCGGGCATCTCTTCATCCGCGATTACCGGTGCCGTCAGCGCAACGCCGGTCATCAGAAAACACTGAAACAGGGTGAGTGGTCTCATCAGCTCTATCCACTTGAAGAAGCACAGGAAGGCATGGAAAACGGTGTCTCGGCAGAAAGGTCACCGATCCTGCGAGTGCCGCCGGTGCCGCCCACACGGCAGTCAGCACCACGATCTAACAGGAATGTTATCAGGTCTGCCGCGTCCGTCGAATCAATCGCCGGACACAGGTTTTGTCAACGATCTCTGCGGCGACCAGGAAGAAAACGAATCGCTCTGCCCGCTCAGGAACACAGTACGGTGTCGTTTTGGGAAACCGCGTGTTAATCTGGTTGTGTTCCTGTGCTGCGACGCCGACGACGGCCGTTGACTTCTTCAGTCCAGCCGGAATCGGTCCGAAATCGGAAGACAGAACGTGTGTGGAATTACAGGAGCCGTCTGGTGGCAGCCGGAACGGCAGATCGAACGTCCGGTGCTGCAGCGGATGACGGATGCCATCCGGCATCGCGGCCCGGATGCCGAAGGCCATTTGTGGCTGGAAGCAACCGGTGACCACCGTCCCGGAGTCGCTCTGGGGCACCGCCGCCTTTCAATCATCGATGTGGCCGGCAGCGCTCAGCCGCTGGGCAACGAAGACAATTCGATTCAGATTGTCTTTAATGGTGAAATCTACAACTATCGTGAACTGCGACAGGACCTGAAGGCAGCGGGCCATCAGTTTCGCACCGATGGCGACACCGAAGTGATCGTCCATCTTTATGAACAGCACGGGCTGGACTTTGTGCAGCACCTGCGCGGCATGTTCGCCTTCGCCATCTGGGACAGTCGTGAGCAGCGTCTGGTGGTGGTCCGCGACCGCCTCGGCCAGAAGCCGCTGTTCTATCGCTCTGAAACGGGTCGGTTTGCGTTTGCCAGTGAGCTGAAGTCGCTGCTGCAGATTCCCGATATTCCGCGGCAGGTGAACAATACATCGATTCTCAGATATCTGATGCTGCAGTACGTGCCGGCACCACATTCGATTCTGGAGGGATTTCAACGGCTGCCGCCGGCTTCGATCGCCGTCATCCAGCATGGTCAGCTCAGCATTCAGCAGTACTGGTCGCCTCCCTGGCACCAGCCGGACCGGAGCCGCCGCCGAATTGAAGACTGGCGCGAAGAACTGCGACATGAATTGACCGAGGCCGTTCGTCTGCGACTGCGCAGTGACGTGCCGCTGGGAGCATTCCTGTCGGGGGGCATTGATTCCACCATCATCACCGGGCTGATGCAGCAGCAGCTGGACCAGCCGGTGCGAACGTTTTCAATCGGTTTTCCCGTAGCGGAATACGATGAGCGTCATTATGCGCGGCAGGCTTCAGAGATGCTGGGAACGGATCATCACGAAGCCGTGGTGAAACCGGATGCGCTTAGTATGCTGCCGAAGCTGATCTGGCATTACGACGAACCGTTCAGTGACAGTTCGGCAATTCCCACCATGTACCTGTCGGAAATGACCAGGCAGCACGTGACCGTGGCGCTGACCGGCGATGCCGGTGACGAACTGTTCTGCGGCTATGACCGATACCGGGCGGTGGGGCTGGCTCAGTCGATGGACGTCGTCCCGCGCTGGGCGCGCCGACTGGCCGCATCTGCCGCCTCACAGCTTCCGACATCGGTGCGACAGAAATCGTTTCTGCGGCGGCTGAAACGACTGCTGGAAACAATGGGGCAGTCGGCGGAAGAACGCTACCTGAACTGGATCACCATCTTCAACCGCAGCCGGCTGCAGCAGCTGGTCAGCCCCGGGTTGTGGAAGGCCGGTGGCTCAGAGGACCCCGCCGCCTGTATCATGCAGGCCTATCGCAGGTATCCCGAACGCGGGTTCGTGACGCGCACCACGGCTGTCGATCTGGAAACCTATCTGCCCGGCGACCTGCTGACCAAAGTGGATATCGCCAGCATGCACGTCGGACTCGAATGCCGCAGCCCGCTGCTGGATCACAAGGTGGTGGAACTGGCCGCCCGGATGCCGATGGCCGTCAAGCGTTCCGGCCGGCTGGGGAAACTGGTCCTGACCGATACTTTTCGGGACCTGATTCCGGCCGATATCCAGACTCGCACGAAGATGGGGTTCGGCGTACCGATCGACCACTGGTTCCGGGACGAACTGAAACCGCTGCTGTACGATGTGCTGTTGTCACCCGACTGTCTGAACAGAGGTCTGTTGAATCCGGAGGTTGTCAGACAGCTGGTCGAACAGCACACGTCCGCGAAGGCAGATCACGCCTACCGATTGTGGAATCTGCTGTGCCTGGAATTGTGGCACCGCACGTGGGTTGATCAGACACCGCCGATCACCGCCCCCGCGTCGCTGTGACCAGACCTCTGCGTAACCAGACCTCTGCGGCGATGTCACAGTGCCGGCATCGCTGCAGCAGCTGGCGGGCTCAGCAGGCGCTGATCAGCGTGGCGACAATGAAGAGCTCAGCAGGCGTTCGGCATCGTTGCATCAGTGACGATACATTCGGTGATCGGCGTTATTCGGCGTTGTTCCGCGCTACTCGGCGTCCTCAACGCCTTGCGGCGGCCATTCGTCTTCCACCTGCAGCAGCGCCAGCATCTCTGTTCTGAGCCGGGCCATGATCGGGTCACCGCCGCGATTTCTGCCGGCGGTCGGATCGACGTCGATGGCAGCACCGACTTTCACATCCACATGCAGATCTTCGATCACTGTGGCGACGTCCGTCAGCTCTTCTTCCATCCGATAGACGGTTTCAAACAGCCGGTGGTTCAGTCGAGTCCCGGCGCGCTGTTCATCGATGTACCCCGGGACATGCAGTGACATGCACTGAGCATAATACAGGTCGGCCAGGTGTCCCCAGCGGCGCTGACGTTCGGCATCGTCCACGTTACCGGCCACCATGTCCTTCAGAATCTCGATTCTCAGATCCTTCACGCGGGCGATCGGATCACCGCGGCGCGGCCGACCCAGCCATTCCTGTTCGTGAGTTCGCAGGATGTGATCGACCAGATTCGCGATCCGCTGCTCAGTGTCTCCGGTTCGCGACGTCCCCAGCACCTGCATCTCACGCACACACTGCATCGTATCCCGCAGCCGATGGACACGCTGCAGCAGCGATCCCTGCTGCGGGCGCCAAAAAAAACGCTGTTCCAGTTTTTCCAGAATTGGCCCGAGACTGACTTCCGGGTCGCTTTGATGGCGATAGCGATAGGCCACCGGATGAATAACGACTTTTGAATCCGGGTGGGACCGCAGCCGTTTGCGGGCTGCTGCCCGGGCCACGAAGGACGTTCCGTCCATCAGCGGCATAAGCCGGTCATTGGCGCCTGAAATCACACCCTCCGGAAAGATGATCAGCGGGCGTTCGGCCGTCGCCACAATATTGACCGCCGTATCCAGCGCCCGACGATCGACTCCTTCACGGTAGACACTGAAGGCACCGACGCGACGGGCCACAAAGGTTTCCAGCCAGCCCTGTCTGAACACGTGCCAGCTGGCCATTGCGTGGGCGTGGCAGGGAGTTTCTGTGGTGATGATGCCGCTGATCATCGGATCAGACAGACGGGAATGATTCGGGCACAGAATGATGCCGTGACCGGCCTGCAGCGAGGCTCGCAGGTGTTCCAGGCCATGACTCTGCCAGCCGACAATCCCGTATTTCCGGCGCAGCAGCGTGGGCAGAAATTTACCGATGGCATACGACCAGAAGCGCCCTCGGTAGGGCGGTACAAACTGATACGGGTCGTCGAAAACGACGTCTTGCATTCCGTTGTTTCTGATGTCTGGGCGAACAGTAACCGGCAGGTGTCGCGGCGAAGTCTAAGAAATCTGCTGTCTTTTGCGAGAGCATCCGGCCCGGTTTACGCGATCAGCGCAGGCCGGCCGCCGTTTCATCCGGAGAGCCGAGGGAAGGGAAGGGCGGCTCGCCACGGCGGGTTTCCCGCAACAGCGTCTGTCAGGAAGCACTCTCGGTCGCCGACCGTTCGCGCATGTCGCGAATCGTGAGTCGGAATTCGGTGCCGCAGGCATCCGATCTGACCAGTTCTATGGAACCACCCAGCTCCTGCTGAGCCAGCTGACGGCAGACGAACAGACCAAGTCCGGTCCCCGTCACCTTTGTGGTAAAATAAGGTTCGAAGATCTGATCCTGTGCCTGCTGCCCGATGCCGTGCCCTTCGTCGGCAATGTGAATGGCCACGATATCAGCATCTTCACCCGGTTCGAGCCGGGTGGTCACCGTAATTGAGGCTCCTTCCTCGGTCGCGTCCAGCGCATTCAGCACCAGATTCAGAATCACCTGCACCAGCTGGTCGTAAATCGTACGCACGGCCTTCATGTTCGGGTCGTACTCAGTGTGAATGCGTTTCCCTTTTCTCCGCTTGTAGTACTTCGCAATATTCAGCGCGTTGTCGATGGCGGAATGAACGTCGACCAGCGTGGCCTGCTGGCTGGCCGGACGACTGAACCCCACCAGTTCCTGCAGCGTTCGCTGAATCCGCACCAGCTGTTCGTTGACCATTTCCAGACGCTGCTTCGTGTAATCATCAGAGTTGCGGCGGTGCAGCATCTGCACGATTGAACTGATGGAGGCCAGCGGGTTGCCGACTTCGTGAGCGATGCCGGCGGCCAGCAGTCCGAACGCCGCCTGCTTTTCCTGCTGCACCAGCAGTGCCTGAGATTCCTGCAGCTCCTTGGTACGTTTCGCGATCCGCTGCTCAAGCATCGCCTGATTCTGCAGCAGTTCAGTGTTCAGCTCCACCAGCAGCTGCCCGGCCGTCTTCAGCAGTCCCGTCAGCGAAATAATGGCCCACGCCGCCCAGCCCATGAACACCAGCGTCAGCAGCATCTGGACAGCGTTGCCCGGACTCTGAGTATCCGCCAGCAGGCCCAGCAGACTGTAGCTGAGTGCATGCAGTCCGAATGTGGCAAACGTGAGTGCCGGCGTATGGCGGATCGCACACACCAGCAGGGACAAAAAATAATAGAAACGAAACGGACTGCTGACACCTTCGTCAAAGTAGCAGAGCAGGCCGATAAACAGCGCCTCCATCAGGCTGACCAGAATCCGGAACTCAGCCAGCAGCACCTGTCCCTTCCAGCTTCGAACCGTATCAATCAGCGCATACACAGCTCCCAGCGCCAGAATGGCATTCAATTCAAGCTTTGAGGCATCACGCTGCCCGGCGTTGATCAGGTCGCCGGCATTCACCAGCAGATAACCGACGACGACCCCGAACCACCGGATCCGGACGGTAATTGATTCGGCGCGCAGCTCCCGCGTTACCGGATTCACCACCGTGGCATCGGATTTCTCATCGGCGGCGTCCAGCGACGCCATCGGGGCAGCAGGAGTATTGAACGAAGTCATACAGAGAGCTGAAACGGATGACGGAACGACGGCCGATCCCGAAAATGAACACCGCCTCAAAACGGGCAATGACCTGTGAATATCCAGTCGCGCGAAGGACGGGAATCGGAAAACGCCGGGCGATCTTAACGCATGCTGCTGCCGTTTGTCCCGTTTTGCGGCACATTTCTGTGTTTAGCGCTCGCGGCCGGGAAATTCCCGGCGTACCGAACTGCGGGGAAGGTATGCCCCCTGATCTGCCAGTATCAGGACCACGGGGCCGTCCGGAACCATTCATCAGGCGCTCCTGAGGTCCGGCATCAGAACGAGCCTCGTTCTGTGCCGGAAAACATCAGCAGACAGCGGTGCTGCAAGGGGGTTTCGCCGCAGGAAAAGAAAACGCTCACCTTCTTACCAGCATCAGGATCCTCGTGGCCGGACCTTTTGATTTCAGATTTCGCATGATCCCTTCCGGGCTCCTGGCCTGCGCCGTGCTGGTGGCGCCCGGCGTTGCAGGTGAATTCGCCACGTTGCGACTGGGACACGGCGGACACGGCAAAGTCGGAAAGTGGCTGCCCGTTTCCGCCACGGCGACGGGGCTGTCCGCCGGCACGGACGTGGAACTGCGGGCCGAGTTTCCGGATCCCCGCGGGGACATCTGCGTGGAAATTGCCGACTCGGGAACCGTCGAAGCCGACGGCTCGGTTCAACTGTCCGGCTTTTTCAGATCCGGCCGCCTGGAAGGGACGGCGGTAGTCACCATTGCGGACACGTCAACGGACGACGTTCTGTGTCGTTCGACGCTGGCTTTCGGCGAAGACGTGCTGCCAGACCCGGATAACGCAGTCCAGAAGGTTCTGACCCTGCGAAGGCTGGACGTCTACACTCTGCTGACAATCGGGGACGTGGAAGGGATTGAGGAACTGCTGCGGAATGTCCGGGCCTATTCCGGTGACAAATCTGTGCTGCAGGGCGTCAACCTCGACTCGCTGGCAGCATTGCCTGCCGATGCCCGAGGACTGGATGCGGTCGACCTGCTGCTGCTGACCGATGATTTTCAGACGTCCCCAGAGCAGACTCAAGCCATCCGGCAATGGGTGCGGGATGGCGGTCACCTGTTCATCAGCTCCGGTGGTACGGTCTCCGGGCTGGTCAACTCGGAACTTGGAGCATGGATCGGCGATCGCTTTGAGATTCAGGAAACGCCGTTGCTGGTGCGACGATTCTCACCGCTGGAAGCCTTCGTCCCCGGAGCCAGCCGCATTCAGACAAACCTGAACCTGAAGGAAGGCTGGCCGGTCGCAGCCATCAGAAGCCGGCAGACCACGGCGCTCGTGGATTCGCTGGACGGCCCGATTATCGGCAGTCAGAGCATCGGCGGCGGTGTCGTGACGATCGTGGCCGTGGATCTGAACCAGCTGCCCTTCAACCGCTGGACCTCACTGCCCGAATTTTATGAAGTGCTGTTCTTCGGTGAAAAACTGAACCGCCAGACCGCCGGCAAGTCCAGAAGCTCCAGAATCTCGCAGTCCGGCGTGTCGGACCTGGCCACTCAGCTGCTGGCGGCCGTCGATGCCGCGCCGGAAGTCGGCACCTGGTCCACGTGGGCCGTGATGGCCATGCTGGTTGCATGGCTGATTCTGATCGGCCCGCTGGATTATCTGCTGGTCACTCGATTCCTGCAGCGGCCCCATTTCACCTGGTTCACCTTCCCGCTGTTTATTCTGGGCGGAGTCATGGCGGTCGTCAGCTGGGCAGGCCACAGCCCCGGCGTCCGGCTGCAACAGCTGGATGTGGTCGATGTCAGCTCTGAAGGAATTGAACAGTTTCTGACCGCCCGGACATGGATGAGTGTGTCGGCACCAGAAACGATGAAGGCCGACCTGACGGCTTTCGCTGCCTTCGGACGCTCCGATCCGGCGGCCGGAGACTCGGTGGCTGAAGACTCGGTAGTCATGAACACAACGGCAGGGGAACCGCTGCTGAGCTGGACGGGCCGTGCCGAAGATGTGTTCGGAGCCATGTACCGACAGGGTGGGATCGGGCTGGGCCGGCAGTCGTTTCAGCATGACGGAAAAAAGGGCGCCCACCTGACGAAACTGCCTCTGCTGATCAACGGATCACGAGCCTTTGAAGCCGTCTGGCACCAGCAGCTGCCGAACGACCGGCCGCTGATCAACTCAGAACTGTCCGTCTCAGGCTTCGGCATGCTGAACGGAACCTTTTCTCACAATCTGCCCGGTGCCATCAGCAACTGGATCATCGTCCACGGCAACCGAGCCTACCGGGCGGACGCCGCCGGCCGGCAACTGCA
>JAVKCM010000224.1:0-33547 GCA_040222735.1 Fuerstiella sp. | reverse complement strand
TGATTTTGGTTTTCGTTCTGGGTCGCAGTCCGCCATGCACGAAGTCTGGCAGATTCAATCGGATGGCGCAATACTGTTCATATGAACACCACCCGCCAACGCCCAGCAGCCCCCGTGCCGAACAGTATTGTGCCTGTCCCTATTAAATTGTTTTAAATTGATTCCGAAATGCCGATGTGGCCGTCGCGGATTTCGGCCGGGTAGCGGGTCTGGCACAATGTGCTGTTCAGACAGTGCTGGCCCGTCTGTACATCAAACTGCCAGCCGTGCCAGGGGCAGGTGATGATGTTGCCGTCCAGCGTTCCCTTGCCCAGGGGGCCTCCGGCGTGTGGACAGATGCCATCCAGCACATGGAACGTCCCGTCGACATTGAACACGGCAAAAATACGCCCGGCGGCTACCACTTCCGCGGATTCACCCGGGCCAACCTGGTCGGCGGAAATCAGGGGAATCCAGTTTGCCATATGTCCGTCGGTTTCAAAGGTTCAATTGATCAGCAAGTCATTTTCGGCAACCGGCCAACCGTCTGAATGACGGCTGAGCACCGGTTTTTGCTGAAGAACCGGACGAATACAGCGCGGTGCGAAGCGTAAAGAGACGTGCTACTGCTGCTGGATCCGCTTCGGTTCGTCAGCCGAGGGCACTGCCGGGGGATTCAGGTCGATGTTGTCGATTTCCTGCAGCGTAGTGTTGTCTTCACCGACCACACCGTTGCTGCCGGCTTGTCCGGAACCCGACACGTTCATCAAATCGGGGCCCTGCAGTCCGGGTGAGTCCTCATGCTGAACTGTACCAGAAGTGTGCGGCGACTGAAATCGGGAAGCGGCCACAACCACGATCAGACAGGCTGCCAGAGCGGTCGCTGCCATGGCGATGGTGCGTGTCGCCGACGTGCGGACCGGCACAACAGGGTCAATCAGTGGCGTGAGCCGGCCGGGAGCCTTCGCAGGCGGAGCTGGCGCGGTGGACTTCGAGGTTTCAGCCTGAAGCTGCGGCCATGACGAGGGCAGCTGGTCCAGTCGATCGGGAATTTCCTGCGGATAAAAAACCTGCAGCAGCTGATCCATCTGATCGTCTGAAAACTTCGGTGTATGTTCCGGACTGTCATTCATGGGAGTAACCCTGTTCTTCCAGAATCTCGGCCAGGCGGCGTCGCGCCCTGGAAAGCCTCATATCGATCGCGGCCGCACTGCAGATCATGACTTTTGCCATTTGCGCTGAGGACCAGTTCAACGCATATTTCATGACCAGCACTTTACGGTCGTCTTCCAGCATCTGTTGCAGGGCTTCTCGAATGGCCTCGCGGTTTTCATCCGACGCCAGCAGTTCTTCCGGCGAAAACCGTTCATTACCCATCTCATCCAGCGTGGCCGTCAGGCGACAGCTGCTGCTTTTTCGACGAGCGACATCGCGAAGCCAGTTCTGCCCCACTCTCAGAATCCATGCCCGAGGATCACGAATCGGTTCTCCCTGATGTGCATGTAACCTGAGAAAAGCTTCCTGAACGGCGTCATACGCACGTTCGGGATCGCTGCATTGAGAGTAGAAAATTGCCCACAACTCACGGGAATGCTCCCGGTAAATTGCGTCGAGGTCACCCGCCTCAGTCGACGGTTCTTCGGTCATTCTAAAAGTCCACCAAGTGCGGCGGAATGTGACATTCTGCCGCAGGGCACGCCAAAAGACCTGATTTTGACGCGTCCGCAGAAACAGACGCTGTCTTAGCAAGGGTCTAACCTGAAGGATGGAAGATTTTCTGCGATCGCCCTGAAAACGGGGAAAATCCTTCCTGTTCGGCACACACGATGTCGGCACAACGGCCCCGTGTCAATCGTCCGTCGGGAGGCCCCCCCGCCCCGGCAGAGTGGCTGGAGCACTGCAAAATCAGCCCCTACGGATTCGCTGCAAAATCGGAACTAAACTCTTACTTTTGCCCATACCACCCCACTAATCTGTACAACCTGTCATTTTCGATGGCGTCATTCAGGAGTATTGCGCGCGGGGCTGATGTACCGTCAGTCCCTGAAGCAGTGGTTTCGCCTGAGCGCCATGTTCATTGATTGAATCATGAGGGCGACAACCGTGGCGAGAAAAACTCAGGGATCGAAATTCACCCGCTTTTTGTCCGGCCTGGTCGGATCCAGACCGCGGCTGGCCCGTGACAAAAAAGGCAAACGCAGAGATCCACTGACTCGTCAATCCGCCGAACAGCTGGAAAGCCGCACACTGCTCACGCTGGTCGGCGTGGATTTTGGCGGCGGCCTGACACCTGCCAACTGGACCGCCTTTTCCGGGACAACCGATACCACGCTCCTTGACCTCACGGATGAAAGTGGCGCAAACTCCGGCATCGATCTGGCCGTTGACTTTGACACGCTGCCCGGCAACTACGACGGATTCAGTCCTCCGGCAGCTCAGCTGCCCGCTCACACCCAGTCTCTGGCCGGACTGGACGGCAACTACGAAGACCAGGGCAGTCTCGGACTGACGTTTCAGAACCTGACGGCGGGGCGTACGTATGAAGTCTACGTTTTTGCCGGTGACATCTTCGCTGACACGCAGCGGGTGTCTGTCACGGGAGCCTCACAGACCACCTTCGATCAGCCGCACACCCGGAATCAGCTGGTCGTCAATGCTCAGCCCGGTGATTCTTCACGACCTCTGAGTTCGTATGCGGTGCGGATGCCGGCCGACGCCAGTGGCGAAATTCAGATTTCGGTGACCAGTGAAAACGGAACTTTCCTGGGCGTGGCAGGCGTGGCCATCGGCAGCCCGGCTCCGCCGACCAACCTGTACCTGAACGAAATCGTCGCAGATCTTCCCACCGGCACGGACAACCCGAACGAATACATCGAGCTGCGGGGCCTGGTGGGGCAGCCGCTGAACGACGTTTATCTGATCTTTGTGGACGGCAATGACAGTCCCGGCCAGGGTGAAACCCGGAGCGGTTCTGCCGGCATTGTCGATCTGACGGGCGCTTCAATCGGCACCAACGGCCTGCTGACGATTGTCGATGACGCTGCAGACCCTTATGCGATTGCCACAGACGCCTCGGTCGTCAACGTCCCCGGACTGGACGTCGGCGATGCGTCATGGACGGCATTGCTGGTCCATGTCGATCCGTTCGAGGGAACACCTCCGGTGGCTGGCCAGGATCTGGATACGGGCAATGACGGACTGGATGCGTTGCCGACCGGCTGGACCATTATTGACGGCGTCAGTGTACTGGATGGCGCGATCGGCAGCCGAAGTTACGGACCGATTGCCTTCAGTCCGACCGCAGACGGGCTGACCGAGGCGGGTGCAGGCCTGGTGACAACGGGATTCGGCGCCGCTACCAATCATGTAATGCGTGCCGGAAACACCACGGGCAGCGCTGCTTCGGACTGGGTGGCCTTTCAACTGGCCGATCTTCCACCAGACCTGACCGTGGCTCAGTCAACCAATCCCGCCTATCAGGCTGGCGCTCTGATCACGAATCACGTGGGAGCCGTCAATCCGACCAGTGCAGCGCCGCCTCCGCCGACCGTCACGATTTCCATCCTGGATGCTTTCATCAGTGAGAACGGGGGCACCACAACGGCCACGGTCAGCCGAAACACGGACACCACCAATCCGCTGACCGTCAATCTGTTCAGCAATGATACCGGTGAAGCCACGGTGGTGGCGACAACCACGATTCCAGCCGGCCAGACCACGTCGGCGCCGTTCGTGATTTCGGCGGTGGACGACGCAGTGATCGACGGAACTCAGACCGTCACCATCACAGCTCAGGCAGCACTACATGCAGACGGCACCGACTCGATTCAGATTCTGGATGACGAGGCCACGCTGACGATCAGCCTGGCCGACGCAGTTATTCCCGAGAACGCAGGCATCAGAGCAACAACGGCCACCGTGACTCGGAACACGCCGCCGACGGAACCTCTGGTCGTGACGCTGCTAAGCGACGACACGTCTGAGGCTGTGGTGATCGGAACGGTGACCATCCCCGCCGGAGCCGCGACATCAGAAATCTTCAACATCGATGCTGTGGACGACGCGCTGATCGACGGAACTCAGACGGCGACCATCACAGCGTCCGGATTCGGCCACGCGGACGGGACCGCGTTGCTGGATGTGGTCGATGATGAATCCACCCTGACGGTCGTCATCGCCGCGGCTGAAATCACGGAAGGCGACGGACCGGCCGCCACCACGGCGACTGTGACGCGGAGCACCGATGTCAGCAACCCGCTGACCGTCAACCTGATCAGCACCGACACCTCGGAAGCGACGGTTCCTTCCAGCGTGACCATCCCGGCCGGTCAGGCATCAGTCAGCTTCGCGATCAACGCCGTTGACGACAGTCTTGCCGACGGTCTTCGCCCTGTGGTTATTGTGGCCTCGGCGGTCGGACATATCGATGGCGCCGGTGACCTGAGCGTGCGGGACAATGAAGCCGCTCAGCTTGTGATTTCCGTGGTGGATTCGCAGATTGACGAAGGTGCCGGAGCGACCGCCACCACGGCCACGGTAAGCCGCAACACCGACCCGTCAGAGCCCCTGATTGTGAATCTGACCTCGGACGATCAGACCGAAGCGACGGTCGCGGCGACGGTCACGATTCCTGCCGGCGCGATGACATCCGCTCCGTTCAGCATCGACGCCGTGGACGACCAGACGCTGGATGGGACGCAGACCGTCTCTATTTCCGCGTCGGCCACGGTTACCGGCGGAACCGGTGTGGGGCTTGACGCCGGCTACGGCACGGACGGTGTCGCCACGTTTACCACGAACGCGTTCTTTACGTCCGCCGCGATGGCCGTTCAGCCGGACGGCCGGGCGGTGTCCGCGTTTCTGAACGGCGCCGTCATACCGGTTGAAGTGGTCCGGCTGAATCCGGATGGCTCACCGGACAGCAGCTTCGGTGTCAACGGAAGAACATCGTTTGATGACCAGTTGGGCGCCCCGACCCGGATTCTGTTTCAGACGGACGGAAAGATCCTGATCAGCGGAACACAGGGGGCGGTCATCCGGCTGAACGCCGACGGGTCAAAGGACACTTCCTTTGCCGACAACGGCCTGTTCCGTACCGCCGGATTCGTTTTCGGCGGTGGCAGCATCGTGGATATGGCGATTCGCCCGAATGGCCGGATTCTGCTGGCCAATCGACAGCTCAACCAGTTCAATTTTGTGCAGCTGAACACCGATGGCAGCGTAGACACCAGCTTCGGCGCGGCGGGTGTGGTTGCCGATTCGGGGGCGTCCGTTTCGGTGGACAGCATCCACCTGTTGCCAAACGGAAGTTTCGTGGCGGCCGGGGGATTTGTCGGCAACAACGTGGAAGTCATCCGCTATCTGCCGAACGGTGCCCGTGATCTTTCGTTCGGCACCGGTGGTTCGGTCAGAATCGATCTAGGAACGACGTTCTACTCGGTCCGCGATGTGCTCGTGGATCCCCAGGGGCGGGTGCTTGTTTCGGGCGACAGTGATTTCGGCACGGACACCAGATATTTCGCCGCACGTCTGCTGAACGACGGCACGCCGGACACTAGCTTTGCCACCAACGGACTGTTTCAGCTGGACATCGGATCAGACCTGAACGATCAGGCCGGCCAGATGGTGCTGCAGGCCGACGGTCGGATCGTGCTGGGCGGCAACACACTGGCTCCCGGCACTACCGTCCTGAACGATGCCGCCTTCGTGCGGCTCACCCCGGACGGCACGCTGGACACCAGCTTTGATGAGGACGGTATCTTCATTGTGCGAATGCCGGAAACGCGCAACATTTTTCAGGTGGTGGGAGAAGTTGCGGTCGACCAGAACGGAGATATTCTGGCGTTGATCGGAGCGACAAACGCCTACGCCGTCGTGCGGCTGACATCGGCCGACGTGGTACTGCAGGGCTCCGCCAGCATTGAGGTGCTGGATAACGACCTTGGCCGGTGGGTGCCACAGGGGCCGTTCGGAGCCACCGGCGGTCAGTCAGAGAATGCGTCGCCGAACGATACGGTTTCCGGAGCCATTCACACCGTCGCCGCCCATCCCACCAATCCTGACATCCTGTATATCGGAGCGGTCAACGGCGGTGTCTGGAGGACTGACAACGCAACGGACGCAAATCCCAGCTGGATTCCTCTGACGGATCAGATGCCGTCGCTGTCGATCGGGGCACTGACGCTGGATGTCAGCGACCCGACCGGAAATACGGTGTACGCGGGCATCGGGCGCTTCAGCAGTTTCGGCCGAACCGGCAACGAGCGGCTGGGGCTGCTGAAGACAACCGACGGTGGTCAGTCGTGGCAGTTGCTGAACGATGGCGGTTCGCTGATCGGGTCGAATATTTCGGGCATCGTCGCCAACGGCAATAACGTGGTCATCTCAGCGAACACGTCGGACACCGGCTTTGGAGGGGATCAGGGAGTATTTCGCAGCACCGATGGCGGCCTCAGCTTCACTCAGGTATCGGTGGGCACTGGTGCATCGACCGGTCTGCCGAACGGAGCTGGCTATGATATTGTGGCCGATCCGAACAACCCGGACACGATCTACGCGGCGATCGGCTTCACGGTCGGCGGATCGGGCAACGGGCTGTACAAGTCGACCGACGGTGGTGCGTCGTGGACAAAAGTCAGCGACGCGGCCGTGGAAGCCCTGATTGACACGTCCACGTCGAATCTGGAACTGGCGGCCGGCCAGCACAACAACGTCTACGCCGGCATCATTCAGTTTGGCAATCCGGTCGGAATCTTTCGTTCCGGCGATGGTGGCGGCACCTGGTCCGCCATGGATCTGCCGGTCACGTTTGAAAACACGGGCGATGTGGGACTGAATCCGCGGGGTTCCAAGGGCCCGACGGCCGCTGACAGCCCGACTCAGGCAGAGCTGACCGGCGGACAGGGCTCGATCCACTTCTCGATTCTGGCGGACCCCACGGATCCGAATCTGGTCTACGTGGGCGGCGACCGCCAGCCGCGTTCCAATCAGGACGCTGGCGGATTCCCGAATTCGATCGGTGCCCTGGACTTTTCAGGACGCCTGTTCCGCGGTGATGCCTCACAGCCGACCGGATCTCAGTGGGTGCATCTGACGCACCGCAGCGATCTGGGCGCCGCCGGTGGCGGCACGGCCAGCAGTTCTTCGCCGCATGCCGATTCTCGCGACATGACGTTTGATGCCAACGGCAACATCGTGGAAGTGGACGACGGCGGCGTGTACCGCCGCACGGCTCCGCGGTCGAATACCGGTGACTGGTTTGCTCTGAGCGGAGATCTGCAGGTCACAGAAGCTCATGATGTGGCCTACGACAGCCTGTCCAACACGTTCATCACCGGCAATCAGGACAACGGAACCACCTTCCAGTCCGGCGCCGGTGTCTCGACCTGGCAGGTGCTGCACGGCGGTGACGGCGGGGATGTCGCCGTGGACAATATCTCACTGGCTTCTCAGAACCAGTCTGTCCGATACACCAGCTTTCAGAACCTGGGAGCCTTCCGACGGACCGTCTGGGATGCCAACGGCAATCTGGTCAGCACCTCGTTTCCTGCGGTCTCGCTGGGCGGTTCTCGGCTGGCCGACGTGGCATTTGTCACGCCGATCGAAGTCAATACCATCGACCCGAACCGGCTGATTATTCAGGGCAGGTTCTCAACCTATGAATCACTGGACCAGGCTGCCACGGTCACCGATCTGGGGGCCGCCGGCAATACCAGAAACGGGCTCGACCAGAACGCCATTGCCTATGGAGGCCGACAGAACGGTGTGGACAACCCGGATGTGTTGTGGGTCGGTTCGGGCAGCGATGTCTATCTGCGCACCACCAATGGCGGAACGCTGGCCCCCACGGCCAGTGATCCGACGTTCCAGTCTATTCGAGATCTGACCATCGACCCGGACGACTGGTCTTCTGCCTTCGTTGTTTCGGCCGGCGAAGTGCTGGCAACCAGCGACAGTGGCGGTACCTGGAACGACGTGACGGGAAATCTGTTCAGTTCCACACTGTCTACCGAAGTCTGGTCGGTCTCCTATCTTGCCAACGCCATCGCAGATGCAGTCATCGTCGGGACCAACTATGGCGTTTATGCCTCGTTTGTCGCATCGCTGGGGACCTGGTTCGAGATGGGAACCGGGCTGCCGCACGTGCTGATGGACGACATGGAGTACAATGCGACAGACGATATACTGGTTCTGGGAACACTGGGCCGCGGTGTCTGGTCGCTGGAAAGCGCCAGCCAGGTGCTGCCGACCACGCCGGATGTTATTATTGGTGATGTCACCGTGAATGAGGGATCCGGCGTCGCTTCATTTGATGTCAGTCTGGCGACGCCGGCCGTCAATCCGGTGACACTGCTGCTGACAACCAGCGACGGCACGGCCATCGGCGGACAGGACTTCGGCCCCACAACGGCTCAGGTCACCATTGCCACCGGGTCGACCACCGCCACAGGCACGTTCAATGTACCGATTCTGAATGATTTTGTTCCGGAACTGGCGGAAACCTTCACTGTTTCCGTGCAGAGCGTGCTGACTGGCAGCGTCGGTTCCACTTCCGACGCAGGCGTCGGCACGATTATTGACAACGAAGCCACGATCACGGCGAGTGTCGCAGCCGCCGCGGTGAACGAAACTGACGGCGCTGCGGCAACCACGGTCACCGTCACTCGAAACACGCCCGACGATGCAGCGCTGGATGTCACGCTGCTGAGCAGCGACACTTCTGAAGCCACCATTACCGGCATGGTCACGATTCCGGCAGGCCAGTCTTCGGTGACTGTCGATCTCGACACCGTCCAGGACTTCTTTGTGGATGGGATTCAGACCGTCACCATCACTCCCGCCGCCGCCGGGCACCTGTCCGTCAGCGACACCGTCGACGTGCTGGATTCCGACGTCCCCTCGCTGTCGGTCACTATTGCGGCGGCGTCCATTAATGAAACGGACGGCCCGGCCGCCACGACGGCCACCGTCAGCCGTAACACCGACCCGACCAGCCCGCTGATCGTAACGCTGGTCAGTTCGGATACCGGCGAAGCGACAGTGATCGGCGCCGTCACGATTCCGGCGGGACAGCTGACCTCAGCCCCCTTTGACATCAATGCCATCGATGAACTCGTCATTGACGGTACAAAGGCGGTCAGCATCACTGCCTCGGCCGCCGGGTTTGTTGACGGAGTCGGCGTGATTGACGTGATTGACAACGAAACCCCGCTGGTCTCACTGACCATCAGCGACACGACGATAGCCGAAAACGGTGGCACCGCAGACGTGACGGCCGTTCTTTCGTTTGTGTCCACCGTGGACGTCGTTGTGGATCTGGCCGTGACAGGAACAGCCACCGGTAGTGGCGTCGACTACACCGGTCCGGCTGCTCAGCTGACGATACCGGCCGGTCAGCTGACAAGCGCGTCGACGACCATCATGGCCGTCGACGAGGGCATTGATGAAGTGGACGAAACCATCATTGTCGCGATTTCAGGTGCAACAAACGCAACGGTGGCCGATGACTTCCAGAACGTCACAGCCACAATTCTGGATGGAAACCCGCCGCCGACGGTGTCGATCATTCCGACCAACACCTCTGAAGTGGAAGGCGATGACATCACGTTCACGCTGTCCCTGTCAGCGGTTTCCTCGCGAGACGTCACCATCCACCTGGCCATCGGTGGAACGGCCACCGGAGGCGGTGTCGACTACACAGAGCCGCCGCTGCAGGTGATCATTCCGGCTGGCCGGACGTCCGCCACCGTCACCGTACCGACCACGGACGATGCGATCGACGAAGCCACCGAATCGGTAATTCTGGGTATCACCGGCGTCATCAACGGAACCGCCGGAACGCCGTCACAGGTTCCGGTCCAGATTCTGGATGGAGATCCGACACCCTCCGTACGGCTGTCTGTCGATCGACCGACCATTCTGGAAGATTTCGGACGCGCGATTTTCACGGCCACGCTTTCCGAAGTCTCGGGGCGTGACGTGACGGTTAATCTGCTGACCGGCGGCACGGCGACCGGCGGCAGCGACTACACGGTGTCGCAGACACAGTTGCTGATCCCGGCCGGAAGCCTGACGGCCCGCACCATTGTGAGTGCCCTGCCGGATGATCTGGACGAATTCGATGAAACCGTGACGCTAACGATATCTTCCGCCACCAACGCGGTGGTGACCGGCACACAGCAGGCTCAGACCACGATTCTGGACGCCGATATCGAACCGACCGTGACGCTGTCGTCGAGCGTCAGTTCAATCGCCGAGGACGGGGGTTCGTTCAGCTTTCTGGCCGCGCTGAACACAACATCCGGCAAGGATGTCACGGTCAATCTGCTGCTGCGGGGCGATGCCGTGGAAGGCACCGACTACACCAGCCGTCCCGGATCACCCGTGCAGGTCGTGATTCCGGCCGGCAGTCTGAGTGCGCCGGTTGATATCACGGTTCAGGATGATTCCATTGACGAATTCGATGAACTGATTGTAATTGAGTTCGTGTCGGTCGTGAACGCGGTCGAAAACATCGTCCAGCAGGCATCGGCGACGATCATCGACAATGATGCGCCACCGACCGTCACGCTGTCCGTGGCTCCCGGCTCGGTGGCTGAAGCCAGCGGGCTGACGTCCACGGTGACGGCGACTCTGTCGTCTGTTTCGGGCAAGGACGTGCAGCTCACGCTCGGACTTGCCGGCGACGCCGTACGGAATTCCGACTACACGATCAACCGTACCACGATTCTGATTCCCGCGGGACAGACCACCGGAACAGCCATCGTTCAGCCGCTGGACGACGCTCTGAACGAAGCAGATGAAGTGGTCGAAGTCAGTATTCTGAGTGCGGTGAACGCCGCGACGACGGCAGGAGCTCAGCAGATCACTATCATCGATGATGAAAGTCTGCCGCAGGTCAGCCTGACGGTCGATCGGGCGACCATCGCAGAAGCCTCAGGGACAGCGATTTTCACAGCTGCCCTGTCCGAAGTGTCCGGACGTGATGTCACGGTGGACCTGCTGTTCACAGGGACGGCCGTGCGAGGGACGGACTACTCGGATCCGGGAACACAGATCGTCATTCCGGCCGGCCGGCTGTCGGCATCGATCTCTGTGACAGCCACGTCGGATGTCCTTGATGAATTCGACGAAACCATCGTCGCGGATATCGAAACGGCCGACTTTGCGGACATTTCTTCGGTCAGTCAGGCAGTCACGACGATTCTGGATGACGATGCGCTGCCCACCCTGACGCTCACGGCAAACGCCGCCACCGTCAGCGAAGCGGCCGTATCCACTTCGTTTCTGTTCACGTTGTCTGCGGTTTCCGGACGCGACATCACGGTCGATCCGGGCGTGGCGGGCACGGCTGCCGTCGGAACAGACTACAGCGATCCGGGCGCGCAGCTGGTAATTCCGGCGGGCCAGCTGTCCGTCAGCCTGCCCGTATCGATCATCAACGACGACCGCGACGAATTTGATGAAACGATCGTTCTGAGCATCCTGTCGGTCGACTTCGCCACGCTCGGCACGTCCACTCAGACCATCACCATTCTGGATGACGACCCGGAACCGACGGTGACTCTGTCGATTCCGGACGCTTCCATTGCCGAAGCCGGTGGCTCCACAACACTGACGGCCACGCTCTCAGCAATCTCGAACAAGGATGTCACGGTGAATCTGTCGCGCGGCGGCACGGCCGCCTCGGGTGTCGACTACAGCGGAGTAAACGCGTCCATCGTGATTCCGGCCGGAACGCTGTCTGTATCAGCGACTCTGACGGCCATCGACGATGCTCTGGACGAACCGAATGAAAGTGTTCGCATTTCAGCACTTTCGGTGGTGAACGCCGTCTGGGACGGCAGTGTTGCCACAACCACGATTCTGGATGACGACGTTCCGACGCTGACCCTGACCATCACCCCGAATATCGTGAATGAAGCGGACGGCGCCGGCGCGGCCACGGCGACCCTGACACGCAATACCAGCACCGGTTCTCAGCTGCAGGTGACGCTGACCAGCAGCGACACCAGTGAAGCCACGGTGCAGGGCAGCATCCAGTTTCCGTTTGGCCAGTCGACAGTCACCTTCCCGATCAATGCCGTCAATGACCTTGTTCTGGATGGCACGCAGCCGGTGACGATCACAGCCGCGTCTCCCGGCTTCGTGTCCGGCATCGGTCAGGTGGATGTGACCGATGCCACGGTCGAGGTCAATCTGGAGGTCAGCACCACGGCGGCTTCAGAAGCCGGCCAGACAGTTGTCACCGTCACCGCTCAGACGATGCAACCCGTCGTGGGCACTCAGACCCTGGATCTGGTTGTGTCCGGCACGGGCATTACGTCCGCCGACTACATCCTGTCCGGCACCCGAATCACCATTCCCGACGGCCAGTCATCCGGCTCGGTGACGTTCACAGTGCAGGATGATGCGGTCGTCGAAGCGCCTCTGGAATTCGCCACCATCACCATGACCAGTCTGACCAATGGTCTGGCGGCCGGAACAGCTCCGTCCCGTTCAGTGGCCATTGCCGACAACGATGCCGCCACACTAAGCATCAGTGATGTCACGCGGAATGAGGGAAATACGGGCAGCACAACCTTTGTCTTTACCGTGACACTGGACACGCAGGTCGATACCGGTGTGACGGTTGATTACGCCACCGCCGACGATACCGCAATATCCGCGGACGGCGATTATACGCCGGCCGCGGGAACACTCAGCTTTGCCGGGCAGCCCGGAGAAACGCGAACAATCGGCGTCACGGTCGCCGGCGACACCAGCGTGGAACTGACGGAGGCATTTCTGCTGAATCTGTCCGGCGTGCAGGCCGCCGGTCGCAATGTCACAATTGGTGACGGCCAGGGCACGGGCACGATCACCAACGACGATGCAGCCCGGCTGAGTATCGACGACGTATCGGTGGCTGAAGGCGATTCGGGCGACACGCTGTTTATCTTCACCCTGACACTGGACTCGGAAGTCGTTGCTCCGGTGAGCATCGATTTTGCCACCGCAGCCGACACCGCTGATTCAGGAGACTTCACGGCAACGGCAGGTACTCTTCAGTTCGCGGCCGATACCGGTGGTGCTCAGACAATGACGCTGCAGGTACTGGTGACCGGGGATCAGACGGTGGAACAGGATGAGGATTTTGTCGTCGACCTGAGCGGGCTGTCCGCCGGTGGCCTCGACGTCATCCTGGCTGACAATCAGGGACGAGGTACAATCCTGAACGACGACAGTGCCGTCCTGAGCGTCAGCAGCGTGACTCAGAACGAGGGAAATTCCGGCAGCAGTCAGTTCATCTTTACCGTCACACTGGATACGGCGGTCGATACGCCGGTTACCGTGGACTACGCGACCGTGGATGGAACGGCCACCACATCGGATTCAGACTACGTTGCCCGCAGCGGGACGGGGCTGACATTCTCCGGAGTTGCGGGAGAAACCCGGACACTGGCCGTGACTGTGTCTGGTGATCAGAAAGTGGAACGGGACGAAGTGTTTGAACTTGTGCTGCGGAATCTTGCAGCGTCGGGACGCAGCGTCGCGCTGGCCGGCCCCGGCACGGGAACGATCACCAATGATGATGCCGCCACTCTGAGCATTTCGGACGCCGCGGTTCTGGAAGGTCAGGCCGGAACAACTTCCGTGGTCTTCACGGCGACGCTGAACGGCATGGTCGACGTTCCGCTGACCGTCGACTTCGCGACCGCTGCCGACACGGCCTCCGATACCGACGCCGATTATGTTCACAACACGGGGCTGCTGACCTTCGCCCCCAATCTGGCCGGGCCTCAGACAAGAACGCTGTCTGTTCAGATTACCGGAGATCGGAAAGTTGAACTGGATGAAACATTCCTTGTGAATCTGTCCGGCATTGCTGCCTCCGGCCGTGATGTCACTCTTGCCGACTCACAGGCGGTCGGCACCATTCGCAACGATGACAGTGCCACGATTGTTGTCAACGACGTGGCCCGAAATGAAGGAAACAGTGGCGACACGGTCTTCACTTTCTCGGCTACTCTGGATGCGGAAATCGACCGGGATGTCACCGTCGAACTGAACACCGCCGATCGCACGGCACTGACCTCAGATGCGGACTACGTGCCGATCACGGGCAGCCTTCTGACGTTTACCGCAGACTCCGGTGGCTCTCAGGTGCAGACCTTCCAGGTCACGGTCCGCGGCGACACCAGGGTCGAACGCAGTGAAACATTCACCGTGAACCTGTCCAGCCTGGTCGCCAATGGCCTGAACGTGACCGTGGCAGATGACCAGGGAGTCGGCACCATCACCAACGATGATACGGCAACCCTTTCCATCGACGACGTCACATTGAACGAAGGAGACGCCGCAGACACCTTGTTCACGTTCACGGTCACGCTGTCGGGCGAGGTGGATACCGGCGTGGGAGTACAGTTCGGGACGTCAGCCGGTACGGCGAGCGCGCAGGACGGCGACTTTGTGTCCGCCAGTGGCAGTCTGAATTTTGCCGCCGGTCAGGGCAGTCAGCAGACTCGGACGCTTTCGGTCACCGCGACCGGCGACGAAAAGGTGGAACTGGACGAAGCCTTCTTCGTCAACCTGTTTAATGTGACCGCGCTGGGTCGCGCCGTCACGATCGCTGATGCCCGCGGTGTGGGCAGCATCATCAATGACGATGCCGCCACGGTTTCCATCGGAGACGTCACTGCTTCTGAAGGCGATGCCGGCGGCACGGTCTTCTCGTTTCCGGTCATGCTGAGTGCGGAAGTGGACATTCCCGTCGTCTTCGACTGGGCCACCGCCGACGACTCGGCCACCGCCGCCGATGGCGATTTCACCGCGGTAGCAGCGGCAAGCTCCGGCTTCGTCGCGGGCAGCGGTCCCGGCATCCAGACACAGACGCTTTCCGTACTGGTCACGGGGGACACCAAAGTTGAACAGGACGAGGCCTTTCTGGTGCTTCTGTCCGGCCTGACGACTCAGGGGCGCGACGTCACGTTCAGTGATGCTCAGAGCACCGGCATCATACTGAATGACGACAGCGCCACAATTCGGATCGACGATGTCACTCAGGCAGAAGGCGACAACGGCAACAGCAGTTTCGTATTCACCGTGACACTCAGCAGTGAAGTCGATTCCGACATTTCGCTCAGCTATGACACGGCCGAAGGCACCGCCCTGCTGCTGGACAGCGACTTCGTGGCCAATACCGGAAACACACTGACCTTCACGGCCAATGCCGGCGCTGGAAGTCAGACCAGAACATTGTCTGTGCAGGTCGCCGGCGACCGGATTGTGGAACGGGACGAATCATTCTTTGTGAATCTGTCCGGTCTGGCAGCGTCCGGCCTGAACGTCACCGTTGACGATCCGCAGGGACAGGGGACCATCGTCAACGATGAGTCTGCGACCGTCAGTGTGGACAGTGTCGTGATGAGCGAAGGCGATACCGGGACGCAGCAGTATGTGTTCACGATCACGCTGGACACCAGTGTCGACACCGGCGTGACGCTGACCGCGGCCACAGCGGATGCCACGGCCACCGCAGCAGACGGCGACTACGTACCCGCCGGCAGTACGCTGACCTTCAACGGCACGGCCGGCGAAACCAGGACCTTCAGCGTCACGGTGAACTCAGACCGCACCGTGGAACGCGATGAGACCTTCCTGCTGAATCTCACCGGTCTCGGTGCTGACGGCCGTGATGTGACACTGAATCCGTCACAGGGAATCGGGACCATCGCGAACGACGACACTGCCGCGCTTCGCATCAACGACGTCACGGTTGAGGAAGGCGACAGCGGGGTTCGCGATCTTGTCTTCCAGGTCACGCTGGACGGCAGCGTCGATGCCCCCGTAGAGGTCAGTTTCCAGACGGCTGACGGCACTGCCACGGTGGCCGACACCGATTATCTGGCCCGCACCGGCACCCTGACTTTTGCGGGCACGATCGGCGAAGTACAGACCGTCACGGTGCCGGTCACCGGCGACATCAACGTCGAACAGGATGAAAGGCTGCTGGTGCAGCTGCAGGACCTGGTCGCCGACGGACGCAATGTCGTGCTGGCGGACGCTCAGGGCGTGGGAACGATCACCAATGACGACACAGTGTTCGTGACCATCAGTGATGCTACCGTGATCGAAGGCCACTCGAACGGCCGCAGCTTCCTGACGTTCACGGTCAGTCGCAGCAACACGACCGTGCCGATCGATATCAACTTTGCGACCAGCGACGGCACCGCGACGGTGGCCGACGGCGATTATCTGGCCCGCACCGGCATCCTCAGCCTGCCGGCCGGTTCTCCGGCGACGGCCAGCATCGTCGTGGAAGTACTGGGAGACAACCGGCAGGAAGCCAGTGAGGCGATGTTTGTGGACATTACGTCCACGTCGTTCGGGACCGTCATCAGTGACGGACGCGGGCAGGGGACCATCGTGCAGGACGACGGCTACGTCAGCGGTCAGAAATGGCACGACCTTGACGAAGACGGCGTGAAGGATGCGAATGAACCCGGGCTGAATGGCTGGGAGATTCAGGTATTGGATCAGCAGGGCGTCCTCGTGGCCTCAGCCGTTACCGCCAGCGTGGACCTGAACCAGGACGGCGTCATCGATCCGTCAACGGAACAGGGGCTGTACACGATTCCGGTGGGCGATGGCACATGGTCTGTTGCGGAGGTTCTGGCACAGGGATGGCGGCAGACGCATCCGGACGGAGGTAACACGCTGGCCTATGAACTGGATCAGCAGCTCGGCCTGCGATTCACCGGACGCAGCTTTGAGAACTGGGGCGGACTCGGCGAAAAGTGGCTGTTCGGCGACGGCGGCTGGTATTTCATCACGCCGGTCGGCGAGCTGTTCCGCTGGAACGGCAGTCCACAGACGGCCCTGACGGGTGAGTTTCTGGGGGCTCCGGGCAGCGAATTCCACGCCGCACCTTCGCTGCTGTTCAATGCTCAGCCCCCCGGCAACCGGACGGTGACCGTGGTGGCAGGACAGACGACGACCGGTATTGACTTTGGCAATACACCGACCGGCCGTATTGAAGGACGCAAGTTCCACGATGTGGACGCCGATGGTCGGCATGATGTCGGAGAACCGTGGCTGAATGGCTGGACGGTGACGCTGCACGATCAGGCCGGTACAGTCCTGGCCACGACCGTGACACAGGATCTGGATATCAACGGCGACGGTCAGATCGATCCGGAACTGGAACGAGGCGTGTATCGCTTCAGCCGCCTGGTCCCCGGCGTGTACTCAGTCACTGAAGAAATGCGTCCACAGTGGACTCAGGGCGGTGCCAACGGGCTGTTTGCCGGTGAAGCGTTCGCACTGAATCAGGAACGCAGTTTCCGTCCGGCAAAGAATGATTTTCTGAACTGGGGCGGCCGCAACGAAAAGTGGTTGTGGAGCAGCATCGGCTGGCACTTTGTGACGCCGGACGGCAGCATCTACGAATGGGACGGCAGCCCGCGCACCGCCCTGACCGGACGGCTGGTCACACGCTTTAATGCGTCGTACTGGCAGAATCTGTCGCTGGTCCACAACGCGCCGCGGCCGAATGATTACCTTGTCACGATCACCGGACAGGAAGCCACCGGTCTGGATTTTGCCAACACCCTCGGCCACGACGGCACGGGCAGCGGCAACGTGCAGGTCTTCAGAATCGGAGCCGACGTCAGCCTGATCGGTGACGACCAGGCCAACACGCTGGTGGTGTATGTGGCGACGGACGGTCGCGTGATGGCTCAGGGAGCCGGAGGAACAACGGTGAACGGTTCCGCAGCTGCCGTTTCACTCGGCAGCAATGGCACCGTCGGCAGTCTGAACGTGTCTCTGAACGGCGGCAACGATCAGCTGGTCATGATCGATATCAATGCCACCGGCCTGACCGTGCAGACAGGTGCCGGCAATGACCACGTCGTGGCCAGCCAGATCGATGCCGCAGACACGCGTCTGGAAAACAGTGCAGGACGCGACGAACGGCGAATCGGCGACAGTCGAACGGCCGGACTGACGGTGAACGGCGACGGACTGATCAGTCTGCAGGACACCCTGGTGAATGGCGGTCTGAATGTCGTCGGCGGAAATCTCGGCAGCACCGTCTTCGTGCAGCGGTCCGAAGTTCGAAACGCCGTTTCGGTCAGAACCGGCACCGCGGCAGACACCGTGATTGCCAACCGTTCTGTGTTCGGCAGCAGTGTCACAGTGGATGGCGGCAGCGGCAGCGACCTGCTGGCGCTGCGGGCGAGTCAGGTGGCCGGTGCTCTGGTGGTCGACGGTCGAGGAGGCAATGACACCTTCGGCCTCAACAACGGCAGCACGGTTGGTGGAGCAGTTACCCTTCGCGGTGGCAGCGGCACGGATACGGTGATCGCTGACGGCAACACGGCCGGAGCTCAGCTGGGAAGTATTGAAAACCGCAGCAGCTCCGGGCTGGAGAATCTGATTGACCTGGCGCTCAGCAGCTTCGACGACCTGCTGCTGGATGTCTGAGGGACAGTTTCAACGTGGTGTGCCGGCGCGAAGGCAACCGGGGGGCGGGACGGTGCACTTCAGACGGGTGTTTCGGGAGTTGATGCGTTCTTCATTTGATTCTTCGCTTGTCTACGGCTTGATCGTCGACGTTGCGGCCGAAAGCAGGCCCAGCTTCCAGGGGATATCGCCATACACACGGCCCGCCCGCTCTTCGTTTCGAGCCCCCTGAAACAGTACCTGAAGATTCTGAGGATCGATTTCCAGATGCTGATCGAAACCGCTGCGAATCAGTGGCGGACGATCGACGGATCTTTGATGGCATGCCAGGGAAAACCACCTGCTTCCCGGGATTTCACCAGCGGAGCGGAAGCATTCCAGCGGAATTTCTCGGCCACCAGGTTCCCGTCATCAGCCGCCACCGCCCCGAACAAGGCGACAAAGGCCAGCCACGCCGCGGTGGTCAGGGCTCGCAGAGACGAATTTCGAATCGACATACTCAGGGTTCTGTGCCAGACAGAGAAACGAAAAACACACGGCCAACAGCAGCGTAATATCCTGCCACAACACCGCCAATCGAAACGACGGCAGAATCGGGCCGTGACCGGCGTTCCGACCGGTCTCGCCGATTGCCCTGCCCCCAGCACGGCACAGGCCCGTTTCTGGCTTCTGTCGCCCCGCCAGATGGACCTGAAACCACTCGGGCACGGGTATCGGCCTGCGTGCCGGCAGCCGGCTCAGGACGCCTTCACGGCCCGATGAACAGGCATTGTCGAGGCGTGTGTCCCGAAATCTGACAGCGGCGATTCAGAAACCCGAAAAATGATCGGGGAAGAGTCGGATGACGGGGGCTTTGACGGCTTCAGAAATCGCCCTGCCCGGCGCTTGTCAAACAGCGTTGCTGCGGTGCGAAATCGGGCAATCTGAAATTTGTGAAATTCACCAATCCCGTTACACCACAACGACCTGCGCTTGGTGACCGGGGTCACCAGGGCATGCCCGGGGCAAGCGTGGGTTGACGAAGTCCGGCAGTCGGTTAAATTCCTCTCAGTGGTGGTTTGTGGGAGAAAGTGGGAGACCGCAACAAACGCCACAAACTATTTGAAAACAACAGGTTATATCGTTTTCATTTCAGGGAACAGGATTTCCGACGTGCCAGTGACGCCAGAGACGGCATCGCCGTTCCAGCTCGTCAGGAATCCCGGCCGAACACCGGTCATGGTGCAAGGGAAGGGCGTTTCACACGACTTCGGCAGACGATGACGGAAAGTGATCCGACATGGCCCTGACGGGGACGTTTGAACGCACGATAGACGACAAGTTACGGCTGGGGGTTCCCAAGCCGTTGAAGGATGCTTTCGGAGTCAAAGGATCTGATGAACTGTTTCTTGCACCAGGAAACGAAGGTTGTCTTTCTGTCTATTCGCCGGACGGATTCGACCAGTTTGCCCGCCAGGTGGCACAGGTCTCACCGGGGCGTGCCAGCGTCCGCACATTTCTGCGACTCTTCTATGCTCGCGCAGAGCGTGTGGTGGTGGACAAGCAGAATCGCATCCGGATTCCGGAACGCCTTATGTCACACGCCGGCCTTCAGCACGATGTTGTTGTGATCGGTGTCAACGACCACGCTGAAATCTGGGACAAGCTTGCCTGGGAACAGTTCTTATCTGGTAATTCTTCGCAGTTTGACGATTTGACAACGGAAGCACTCGATCAATTACTGGTCGAGCCACCCACGGATGGGTGATCGTCCGCTGTGAAGAGCAGGATGGCTGAAAATATCTGTGATCGACCGCAGTCTTCACCGGGCTTCGCGGAAGATTGACCGGAGAAGGGATGCTTCGGTCGCGGCACGCGGTCTCTTCGGAGGCCAGCCGGCCGTTCGTTCTGATGACCACATGGATTGGTGCGAGGAACGAGCGGCCGGGTGCGTGCGTTTCAGCCGCCCGCGCAGACGACGGCGGCGTGGTTGATGCCCCGAATCGCTGGCGGAGTGTGTGTACAGAGCAGGTCGGCGAGTGCAGACCACGGCCGCCTCACGGCCACGGTCGTCTCACTTTCGAGCCGGCCTTGTTTTCGAACCTTGTTTTCGAACCTTGTTTTCGAACCCGTCTCGCTTTCGCACCAAAACCTCAGGGCCGCGCCAACCTCACGGCCGCAGACAGTGAAGTGCCCGGCCACGCCAGGACCGGCCATCGCAATACTGCACCACCGCTGCACTGTCCCACCGCTGCACTGTCCCACCGCCGCACTGTGCCGAAATGCACGGTGCCCGCCTTCCTGTGGCGACGCATTCCGGCAGCCACGCATCGACCGCCGTCCATCATTAGCCACGACGAAACACTGTTTTCGGCCGGTTTTCGCTGCGTAAAATGTGCGGTTTCCCGCCTGTTGCGGAATCGATACGATTTCGCGGTACCGCTTCTGTTTCAAGTCGTGCATTTTTCGTTGCCGCTTTCTCCTGACGCAGACCGTCTGGCGTTTCGCCCGGAAGGGATTCCCGTGGCCACAGCTCAACAGCAGATATCTCACATGCCCTCCGCAGCTTCCCCTTCACTCCGTCCGGAAATCGACCGCATCATTCAGGCAGGTCGCGAACCGGTCGCGGGGACAGGTTCGGCCAAACCGGTCTTTGCAGCAGCGCTGCTTAGCGGCCTGTTGCTGTGGATCAGTTTCACACCGCTGGATTTTGCACCGGCCGCGTGGGTGGCCATTGTGCCGCTGTGCCTGCTGTTTCGGGTGGACCGACTGCCGCGTTTTTCCTACCGAGTGATGATGGCGGCTGCATTTGCCTGGGCACTGGTGACACTGCAATGGATGCGACTCGGACACGTCACCATGTACGGCGCCCTGCTGGCCCTGTCGTTTTACCTGTCGCTGTATCCGCCGGTCTTTGTTGCCATCGGTCGCACCGTGATGCGTACAGGCTGCCCGATGTGGCTGGCCGTCCCGATTGTCTGGACGGCGCTGGAATATGTGCGGGCCTATCTGTGGACGGGTTTCTCCTGGTATTACCTTGGCCATTCGCAGTATCAGTGGACATGGCTGATTCAGATTTCTGACATTACTGGTGCCTACGGTGTCTCGTTTCTGATCGCATTGGTTTCAGGGGCGCTGGCCGAATGCCTTCCGGCCGGACTGCTGGTTCGACTCAGACTGGCGGAATCGACGTCAGACATCCGGACGATTTCGGCCAGCCGGCGCGTGCTGGCGGTTGTCCTTGCGGTCGGAGGCGTCCTGGGAGCGTGTCTCTACGGCTGGTCGCGTGTGTTGCCGGCAGACGGCGACGGCCCGGTCATCGCGGTCGCACAGGGCAACTTCACCCCCGAACTGAAGCACGACCCGACTGAATGGAACCGGATGTGGATGGATCACAATCTGCTGTCGCGGACCGCAGCCGGGCTCCGGCCGGAACTGATTGTCTGGCCGGAGACGATGTTTCCGGAACCTGATGTAATCATTGCGGATGGCGTGACCGACAACGACCTGGTCGGCAGCCTGACCATGCCGGGTTCGGTCAGCAACAGCGATCATGCCCATCAGGTGATTTCACGGTGGCGGGACCAGCGGGCGCGGACCCTGCTGACAAATGTCAGTCAGGAAACCGGGTCCGCCATGCTGATCGGCCTGCTGACGGAAGTGCACGAGGAAGATCAGCGGCGACGATATAATTCAGCCGCCTTTATTCGGCCGGACCTGGGTTATGTCGGACGGTACGACAAGATTCACCGGGTGATTTTCGGCGAGTACATTCCGCTGCGGGACATATTGCCGTGGCTGGCGCGGCTGACTCCCTTCAGTGCCGGATTCGGCATTGATGCCGGCACTCAGCCTCAGGTCTTTGAATATGCAAGGGTCCGTTATGCGCCGATCATCTGTTTTGAAGACACGGTGCCACATCTGGTGCGTGATGTCGCGAACACGTCCGACGCTTCGGGAAACACGCCGGACGTGCTGATCAACATGACCAACGACGGCTGGTTCCGGGGTTCCAGTGAACTGGATCAGCATCTGATCACGGCTGCCTTTCGCTGCGTTGAAACGCGGCGGCCGATGGTTCGTGCCGTGAACGCCGGCATTTCCGCGTTTATCGACAGCTGCGGTCGAATTCGCCAGCCGGAACACTTCTACATCATGGAAGAAGATTCCGCCGGTGTGATTGCAGATTTTACCGAAGCGGAATCGCTGAAGGACCCGGCAACCGGACGCCGATATCGGCAGGTTTCCGCCGTCCTGTGTGGCCAGCTGCCGCTGGATGGTCGGATCTCGATGTATCTGAAATTCGGCGACTGGTTTGCAATTCTTTGCGGTGTGCTGGCGACGTGCGGAATGGTGGCTGGTAGGATGAGAAAGCCGCGGCCCGATGATGGCGGTACCCCGCCGGACGTGGTTGACATCCGCAGTGCGGCCTGACCGAAGGGACTCGCTGTGCCCGTTGCGGCTTCTGCAGAAAGGGACAGAACCATGAAACTTGTTGTCGCCGGACGCTGCCTTGCGGGCCTGTGCCTGATTGTCAGCACGGGCTGTATGGAAGAACGCACGGAGCCCGCCGCCAAAGCGAAACTGAAAACCACCGATGACATCGGTGAGTACACACCGGAAGAAGGCCAGGAAACGGTCGATTCAAAGGTGAAGGTTTCGAATCCGATCACGGCTCCGCTGGAAGCCTATGAACCGCTGAAGCAGCAGGTGGCTGAAATGGGCGTGACGCATGCGGTTCAGATGTTTCACGCCCTGGAAGGTCGGTATCCGAAAGACCACGATGAATTCATGACCAAAGTCATCCGTCAGAACAATATCCGTCTGCCGGCACTCGGTGCCGGCAAACGGTATGAATACGACGTCGCCAATCATCAGCTGATGGTCGTTCGGGACGCCGAGCAGAAGCAGTAATACGTCCTATTCCCGGCTGCGGTCCGGGGGACCGGGAGGCGTCAGAATATCGCTGCCCACGCCGGACGCGGCGCCGGACAGTCGTTCCAGTCGATTCTGACACCACCAGAACTCAGCCGCGGCCAGACACACGACCATGGCCATCACGTTGCCGGCAATGGTGACATTGGCGAGGTTCAGAAGACTGACCGCGAGCAGTACCAGACTGGTCGCAATCAACAGCCCGATCAGCATTTTCCGTGGCTGGGTGAGTCTTCTTGCTCGCTTCAGGGTCGCCGAGGCGATAGCGGCGTCGGCCGCACGTTTTGACAGTTCCCGGAACATCAGATTGCTGGATCGAATCATCCGACTGGAAGCTCGTCGGGTTTCTTCATCCATTTCGACTCGTGGCTTCACGTTCCGATGCGGCTCATCATGTGCCGCGCGTTCCGTCACCTCGGTCTGGTCCTTCTTCGAATCACGCGAAGCACCGCCGGGATCACGCAGCAGTCGCGCCAGAAAGGCCGTCAGGTTGTCCTTGTGTTCCTGTTCTTCATCCACGACCCCGCTGGTCGCCGTCGAATCCGTCGCCACCGGTTCAGGCTCCCGGAACGCTTCCAGCAGTTCGGAACGGGGGCTGGCGGCAGCCTCCGGAGAGGATTCACCGTATCGATCAGCATCTGACGGCACCTGAGGATCTTCTGCCGATGTTCCCGTCATCGCATCAGCCTCGGTCGCCGAACTGACGGTTGCAGGCTGTGGCTGCTCAGAGGATTTTGACACGGCAAACAGTTCCAGCAGCGTGCCGTCACTCAGGTACGGCTGCTTCTGCTGATCGGTCGCCGCAGTGTCTTCCACGGTCGCGGTCGCCGCACGGCCGTCGGCAAGGGCGGCCGCAGGAGAAAGGCCCGCTGCTCCGGGCGTTTGCGACGAAGACGGACCGGTGTTGCCCGAACCGGTGTCTGCGGGTCCGGCCGAGACCGGTGCGTCGTTCGTGCTGCCCGGGCCCCATGGTTTTGAGGCAGACGAATGACCTTCTGACGGATGTGATGCAGTGCCCGCGGTTCCCGCGGTACCTGCCTGAGGCCGGTCCTGATAAATTCCGCCGTCGGGCAGATCTGACAGTCTGTCCAGCAGGCTCTGAGAATCAGTTTCGGTTTGTTCTGCGTCTGCATGGCCGGTTTCGAAAGATTCTGCATCGGTGGTGCCGGGAAGATCAGCCTGTCCAGCGACCGCCAGGACGGCCGCTTCTTTCAGGACCTCGTCACTCAGACAGGCCACAATCTTTTCTTCATCTTCCGTCTGTGAACTCAGGAACCGTTGCAGCTGTCGATTTCTTCGGTCGCTGTAGCTGACAATAAAGACTGCCAGCAGACACGACAGTCCCAGCAATGCCGGCAGTGAGGAACGTTTTTCTTCGGCTGCCAAAGAATCCGTGGCGGCGACCGCAGCGGACTGAGTCTCAGCAGCAGAGCCAGAGCCAGAGCCAGAGCCAGAGTCAGCGGTTGCGGCGACGGCAGTTGCGGTTGCCGCAGCGGCGTCGTCGGGCCTGACTGTGGTATCGGTTCCGGGCGTCCCGGGCGTCCCGGGCCGGGCTGCGGCAATGGCGGGAGCAACCGGCAGCGCCGAGGGCAGCTGAACGGCCACCGTGACCGGAACCGTGATCAGATTGCAGGCGTTGTCCCAGACATTGATCGACAGGTCGCAGTTCCGGCCGTCGAAAGATGTCAGTCGACCGGCGTCGACCATTGACAGCATTCCGGTCCGGTTGTCCAGCTCGAAGCCGCCGTTGGTCGGATCGACCGCCAGGTCGAAGGCGAGCTGAGCGTGCTGATCAGGATCGATAACATCGATGGTCCCGAGATCCAGAGACTGGTCTGAATCGACGGTAAAGGCGAAGCTGTCCATGGCCGGCACCGGCAGCTCGTCCACATCGTCAACAAGAATACGGACCGTGGTCTCTGCACGTTTTCCGGCGCGGTCCGTGACGGCCACGGTCAGCACATGTTGCGAAGAGCGTTCAAAGTCGAGCACAGCATCGGGCGCAGAAACGAACCTGAGCTGGCCCGACAGCGGATCCACGTCGAACAGGTGATCGTCATTTCCCGAAGTGATTTCGTAGGTCAGGGAATCATTTCGGTCCGGATCCACGGCGGTCATCTGCCCGACGACTGTTCCGGCTGCGGTTGTTTCCGGAAGCTGAAACAAATGCTCCGACAATACGGGTGGTTCGTTGACATCCTGCAGACGGATACAGGCGGTCGCCGTGCCTCGCTGGTGCAGCAGTCGCTGCAGCTGATCGGGTGACAGACCGGAATCCAGCAGCGACGCTTCAAATTCTTCGTGGAACAGGCTGCGATCTTCTTCTCTCACGCGGGCGGACAGCGACAGCACGAATTCCGTCTGGTGTTCAAAATCCAGCAGACGGCTGTCGACCACATCCAGTCGGCCGGTGTCGGCATCGATGCGAAACACGCCGCGTTCATTTCCGCTGTCGATCTGAAAGTCTGAACGCATCTGCGTCCCCGCAGCGGATTCGAGCAGCGGCGTGCCGGCCTCAGTATGCTCAGGCACAACCACGGAAAAATCGGAAGGACGGCCGAACCGCGTGTTCAGAAGCTCGGTATCAACGGCGTCAACATCGCTGAAAAAATCCTGAGCAGCTGCCGTTGTGCAGCTGAAGATGGCCAGCGTAACGGCCAGTGAGCAGCGCAGCCCGACGGCTGAGCGATGGCCGGGACACCACGAGAAGAACTGTCGCCGGGGATGCAACATGACGGAATTTCCACAGTACGAGACATAAATTCGTGTCGGTTGTCGTCGCCTGAATCACCAGCTGGACGAATGCGGAGGCACTACCTGCCGGCACCGGGCGGCTTTGAGCAACCGAATCAGAAACGACGTGAAAGCCTAGAACGAACTGCACGCCGGGCGGCGTTTGTTTCGCCCCGGCCGACTATTTGCTGATCACGCTCTGCGAAATTAGCGCGGACACAACTTAGTCTCCGTAGACGGAATGCAGCGGTCGGGCCGGAAGCGACGGCCAGGCCGATCGTGAGGATGCGTTGCGCCAATCAGACGGCTTCTAAGGCCGAATCTCCGGATCGACCGGAGCGGCTGCTTCATCCGGGGCGTTCGGACAATTCGTCAGGACACAGATGAGCGACCGGCTGCTGCTTCGGGCCCCCTGAACTGCAGATTCCGAATGCGTTTCAGCACAGAGACAATCCGATCGAAGGAAACGAACGAAATCCGATGTCGTCCTGTGCCACTTTTTTCTTCCGCCGGCACACGGAAGTCGAGATCCCGGAAGGAGCCGGAATAGATGATGATGTTTCATTCATTGAGGTCGTGGAGCCGAACGCCGTCCACCTGCGCGATTGCCGGCCTGATTCTCACGGGCAGCCTGCTCATCACCGGGTGCGAATCCGCCCCCGGTCCCTCCGGCGGGTCACGTCACCGGTTGCACCAGATCACACGTTCAGGCAATCGTCCGATCTGGTCCGGCGGCAGCAGGGTGGCGGGCGAATCAGACGCCGCAGACGAAACGTCGGACGGTGCCCCCCGGCCGGATTCGGCCTTCGCTGCTGAGTTCGACACGCGGGAGAACGACTCGCTGTCGAATGAGTCGGCAAAACCACTCATCTCGTCGCCCTTTCCTCCGCGCGACACTTCGACCGCCGGACTTCCCGAGCTGCCGGATGCGGCACCACCGTCGACGGAATCACGTCCCCGGCCTGAGACGGTCCAGTCTTCCAAAGACGCCCTCGCGGCGCTGACCGAACTGGGAGCCCGCATCGAGCGTGACTACGACGATGTCGTCCGGGTAATCGATCTTGCCTTTGTGAAGTTTACGGATCAGCAGGCCGGTCTGCTGGCTTCGTTCGACGGCGTCACGGAACTGGACCTGACGGGAACCGGGATCACAGATGCATCCGTCCGGTATATCGCGGAATTAAGCAGACTGCAGTCGCTGAAGTTGAAGGGGACGGGAATCTCTGACTTCGGGATGCAGCGCATCGGCGACCTTTCGCACCTCAAGGTACTGGATCTGGGACGCACGCAGATCACCAATGCATCGCTGCCTCAGATCAAGAGACTGCCGGAACTGACCTATCTGCTGCTGAACAACAACAACATCACCGACAACGGCATCACCCACCTGACAACCATGCAGTCACTCCGGGGCCTGAACCTGATCGGATCAAAGATCACGCCGGAAGGCTGGGCTCGGCTGGAGAAGGCGTTGCCGAAGTGCCTGGTGGTGTATCAGACCGGAGACCGCCTGAGTTTCATCCGACTGCCCGCTGAATTCTCAGTGGCAGCCCATACGGCGACCAGTCACACGGAAGCCGGCTCAGACATCAGACTGCGTCGCCTGCAGCAGCTGGCCCATCAGGATCCTGAACTGGCTGAACACCTGGCGTCGTCGTATGCAACAGCCGGCCAGTGGCAGCAGTCGGCCGCGGTTCTGGAAGTGGCTTTGGTGGCTGACCCGGACAACACGAGCCTCAGGTATCGCCTGGCAGAATCTCTCGCGCACGCCGGTCAGACCGAAGAAGCCTATCAGCATTTCAGTGCCTGCATCGGACTCAGTGCGGCTCACCTGGCCGTAGGCCGAATTACCTATGAAGAAGCATTGCAGAAGTCTGCTTCGTTTCTGCAGCGGGCTGTTGAATTCAATCCGAATAATCAGGATGCACACCGGCTGCTGGCCGAGATCGCGCGGCGGAATTCCAGCCGGAATCTCCAGCAGCAGACGGCTGAGATCTCAACGACGGTTCCTGTTTCAACGGTCTCCCTGCCCAGAATCATTCCCCGCGCTCCGATCAACAGCGACCTCCGGGAAATTCCGGCAAATCACACCTTTCCGCTGCGAAGCGGAAGCTCGGCATGGACGGGCCGCTGAACCGACAGCGTGCTCAGGTTCAGGAGTGAGCGGACGTAAATTGTCGTATTGGGCGAGGTTACGAGTCCGTTCGTTCGGGACTGGTGACCTTGTCCACCACCAAACACGACACTTATTTCCCGCACATTCCTTAGTCGGCAGCACACGCCCTGATGCTGCGACCGGCACGGTTTCCCGCATTTCTGAAACTCTTCGGCAACTTTCGAAGTTGTCGACACGGCGTCGGAGCGTGACTACAATCGCATGAAGGGACGGTTGGAACCGGTTTCCAGCTGTCCTCCCCACCTTCATTCTCCCGCCGTATCAGATGCAAATACTTGAACCCACCAACCGACTTCCCTTGCGCGCCCTGATCGCCGTGGCCGTCGCCGCTGGCTGTACCGGCGGCTTCGCCGATGAACAGGAAGATTTCTTCGAACGGCAGATCCGACCTCTGCTGGCAGAGCACTGCGTTTCCTGCCATGGACCGGATAAACAGGAAGGCGATCTGCGACTGGATTCTCGCCAGCAGGTGCTGCAGGGTTCAGCAGACGTGGCGGCATTGGTGGTACCTGGCAACCCACAGGACAGCCGGTTGCTTCAGGTGATTCTGTACGACGAGAATGACGTGCAGATGCCTCCCAGGGCATCGCTGCCGCAGGCCCGGATTGCCATGGTGAAGCACTGGATCGAATCCGGCGCCTTCTGGCCGGCTGAACATTCGTTCGGACAGGCAAAGGCCGTGGATCCCGAGGCATGGCGACGGCACTGGGCCTTTCAACCAATCGTCGACGCGCCGCCACCCGACCACGGAAGCTCAGACAGTCATCCGATTGATGCTTTTGTCCGTGATCGCCTGAAACAGCTGCAGCTGGAGCCGTCACCGATGGCTGACGGCAGAACGCTGGCGCGACGACTGTCGTACGCCATCACCGGACTGCCGCCGCAACTCGACGATCTGCGGGCAGCCGAAGCCATCAACAGTGATTCGGAACGGGATCGCTGGCTGAGCAGCTATACAGATCAGCTGCTGGCCTCACCCCAGTTCGGCGAACGCTGGGCGCGCTACTGGCTGGACATTTCCCGCTATGCCGACACCAAAGGCTATGTCTTCACTGACGGCCGGGAGTACGCAAATGCATGGCAGTTCCGGCAGTGGGTGATCCGATCGCTTAACGACGACATGCCCTACGACGAATTTCTGCGCTGGCAGATCGCCGGAGACCGGATGGCTCACATGACTGAGGCCGATAAGCTGGCGGCGATGGGCTTTCTGACGCTGGGACGTCGTTTTCTGAACAACAAGCACGACATCATCGACGATCGAATTGACGTGCTGACTCGTGGCACCATGGCACTGACCGTCACCTGCGCCCGCTGCCATGATCACAAATTCGACCCGATCCCGACCGCTGACTATTACTCGCTGTACGGAGTCTTCGATTCATCGGATGAACCGCTGAACGGCCCTTCCACGCTCAGACTTTCTGACCGGGAGCAGCCGCGTGAGCCGGTTATTTTTGTCCGCGGCAGTCCGGGCAATCGCGGTGAACGCGTGACACGCCATTTTCTGACCGCTCTTTCGGACGGTGAGCCGCAGCCGTTCACCGACGGCAGCGGACGTCTGGAACTGGCGAACAAAATCGCCAGCGCCGACAACCCTCTGACCGCACGTGTCGCCGTGAACCGAATCTGGATGAGACTGTTCGGCACGGGGCTGGTGGATTCGCCCAGCGACTTCGGAGTGCGGACACCGCCACCTTCGCACCCGGAACTCCTCGACCACCTGGCGGCGTTCTTCATCAGGAACAACTGGTCCCGCAAAGCCGTCATTCGTTACATTGTGACGTCTCAGACGTGGCGTCAGAGCAGTCAGCCGCGGCCCGATGCCGCGAAGCTGGATCCGGAAAACCGTCTGCTGACCCGGAGTCCTCGCCGTCGGCTGGACTTCGAAGCATTCCGGGATTCATTGTTGAGTGCGGCCGGCACGCTGGACACGACCGTCGGCGGCACATCGGTGGACATCACGGCTCGGCCGTACAGCACCCGACGCACGGTGTACGCGCGAATTGATCGCCAGAATCTGCCCGGACTGTTCCGAACCTTTGACTTTGCGAGTCCGGACAATCACGCCCCGCGACGATTTGAAACCACAGTACCGCAACAGGCCCTGTTTCAGCTCAACAGTCCGTTTGTGATGGAGCAGGCGCGCCACATCGGTCGCCGGGCCTCAAAGCAGTCCGGACCTGACGCCATCACGTCGGTGTATCTGGATGTCCTGCAGCGGACACCACGACCGGATGAACTTCAGGTCGCTACGTCGTTTCTGCAGGACGCAGCCGCAGCGGCACCGTCTTCTAATCAGGGCTTCGGCTGGCAATATGGCTGGGGTGAAATCAGCGAACAGAAATCCTCCGTGCTGCAGTTTCAGCGGCTGCCCGTGTTCCACGAAAACCGCTGGGGCGGCGGCACCGAGCTGCCGGACCCGCAGCTCGGCTGGTGTATGCTGACAGCGACCGGCGGCCATGCCGGCGGAGACCGGAAGCACTGCACCATTCGCCGCTGGGTGGCTGATCAGGACAGTCTGATCCGGATCGACAGCCGACTGAAACATGCCAACTCTGATGGTGACGGCGTGACGGGACTGATCATCGCACCGAACGGACTGCTGGCATCTGCTCAGGTTCACAATCAGTCACAGCCGATACCGGCCGCAGAGGTCTCGGTCGTGGCGGGCGACACGATTGATTTTGTGATCGACTGCGGTGCCAATGAAAGCCACGACAGCTTTGAATGGCGAATTACGATTCAGCAAAGTGTCGACGGGCGGAAGGTGCGTGACTGGCAGTCGGATCGCGAATTTTCGGGAGCCCAGCCGGCCGAACGGCTGCAGCCTCTGGAACAGCTGGCTCAGACGCTGCTGCTGACCAATGAATTCATGTTTGTGGACTAAGGTCGCTGACCAATGACAATTTCAGAACACATCACCGACATCTCACAGATTCTGCCGCCACACATCGCAACCAGTCGACGTGAAATGCTGTCCCGCTGCGGTTTGGGATTCGGCGGCCTGGCGCTGGGCAGTCTGCTGGCCGCGGACTCGGCGCGGGGTGCCGTCAACCCGATGCTGCCGAAACCCGCTCAGATGCCGGTCAGAGCCAAACGCGTGATCCATCTGTTCATGAACGGCGGACCGTCGCATGTGGACACATTCGACCCCAAACCGGCACTGCAGAAATATGCCGGCAAGGCGATTCCCGGCGGAAACCTGAAGACCGAACGCCCCACCGGCGCTGCCTTTCCCTCGCCGTTTCGCTTCCGACCGTACGGGGAAAGCGGGATTGAGGTCAGCGATCTGTTTCCCAATGTGGCGCGGAATATCGATGACATTGCCGTGATCCGGTCTATGCATGCTGATGTCCCCAATCACGAACCATCGCTGCTGCTGATGAACTGCGGAGAAGCCCGGCTGGTCCGTCCGAGTCTGGGGTCGTGGCTGACGTATGGTCTGGGAACAGACAATCAGAATCTGCCGGCCTTTGTTTCCATGTGTCCCGGCGGCTACCCGATTCAGGAATCACAGAACTGGCAGGCCGGCTTTCTGCCCGGTGTCTATCAGGGGACCTACGTCGACACGAAGAACACGCGCATCGAAAAGCTGATCGAAAACATCCGCAATGACCGGGTGATTCCGGGTCAGCAGGCTCGACAATTGGAACTGCTCAGAACACTGAATGCCGGACATCTGCAGCAGCGCGGCAGCGATCCGAATCTGGAAGCCCGCATTCAGTCGTTCGAACTGGCCTTTCGCATGCAGACCGAGGCGGCCGACGCGTTTGACATTTCTCGCGAACCCGAACACATCCGCGAACTGTACGGTGACGGCCTGCACGCGCGACAGATTCTGATCGCGCGACGACTGGTGGAACGAGGTGTTCGCTTTGTGCAGATCTGGCACGGAGCCGGACAGCCGTGGGACAACCACGATGATATTGAAGTCAACCATCGCCGCCTGGCCGGCCAGTGTGACCAGGCCATCGGAGCTCTGCTGACTGACCTGAAGCAGCGCGGTCTGCTGGAAGAAACGCTGGTCATCTGGGGCGGTGAATTCGGCCGGACGCCCGTGGTGGAGATGCCGAAGAAGGGTTCCAACCAGGGAAAGATCAACGGCCGCGACCATAACCACTGGGGATTCACGATGTGGATGGCGGGCGGTGGTGTACGTGGCGGTTATGTGCACGGAGCCACCGATGAATTCGGCTTCCGCGCCGTGGAAGACAAGGTGCATGTGCATGACCTGCACGCCACCATCCTGAAGCTGATGGGCTTTGATCACGAGACCTTCACCTATCACTATGCCGGACGCGACTTCCGACTCACAGATGTCCACGGCACCGTCGTCGAACCGCTGATTGCGTGAGACGGGTGGCCGCGTGAGACGGGTGGCCGTACGGATTTCTGTCTGCCTTTAACGACAGAGCCGGCGCCAAGGCTGTGCTGCAAACAGAAGCTGTGGCGAAAAACGACGACGGGGACTTCCTCTTACACCAGTCCCGGCGGCGGCGGGCCGTCATCGGGCACGTACAACCTGAGATTCCAGATGACGGCGACGGGCCTCGGAGCAAATCCATGGGTGACACCGGCGTCGCTGGGGACATTTGGCGCTGTGGGGGCACTGGGCCGCGTTCTTGATAACTCGCTGGGGCTGGACTTTACCATTGCCAGTGCTTTCGAAGTATTTTCAGGCGGCAGCTGGATCCCAATCAACGACATGCCACAGGGACCATCACCAGGAGGGCTGACAAAAAGCTCTTTCGCGACAGGATTCTATTCGACCGCACCGGTACCCGAACCGACCTCGATGGCGCTTTGGGGACTGGCCGGACTGGGCATGAGTCTGGTCGCACGGCGTCGTCGGCGCGATCAACGACTGTCACTATGACGCCACAGCAATAGCGGTCGCCGCCTGATGCGGGTCCGCGCGTGACAGGTATTCCCAAAGGGCATTGCGACCGCGTCTGCGCGGGACGTCGATTTAATTACTGATGCGATTGCCAGGGTCTCTCTGGCTCCGTGTCCCCCCGAAAATTCCCACCAGACAGTTGTCCCGCCTCGGTCCCAGGCTCCGCCTGGGACCGCATGCCCTTCGCACGGAGCCCGAACTGTGCGCAGGACCCACGTTCGAATTGTGGGGGCGTGTGGTTCGTGGCAGCGGGCTGGATGAAGTGGCGTGTCTGTTGCAACCACAGTCGCGGCTGCGCCGCGAAGTGCCGCCCGGCAGGCGGCACCTACAGTAAGAGCACGAACCGTTGGTGCTCTTTCGCCAGGGAGAAACGATCGAGTCACTCCGAATGCTTGCCA
>JAVKCM010000223.1:0-33637 GCA_040222735.1 Fuerstiella sp. | reverse complement strand
GGTCTGATCAGACGTTGAACCACATTCACCACATCGCGCGATGTGACATCTTCGGGCTTGTGAAGATTCAGGATCCCGGACATCAGGCAGTGATCGGAAGTGCTCGACCTGCAACGTAAAGGCAGTTCGGTAATTCAGGATCAGGAAACGCGGTGGCCGATGGCCGGTGCTGGTCACATGAATCAGTAACGCAGCACGCAGCCGACACTCAGGCCTCTGGCGTAGAAGGATTCCAGATCGACTTCCTGGCGGATATCGGGAACGAATCCGCCCGCCAGTCCGGCCGCACTGTCGTAGACAATATTGTCGTACGGACGTGTCATCCGGTAGATCCACATGAAATCGTAGCCGCCGAAGACCGAGAAGTTTGGTGTGATGTGGATTTCACCGGTGAAGCTGATCTGCACAATCGGCGTGAATTCGATGTCTGAGCCCGAATATCGTACCTCTGTCGTACCCAGCGGTGCCGACTGAGCCTCAGCCGTGTAATCATTCAGGGCAAAGGCAATTCGTGGCGTGGCACTGAACGTGAACCAGCGGTGTACGGCTGACAGTCGGGCACCGACTTCCGGCCCATACATGTTATTCAGTGTTTCGCCGCCAAAGGTGGTGACGACATCCGTGCCCAGACCTCCGCTGTTGTTCACACCACGGTTGCGGAATTCCTCTTCGTACGCGACATAACGAAATCCGCCGAGCCACTGCCATGCCAGACCTTCACCCGGCAGGTACGGTTTGGACAGAAGCGTCGCCTCTGCTCCCCAGATCTGACTCTTGATGTTCGTTTCAAAGCTGCTGTCGTAAATCAGATAGTTGGCACCGGCGGCGTCGGCGACTCCTCCACTGGAAAGCAGCGGCGTGACGACGTTCGGCAAAGCTGTGGTGCCGATGGTTTCAGCCCCGGTCGCCCGGCCGGTCGACAGATTGGTCAGACTGAAGCCGTCGGAATTCTGCTCGGTGCCGAAGAATTCGAGTTCAAGATCAGCGCTTGCCAGATCCAGTCCCCATGTGCCCCGGATGCCCGAGGAATCGTCCAGGGCGAGGTTACCGGTGGACGGGATGATGGCTTCTCCTGCCGGAGTGCCTGCCATGTTGTCGAATACCACCAGCGGATCGGTGATGTTCAACAGTGGAGCCCCGATGGGCATACTGCCTGGACGACCCAGCGTCCAGTGCAGATAGTCCACGCGGATCCAGCTGCGTTTGGCCAGCTCGCCCATGAATTGCTCAACAGGTTGCTGGTTGTCCCACAGCTTAGGCCGCTGACCGCCGTAATAATCGACGATCGGCGGGGAGCTCTGTGGCTGCGACTGCGGCACATGGATGCCCGGCATCTGCCAGTATCCGTTCGGATGCTGCGCGTGGACATACCGGTACGAAGTCAGGACAAGGCACATCGCGGTCAGTGATCGGAACAGGTTCGGACGGAACATGCGAACCGGACCTTTGCAAAGTCGTCGGAAGACTCTCTGTGCATCAGAACGACCGAACAGGCCGTTGGCAGACAACCATAGATGCACCGATTACCTCACCGACCATGTGAAAACACAGTCTGCCTTGGTCCGTATCGGCGGTATGGACTGTAATCTTTGCTCCAATTCTGTGGATGTTAAGGCTTTTGGCGGTTAGTCTGATTGTGAGGACAAGGGGGTCTGGGGGTTTTGTTGTGGATGCGTCAGGCCGGTGTACACCGCCAGCCGGTCCGTGACAGGCCTGACAACGTGCTCAGCGCAGCAGAATCGGGCTGGTCACAACGCTTGCCCTCAGCGATTGAGCAGCCAAACAGATTGTTTCAATGCTGCTGACACGAGGCGCGAGGGGGGCAGCGGCAGATCACGATGCCGCACAAACCGACGACCGGCGGACTCGGCCGAAGTCGAGTGTGCTGAGGCCTTGAGCCGTCGCCCAGGTCGATGGCTGGCCGGGTGTGACAAGCGAAGGCTGCGACGAGAAGCGTCTTCAGGCAGGACGAACGGCACAGTCATCCGGCGTGCTGCTCGCGTTTAGTCTTCGCGCCGGCACACCACGTTCCGTGCCTGCCGCAGCGACCGGCAGGGTGTCAGGGCACGACGACGATGGCATCCAGCCAGTGCCGAAAGACCATTTCTTCACTGGCGATATCTGCCGTTATCACGTGTTTGCCGGATGCCGTGGGGGCTTTGATCGGAATGCTGACCCCGGATGACTGGCGCGGCTGCAGGGTCAGCCTGCGTGTCATTCCGGCGGCCTGATCGACCATGGCAGCCCCGGCGGGCAGCCGTACAGTGATCTCAAACGTGCGTTCCTTTGGCGAGTGATTGGTCAGGCGGACTTCCAGCGGGATGACGTCGGCGGCCTCTGCGTCGGTGCGGCGGGGGTAGAACACGGCCCACTGTTCGTCGACGCCGTAATTGGGGTCATCCCATGGAAACAGCTGTGCCAGCAGCTCGATCCGCTGCCGGTAACGTTGTTCCAGATAATCCAGTTCCTGATCAGAAAAGGAAAACACAAACGGGATGTGTTCATTCACCAGCCAGCATGGTTCTTTGATGTTTCTGAGTGTTCTGAGGCACCTCAGGTAGCCGGTATCGTCGTGCAGCAGGTTGCGATTAAGAACGCAGTAGTCGTCAAATCCGGACGGGGCGAAAGCGTCACCGATGAAGAACACCGGTTGTTCGGCCTTTCGTCGGGCCAGCAGCGCGCCGTGATAGAACGTCTGGCCGGGAAAGAAGTGAAAAGTGAAATCGAATTCGTGCCAGGTCATCTGATGACCATCCGGCAGCACTTTGATATCGCGAATCGGATTGGCCGTCATGGCAGGCAGATGATATGCGGCCGGATTTGTCAGCACATCCGCATATTCGGGGGTGGCATAGACCGGGCAGCGAAATTCCTCGGCGGCCGCCTGGACCATGTCGGTATGGTCATCATGGTAGTGCGTGACGAAAATTCCTTCGACACGGCTGATAACGTTCTGGGCGATCAGATCCTTCACCGAGTCAATCACCCGCTGGTAGCCGCAGTCCAGCAGAAACGCCTGACCGGATTCTGAAATCAGCAGTCGGCTGGTGGCCTGTTCGAAAATCCAGGGCGGTGTCGTGTCTGTGTGTGAGTATGGCATCAGCTGGATTTCAGCGTCTTTGCCAAGGACTCGTTCACCGCACTGCCGCATGCGTTCTTCCTTGAAGTACCAGTGCAGCGCATTGGTGGAAAGATAATTGCGATAGACGGCCTGCACGCGTCCGATGAGTCGCTGAATGGATTCCGCGGGGTCTTCGATGATCGGGCCGCGGGCCGGCACAATCACATCCGGATTCAGGGCCGCGATCTTTTTCAGACTGGCCACCAGATCGGCCAGCCGCGCACCGTATCCGTGGTAGCCTCGAATCTGAGCTTCCGGGATTGCATCCTGAAAGCTGTAGAGGTCAGGAATGCGGCCGTCGCCATAGATCAGGTCGCCCGTGAAGGCAACAGTCCGGCCGCCGACGTCGGTGACGTAGCTGACCGAGCCGCGGGTAAATCCCGGAGTTTCCACCACCTGAATTGTCAGACCATTCCACTGGATCTGATCGTTGTCACTGACCCGGCGATGGACCGTGATCGGTGCCGCCATAAGTTTTGTGGACTGCTGGGCGTAGTCGTGAAACTGAGTTCTGGAAAACCCGGCCCAAAACTCTTCAGGCTGCTCAAGGCTGTATTGTTCGCGGGCGGGAGCGATCACCTCAGCGCCTGCTTCACGCGCCGCCTGAGCCTTCCAGACGACATCTCGGCGTCCGTGCGTCAGCAGGACGGTGTCGATATCGTCTGCGTCGTCATCCTTCCAGCCGTAGACCGCAAGGCGATCGCCGTCTGCCTCAAGCAGAACGCCATTCACCGGGCCGGCTTCGAACAGCATCTGCGGAGCCGCCGGTGCGGCGACGGTCAGCATCGTGGACAGCAGCAGAACACGCATCGCAGACCTCTGTGTAAAAAACGAGATCGGAAGCACCCGTTGTGGAACCGTACTCCAGTGTGTCTGGTTGACGGTTTGATCACAAGGCTGTGGTAGAACAAATGCGGCCGCCGCAGGGCGAGTGGCTCGGCGGGGCAAGCTGACCATGTTGCTCACCGCGGAATAAGCCAGAATCGGCCAGCGGCGCCGTGGAACCTGGAAAATACGGGACTGCGGCCGTTGCGTGATGAGAATGGACGGGCGTAACCCTGTCTGGCGTTGTTCAGAAGGTGGTGCTTAGCTATCTTTCCGCCCGTGCACCGCATCGGCCGTGACGAATTGTTTTTCTGCTGATTTCAGGGAAGTTGGAAATGCCCGAACGAGTAACGATTATTGGATCCGGCCCTGCCGGCTGGACGGCCGCCATCTATACGGCTCGTGCGAACCTGGAGCCCGTGGTCTACGAAGGGGCGTTTACAGAGGACAACCGGCAGAAGGGGACTCTTCCGCTGGGGCAGCTGAATCTGACGACTGAGGTCGAAAATTTTCCGGGCTTTCCGTCCGGGGATATGACGGGATATCTGGACGATTCCATCGACGCGAAGATCCGCGGGATGATGGCGCCTCATCAGAAGGAAGGCGTGTCCGGTCCGGAACTCATGGAACTGATGCGGCAGCAGGCCAAAAACTTTGGTACTCGTATTGTGACGGACGACATCGTGGACATTGATCTGTCTCAGCGTCCGTTCCGGATGAAGTCCCTCGGCGGCACTGAGTTCGAAAGCCATGCCGTGATCATTGCGACCGGCGCGCGGGCCAATTACCTGGGCCTTGAGTCTGAGGATCGGTTCAAGAATATGGGTGTTTCTGCCTGTGCGGTCTGTGACGGCGCACTGCCGCGGTATCGCAACAAACCACTGGTGGTGATTGGCGGTGGTGACAGCGCGATGGAAGAAGCCACCTTCCTGACGAAGTACGCGTCGACCGTTTACATCGTGCATCGCCGAGATTCTTTTCGGGCCAGCAAGATCATGGCCGAGCGAGCTTTGGCCAACGAAAAAATCGACGTGAAGTGGAATTCGGTCATCGACGAAGTGCTCGGGGATGACCAGAACGGCGTGACGGGCGTCCGTATTCGCAGCACTGTCAATTCGGACAGGACGGAAGAGCTGGAGGTGGCGGGGTATTTTGCCGCCATCGGTCACACCCCCAATACAGATTTTCTGAAAGGGCAGCTGCAGACGACCGACAAGGGATATCTTGTCTGGCCTGTCTCGCATCGGACCAACACCAGCGTCGAAGGTGTTTTTGCGGCCGGCGATGTGGCGGATGATCATTATAAGCAGGCCGTGACCGCCGCCGGGACCGGCTGCGCCGCGGCTCTGGATGCGGAACGCTGGCTGGCCGCCGAAGGTTTGATCTGATGAATCCTCAGAAGGCAGACTTCGTCAGGAGTCCGCCTTTTCGCATTCCGGCGCTGAGGTGACCGGGGGATCCGGCTGAAAGCGTTGTGTTTCGCGATGACTGTGTCGCTTTCTGCGGAAAAACGCAGTCGCGTCGATCATCAGGCTGCCGGTGAAAGGGAAGGCAGTGAAGGATGCGTTGACGCGGCAAACAAGCTGACGAAGGAAGAGTGGGCTGCCGATATCTAATCTGACGGTGGTGATCGCAGGCGCACGACGATGGCTTAGCAGACTCGCTGCCGTCTCGGTGTTCAGGCCCGGTCATGCTGCAGGGAATTCCGCTTCCCCCGCCGGCGTCTTCCAACCCTTTCCGCTTACATCCTGTGCAGGTTCTCGCGATGCCTCGATCTGCTTCGGCGCCAGAATACTTCCATGAACCGATCTCTTCACCGAATCCCGATCATCCATCTGCGGACCATTGGCTGACGGACCCCGGACAGCTGGCTCACTGGCAGGGGCAGCTGGTTGACTGCTGTCATGCCATCAACCTTCAGTTGAGTCAGATTCGGCAGGAACTGAACCGAGAAGCCAAAGACGTCGCTCCACCGGTAACGTTGCGGATTGCCGGCGCTGTCTCGACGCGGTAACCCGGAGTTCTGAGAAAGCAGAACGGGCGGGGACCGGCGAAGTGCTGTGCTGAGTTCAGGAGTAGTCAGAAACATCAGCCGTAAAGCTGAATGTCTGTCCTGTTTTGTTCAGTTCGTTCAGCAGCTGATCGGTATCCAGGCCATCGGGGACGGCAATCTTCATCACCATTTCGAAGCCCGCTCCGTCTTTGGTGCGGACGGCATGCATGCCGGCGATGTCGATTCGGTGCATGGAAATCAGGGTGGACAGCTGCCTCAGGATGCCGGGCTGATTCTCACCACCGATTCTCAACAGATACAGTCTGGACGGTGCCGGTCGGCGCAATTCTGCGGAATCATCGCAGGGCCCTTTCAGATTTACATCAATGCCGAAGGGGCGGCAGGTATCCTGCAGATGGTCGGTGATGACGCCCGGGTCAATATTATCCGGGAATTCCGCTGAAAAGATCATCGTGAAGTAGCCCCGGACGACCGTCTGGCTGGCTTCCCTCAGGTCTGCCCCCAGTTCGGACATCGCCCTGGTCACAGCGGACAGGATGCCTACTCGATTCTCGGCAGTCATCGTGATGATGAATTCTCGGGGCATGGCAACGTGCGAGTGTGTCAGGAAACGGTCTGTGATGCGGGACTGGGTTGAGAAGTGCAGAGTTCCACGACGTGGCCGTCGGGATCTGCCACGAACACCTGAATCGCTCCGTCAGGTCTTCGTTTGGCATCGTCGATGAGTTGATGTCCCTGTTGCTTCAGTACGTCGGCCGCCGCGCGGGCGTCATCGACTTCAAAAGCGAAGTGGTGATTGCGACTGCTTTTCTGCAGCACGGACGCCGGAAACCCGGCCGGGCCACTGCGATCATGTTCTTCGATCAGGTGTACCAGGGTGGCACCCGCCTGAAACCAGGCTCCTTCGAAGTCAAATGCCGGACGCGCGACTTCGGACATTCCCAGCAGATCGACATAGAAAGCGCGGCTGGCGTTGACGTCACGAACAATCAGGGTGACGTGGTCGATATGTCTGACCTGAATTGGTGGATGGTCGTCGGGCATTAGGCTGGCGTCGTGGGAATTCTGAGATAGAAATGCTGAGGCGCAGGCGAACAGTCTACAATCCCGGGACGCTTTGCCAAGTGGCAGAGCCTTCGCTGGGGGTTTTCCGGGGCCGCCATCGCTGGTGGGCGGTTCGTGGTGTGCAGGTCGGTCGGTGGCTCGTTACCATGTGGCAGTCTGCGGAGTCCGGGTCTGCGAAGCCGGATCTGCGAAGCCGGATCTGCAGCGGGAAAGGAATCAGTATTCGGATGAATTTCAGGTGGAAAAAATCGGCTGTCGTCTGTGGCGTTCTGATTCTGATGGTTTCGCCGGGCGCGACAGCGTTTCAGCCCGGAGCCATCAGCGACTCGGAGCTGCGGCAGCGGATTGTTCGATCCATGCAGGATGGATGTGCGTGGCTGCGTGCTCGACAGAGCGGTGACGGGTCCTGGTCAGCCGGGGCCGGAGCGGTCTGGCCGGCATCTCCGGTGGGCTGTACGTCGCTGGCCATTCTGTCATTGATCAACAACGACTATCCCACAGACTCGGAACCCGTTCGTCGCGGATTAAGCTATCTGCGAAATCTGTCCCCGCAGGAGCCTGGCGGGCGACACGGTGTGTATGAATGTTCGTTGATGATCATGGCGTTGTGTGCCGTAGAAGAGCCCGATATCGACCGCGACCAGATTCAGCGTCTGGTGCGTCTGATGGAAAACACTCTGTGTCGAAGCGGGCCGACGAAAGGGATGTGGGGATATGGCCTGTCGCGCGGCGGCGCCAACACGCCGGGAGCCAACAGCGAGGACCACAGCAACAGTCAGTTTGCCGTGCTGGCACTTCGGGACGCGGCGTATTACGGCATCGAAGTCGATCGCGACGTCTGGAAGCTGTCCCATGAACACTGGCTGGCGGCTCAGTTGCCGCAGGGCGGCTGGTCCTACAAGAACGGAGATTCGACGCCGCGAGGCAGCATGACGGCAGCCGGTCTCTCGACTCTGGCGATTACTCATCGCATGCTGCAGGATGACCGCGACGTCGATGCCGACGGCCGGCCGGACTGCTGTGTTCCGCACCCGCCGGAAGAAGCCTTTCAGCGGGGCCGCCGCTGGCTGGGCGCCCCGGCCAACTTTTCCGTGAACGCGAACCCGGGAAACCCCAACTGGCACTACTACTACCTGTACGGACTGGAACGCGCCGGGCGACTGGGGAACGTGCGATTCTTCGGCGAATACGACTGGTACCGCGCGGGCGCCCGTTACCTGGTGGCCGCACAGCGCGGCGACGGAAGCTGGAACGACCGGACGACTCCGGACCCCGTGGTCAGTACCACGTTTGCTCTGCTGTTTCTGTCCAAGGGGCTGTCTCGCGTGGTCGTCAACAAACTGGACTACACATCGGACGGCATCAACGAAGACACGACGGGAGAATGGAATCGGCACCCGCTGGATGTTTCCAATCTGATTGAACTGGTGGACAGTCTGAAGGGCTGGCCGCCGCGTCTGACCAGTCAGGTGCTGTCGCTGACTCGCCTGAAGGATGAAACGGCGGTCGTTGACATGAACCAGGCGCCGGTTCTGTACCTCAGTGGAAAAGATGCTCCGGAGCTGACGGATGTGCACGTCCGCTGGCTGCGGGAATACATTGATGAAGGCGGATTTATCTTTGCCGTTGCCAATTGTCAGGGGGGAAGCTTTGACACCGGATTCCGCGACCTGGTGAAGCGGATGTTTCCGGACGGTGATGCGTCGCTGCAGCGTCTGCAGAGCGATCATCCCGTGTATCGCAGCGAGTACGCGCTGCCCAATGCGGAAAACGTGGAATTGTATGGAGTGGACTTCGGCTGCCGCACGGCCATCATCTATTCGCCGGAGGACCTCGGTTGCCTGTGGCAGAAATGGATGCGGCACGAACCGCGCGGTCGCCATCCGGGGCTCAGTCAGAGAATCATTCGGGCGACGCGAATCGGCATCAATGTGCTGGCCTACGCCACCGGGCGCGAGCCTCCGGTGAAGCTGAGCGAGGACGATCAGAAGCGAAAGAACCGCGGTTCACAGATTGAACGCGGACTGACAGAGATTGCTCAGCTGCGCCACAGCGGGGGCTGGGATACGGCGCCGAAGGCGCTGAAGAATCTGCTGGAAGCGCTGAACGAAACCGTCGGGATGGCGGTGTCTCCTCAGCGTCGCACCATCCCCATTACGCTGCAGGAACTGCGCCGGTTTCCGCTGGTCTACATGCATGGCCGCTATCGCTTCCGACTGTCAGAGCAGGAACGCGATGCCCTGCGGGATTATCTGAGTCGCGGGACCGTGCTGTTTGCAGATGCGTGCTGCGGCTCGACTCGCTTCGACCGCAGTTTTCGTGACCTGATGGAACAGATGTATCCGGAGCATCCGCTGCAGCTGATTCCGGAAGACCACGAACTGTATTCTGAAGCGATCGGGTACAACATCGAACGCGTGAAACTCAGAAAGCTGGTTCCCGGCAACGCAGGGGCCTCGATGCAGTCACGCACCGAAACGGTGCCGCCGATTCTGGAAGGCATTGAAATTGACGGTCGCTATGCCGTCATTTACAGTCGCTATGACATCAGCTGCGCGCTTGAAAATCAGGCCTCTCTGGCGTGCGACGGCTATGAAGAAAAGGACGCGATGCGGCTGGCTGTCAACATCGTGCTGTATGCCATGCTGCAGGACATCAGCTGGTCGCCGCTGCTTCATGGCTCTGCACCGGTCAGTTCGGGAAGTGGTTCGCCGACAACATCTGACCAGGCCGACCAACATGACGGCGTTTCCGGTCGCGACCGAACAGGTGAGACGCCATGAAACGGTGTGCTTCGTGGTGCTGCAGTTCATTCCGGAAAGTGCTGACCAGCAGCTCTGTCACGGCGCACCGGTCGTCGGCCGCTTCGACCGGCAGGCCAGGAATATCGGCCAACGGCATGCCGGTCAGGTCAGTGAGTTCGAGGTCGCGGCTGGTGGAGCAGCCGGCCTGAGGCCAGAAGCTGCTCGGTCGGTCTGGTTCTGAACTGCCGGGATCGTTGTCGTCGACCTTCATGATCATCTGTGTTTACCTGCTCAGTAGTGCTCGGGCGATCGCCATCGGCGGAATCTGTGGGGCAACGGGCCCCGGTCGTGCGTTGTCGAGGCGTCCTGGGCTGTTTATCGGCCCTCTCTGTGGACAGGTGGATCGACAGGCAGCGGCCAACAGGTGTGGTTAACCTCCGTGTTCGGCGGGTTTTGCCGACTTGTAGCCGCAATCCTGAGGATTATTCCGCAGTGTCGGACGGTGCGGATGCGAGATATTTTCGACGGACGGCAGGATTCGACTTGTCCGATCGGAAGAATTCGTAAGAATTCTGCCACCTCTGGGTCGGAGGAACGCACTCCGACATTCGGAAGCCCGGAACGCAACGCTTCTGCAGGTTGCTGTGATGGGGTACTTTATGCTTTAGAAAGGAGGTGGTCTGGTGGATGAATACTGTAGTCCTAATCGAGGTGGTGCCGCCACGTGACGGTCGGCGGGCTGTCCGCAAGGCAGCCACCGTCTCATACCGGATCGCCAGATCGGGTTGAGAAAACGTAAGCGACGGCTCCGGATACAAGCGCTTGTATCCGGAGCCGTTTTTCTTTGGGGTCGTCATCCGGTCGGCGCCTGTCCCATTTCCGCCGCCTGCCTTGTTGGTGCCGCCAAAGGGGGACAGGCACGACGGCGGCCGCCCGCATGCTATGTTCAGGTACCACGGGTGCCGTCGAGCCAGTCCCCGTTTGGCTCGGGCGAAGAGAATGATGCCTGTCCCCTTTCGGCTGGAGACCAAGGGATGCGGGATTCTTTTTTGGTCCCGCAGTGAACCGTACGACGGACTTCCAGTCCGTCGGGTTAGCGCAAACAGACCACCAACAGCGCGAATCGGGAAGACGAAGAGAATCATGCCTGTCCCTATTCGGCCCCCATTCGGCCGGAGACCTGCGGTCGAAGGTGTGGGGCGGTCGGGAGACCGCCCCACAACGGGAGCTGCCTCTGGGCCGTTATTCGGGTCAGTGCCTGTCCCTTTTCCGCGCTTTTCCGCGCGCTTTTCCGCGTGTCCCTTTTCCGCGGTGTGCTTTTCCGGATAGCGGGTGAGGTTCCGTCAGGCCGGTCGTTCCTGGCGGCAGGCGGTGACCAGCACCCAGCCGGCGACGGCCAGCAGGGCGGCTACGGACAGCAATTGACCGAAGGCAGCCTGCCCGGTGTCGGACAGGCCGATCGCCGCCGAGATGCTGCCGATGGCGTCCCATGACGAAATTCCGAGCCACGCGAAGATTCCCAGCGCTACTCCAACCAGCGATTCGCCGGCGATCAGGCCCGAGGTCATCAGTACGCCGCGGTGTGTGTGTTCGCTGGTTTCTGCCGGATTTCGACGATCGACGAGGCTGCGGACGATGCCGCCCAGAACGATCGGAACGGCGAGTCCCAGAGGCAGATAAATGCCCACGGCAACGGGCATCAGGTGCAGGCGGAATTTTGAGTTTGCTCGAAGCAGCCAGGTGTCCGCCAGCAGAATCAGCACACCGACGCCCATGCCCAGCAGTACCATGTCCTTCGGCAGCTGTCCGTCGCCGAAGAAGCCGTTGGCCAGTGACGCAAACAGACCGGCCTGAGGAGCGGGCAGATCCTTTGTTCCGATGCCTCCCGTTCCGTTGGCAATGGACCCTTCGTGCAGGATTGTCATGACCGGGGCCATGACGAAGGCCGCCGCCAGCACGCCGACTACCTGCATGATCTGCTGACTTCTGGGTGATGCTCCGACCAGCTGGCCGGTTTTCAGATCGTTGCAGACGTCACCCGATGTGCAGGCCACGCAGCAGACCACGCCGGCGACTCCCAGCGTAGCCACGATGCCCGACGGGCCTCCGAAACCGAACAGCATCACCAGGGCCCCGGTCCCGAGCACGGCGGTGATGGTCATTCCGGATACCGGACTGTTCGAATTTCCGACCAGACCGACAATGTAGCTGGCAACCGCCGCGAAGAAGAAGGACATCACCAGCATGATGATAGTTGTGAGCACGGTCAGGCCGGTATCGTTCTTCAGCAGCTGGTAATACAATCCGGCGATCAGCGCGGTGCAGATCAGACCCAGAACGGCGATCAGGCTGCCGCTGAGATTCTGCTGAGTCGGATCGTCCGACTCGGTCTGTGAGCGACTCGAAACAACGTCAAACAGATGTTTCACCGCCGCGACCAGGCCGGCTCGCACGGTCCAGATGGAAGACACACCGCCGACCACCATCGCGCCGACGCCAAGGTAGCGAACTTTGGTGCTCCAGAGTTCATACGCCATATCGACGGGCGCGGTGGATTCGACACCCTGCGTCCCGAGCAGTGGAATGGTCACCGTCCAGCCGATGATACCGCCGGCCAGAATTTCGACGGCGATGGGCAGGGTCACGATATAGCCGACGGCGAACAGGGCCGGAGAGATTTCGGCGCCGACAAACAGCACGCGGCCGGAGAGGACCGTTGCCGTTTCTGCCGTGCCCTTCAACAGGCCCAGCAGCGACTGCAGAATCTTGAAGACACCGCCCACCATGATGCCGCGCAGAATTCGCTGCAGCCCGCTGGTCCCTTCACTGTGTTCAACATCTCCTGCCCGCAGAACTTCTGCACAGGCCACTCCTTCGGGAAATTTCAGTTCGGTGCTGTCAATGACGAACACCTGACGCATGGGAATCATCATCAGAATCCCCATCAGTCCGCCGGACAGGGCGATCAGCGATGTGGTCCAGAAATCAAAATGCTGCCAGACTTCGGTCAGCAGCAACGCCGGCATCGTAAAAATGATGCCGGCAGCCAGTGATTCACCGGCTGAGGCGGCCGTCTGCACCAGGTTTGATTCCAGCACCGATCCGCGTTTCAGAATTCCTCGCAGAATGCCCATCGAAATCACGGCTGCCGGAATGGAGGCCGAGACCGTCATTCCCGCACGCAGGCCAAGGTAGACGTTGGCGGCGCCCATCACCACCGACAGACCGACGCCCAGCAGGATGGCCGGCAGCGTCAGCTCAGGGCTGGCGTTTCGGGATGCCAGATCGGGGGTCGCATTCAGGTCGTTGTCGCTCATTCACACATCCTGCGGTCGCTGCGGCATTCAGCCTGTTCGATCTGATCGCCCGGAGAACAGACGCCGGGACGGGTTGCTCGGAGCGAAATCTTACCGATCTGAGTCGCCGGAGGCGATTGTGATCGGCAGAAACTCGTGGCCGGTACATTGTCCGATGATTGACCCGGTCGGTGCTCAGTGCTCAGTGCTCAGTGTTTGGTGTTTGGTGTTTGGTGTTTGGTGGAAGGTGGAAGGTGGAAGGTGGAAGGTCGGTTCGCTCTGAAAAACAGCGTTAACCCCGACAGAAACCCGGCTCAGGCTGTCAGCCGTCACCAGCCTGTCTACAATGAACGGATGAACAACGCCGCCCAGAACCATACAGATGCGAACGAAGAAGCCGTCGTACGCTGTGCGTGGCTGCTGAATCCGGCTCAGACGCCACAGCAGAATGTGCGGCTGACTCTGGCGGACGGAGTTGTTCACGCGATCGAACCGGTGCCCACCGACGAGCTTCCTCTGGTCCGGCCAATGGTCCTGATGCCGCAATTCGTCAATGCTCATACGCACCTGGAATTTTCGGCGCTGTCGCAGCCGCTGGAACCGCAGGCACCATTTTCAGACTGGATTCGCAGTGTGATGGCCTTTCGTCATGGTCAGACGGAGGCAGTCGCGGACAGCGTCCGCCGCGGTGTTGACGAAAGTCTTGCGACCGGCATCTCACTGCTGGGCGAAATCACAACGTCGGACGAAGGCGGCGCGGCGTTTCAGGATGCCTGCGCGCAACGGCAGGTTGCCGGCGTCAGCTTCCGGGAAGCGATCGGTCTGCAGCGCGACGGCATTGACGATCAGCTGGCGATTCTGCAGCGTCATCTGGACATTCCGCAGACGCCGCAGCTGAAGACCGGCCTGTGTCCTCATGCGCCTTACAGCGTGCATCCGGAACTGTTCGAATACGTTGTCGATCTGGCGATTCGACATAATCGTCCGGTTGCCATGCACCTTGCCGAGACCGAAGACGAACTTGAATTGCTGGATCGACAGTCCGGAATGTTCGTTGACTTTCTGCAGTCGCTGCAGTTGTGGGACGCGTCGGTGTTTCAGCCCGGCCGGACGGTGCTGGACTATCTGAAGAAACTGGCTCAGGCCAGACACGCCCTGGCCATTCACGGCAACTATCTGCAGGCGGACGAGATCAGGTTTCTAAGTCGACATCGCAATGTGACGGTGGTCTGCTGTCCGCGGACGCATGGCTGGTTCGGACACCGCCCGCACCCGTGGAAACAGCTTCGCTCAGCCGGAGCGCGGGTCATTCTGGGGACCGACAGTCGTGCTTCGAATCCTGATCTGGCCGTATGGCGAGAACTGCAATACGTGGCCGGACAGGGCTCAGACCCGATCTGGAATCTGCTGCCGATGATCACCACCAGTGCAGCGACAGCCATGGGGTGCCCCGCCGATCCATTCAGAATCAGCGTCGACTATCCGCTGCGGGCGACCGCGATGCCCTGTACCGCCGAATCAGCAGAACAGCTGCACTGCGATCTGACTCAGACGCGTGAGCTGCCGCATCCGTTTGAGCCAGTGAGCTAGTGACTGGTGCGATTTCTCAGTGCTTGTTACGGCGTGACGGTTGATTCACAGACAGTGTCCGTCGCCGCATCTTCGCCGGTGTCGCTGACATCACTGTCGACTGCATCCAGGCTCGCATGCTCTCCTTCATCAGCGGCTTTGGTCAGGTCAGACACACTCAGGCCCAGTGAGTGCAGGTAGTACAGGCCGAGCGTGGTGACGGGAATGTACATGCAGATGTGGTAATACAGAGATGAGGCCAGGACCAGTGACGGGTCGACCTTCAGACCCTGTGCAGCCATGCTGATGCGGAAGCAATACTGAATCACACCGAAATAGCCGGGCGTGGACGGGATGGTGACACCGATCGCGGTGACTCCGGTAATGATCAGACCGGACGTCAGGGTCACCGGCACATGAAACGCTCGCAGCGCCGTATAGGCCAGCAGGCCGTTCAACAGCCACTGGGCGAATGAACTGAGTGTGATCAGCAGAACCATCTTTCCGCTTTTCAGGGCGGACAACCCGTGTGCCCCGGCGCGAAGCATTTCCAGAATTTTGGACCAGATGGCTTCGGGCAGCACCCAGGACATCATGGTTTCAGCCAGCTTCAGAAACCAGTTTGTCCAGATCAGGTACACAGCGACGCAGATTACGACACCCACACAAAGTACACCCAGCACCAGTGCATTTCTGCGATAGTCGTCCGGCAGATCCCTGGCAAACATCAGGCCGATGCTGAACAGAGCCAGAATGGCGACGACATCAAAGATGCGTTCCAGGACCACTGTCGAAAGAACTGTGCTGGCCGGGATGTTGTGTTGTTTTCTGACCACAAAGACGCGAACGAATTCTCCCAGATGAGCAGGCAGAATATTGTTGGCCGCAAATCCGATCAGCAGCGGGCGAAACAGCGCTCCGGTGCTGAGCTGCCTCACGGGCGACAGCAGCCACGCCCACCGCATGGCCTTAAGCCAGTAGAATCCGCCCAGCATGGCCAGCATCAGCGGCAGCGTCAGGTAGTTGGCGTTTTTGAAGCCCTGCGTCAGTGCGTCAACGGACGTGCCTTTCATCGAGTACGCGAAGCACACGACGGAAATCGCAATTCCGATGATCAGTCCCAGGGCATGTTTCATGATACGATTCAGTCAGGCGGTCAGCGCCGATGGCGACGTATGAGGTTGTGCAGTGAAAATTTGTGAGAAACATTTCCACGGACAAAGCCGGGGCGCTGGTGTTCAGCGAAAAGTTACAGGGGCTTTGTCCGAAGCGCAGGCCGGGCTTCGCTTTGTCTGACTGCCAGGCACCGTGGCGTGCCACGGCGGCCGGAACGTAACAGTCCGCCGTCCTGTACCGTCCTTCCGAGACGCGCCGATGGGCGTGTTGTACGGGCTCAGGGCGGCGCTGGTCAATTGCCCGGCCGGATTCAGCACGGTTATTCAGAACCGAATTCGGCGGCCAGCGAGTTCCTGAACGCGTCTCTGCCGCAAACTTAGGACAATCCGTCTGTCCGGCGAGCGATTGAGCGGGAATCGGGCGGTAGCGCGGCCATCAGAACATCCTGCGGCGGTGCTTCCGCTACAGGCGATCTGTTCGTTAGAAATGCGGCATTCGTTGTGATTGGGGGCAGACCGACCTATCATTCACAGACCGTCCGGTGTGTCGCGTGTTCTGAGCTCCCATCGACAGCAGAAATTCCGCAAAAGACAATTATGAGTGTGAAAGTAAAGCGAGAAGACCTGAAGCCAGGTGAAGTTCTGTGTGCCTATTGTACCGGCAAATGCTGTCGCTATTTTGCGCTACCGATCGAAACACCCACTACCTGGGATGATTACGACCATATCCGATGGTACATGATGCACGGATCGGTCAGCATGTTCGTCGACGATGACAGCTGGTACATCATGGTGCACGCGGACTGTCAGCATCTGCAGCCGGACAACTTCTGCGGCGCCTATGAAACCCGACCCGGCATCTGTCGCCAGTACACGACAGAAGACTGTGAATACGACAACGATGCGCCCCATGACAAACTGTTTGAAACTCCTGAGCAGATCTGGGAATACGCCCATGCCGTGCTGCCGCCCAAACCCAGACGCACGGCTGACGATCCCGTCAGTCTGCCGGTTGTCGCGGGTTGAAGCCACAGACACAGCCGGACGAGCAGCGTCCTGAATCGCCGGAGACGTTGGGTATGAGGATAGCCATCATCACGGCTGGCGGCGCCGGCATGTTCTGCGGTTCGTGCATGCAGGACAACACCCTGGCCAGGACACTCAGGCTGGCCGGTGAAGACGCAGTTCTGGTGCCGACCTACACGCCGATTCGCGTGGACGAGGAAGACGTGAGTTCAGATCGCGTCTTCCTGGGCGGCATCAATGTGTACCTGGATTCGAAGGTACCCGGCTGGAAGCGTCTGCCGCGATGGATGACGTCGTGGCTGAACCGGCCGAGGCTGATCAGCTGGCTGTCGCGTTTCGGCAACAACACGGACGCCGCCGGACTGGGGGCGCTGACTCTGGATATGCTGACCGGATCCGCCGGTCCGCAGCAGCGGGAAATCAGGGACTTTGTTCAGTACCTGGTCACGGAACTGAAGCCGGATCTGATCGTATTCAGCAACGCGCTGCTGTCCGGCGTGCTGCCGGACCTGAGGGCGGCGTTTTCCGGTCCCGTGCTTTGTGTTCTGCAGGGGGACGACGTGTTTCTGGAAGGTCTGACGTCCCGCTGGAAGCCGCGCGTGATGGACCGGCTCAGAGCCAACTGTCGACTGTTCGACGGCTTTCTGACTCACAGCCGCTACTACCGTGAATTCATGAGCGACTATCTGAGTCTGCCGGCACACAAGTTCAGGCAGATTCCACTGACCATCGACGCCGACTATACGCCACCATCTGCTTCTCTGACAGATCTCCGAAGTCGGCGCGGCGATCGATTTCGCATCGGCTACTTCGCCCGCGTCTGTCCGGAAAAGGGAATTCATACACTGCTGCAGGCGGCCGCCGGAATGCTTCCCGATCTGCCGCAGGCTGAACTGGCGATTGGCGGCTATGTGCCGGACCAGTACCGGCGGTGGTTTCACCAGCTGCTGGCGGATACGTCAGTCAGGGCGCCCGGCCGGATCCACTGGCTGGGCAGCCCCGCCGACAGGCTGCAGAAACTGCAGATCATCTCAGACTTTGACGTGCTGTGCGTGCCCACTGACTACCATGAGCCAAAAGGGCTGTATGTGCTGGAAGCCGGACTGGTCGGCGTCCCGGCGGTGCTGCCCAGGCACGGGGCTTTTCCGGAACTGGTTGAATCGCTCGGCTTTGGAACATTGTACGATGCGACTCAGCCGGATGGGCTGGTGTTGGCGCTGCGGCAGGCCGTCGAACAGGGGACGGCACCCTATGAGCAACTGCCGCTGCGAGTTCGTCAGTGCTACAGCATGGAAGCTACCTCGCCGGCGCTACAGGAGCTGGTCTCATCATTCGCGGTTCAGCCCGCCTGACGCACGTCAAGTCAAGTCAACGAGATCGGTCCTGACCGAAGCATCGGCAAGCTCTGACTTTTCAACCGACACCGGACTGGTGCCTCGTCTTTCCGTTCCGCCCCGGCACTGCGTAAATCTCTGTTGTCTGCGGGTTGTTGGCACCTGTCGTTTGGGGGGCGTCGAAAGACTTTCGGCCTCTCGGCAAGGGGACAGGCACGGCCTCTCGGAAAGGGGACAGGCACAAACCGAGCGTCGCCCACTGTACGTTTGTGCAATCCTTCAGTTGGCCCGGCACCCGGCGCGCCGAGGGCCTCTCGGCAAGGGGACACGCACAAACTGAGCGTCGCCTACTGTACGTTTGTGCAATCCTTTAGTTGCCCCGGCACCCAGCGCGCCGAGGGCATCTCGGAAAGGGGACAGGCACAAACTGAGCGTCCCCTACTGTACGTTTGTTCAAACTGGAGTCTTGCACAAACGTACAGTCTGGCGGAATGTCGGCCGGGACGACGGCGGAGGCCTGAGTCGACGTTTCTGGTTTCGCTCCCGGGGGGGAGAGCCAGTCCTTGTCCGCCTGGACCGTCCGCAACGCTCAGTTTGTGCCTGTCCCCTTTCCAATCCGGTTTGTGCCTGTCCCCTTTCCAATCCGTGCCTGTCCCCTTTCCAATCCTTGTCTGCGGGTTGTTGGCACCTGTCGTTTGGGGGGCGTCGAAAGACTTTCTGGAACCTCGCCCGCTTGGCCAGGTGGCGTCTGGTCAAATGTACAATATTTCCGGGCGAAGGCCGGCTCAACGATCGTTCTGTGCCTGTCCCTTTTCGTTTTCCCTGACCCTTTTTGTTCCGTCGTCCAGCCGGCCTGAGGCGCGGCTGGTCGAGGCCGTGGGACCGGCTTTGACCGAAGAGTGGGCAAATCGGGCGTTCTAACCTGTACCCGGTCGGTGCCTGCCCACTTTCTCTGCTGCCGGGTGTTTGCGGCAGAATCTGCCGGATCTCTTGCCGGTAGCTGCGGCTCGGGCGGGTCGCGCCATTGCTATTGATCTGAAGCGGCAACATCAGGAGGATCTGCGCCGACGCGTCCAGGAAGACGCGGGTGTTGATCCGATAGTTCAGGAAGATCATCCGAAATCGGATCAATCGATATTTCGCAGGTTGCCCGCCCGGGCCACAGAGGACTGTGGCCGTTCCGGCAGCCGCTCAGAATGCACGGAAGCCATGGCAGAATCGACACTGACGTCCACCCATTCCTCGAAAGTATCCGAGGAATCATTGAATCAGATGACTCACGGAATAGGCCTCGGGCTCAGTATTCTGGGAGCCGTCCATCTGCTGGCGCAGACCGACGTGGATGCCGTCGTGCGGGTCGGATGCTGGATCTATGCGGTCGCGCTGGTCGCTCTGTTTGCGGCCTCGACACTGTCGCATTCGTTTGAATCTGATCCTCACCGCACGCGGTACCGGACGCTGGACCAGATCTGTATTTTCACCGTCATGGCGGCCACCTATACCCCGATCAGCCTGTATGTCTGTCCGGACGGCCTGTGGAACCTGCCGCTGGTCATGATCTGGCTCATGGCCGTCACCGGCATCATTCTGAAGCTGTACGTGACCGGATCAGAAATGGTGCCTGTCTGGTTTTACGTGGTGCTGGGCCTGATCCCGATGCTGGCCTCACCTCGTCTGCTGCAGTTTCTGGGCCCCGAGGGAATGTTCTGGGTGGTGGCGGGTGGTCTGTGTTATGTGGTGGGCGTGCTGTTTCTGACCAACGATCACCGCAGTCGCTTCTTCCACCCGATCTGGCATATCCTGGTCATGCTGGGCAGTACCTGTCACTACATCGTGATCAGTGAATACGCCGCCGGCACAGGTTAGGCCCGGCAGAGGTCAGGCCCAACAGAGGTCAGACCGGGCAGGTCCGGACAGCGAAGGACGGGAATCGGCCCGCTGACGATCATCCAGCGGTCGATGAACAGTCGAAGAACCGGGGCCTCAGGACGATCGGATCCTGCAATCGATCGGATCTGCGATCATCCAGCGGGCGCCGGCGATACAGCGACTGACCACGCGCGAACCTCGGCGCCCATCATTCTTCTGTCATTGCTGCTCGCAGTGAGCACCGTGGTTTAGCGTTTCCCTCTTCCATCAGAATCGTGGTCAGTTCTTCGCGAATCTGTCGCAGTGAGGCCGGATACTGCAGCACGTGAGCGGACAGCGGGTCGTTTCTCAGCAGTTTGATCTGTGACATCGTCAGCAGTGCCAGAATCGGAGCGTCGACCATGTCGTTCAGGTCATCAACGAGCGTGATGATTTCTTCCGGATTCATGCAGGAGCCGGACAGCAGCACTGCCGCCGGTTTCATGTTCAGGACCACGGACAAAGCGTTCTCTGCTGAGATCGCGGCACGACAGGGGATATCGTGCCGACGCAGGTACGTTCGAAACGTGTTTCTTTCCGGAGCGTGAATGGCGATCAGCAGGACTTCGGATTCCGGCGCCAGGACGGAATCTTCCACACGACCGTCGATCCTGGGCGGCGGAGCCCCCGTGAGTGAGTTGGCGGACTTGGGCTTCAGACGTTCCATCCGCGACGGGGCAATTTCGTGTTTCGTGTCGTTGTTCTCGGCGTTGCCGCTCTCGGCGTTGCTGTTCTCGGCGTTGCTGTTCTCGGCGTTGTCAGTCATCGCTGCTCCAGATGTTAGAATGTCAGAATCAGGTTTTTCGGCCGACGGATCGTCCGGAGGAAAATCAGTCGCCGCCGGATCCTGAGTCAGGCCGACGGTCGCTGGATGGGACTTGAACTGAGTGCCAGTGTCGGATCCGGGAGCCGGCGCTGATCCGACGTCCGGTTGTTCCATCGATTCTTCCGTGAGCCCGTGTTCCGTTTCCTCCCTGTCTTCCATTTCAACTGCAGCGGCTTCCGCTGTGCCGAGCACATATTCGTCGTCGATCGAACGTGTTTCAAAGTATTTGTCATCACCATCATCTGAATTCGGCGAATTGGGCGGCTTCTGCTGCGTGCGGGGCCCTCGGCGATAGTCAATGACGACCGGTGGTTCCGGGGCCGCCGGCGGCAGATCATCTTCGCTGTCCGGTATCCTGCGAATCGGCTCATCCGGTGCCGACGGTGCCGCGGCAGTGGCTTCGACCTCATGGTCCGGGGCTGCCATGCCTTCCAGAGGATGGTCCTCATCGATGAATTCGGTGTCATCGATCGGCGGTTCCGCATGGTTGTCGGCGTGCTCTGAATTCACTCCGGGCCAGGCGGTGAGGCGTCGCCGCCACCGTGCCGAATCAGAAAAGGCAAGGTATGGAAACGTCATGATCAGCCCGAACGTCCACATGCCCAGAAATGCGCCGATTCCCAGATGCATGGCCGTTCCGATCAGCAGCATCAGAGGCCGCAGCCGAGGCCGCCAGACCAGGATGCAGAAAAAGACTTCCCAGGCCACGGTCACATGCGCCAGCAGGTACGGCAGCCATGGAACGTGAGCCATCCAGGTCAGGTCCCGAGTCTGATATTCCTGGTTGGCGATGACCTGCCACATGGCCTCACCGGTCCACCAGGAATCTCCCTTCAGCTTGGCAAAGCCCGCCCAGAAGTAGATAACGCAGACGTGGATCTGAATCAGACGCAGCGTCATCTGTGCCGAGGCGAGTTTGGGCGGGGCGAGCTGCCGCCCGCGCCGGCGAGCACGCCAGCCTCGAATCCACGCATCGACCGACAGCGCCGCTCCGGACGGTCCGATCGCAAGGTACAGACACAGCAGTCCAAGAATCTGGTCGAGGCCGAAATTGGCGACAGGCACGCGCTGCGAATAGCTGACCGTGATGACAAACGCAAGCACCGACGTGATCCGGCTGCAAAACCCGAGGCAGAACAGCGCGGCAATCGTCACACAGCTGAAGTGGACCACCGTCAGCCAGTCGGCGGGGACGTATTCGAGAAAGGTGAAGGCCAGAGTACCCTGGTGCAGCTGACTGATGGCCTGCAGCGGCTGCAGGCCGGTCGGACCAAAAAAAGCGTGCAGGTCCAGTCCCCAGACCAGCAGGTTGTAGGTCAGCATCAGCCCGGTCAGGACACGAACCATGCCCAGTGTGAACGGGTCCATTGGCTGGAACCAGAATGTGTGCCATTCCGCCGCCGCCTCGCGGACCATCCTCAGGCCTCTGTCGAAAACACCGTGGGCGGTTCTTGTGATCATGGATCGCAGCGAATAAATGAAACGGGACGGCAGTGTCTGGGCCGAAAATAACAACTGCCGATGGAAAAAAAAAACGGCAGGGCCTGACCGCCCTGCCGTTCTCCGTGTTTGGGTGCTGATCTTCAACGGACTGTGCGGCCGTCACCGGGCCTTTCGACACAGATGCTGAAATTCGGACCGAACGCGAGGTCTATCCGTTTTCTGCTCGGCAAATTCTGGTTCGAGCAGATTCGCGTCCTGAGACAACCCGGCGGGCGACAGGTTTCCCTGTCATAAGGTTGCCTGGCCGTCGGGCATGGTACACCGCGCTTGGGGCGATGTCTCGAAGATTTCTGATCTTATCGGGCCGCGACGTTGCCGGCCTTCTGAAGATCGGCTTCGCTGACAGTCAGCGTCGACACCTTGCCGGCCGAAACCACCTCGGTGTACTCCGAGACCACCAACTGACCGTTTCGTGTGCATTCCACCCGCACCGGATAATGGTATTTTTTACCGGGAGTGGTGACGGGGATGCGGAACTGTCGCGTCGGCCCTTCAATCGTCATCAGTCGTCCGGCCAGGTACACGTCGGCGTCTTCCGGTACGTTGACCATCAGGACCGCCGCTTCCGTCGGGTTGGGATGGAATACGCGGACGTCAGACGCCGGTTTGACTTTCGGTTCACGCGCCGCGATTTTGACCGGTTCACGATCAATTTTCTGAATCGCGGCAGCGTTCGGCGTTGTGGCAGGTTTCAGAGCACTTCGGGCTTCCGACACAGCCGGCTCTGTTTTGGTCACTTCGACAGACTTTTCCGGTGCCGGTTCAGCCGCCGGCTTTGTGGCGGCGGGCTTCGCGGGTTTCGGCTTCGTTTCCTCTTCCGGTTCATATGCATTGCTCACAACGGGCGGTTTGCCGACCGCTGCTGTCCGGCTGTCGTCCGCCGCGGCCACGGCGGCCGCCGGCTTTGTCTCAGCTGCTGGCGTTTCAGCAACCTTCGCGCTTTCAGCGGGCGTCGTTTGTACCGGAGCCTGTTTTACCGGGGCCTTTACGCTCGGAGCACCGGGAACCGGGTCTGCCGGTTGCTGTTGAGCGACGGGCTTGACCGGAGCAGGCTGTTGTTCGGCCGTAACCGGCTTTGAACGAATCACCTGCGTTCTGCTGGAGGAAACGACATTGTTGCGAGAATAGGTGGAACGGTTGGCGTGGTAGTGCGACGAACCGCTGTAATAGACAACACGACCACCGTAGCTGCCGCTGGAACCGTGGCTGCCGCTGGAACCATAGCTGCCATAAGAACCGCCACTGGATCCGCAGGACCCATATGACCCGTAGCTGCCTTTGGAGCGTCGGGATTTTTTCACCTTCACCTTCACATAACCACCCGAAGAGCCGTAGCTGCCGGATGATCCGCGCGACCCATAGCTGCCTCGACTCTTGCGACCGGCTTCCGCTTCTGTCACGGACACGGCAACGATCAGGGTCAGAACCCCGCTTATCTGAAGAATTCGCTTCATCGATCAGGCTCCCGCGAGGTAAGGGTGATGGCTTGTTGCTCGAAACGACTGTGTCTGACCCACCGCCTCGCTGCGCGCAGCAGAGGAGTTTCGAGGAGTTCATAAACTAGAGGTTTGGGTATCTTCGTCAAGATAGGAGTAATCCGCAATTTGCAATTTTTACATTCTTTCGTTTGCTCCCGCAAAACCGGACAGAGCGCAATCCTGGTTCACTGATGGGAAATTGGCGTGGTTTCTGGCATCAAAGTCGGGATGGCTTTGTTGACGCTGCGATCCATAGACTGAAGAATCTCGGGCTGTTGCGTTCTCGCCACGGTTTTGGTCCCCTGACCAGCGAACAGAGATCTTATGCCTACAGTGCTCATCCTGATTGCCGGACTGGTCATCGTGATCGGCGGTATTCTGCTGTTTCGACTGCATGCTTTTGTGGCCCTGATTCTGGCGGGACTGACCGTTGCCATTCTGACGCCGGCAGAGCTCGTGGTCAGGTCAACGCAGGTTGAAAAAAGTCTCCGAAATGTGGTCGTGGACGCGGAAGCTGGATTGCTGCTGTCGGCTGCTCCGTTGAAGGGCTGGTCGAACCTGATCGTGGCGGCGGATCCCGGCGACCGACGGGCACTTCGCAGGGTCGGTGATGTGCAGCGTGAAGTTCCGCTGACGGAATGGAAGCAACCGATTCCGTTCGAGACTTCGGTCAGCGACTCAGAATCCAACAGCGACTCGAAGGAACCCGGCCCGGCGTGTTACCAACTGAATTTCGACAAGGCCTTCGACGCCTCCGAGTCTGCCGTTGAACTGCGTGTGTTGAACGCCGACTCTTATGCGGACGCTCAGGCGACCGGCCGCCAGTCATTCATGAGCCGTCTGACCCTGGCCCTGGGATCGTACTGCGGACAGCTGGCCATTCTGATTGTGGCCGCATCGATCATCGGGCGATGTCTGCTGGACAGTGGTGCGGCGGACTGCATTGTCCGTTCGGCGCTGAATACCGTGGGTGAAAAAAATGCGCCGGCGGCATTTGTGGTCAGCGGATTCACGCTGAGTATTCCGGTGTTCTTTGACACAGTCTTTTATCTGATGATCCCGCTGGGCAAGGCGCTGCGTCTGCGGACCGGCTGCAACTATCTGCTGTATGTGCTGTCGATTGTGGCCGGGGGAACCATGGCTCATTCGCTGGTGCCGCCGACTCCCGGCCCGTTGTTCATTGCCGAGGCATTCGATGTTTCGATTGCCGCCATGATCGCGGGGGGCTGCATCGTGGGACTGTTCAGCTCCTCGGTCGGGATGCTGTATGCCGTGTGGTGCAACCGCCGTTACGAGCTGGCGTTGCCATCCGATGATCTGCCTGAACACAATCGCCGGCCCGAGTCGTTTGCAGCGAATGAAAGCGGTTCGTCGATCAGGAAGTCGCCGGGGCTTTGGGTATCGCTGACGCCGATTCTGCTGCCGGTGCTGTTGATAACTCTGCAGGCGCTGGTGTTGAAAACTGAATCGTCGGCGGACGATTCGACGCACTGGACATTCGCCGGTCTGACCATTTCTGAAAGCGTGGCTGAGGCGCTGTTGCTGGTGGGCGAAAAGAATTTTGCGCTGCTGGTGTCGGCCGCCTTCGCTGTGTTGATGTATGTCAGGACACAAAAGCCGACAAAGGCTGCCTTTGCAGACGCCATGCAGCACGCGGTTTCAAGTGCCGGCACCATTATTCTGGTGACGGCCGCCGGTGGAGCGTTCGGCCGGATGATGCGGCAGACCAGCGTGGCGGAACTGCTTCAGGGCCTGCCGGGAACGTCGCCGGTGATGGTCGTTATCGCCGCCTTTCTGGTCACCACGGCGGTGCGTACCGCTCAGGGATCGTCCACCGTGGCCATGATTACGGCGGCTGGCATCTTTGGCGGACTGGTCACCAGTGGATCCGCCGGCGTGGATCCGCTGTACGTGGCACTGGCGGTCGGGTGTGGTTCCAAACCGATTGCATGGATGAACGACAGCGGATTCTGGGTGATTACGCGAATGAGCGGAATGTCAGAGAAGGAAGGGTTGAGGTACATCACCCCGATGACCGCAATTGCCGGAGTCGCCGGGCTGGTGGCGGTGATTCTGGGAGTCCTGCTGTTTCCCTGACGCAGCGATTCGGACGGCCCTTCAATTCTGCCCAACTCTGAGACGACCCCCGGCTGGATTTGAATTGCGGCGGGTGCCATCTAACATGCGAAGGCGGCCGCTGGGCGGTATTCTCGCGAGGATGCCTTCAACCGCCGCTGAACCAGTCAGAGCCGTCAGAGACTGCCTGTACCGAAAACCGGGTCCGCTGCTTTTTCTCAGACTCTGAGTGCCAACGTTCACTCTGCCTTCCTGTTCGCTCCCTCATCATGCTGTTGGTCTGATCGATGATTGAAATTCCCGTTATCCGCTGGGGCAAGCCTTACGAATCTCTGGAAAAGTCTGATGTCGTTCACTTCGAAACGGGTGAAACTATGGCTCAGATGCACCAGGCCAATGCCGGCCTGGTGAAGATGGACATGCGAAAATCGGCTCAGGCCCGCCAGACACTGCGACAGTTCACTCCTGAAGACCTGATCGGCATGTGCGTGAAGGCGGCCGATCTGTTTCTGAACGCAGAACTGCCGCTGGGCAATGGAACTCAGACCCCCGATCAGTACTGTGAAATTCAGTCGGCCACAACGGGGCTGCCTCTGAATATGGCCAAAACCAACATGGGCAAAATTGCCTTTGTGCTGAAGAATATGGGGGCGATGCTGGATGCCCTGACCCGCGGTCTGCCGCTGGAAATTCTGCACAGGGGTTATGGCATGGAAAGCCGTGGTGTGATGGTCAGTTATCAGAGCACAACGGACACTCTGGGTCTGGTGTTGCCGTCAAATTCTCCCGGCGTGCACACATTGTGGCTGCCCGCGATCCCGCTGCAGGTCGGACTGGTACTGAAACCGGGTTCCTCTGAACCATGGACACCCTATCGTATGTTCGAAGCCTTCACGGCCGCGGGTGTGCCACGCGAAGCCTTCTGCCTGTATCCCGGTCCGCACGAGGTTGGGAACGCCGTGCTGGAGAAATGCGAACGATCGATGATCTTCGGCGGCACGGCAACCGTGGAAAAGTATTCCGGGAATTCGAAGGTTCAGGCGCATGGTCCGGGCTTCAGCAAGATTCTGCTGGGTGATGACGTGGTCGACAACTGGCAGAATTATCTGGATCTGATGGTGCAGAGTGTCCTGATCAACGGTGGTCGCAGCTGTATCAACTGCTCGGGAATCTGGGCCTCACGCCATACTCAGGAAATCGCTGACGCCATCGCTCAGAAGCTTGGTCCGATCGACGTCCGGGCGAGCACCGATCCGGAAGCAGCTCTGGCAGCCTTCACCATGGAAGGCGCGGCCGAAGCGATGAACAATATGATTGAAGAAGGCTGCGGTTCGCCGGCCGTCACCGAAGTCACGGCCAAATACCGTGAAGGCGACCGGCTGGTCAAGAAGGAGCGGTGCGATTATCTGCGTCCTACAGTGCTGCATGTCAGCGACGTGGACGACCCGATGGCCAATACCGAATTCATGTTTCCGTTCGTGTCCGTGACCGAATGTCCTCAGGATCAGATGCTGAAGAAAATCGGCACCACACTGATCGGAACGGCCATCACAAATGATGAGGCATGGATCCGTCAGCTGGTGGACGCTCGACAGATCGACCGCCTGAACGTCGGCGCCATTCCAACCTGTGCCCTGAACTGGCTGCAGCCTCACGAAGGCAACATCATCGACTTCCTGTACCGCAACCGAGCCTTCCAGAACAGCCTGCCGCCCGCTCATTAAGTGGAAAAAGGGGTCGCGTTTCTTTTTCGTTGATACTGTGAAGCGATTGCGGTGTCTGCATTCGAAAAAGAACCCCGCCCCGTTTTCTCAGCTGGTGGGGGTGATGGTCAGGTTTAACAGGTTCTGCTGACTATCTCTGGCGGGCACTTCCGTGTCCGCGGCCTGTCTGACCGATAGCTGCACAAGCGCCGGACCGGACGGAGTGCCGATTCGGGACCTGGACGTCACCAGTGGCAGATCGGAAGATTCCGGCGCCGCGGCGGACGGTGCGGCCGTCGCCGTACACCGAAACAGTCGGCGGTTGACGTGGCCCATCGCGTCGATTCGGGCGATGGGTTCCTGTCCGAGATAGCAGCCTTTCGTGTAGGAAATCGCCTGCTGATTTCGGTCTGCTTCCGGAGCAAGATTCTGGTCGCTCAGATCTACGCCGATGATCGGAAAGCCTTCCAGAATGCGCAGGTGATCGAACACGATCATTCCAGCCGGGACGGCTCCCTGTTCCGTCAGCTGCTGCCACAGCGATGCAGCCGCGGACGTGGACAGCAGGGCAACAGGAGTATCATTCCAGCGGACCATCAGGCCTGCCGTCGAGCCGGACTGCCAGCACTGCCCGGTTTCGATGCTGCCGGTATCGCTGAGCCCCGTGTCTGAGGCGGCCTTCACAATCACTGATTCGGTCAGCGGCCCCGCCACAGCGAACATCGAAGTCGTGGCAGAAACAGAACTGATCGTGACGTCCTCGGTGATGATATACCGATTCAGATGATTCAGCAGTCGGTCCTCATCACCGGGCAGCATCCAGATTTCATGGACGTCGGGCAGCGCCAGAACGTAGCCGTGTGCCAGCACCCGAGCTTTGACGTCTGTGAAAAATGCTTCGCAGCCGCGGCCGGTCGCCAGATTGTTGACATCGTTGGTACAGAAATTGTGCAGGTAGCGAGCCCGGTCGCGTCCGGTCACCTGCAGACGCACAAAGGCGGGCAGCGGGCAGACAACGGTTCCGGTTTCCAGCGCCAGAACTTCGGCCGTGATGTCGCCGAAGTGGTCGATCACCATGTTGTTCCGGGAATCGCCGACTTTGACGGGGGCGGAATCGCTCAGTATTTCAAGCAGGTCAGATGAGTACATTGCGGAGAGAAACCTTTGTGTTCTTCGGCTGGCGTTGTTGCGTGGCGATGGAATTCGCCTGGCTCGGGTAGACTGCGAACCGTATCAGCCGGACGGCTGTCGCACGGCAAAGGAAATGGACTGAAATTTCAGCACCTGGCACAGATCATAGATGCCGACGAACTGCTGCACCGAGACGGAATCATCAATGTCCAGAATGATTCTCGTCCGCGGGTCCTGGTCGGCCAGTCGTCGCAGTCGCCGGGTGAGCTCGCCGGCACCGGGCAGCAGACTGTCATTCATCCGGATTGCCAGCTGCCGGCTGGCCTGGTCAACGGTCAGACGGATGACGGCCTGCAGAGGTGGTAAGTCGGTGATGTCTTCCGGCGGTATGTCGACTTCGGTTCGGGTGGCTCCGGAGGACAGTTCGGCCGGCAGCAGCGATTCCGGCTTCTGACCGATGGACGCACAGACGAAGAAGACCAGCAGCAGAAACACGACGTCAATCATCGGCGTCATGCTTTCGCTGTCCGGAAACGAACGACGCTGGTGGTGACCGGGGATCCGCATGTTCAGCGTTCTCCGTCGACGTTGACCGCGAACCGGATACTGCGAATATTGTGGGCAGCCGCATGTTCGATCAGTATTCGCAGTCGCCCGTATCGGCCGTCGCGATGCCCTCGCAGTCGCAGTTCCGGGGTGGTCCCGGCTGCCTCGGAGGCTGTGTGCAGTTCTTCAATGCGTCTCAGCACACTGGCCTCTGGCTGCGGCTCGCCGCCGATAAACAGGGTTCCGTCGCGGCCAATGGTAATGGTGAGACGAGACAGGGCCTCGCCGTCATCCGGTTCGCCCGCCGTGGCGTCCGGCAGCTCAACGGCCTCGGCCTGTTCGCTGCGAACAAAATGGCTGGCCACCAGAAAAAAGATGATCAGCAGAAAGACCACATCAATCAACGGCGTGATGTTAAACCGAAGCGGAGTTCGCTGCGTGTACTGGGTCGGTAATCTCAACTTCGCTCTCCTGCGGAAATCCTTCCGGCGAAGTCTAGCATTTTACCGTGACATGCGGGAGCCGTGAAACGCCCGGGTTCCGTACTAATGTCAGTCCGATGTGCCGGAACGTGAGTTGTTTCGGGGCTCAGCAGCTGATCCCTCTGGCGACGGGGCAGACGGCCGCCGCGACCGGCCTTTTTCAATGAGCTCCGGATTGCTGCGGTGCCGAGTTTGTCTGAGTGGAAGATGGTTCTGCGAAGGCTGCAGAAATGGTGATTTCGACTTCACGCCCGCTGTTCGTTCCGCCGGAAACTGAAGCTTTCGCTGTCTGTGATTGTCCCGGTGTCAGATCAAGTGTGGTCTGCAGGGTGGAGTTATATACAGTCGAACGCGGGGCGGAATCAACTTCCGATGTGTTGTCCGCCAATGCGGATTCAAGCCATGACTTTTCCACCGTCAGGTCCACCAAAATGCTTTGCTCGGATTTCCGGGGATCGACTTTAACCAGTGTGCCCACGTTTTCCTGCTGGTAGCTTCGTGCGAACGACCGACCACCAGAACTCATCTGCACGCCGGACGCGATCTGCACCTGCTGGCCGACCTGCACCGCGGCGCTGCTTTCGCTCAGCGTTGCCAGCTGAAACGTATCGGTCTGAAGCGGGACCCGGGGCGAATCGTCGTCCTGGGCAGAGCTGAAAACGGCAATGCTGACGTCAAACCGGAGAAGCCTGGGCGGTCGATCAACCTGTTTTAACAGTCGGACAGCCTTTTCTGTGACGGCGGCCGATCCGCGCAGGATAACAATATTTGCATCCACGTCCGTCACCACCAAAAGTCCGTCACTCGATTCAAACAGCGCCTCCAGCGTGTCCACCACACCGCGTACCGGACGGTTCAGATAAACCAGCGTCAGGCGTTCTGCATCGTCTGGCAGAGCGGGCGTGGCGGGTCCCGTGTCATCGCCCGGACGACCGTCTGTCTGTGCCGAAACAGACGTCAGAGACAGGCACAATGTCACCAGCAGTGCGGGCAAAACCAGGCGGTGCAGCTCTGTTACTGATGTTCTTTGCATCACGACGTCTCCGAACAGAGGGAACGGTCAGCCAGGCCAGAGCGGCACAGGACGATCACCTGCGCAGTTGTGAGTCGGGCCAGCGTATCGTCGAGTCAACTCCGGCCCGACCCGCAGGTGTCGCCGGATTATGACGAATTGTCGGAAACCTGCCGAATCTGCAACGTGGTTGTTTCCGAAATGCAACCTCGCCGCGGAATCGATACCACTTCCACGACGTTCCCATAAGTACGAGTTCCAGCGCTGGCGTACGTTTTTTTATGTCGATTCTGCTGCCCGGGGGGCTGATCATGCGACGGCTTTGGTGACGTACATCGATTCGCCTTTTCCGAATTCAACGTTTTGTGGCAATGGGGTGCCCGGTGAAGAATCATAAATGTCCGCGGCCGTCGTCGGTCATTGAATCTCTGGAACCACTGGTGCTTATGTCCGCCAGTCCGACGGCCGACGGTGCGGCGGATGACGCGACGGAAGGCGAGGTACAGATTTCGTGGGACTACGGCGAACGGCTCGACGGCAGCAACGGCTCTGACACGCTGATCGCTCTTGTCGGTGACAACGTGCTGCACGGTGAGGATGGCAATGACGAACTGACTTCCGTCCGGGGCGACAATTTTCTGGACGGCGGTGCCGGCCATGACACTGCGGTGTACTGGGCGCTGCGGCAGGAATTTACGTTTGTCCGGCGCGATGACGGCGTGATTATTGTCAGCAACGGCCAGCGGACGGATCAGCTAAGCGGCATCGAATACGTCCGCTTTGACGATGGCACCTTCGTGATCAGCGACCTGATCGGCGATCCGGCAGACCAGTATCGATCTATCGACGGAACCGGCAACAATCAGGCCGACCCGGAACTCGGCAGTACCAATGAAGCGCTGCTGCGTCTGACCTCACCGGAGTACACCGACGGCATCTCAGCTCCCGCCGGGGCGGATCGGCCGAGTGCCCGGCTGATCAGCAACGAACTGGTCGCGCAGCAGACCGTGGCTTTAAACGACCGTGAGCTGACTGACCTGACCTGGCTGTGGGGACAGTTTCTGGATCACGACATTGATCTGACCGAAGGGGCCGAGCCTCACGAACCCTATTATGTTCCGGTACCTGAAGGAGATCCGTGGTTTGATCCTGACTACACCGGAGAGGCGGAGATTGAACTGAACCGATCGGTCTACGACCCGACCACCGGTGACGGAACAGACAATCCGAGACAGCAGATCAATCAGATCACCGCGTTTATCGATGGCAGCAACGTCTACGGTTTTGATGACGTCCGCGCGGCAGCCCTGCGCAGCTTTGAAAATGGGCTGCTGCGGGTTTCGGATGGTGATCTGCTGCCGTTCAATGATGCCGGACTGCCGAATGCCGGTGGAACCGGAACAAATCTGTTTCTGGCCGGTGATGTCCGTGCCAACGAAAACGCTGCCCTGTCGTCCATGCATACACTCTGGGTACGAGAACATAACCGGATTGCGACGGAACTTGCAGCCGCCACGCCTGGTCTCTCGGACGAACAGCTGTACCAGCAGGCGCGCGAACTGGTGATCGCCGAAATACAGGCGATTACCTACCGTGAGTTTCTGCCAGCACTGCTGGGTGATTCGGCCCTTCCCGATTACCTCGGCTATGACCCCGACACAGATCCATCCATCGCTACGGAATTTTCCACGGCTGCCTATCGAGTCGGTCATACGCTGCTGTCGTCAGAACTGCTGCGACTCAACAACGACGGATCTGTCATCGAGGCCGGTCATCTGGACCTGCAGAGTGCCTTCTTTGCACCTCAGCATGTGGTCGAACATGGTATTGATTCGCTGCTGCTGGGAGTCACACAGCAGGCCGCCAGCGAAGTGGATACGATGATCGTTGATGACGTAAGAAACTTTCTGTTCGGACCACCTGGGGCCGGTGGATTTGACCTGGCCTCGCTGAATCTGCAGCGTGGCCGCGACCATGGACTGGCCGACTACAATCAGGTTCGCACGGAACTTGGTCTGCAGCCGGTGACATCCTTTTCTGATATCACGTCAGATCCCGATCTGCAGCAGCGTCTGGCAGACGTGTACGGATCCGTCGACGATATGGACCTGTGGGTCGCCGGACTGGCCGAAGATCATGTCGCCGGATCCAGCCTGGGAGAAACCTTTCGCACGATTCTGATCGATCAGTTCACACGTCTGCGCGACGGAGATCGATTCTGGTATCAGCAGGTGCTGGAAGCAGAACAGCTGCAGCTGGTCGAATCAACCTCGCTGGCCGATGTGATCGAACGCAATACGGGAGTTCAGGGGCTGCAGGACAATGTCTTCTTTCTGAGCTGATCCGAAATTACGTCGGGGCAGACGAGACGCGAAAAAGGCCTGTGATTTCCAGTGATCTGCACAAACGCCGCCGGGAATTTTTGAATCTGCGTCAATCAGGCCAGGCTCCCGTTGTGGGGCGGTCTCCCGACCGCCCCACACCTTCGACCGCAGGTCTCCGGCCGAATGGGGACAGGCATGATTCTCTTCGTCTTCCCGATTCGCGCTGTTGTGGTCTGTTTGCGCTAACCCGACGGACTGGAAGTCCGTGGCCGAAAGGGGACAGGCATCATTCTCTTCCCCGAGCCAAACGGGGACTGGCTCGACGGCGCCAGGGGAATCTGGAGATAGCATACGGTCGTCCGCCGTCGTTCCTGTCCCCTTTTGGCGGCACCCCTTTGGCGGCACCAACACAGCAGACGACGGAAATGGGACAGGCACCGACCGAGTGACGGCCCAAAGGCCGAACTCGCTTGCCGTTCGCTCGGAGCCAGTCCCATTTCCTTACCCTTTTGGCGGCACAGTCCTGCTCCGCAGTCCCG